>NZ_SCVH01000033.1 GCF_004296935.1 Reyranella sp.
ATCTCACACTCTTTGCCAAATTGCAGACCGCCACCGATCCGGTCGCCATCCAGACTCTGGAGGCCGCGATCTGGGAGCAGTGGACGATGCTTCCCGACCCGAAGCAGCGCGAAATGATGCTGCGGGGGATGGCCGAGATGCAGCAGCGCGAGTTCAGGGCCTCGGTCGAGACCTACACCTGGCTGATCGAGATCGCGCCCGAACTTTCCGAGGCCTGGAACAAGCGCGCCACGGCCCATTGGCTGATGGGCAACTTCCCGGCCTCGCTCGCCGACATCTGCGAAACGGTGAAGCGCGAGCCGCGCCACTTTGGGGCCTACTCCGGCCTCGGCATGATCCGCGCCGAGATGGGCGAGAACGCCCGCGCGGTCGCCGCCTTCGAGCTGGCGCGCAAGTGGAACCCGCACATCGTCGGCCTCGATGGCGAGATCGAGCGGCTGAAGGCGCTGGGCGGCGGTGTGCCGGCCGATCCGCTGGGGTGTGGGCAGCGGATCGTCGACCGTCAGGTCGATAAGACGTGAGCACTGGCGGAGTCGCCATGAGGCGTCGGGACTTCACGATCATTCTCAGCGGTGCTGTCGCCGGGCTCGGCGCCGCCGCCACCGCGGTGCGCGCACAGGATGGCGCGAAGCGGATCGCCATCCTGGGGCCGGATGAGGAGCCGAGATTTTCAGACCTCGCCGGCGGGCTACAGGCCGGCCTGCGCGAGCAGGGCTATACGGGAGCGGCCCTCGATCTCCTCCAGCTCAAGGTGGCGAGAGGCGACCTCTCCGGCGCACGCGCGCAGGTCGAGGAGGCGGTACGGCGGGGTGTCGTCTTGCTGTTTGTAATCGGCTCGGAGCTGGCACGGGCCGCACGGCAAGCGTCCTCTGCGATTCCGATCGTCTTCATTACGCCCGGCGACCCGGTCGCCGCCGGTCTCGTGGCCAGTCTGGCCCGTCCCGGCGGGGATACCACCGCAATGACCTTCGAGTTCCCTGAGCTGTCCGCCAAGCGCCTTGAATTCCTGAAGGAACTCGCGCCGCGCGTCCGGAACGTGCTGGTCCTCTACGATCCGAGGGATGTGTCATCGAGGCAGAATCTGGCGGTTGCGCGCGTCACCGCACCGACGCTGGAGATGACGCTGGTCGAACGGGAAACAAGGAGCGAAGCCGATGTCTCGCAGGGCCTCGCGTCGCTCGGCGACGTCGATGCACTGCTCTCGATTCCCGGCGGCGTGACGACCGGCCTTTCGGCGGAGATCATTCGCACGGCCAACGCCAGGCATCTTCCGACATTCTTCCATTCTCATACGGCACGCACGGCCGATGCGTTGGCGAGCTATGGGGCGAGTGACGCCAGCGTCGCCCGCCAAGCAGCCAAGCTCGTGGACAAGATTCTGAAGGGCGCGAAGGCGGGGGACCTGCCGGTCGAGCGCCCCTCCAAGCTGGAATTGGTCATCAACCAGAAAACCGCCAAGATGCTCGGCCTGACGATCCCGCCGTCGTTGCTCGCACGCGCCGACGACGTGATCGAATGAACCCCGCCTAGATGGCTTAGAACGCCCGCCCGATGCGCTACGGCTTCTATCTCCCCACCCGCGGTCCCACCGCCACGCGCGACGGTGTCCTCGCGCTGGCGCGCGAAGGCGAGCGGCTCGGGCTGCACTCCGCCATGATCGCCGACCACGTCGTCTTCCCGGTGGAAAGCCAGTCCGCCTATCCCTACACCGTCGACCGCAAGCATCCCGGCGGCGGCGATGCGCTGGAAACCTTTTCCATCCTGGGCGTGGTGGCCGGTGCGACGGAGAAATTGCGCCTCGTCACCTCGGTGCTGGTGCTGCCCTATCGCAACCCGGTGCTGACGGCGAAGATGGTGGCGTCGCTCGATGTCCTGTCGGGCGGCAGGGTCACGCTGGGCGTCGGCGTCGGCTGGCTGAAGGAGGAATTCGAGGCGCTGGACAGTCCCGATTTCGACAAGCGCGGCGCCGTGACCGACGAGTGGATCGCGATCTTCAAGCATCTCTGGACCCGCTCGCCCGCCAGCTTCGCCGGCCAGTTCTACAAATACACCGACATTCGCTGCGAACCCTTTCCGCTGCAGAAGCCGCATCCGCCCCTCTGGGTCGGCGGCCACTCGCGCGCCGCCCTCCGCCGGACCGCGCGGCACGGCGATGGCTGGCACCCGGTCGGCGCCATCGCCGCCTCGCCGCTGCCGCCGCAGGAAATGGTGCTGCATCTGGAGACGCTGAAGCGGCTGACGGAAGCGGAGGGGCGCGATTTCGCCGCCCTCACCATCTCCTACAAGGCGCCGCTCTACGACACCGGCATTCCCGATCGCGACGGAACGCGCCGCAGCTTCTCCGGCACCGCCCAGGACATCGCCGGCGACATCCGGTCGTTTGGCGCCATCGGCGTGCACGAGCTGATCTTCGATTTCCGGGGCCAGAGCACCGCCGACAGTATCGGGCGCCTGCAACGCTTCGCCGCGGAGGTGATGCCGCTGGTCGATTGAGAGTCGTTCCTGATTCGACAAGTTCAGCAGGTTATGGCATGATTTTTCTATAGGCTGGCGCTTCTTGCGTCGGCCTTTTTCGTTCCGGCAAAGACCTCCCGTGGCCGTCCACGGGCATGCGCAACCAGCGCCAGGTCGCCGCCGCGGGTCCTGACCCGTGGATTAGACAGAATCATGAGCCGGCGCCTCCGCCGATCCGCCCCCCTTTTCGGGCGATCGTCCGTCCCGGAGGCGTCCTCAACGACGTCGGCCAACCGACGCACTGGCCCCGACTGCCCAGGACGGCCGATCGAATGAGCAAACCGAGGCCCACCCCGAGCTCCGGGCACAACTTCGGGCCCAACACACCATGCGTTCAGGTGGGCCCCTTTGGGCGCGAATAGACGAGGAATTGCGGGATTTCAGGCGGTTTCGAAGCCTGATATTTGTCCTGCGATTTGGGCCAGGATACGGGATTTGGGCCCACGAGAATGACTAATGGGACGCGGGCGGCCGCGGGTCCTTGTTGCCCACAGGGCACATAGGCAGAGTGCAACAGCCTTTCAGTTTCGGGAGTTTTGGATCATGGCCACCTTGTATGTCGGCGGGCGTCTGTTCGACGGGGAGAGAGTCCACGACGGGCAGGCGGTCCTGGAAGAGGCCGGCAAGGTCAAGCGCGTGGCGCCTGCGGCCGAGTTCGTGGGCTTTGCCGGCGAGCGGGTCGATGCCTCCGGCGGCACGCTGATCCCGGGCATCATCGACTGCCATGTCCATTCGCTGTCCGGCGCCGAGGGCAATCCCGGGGCGGCGCAGGATCGCCTCAGCGCCGCCCAGATCGCGGTGCGCGGCATGGAGTACATGCGCCAGACGCTCGAAGGCGGCATCACCGCCGTGCGCGACTGCGGCGGCAAGGATTACATCGAGTTCGCCCTGCGCGACGCCTTCAACGCCGGCAAGTTCCTGGGCCCGACCATGCGCTGCGCCGGCCGCATGATCTGCATGACCGGCGGCCACGGCAACCGCACCGGCCGCGTCGCCGACGGCATCGACGAGGTCGTGAAGGCGGTGCGCGAGCAGGTCCATGCCGGCTCCGACCTGGTGAAGATCATGGCGACGGGCGGCGTGATGACGCCGGGCGTCAATCCCGAGGACGCGCATTATTCTGCCGAGGAGATGAAGGCCGGCATCAGCGAGGCCCATCGCTTCCACAAATGCTGCGCCAGCCACGCCCAGGGTGCGCTCGGTATCCTCAATGCCGTGCGCGGCGGCATCGACTCGATCGAGCACGGCATCTTCATGGACGAGGAGTGCTGCGCCGAGATGAAGGCCCGCGGCGTCTGGCTGGTGCCGACGCTCGCTGCCGTGAAGAACATCCTGAAGGGCCATGACGACGGCGACCGCTCGATCCCCGACTATGTGATCGACAAGGCCCGCCGTGTGTTCGACCGCCACATCGAGGCGACCCAGATGTATTACAAGGCCGGCGGCCGCATCGCGATGGGCACCGATGCGGGCACGCCGCACAACCGCCACGGCGAGAATGCGCGCGAGCTCGAGTACATGTGCGACATCGGCATCTCGGTCCGCGATTCGCTGTTCTTTGCGACGGCGAGTGCGGCCGACCTGATGCGCCTCAGCGACCAGGGCCGCATCAGGGAGGGCAACAGCGCGGACTTCGTGCTGTGCGACGGCGATGCGCTCAGCGACATCAAGCGCGCCTCCCGCAAGGAGAACCACCGCCTGGTGGTGAAGCGCGGCCTCGTCGCCCGCGACAACCGCGCCGCCTTCGTCCGCCAGCCCGCCCGCGTCGCGGCGGAGTAGGGCAGGGAACGGCGGAGACCGGGACTTCCGTGGAAGAAATCCTTCTCGGTCTTCTGGCCGTGGCCTGGGCGTTGGGCACGCCGATCGTGGCCATCGTGGCGCTGGTCCGCACCTCGCGGCTGCGCGAGGCGAACGAGCGCCTCGTGGCCGAGGTGGCGCTGCTGCGCCGGCAGGGTCTTCCGGGTGATCTCCAGGGGGGCGAGGCGCTGCCGCCGCCCTTCGTCGCGCCGTCAGTCGCTGAGCCCGTCATCGAGCCGCCGCCGCTACCCGTTGAACCTGTTGCGGAGGTTGAAGCGCCTGCCCCGGAACCTGTGTTGCCGCCCCCTCTGGTCGTCGAGCCGGTCCACGGCGGCTGGGAGCAGCGCCTGGGCGCGCGCGCGTTCGTGTGGGTGGGCGCCATCACCCTGGCGCTCGCGGCGATCTTCCTGGTGCGTTACTCGATCGAGGAAGGCTACCTCTCGCCCGAAGTGCGGGTGATCCTGGCGGCGCTGTTCGGTTTTGCGCTGGTCGGCGGCGCTGAAAAGATGAAAAGCCGCGACGACTGGGTGGCGCAGGCGCTGGCCGCCGCCGGTATCGCTGCTCTCTACGGCTCATTGTTCTCGGCCGTCGCGCTCTACGGCATGATTTCCAAGGTCGCGGCCGGCGGCGGCGCCGCGGCGCTGACGGCCTTCGCCATCGGCGTGTCGCTGCGCCATGGCATCTTCGTGGCCGGCCTCGCCTTCGTCGGCGGCTTCGCCAGTCCCGCGATCATCGGCAGCGAGACGCCCAACACGCCGGTCCTGTTCGGCTACCTGCTGGCGATCGCCGCCGGCACTCTAGGCGTCATCCGCATAAGGGGCTGGTGGCCGCTCGGCTGGGGTGTCCTCGCGGGTTCGGCGCTCTGGACGGTGGTCTGGATGCTGGCGTCGCGTGACGCTGACGAACTGCACTGGGTCGGCCTCTTTCTCGTGGCGGTGGCCGGTCTTTTCGTGTGGGCGACGTGGCGGCGGATGGAGGAGAGCGAGAATCCGCCGAACGACGTCGTGGCGCTGGTCTGGACGGCGCTTGCCGGCACTGGCGTGCTGCTGGTGTGTCTCGTGGTCGACGACAACGGCGAGCAGAAGGCTGGCTGGCTGGCCTTGGCGCTCCATGGCGCCGGGGCCTTCGCGCTGGGGCGCTGGACGCCACGCTTCCAGTACGCGGCGGCGCTGGGACCGGGCCTGTCGCTGCTCGCCCTCGCGCTGTGGTGGGGCGCCACGCGCGGTGCCGGCGCCGGCTGGGACGCGGACCGCTTCGCCTGGCTCACCATCCTGTTCGGCGGCTTCTACGCGGCGGCGGCCTTCTCGCTGCTGTGGAATGCCGGACGGCCGGGATTCTGGGCGGCCCTTTCGGTCGCGGCAGCCTTCACGCACTTCCTGCTGTGCTGGTACGTGCTGCGCAGCACGGTGACGGGCGTGCCGTGGGGCCTGATCAGCGTCGGCCTCGCGGCGCCGTTCCTGGTCGGCGCCGAGCGGCTTGCCCGCTGGCGGGACAGCATGACCGGCGCCACCGAGGCGCTGGGCTACCTGGCGGCTGGCGTCACTTTCTTCATCGCCGCCGCCATCCCGATGGAATTCAGCCGCGAGTGGATCACGGTGGCCTACGCCATCGAACTCGCGGCCGTGGCGGCGATCGCAGCCCGGCTCGACCTGCGAGCCATGCGTCTCCTCTGCTGGCCGCTGCTGGCCGTCGTCGTCGTGCGCTTTGTGCTGAACCCCGAAGTGCTGAAATATCCGCTCGGCGTCACGCCGGTCCTGAACTGGATCCTGTGGGGCTATGGCATCTCGATCGCGGCCCTCGTTGTCAGCCTGCGGTTCCTGCGCCCGACCGGCGACGTGCGGCTGGTGCGCGCGGTCGAAGCCACGATCGCGCTGCTCGCCTTCGTGCTGGTGACCCTGGAAGTGCGCAGCCTCTTTCAGCCGGGCGCGATGGCGACACCCGCCGCGGGCTTCATGGAGCGCTCGTTCTATGTCGCGATCTGGGGCGCCTTCGCGCTGGCGGCGCTGTGGATGGCGCGGCGTCGGCAGGATCCGGTGGCGCTGTGGGCGTGGCGGCTGAGCGGCGGGCTCGCCGTGGCGACCGCGCTGGGGGTGCAGGTGCTGATCGCCAATCCGGTCTTCGAGCCGGCCAATGTCGGGCGTTTGCCGCTCGCAAACGGCCTGTTCCTGGCCTATGCGGTGCCGGCGGCGATGGCGGCACTGGCGCGGCGCTGGATCGACGTCGAACCCAACCGAGGCATCGACCTGTTCATCGAGGCCGCGGCCTCGGTCCTGGCCTTCGTCTATGTCTCGCTGGAAGTCCGGCACCTGTTCGATCCCGGCTTCGAGCGCGATGGCTTCGCCGCCTACGGCCTCGAGCTCTACGCCTATTCGATCGTCTGGCTGCTGTTTGGCACAGCCCTGCTGGCGCTGGGCTTCCTGCGCCACACCGCGGCGTTCCGGCATGCCGGCATGGTGCTGGTCTGCATCGTGGTCGCCAAGGTGTTCCTGATCGACATGGCCGGCCTCCAGGGACTGCTGCGCGTGTTCTCGTTCCTGGGCCTCGGTGCGGCCCTCATCGGTCTCGGCTATGCCTATCGACGCTTTGGATTCAAACAATGACGGCAAAGCTTTTTCCTGAAGTGAATGTCTCGCTCGACGAACTCCGGGCGCTGCAGGTCAAACGCCTGCGCGAGACGTTGCACCGGGCCTACGACGGGCAGGCGCCGTATCGCGCCAAGTGCGTGGCGGTGGGGGTCCATCCCGACGACTTCCGGAGTCTCGACGATCTCGCGCGCTTTCCCTTCACCTCCAAGGAGGACCTGCGCGACGCCTATCCCTTCGGCATGCTGGCGATCCCGCGCGAGCGGTGCGTGCGCCTGCATGCCTCCAGCGGCACGACGGGGCGGCCGACGGTGGTGGGCTACTCGGCGCGCGACATCGACACCTGGTCCGACCTGATGGCGCGCTCGCTCCATGCCGGCGGCGCGCGGCCGGGCGACATCATCCACAATGCCTTCGGCTATGGCCTGTTCACCGGAGGCCTCGGCGCGCACTACGGCGCGGAGCGGCTGGGCTGCACGGTGGTGCCGATGTCGGGCGGCTTCGGCGAGCGCCAGGTCCAGTTGATCTCCGAATTCGGCGCCCGTGTCGTGCTGATGACGCCGTCCTACATGCTGGCGGTCGCCGACGAGTTCGAGCGCCAGGGCATCGACCCGCGCACGACGGCGATGCGCGTCGGCCTGTTCGGCGCCGAGCCCTGGACCGAGGGCATGCGGGCCGAGATCGAGCGGCGGCTGGGCATCGATGCCGTCGACCTCTATGGCTTGAGCGAAGTGATGGGCCCCGGCGTCGCCTGCGAGTTCGTCGAGACCAAGGATGGGCCCACGATCTGGGAGGATCATTTCTATCCCGAGATCGTGGATCCCGAGACCGGCGCACCGGTGCCCGACGGCGCGCCGGGCGAGCTGGTGTTTACGACGCTCACCAAGGAGGCGATGCCGGTCATCCGCTACCGCACGCGCGACCTCACGCGGCTGATGCCGGGATCGGCCAGCGTCATGCGGCGCATGGCCAAGATCACCGGCCGCAGCGACGACATGCTGATCGTGCGCGGCGTCAACCTGTTCCCGAGCCAGGTCGAGGAGCAGATCCTGCGCGACCCGGCGCTGAGCGGCCACTATGTGATCGAGCTCACGCGCACCGGTGCGCTCGACGATCTGCTGGTGCGGGTCGAGGCGCGGGTTGTGCTGGACGGCGCGGCGGCGGGCCGTTCGTCGGCGGAACTGGGGCGGCGCCTGAAAGGCATGTGTGGGCTCTCGGCCGCGGTCGAGGTTGCTTCTCCGGGCGCGATCGAGCGCTCGATGGGCAAGGCGCGGCGCGTGATCGACAGGCGGCCCCGGTAGCAGGCGGGGGGTTAGCCGCGCCCCAGGGTCGCGCTGAAGACCGCGGCGAAGGTCAGGACCGTCGCGGCAATGACCAGGAAATCGATCCAGGTGAGCGAGAGCCGGCGGCGGTCGCGCGCGATGGCCTTCGGCTTCTTGGCGATCCCGTTCAAGAGCGCTTCTCGGTGCTGGCGCCGCGCTGTGCCGGCGGTTCGGGGCGATACTTCTCGAGCACCGGCTTGAGCTTGTCGACGGGCACGTTCATGGCTGTCGCAAGCGCCTGGGCGTGGCTTGCGCGCTGCTGCTCCGTGGGCGGCTGCTCGCTGCGGGCAGGCGGTCCGACCTTGCGGAAGGCGTCGCGCACACGGTCGGCGGGAATGCCGAGGTCAGTCGCGATCTTCTCATAGGGTGGTTCGCGGCGCGGCGGCGCGCCCTGGTCGCGGTCGCCGGACTGGGCGAGCACGCCGCCGGCAAAGATCACGGTACAGGCGATGGCAAGTAGGGCGTCGATTGAGGCAAAAGCGCGGCGGGGCATGGCACCTCTCGTGGGGGGCTTCACGAGAGGATACGGCGGCAGGGCCCCGGCCATCCCCAGATCTGGTCAGACGTAAGCGATGCGCAGGATGTTGGTCGCCCCGGGTGTGCCGAACGGCACGCCGGCGGTGATCACGAGGCGCTCGCCTTCCTTGGCCAGCTCTTCCTTGCGGGCCACGCTGACGGCGCGTTGCACCATGTCGGCGAAATTGTGCGCGTCTTCTGCGTGAACCGGATGGACACCCCAGGTGAGCGCCATGCGCCGGGCCGTGTCGGGATTGGGCGTCAGGCAGAGGATGCGGACGTCGGGCCGCTCGCGGGCGGCGCGGAGCGTGGTCGAGCCGGTGTTCGTATAAGTGACGATGGCGGCGGCCGACAGCGTATGGGCGCACTGCCGCGCGGCGGCGCTGATCGCATCGGCGGTGGTGGCTTCCGGCTCGTGGCGGCTCGCATCCATCAGGCGGCGGTAGAGCGGATCGCCTTCGGCGGCCCGGATGATGCGGTCCATGATGGTGACCGCCTCGATCGGATAGTCGCCCGACGCCGATTCAGCCGAGAGCATCACCGCATCGGTGCCGTCGTAGACGGCGGTGGCCACGTCGGAGGCCTCGGCGCGAGTCGGCGTCGGCGAATGCACCATCGAGTCGAGCATCTGTGTCGCCACGATGGCGGGCTTGCCGGCCACGCGGCAGGCAGCGAGGATCCGCTTCTGCAGCGGCGGCACCGCCTCGGGCGGCATCTCCACGCCGAGATCGCCGCGCGCCACCATGATGCCGTCGCTCTGCTCGATGATCTCGTCGAGGTGGTCGATGGCGGCTGGCTTCTCGAGCTTGGCCATGACCGCGGCGCGGCCCGCAACCAGCTTCTTCAGCTCGGCGATGTCGTGCGCATGCTGCACGAAGGAGAGCGCCACCCAGTCGACGCCGAGCGACAGGCCGAAATCGAGGTCCTTGCGGTCCTTCGGCGTCATCGGCGACATCGGCAGCACGAGGTTGGGCAGGTTCACGCCCTTGCGGTCGCTGATCTGGCCCGCCACCTCGACCACGGCGTCGATCGTGTCCTTGTCGTGCGCGACGATCCGGAGCCGCACCTTGCCGTCGTCGATCAGCAGCAGCCCGTCCGCCTTGGCGGCCTTGAAGATCTCCGGATGGAGCAGCGGCACACGCTTGGCGGTGGCCGGCTTGGGGTCCATGTCGAAGCGCAGCTTCTGACCCTTCTTCAGTTCCATCGGCTGCTTGCCGATCACGCCCAGCCGAAGCTTGGGTCCCTGCAGGTCCATCAGGATGGCGATCGGGTGATTGTATTTCTTCTCCAGGGCGCGCAGCTGCGCGACCCGCTTGCGGTGATCGTCCGGCACGCCGTGGCTGAAGTTGAGGCGGAAGACATCGGCGCCGGCCTCGAACAGCTCGCGCAGGCGCTCGGGCGTCGAGCTGGCGGGCCCCAGGGTGGCGACGATCTTGGTGAAACGCTGACGACGCATCGGATCCAGTCTACTTCTTGGGTGACGACACTTTGAAGTCACCCGCCTGCTCGTAGACCTTTACCACGGCGGCGTCATCCAGCCGGCCCCAGCCGGCGCCGGCCGCTGCGAGGAAAAGCTGATGCGCGGCGGCGGCCATGGGCAGCGGCAGGCGATGTTCGTGGCCGGTGTTCAGCACCAGGCCCAGGTCCTTGACGAAGATCTCGACCGCCGACAGCGGCGAGAAATCGTCGTCGAGCATGTGCGGCACGCGGTTGCCGAACATCCAGGAATTGCCGGCGCTGGCCGAGATCACCTCGTAGACGGCGCGGGTGTCGGCGCCGGCCTTGGCGGCGAGCGCCATGGCCTCGGCCGCGGTGGCGATATGAACGCCGGCCAGAAGCTGGTTCACCGTCTTCACCAGCGAGCCGATGCCGGCGGCGTCGCCGAGGCGAAACACTTTCGCCGAAGTCGCCGACAGGATGGACTCGGCCGTCGCAAATGCCTGCGGCGCGCCCGACGCCATGAAGGTGAGTTCGCCACTCTCGGCGCGCGCACGCCCACCCGACATCGGCGCATCGAGCAGTTCGTGGCCGCTCTTGGCCAGGCGCTCGCCCAACGCGCGCGCGAAGGCGGGGGGTACGGTGGCGCATTGCATGACCAGGCCGCCCTTGCGCAGTGCCGCCACGGCGCCGCCGTCGTCAAAGAGCACCGTCTCGACCTGCTGCGCGTTCACGACGGCAACGACCACCACGTCCGCCACCTTGGCGGCTTCAGCCGGCGTGGCGGCGGCCGTGCCGCCCGCGGCGGTGAAGGCCTCGCGCGCGGTAGCGCTCGGATCGACGCCGATCACCTTGTGGCCGTGCTTGAGAAGGTTCTTCGCCATGCCGAGGCCCATCGAGCCCAGGCCGACGAAGGCGACGACCGGCGTGTTCTTGTCTGCCATGGGATTCAGGCCTTGATGCCGTATTTGGCGGCCCAGCCGAGGCCGGCGCCGGTCGTGGTCTTGGGTTTGTATTCGAGGCCGACGTAGCCCTGGTAGCCCAGCCGGTCGAGCACATCGAGCAGGTAGAGATGGTTGGCCTCGCCGATGTCGGGTTCGTTGCGATCCGGGTTGCCGGCGATCTGGACATGGGCGGTGATCGGGAACAGCCGCTCCATCCGCTTCTGCAGGTCACCTTCGGTCACTTGCATATGATAGAGATCGAGCTGCAGTTTTAGATGCGGCGCGCCCACTTCCTCGATGATCTGCTTCACCTGGTCTGTGGTGTTGGTGAAGTAGCCGGGAATGTCGCGGTGGTTGATCGGCTCCATCACGATGGTGAGCCCGCTCCTGGCAGTGCGGTCGCAGACCTTCTTGAGATTTGAAATGAACGTGCGATGCATGGTCTTGGTATCGGCGCCGGGCGCGATCATGCCCGACATGACGTGCAGCGTCCGGCATTCCAGCACCTTGGCGTAATCGAGCGCCTTCTCGAGGGCCGCGGCAAACTCCGCCTCGCGGCCGGGCAGGGCGGCAAGACCGCGCTCGCCCTTGCTCCAGTCGCCCGGCGGCAGGTTGAACAATGCCTGTGTGAGCTTGTGCTTCTTGAGTTCGGCCGCGATATCGGCCGCCGGCGCCTCGTAGGGGAACAGGATTTCCACCGCCTTGAAGCCATGCGCCGCAGCCGCGCCGAAGCGCTGCAGGAACGGCACTTCCTGGTAGATCCACGACAGATTGGCGGCGAGCTTGGGCATTTGTCTTGTCCGATCAGGAAGGAAAGGCTTCTTCGACGTCGCGCACCTGTGCATCCGACAGGGTGCGCACCTTGAGACTCTGCAGCAGCAGGTGAAGCTTGGCGGTCTCCTCCAGCTCCTCGATCGAGGCGGAGGCAGCCGACAGGGAGGTGCCGGCGACCACAGGGCCGTGGTTGGCGAGCAGCACTGCGCGGTGGCCTTTGGCGTAGTCGCGGATCGCATCGGCGAGCTTGGGATCGCCTGGTTTGAAGTAGGGCACCAGCGGCAGCTTGCCGACCCGCATCACAAAGTAGGGCGTGATCGGCGGCAGCGTTGTTTCCTTGCTGTGGTGGCACGACGGATCGAGACAGGAGATCGCCACGGCGTGCGTGCAGTGAAGGTGCACGATCGCACCGTCCTTGGGGCGGACGTCGTAGACCGATCGATGCAGCAGCGCTTCCTTGGTCGGCGCATCTCCGGCCACATGCTTGCCCGAGAGGTCGAGCTTGGAGAGCTGGCCCGGCACGAGTTCACCCAGCGAGGAATTGGTCGGGCTCATCAGCCAACCGTCGTCGACGCGCACGCTGATGTTGCCCGACGTGCCGGGGCAGAGGCCGCGGGCAGCGAGCTTGGCGCCGAGCGCGCAAATATCGTCTCGGGCCTTGGATTCTTTGGTGCTCATAGGCGCTCGAAGGCTTTGGTGAAGAAATCCGGCGCACCGAAGTTGCCGGACTTCAGCGCCAGCAGCATCGGCTTCTTTCCGACCGACGCCGTCCACGGCACGCCGGGATCGATCTCCGGCCCGATACGCAATGCCGTCACGTCGAGGGCGCCCACGACCGCGCCCGAGGTTTCGCCGCCGGCGACGACCAGGCGGCCGACGCCTGACGCAACCAGGCCACGCGCCAGAGCCGCCATCGTCCGCTCGATCGCCTGGCTCGACTTTTCGACACCGTATTTCGCCTGCAGCGCCTTCACGGCATCCGGCTTGTCGCTGGCGGAGAGCAGGATCGGGCCATTGCCGAGCTTGTCCTTGGCCCAGGCGAGCGCCTTCTCACCCACCGGCTCGCCGCGGCAGATCGCATCGGTGTCGAGGGCGAGGTGCGGGCCCTTGAAGGCGGCGATCTGGCCGAGCGTCGCTGCCGAGCAGGAGCCGGCAAGGACCGCCGCAGCGCCGGCGACTTTTGGCAGCGCGTCGGCATTGGGCTTGTGTGTCAGCAATCCGCGGCGGCGATAGGCAGCGGGCAGGCCCAGCGCCACGCCGGAACCGCCGGTGACGAGGACGTCGTCCCCCACGGCCTCACCGATGATGCCGAGATCGGTGTCGGCCACGGCATCGACGACGACATGGCGCACCTTCTCGGCCGCGAGCTTGTCGAGCGCGGCGCGCAGCGCGGTGGAACCGGATTGGACTTCTTTCAGGGCGACCAGGCCCACCTTGTGCTTCGTCTGTCGTGCCAGCACGCGCACCAGGCTGGCATCGGTCATCGGTGTCAGCGGGTGATGGCGCATGTGCGAGTCCGACAGCAGCACGTCGCCCACGAACAGGTGGCCGAAGAAGATGGTGCGGCCGTTGACCGGGAAGGCGGGGCAATAGATCGCCTGTTTGGACTTGAGCGCATCGAGAAGCGCATCGCCCACCGGGCCGATGTTGCCGGCGTCCGTGGAATCGAACGTCGAGCAGTATTTGAAGAAGAAGCGGACACAGCCGGCCGCCTGGAGAGCTTCCAGCGCCTCAAGAGACTGGGCGATGGCGTCTTTTGCAGGGATCGAGCGCGTCTTGAGCGCCACGACGACGGCATCGACATCGTCCGGAATCGTCCCCTTGGGTGGCACGCCGATCGTCTGGATCGTGCGCATGCCGCCCTTGACCAGCATGCCCGCGATGTCGGTCGCGCCGGTGAAATCGTCGGCAATCACTCCGAGTACAGCCATGGGGAGACGTTAGGCGATCACGGTCGCCTTCATCCAGAACTTTCGGCGGCGGCTGCGCCGCCGGGCCTCGTCCTCACCGTCGTAATGGTGCAGTGCGGGCGCGGGGTCGAAAGTGTCGCGAATGTCGAGCGCGTTGACATTGACGATGCCGATCGCGCCGCCTTCATCCGGCATGACGGCGCCAACATAGGCGCCGCATTTGGCGCAGAGCAGGTAGTCAGTGATCCCGAGCCCGAAGCGGTAGCGGGACAGGGCGCCTGGCCGGCAGCGGAATTCGACCGATCCCGCCGGATCGCCCATCGTTCGGGCGCCATGGCGGCGGCAGAAGCTGCAGCCGCACCGGCCGACCCGCATCTCCTCGGGTTTCTTCTCCGAGTCGAATCGGATGGCAATACCGCCGCAGTGGCAGGAGCCGGTATAGGTCGTCATTTGTTCGGCACGATCAACGTTGCGCGGAAATCGTTGACGTTGGTCCGGGTCGGCCCGGTGATCAGGCTGTCGCCGAGACTTTCGAAGAATCTGTGGCCATCGTTGTCGTGCAGCATGGCCTTGGGGTCATGCCCCTTGGCAAGAGCGCGCGCCAGCGAGTCGGGTGTGAAGATGGCGCCGGCGATCTCCTCGGCGCCGTCGACGCCGTCGGTATCGGCCGCCAGGCCCCAGATCTGCGGAGCGCCATTGGCCTCGATCGCCTTACCGAGCAGATACTCGACGTTGCGGCCGCCGCGGCCCTTGCCGCGCACCGTCACCGTCGTCTCGCCGCCGGAGAGAATCACCGTAGGCTTCTTCGCGCCCGCAACGAGATCGAGGGCGCGACGGGCATGCGCCGCTCCCAGTTCGCGCGCCTCACCCTCGAGATTGTCGCCCAGCATCACGACGACGCAGCCACGCGAGCGTGCCACTGCCGCGGCCGCCTCGAGCGATCGCTTGGGCGTGGCCACGATGATTGTCTCGACGCGCCGGAGCCGTGGATCGGCGGGCTTAGGCGTCTCCTCGATCCTGCCTGCCGCGCCGGCTTCGAGATGGGCGCGCACCGGCGCCGGCGGATCGATGCGGTATTTGGCCAGCACCGCCAGCGCCTCGGCGAAGGTCGTACGGTCGGCCACGGTTGGCCCGGAGCCGATCACGCCGGGATCGTCGTTGGGCACGTCGGAAATCAGCCACGACAGGACGCGCGCCGGCTGTGCCGCGATGGCGAGCCTTCCGCCCTTGATGGCGGAGAGATGCTTACGCACCGTGTTCATCTCGACGATATTGGCGCCCGATTTCAGCAGCGCGCGGTTGACCTCCTGCTTGTCGGACAGCGACAGGCCGGGGGCGGGAAGGGCCAGTAGCGACGACGCGCCGCCCGAGATGAGACAAAGAACGAGATCGTCGGCCGAGAGGCCCTTCACCTTTTCCAGGATGCGGCCGGCGGCGGCGCGGCCCTTCTCGTCGGGCACGGGATGCGCCGCCTCGACGATTTCGATGCGCTTGCAGGCTTCGCCGTAGCCGTAACGGGTGACAACGAGACCTTCGAGCGGATGCGGCCACTGGTCTTCCACCGCGCGCGCCATCGCCGCAGTTGCCTTGCCGGCGCCGATCACGATCGTCCGGCCTTTTGGCGGAGCGAGCCTGGCGATGTAGGGCGCGAGGCAGGTGGCGGGGCGGGCGGCGGCCAGGGCGGCATCAAACAGGTCGCGCAGCAGGGCGCGGGCGTCGGCATCTTTCATTTGGGCAATCTTCACACTATAGGGGCGCGATGCAACAACTCCTCGGCCAGCTTCTGGGTCCCGGCGATCCGCCGCCATATTCGGTGTTCAATGAAACGGGCCGGGCGCCACTCCTGCTGCTTTGCGATCACGCCAGCAAAGCCGTTCCGCAGGCGTTGGGCGATCTCGGCATTCCCGCCAGCGAGCTCGCGCGCCACATCGGCTGGGACATCGGTGGCCTCGACGCCGCGATCGAACTCTCCACCGCGCTCGACGCGCCGCTTGTTGCGTCGGGCTATTCGCGGCTGGTGATCGACTGCAACCGCTGGCCCGGTGGCGAGGGATCGATCCCCGAGGTCAGCGACGGCACGTCGGTGCCGGCGAACTGCGGCCTCGGCAAGGCCGAGATCGATGCCCGCGCCGAGGCGTGTTTCTGGCCTTACCACCACGAGGTCGACCGACAGCTCGACCGGATGACCGCGGGTGGGCGGCCGGTGGCCTTGCTGGTGATGCACAGTTTTACGCCCGAGATGAACGGCTTCCAGCGACCCTGGCACGTCGGCGTGCTGTGGAACGACGATCCGCGCCTGCCGGAGCCGCTGCTGGCCCAGTTGCGGCGCGACGCTTCGCTGGTCGTCGGTGACAACAAACCCTACTCGGCGCGTGCCTCCTACGAGTACACGCTCACCGCCCATGCCAGATCGCGCGGCCTGCCGCATTGTTCCCTGGAAGTGCGTCAGGACCTGATCGACACCTCGGACGAGGCGCGCGCCTGGGCGAAACGTCTGGCGCCCGCGATTCGGGCAGCCGTTGCGGCGTCGCTGGGCTGAGCTTATATCCGCAGCCAAGGCTCAAACGTCCCAGGAGATTGCCATGGACGACAAGACCCGCACCGATCTCGAAGCCGCCGCCTTCCGCCGGCTGGTTGCGCATCTGCAGGAGCGTACCGACGTTCAGAACATCGACATGATGAATCTGGCCGGCTTCTGCCGCAATTGCCTGTCGCGCTGGTATCGCGAGGAAGCAGGCAAGCAAGGCATCGAGGTCACCGACCCGAAGGCCCGCGAGATCGTCTACGGCATGCCCTACGACGAATGGAAGGCCAAGCACCAGAAAGAGGCCACGGGCGACCAGAAGAAGGCCTTCGACAAGGCCCAGCACAAGCACGGCTGAAGCTCGCCGGACGGTCCCCGTTATCCCCGTCATTCATCGCAACAGCGTCATTGAGCCGACGCGGCCTCGGCTCCTATGGTCCGCCTGACTGGACCCCTGGGAGTTGAGGACATGCCGGACGGAAGCGCCGTTTCCAAGAAGACCAAGGCCGGACCGATTTCGGCCGATCGCCTGAAGAGCTTCGTCGAGCGGATCGAGAAGCTCGAGGAGGAGCGCAAGGCCATCGGCGGCGACATCAAGGACGTCTATTCCGAAGCCAAGGGCGTCGGCTACGACGTCAAGACCATGCGAAAGGTCGTTTCGCTGCGGCAGATGGATGCCGCCGACCGGGCCGAGCAGGAGACGTTGCTCGACGTCTACAAGCACGCACTGGGCATGGTCTGAGGCCCAACGCGGCCCTATCCCCGCCGGCTGCCGGACGCTAGGCTTCCCGAAATCCTCGGGAGGAATAAAGAGTGAGCGTCCATCGTCGTGTGTTCGTCGCGTCGCTCGGTGCGATCGCGGCGGCGGGCTCCGCCGTGCGGGCCCAGACATTTCCCAGCCAACCTGTGCACATGGTCGTGCCGTTCCCGCCGGGCGGCGGAACGGACGCGCTGGCGCGCGCCATCCAGGAACCGATGCAACGTTCGCTGGGCGGCACGATCGTCATCGACAACAAGGGCGGCGGCGGCGGCAGCATTGCCCACGACTTCGTCGCCAAGCAACCGGCCGACGGCCACTGGATGGTGGTCAGCGCCAACAACCTGCCGCTCTATCCTTACACCGTGGCCAAGCTTGGCTTCGATCCCAAGACCGCCTTCATCCCGATCGGCTTCATCGCCAAGCAGGAATCGGTGCTGGTCGGCAGTGCCGACGCGCCGTGGGCCGATCTCAAGGCGATCATTGCCGCCGCCAAGGCCGCGCCGGGCTCGGTGCAATACGGCACCGCCGGGCTCACCACGCCGATGCATCTGTCGGCTGAGCAGTTCGCCATGCTGAACGGCCTCAAGCTGACGCATGTGCCGTTCCGCGGCACCGGCCCGCTCGTCACCGATCTCCTGGGTGGCCATATCAAGCTCGGCATGTCGAGCATCACCAGCGTTGCGCCACAGATCGCGGCGGGCAAGCTCAAGCCCTACGCGATGGCGTCGCTGGAGCGCTCGTCGGTGGCGCCGACCATCCCGACCTTCAAGGAACTGGGAGCAGGCGACGTCGACGGCACCATCGTCTACACGCTGCTGGCACCGGCAGGCACGCCGCCCGCGGTCGCTGCCAAGCTGAACAAGGCGCTGAACGACGCGGTGTCGACGCCGGAAGGCAAGGAAGACCTGAAGAAACGCGGCTTCGTCGCCATGGGCGGCACGCCGCAGCAGCTCGGCGACTGGCTGAAAATCCAGGAGCCGATCTGGGTACCGGTGTTGAAGGCCGCCGGCATCAAGCCGGAGTAGATCAGAACCAGATGTTCATCGGCAGGCCGTAGCGGTCGCGCTTGCGTGCCGGACCGAGGCGTGTCGCTGCGCCTTCTGCGATCAGCGTCGCCGTGCGGCAGACGGCCATGGCATCGAGCACGTCGTCGCGCGCCGCACCAGACAGCGGTTCGACCTTCCATCGGAAGCCGTGCCGGGCGAGAAGTTTGCGTCGCTCCGCGAAGCCGTCCGACTTGCGCTTCTTGCTGAGCACAGGCTCGCCGTCGTTCATGCGGGCGAAGGCAAGTTCGGGGTGAGCCTCGTAGACGATGCGTCGCAGCGTGCGGCTGCCGCGCATCAGATCGTCGATCTCGCGCATCTTGGGAAATAGATGGAACGTCTGCTGGTTAAGTCCCTTGCCCAGCTTGCGGCTGGCGGCATTGGCAGCGGAGTGTGTGGTGCAAGCCAGCGCCGGCCGGCACGGCGTCGGAAACACCGAGCTCGCTTTGCCCGGCAGCAGCGCCCGCGCATCGGACTCGCAGGCGCGACCGGGGATCGGCTCGTCCATCAGCCCGATCGGCATGTCGACGGCCAAAATGGAAAGACCCTCGCAGGCTTCTGCGAGGGTCTTCACGACTCTTATGTCCAGGGAACCGTCGGCGTCACGCCGGCAGACGACCCAGCCGGTGCGGCAGCCATCGGCACCCCCGACGACCAATTGGCAACGCCGCGTCAGAGAGCGGCGAGTGCCGCGTTCAACGTCGCACTTGGCCGCATCGCTGCCGATGTCTTGCTCTGATTGGGAAGATAATAGCCGCCCGTATCCACCGGCTTGCCTTGAGCGGCGATCAGCTCGGCGTCGATCTTGGCCTCATTGGCTGCCAGCGCCGCCGCCAGCGGCTTGAAGCGGGCCGACAGGCCCGTGCTGTTGTCTCTCCGGGCGAGCGCTTCTGCCCAATACTTCGCCAGGTAGAAGTGGCTGCCACGATTATCCAGTTCGCCGACCTTTCGCGCTGGCGAACGGTTGTCCTCGAGGATCTTGCCATTGGCCTCATCGAGCGTCTCGGCCAGGACCTTCACGTCCTCATTCCCGGTTCTCTGCGCCAGATGTTCCAGCGAAGCGCCAAGCGCCAGGAATTCGCCCAGCGAATCCCAGCGCAGGTACCCTTCGTGCTGGAACTGCTCGACATGCTTGGGCGCCGAACCACCGGCGCCGGTCTCGAACAACCCGCCGCCCGCCAGCAACGGAACGATCGACAGCATCTTGGCCGACGTGCCCAGCTCCATGATCGGGAACAGATCGGTCAGGTAGTCGCGCAGCACGTTGCCCGTGACGGAGATGGTGTCGAGCCCCTTGCGAATGCGATCGAGCGAGAACTTGATGGCCTCGACCGGCGCCAGGATTCGGATGTCGAGCCCCTTCGTGTCCTCGTTCTTGAGGTACTTCTCGACCTTGGCAATCAACTGCGCGTCGTGGGCGCGCTTGGCGTCGAGCCAGAACACCGCCGGGGTGTTGCTCAGACGCGCGCGGCGCACCGCGAGCTTGACCCAGTCCTGGATCGGCTCGTCCTTGACCTGGCACATGCGGAAGACATCACCGGTCTCGACTTTCTGTTCCATCAGGACCGTGCCGTCCTCGGCAACCACGCGAACCGTTCCGCCCGTGGCGACCTCGAAGGTCTTGTCGTGCGAGCCGTACTCCTCGGCCTGCTGCGCCATCAAACCGACGTTCGGCACCGATCCCATCGTCTTGGGGTCGAAGGCGCCATGCGCCTTGCAGTCGTCGATGGTGGCCTGGAACAGCGTCGAGTAGCAACGATCGGGGATCGCGGCGAGGACGTCATGCAACTTGCCGTCAGGGCCCCACATCTTGCCCGATTCGCGGATCATCGCCGGCATCGAGGCATCGATGATCACGTCGCTGGGCACGTGGAGATTGGTGATGCCCCGGTCGGAATTGACCATGGCCAGGGCAGGCCGCTTCGCGTAGGTGGCCTGGATATCGGCCTTGATCGCGGCCTTCTCTGCCTCCGGCAACGTCTCGATCCGGGTCAGCATGTCGGCCACGCCGTTGTCGGGATCGATGCCGAGCTTCGTGAATGTGGCGCCGTGCTTCTCGAAGACGTCGGCAAAGAACACGGAAACGCAATGGCCGAACAGGATGGGATCGGAGATCTTCATCATGGTCGTCTTGAGGTGCAGCGAGAACAGAATGCCGTCCTTCTTCGCAGCGTCGATCGCCGCAGCGTAGAAGGTGCGCAATGCCTTGCGGTTCATCACCGAGCAGTCGATGATCTCGCCGGCCTTGAGCGGAATCTTCGGCTTCAGCACCGTCGTCGCGCCATCGCTGCCGGCCAGTTCGATGCGGGCATTGGTCGGCGCCGCAATGGTGGTTGCGACTTCCGAGCCGTAGAAATCGCCGCCCGACATTGTCGCCACGCGCGTCTTCGAGTCCTTGCTCCAGGCGCCCATCTTGTGCGGATGTTTGCGCGCGTACTGCTTCACGGCGCCGGCGGCGCGGCGGTCGGAATTGCCCTCGCGCAGCACCGGATTGACGGCGCTGCCGAGCACCTTGCCGTAGCGGGCGCGGATTTCCTTGTCCGCCGGCGTCGCGTCGCTGTCGGGATAGTTCGGTACGTCGTAACCCTTGCCCTGCAGCTCCTTGATCGCGGCCTTCAGCTGCGGGATCGACGCGGAGATGTTGGGCAGCTTGATGATGTTGGCCTCGGGGCGCATCGCAAGTTTGCCGAGTTCGGCGAGCTCGTCGTTGATCTTTTGCGCGGGCGTCAGCTTGTCGGGGAAGTTGGCGATGATGCGGCCGGTCAGCGAAATGTCCTTAAGCTTCATCTTCACGCCGGCTGTCCCGACGAAGGCCTCGACGATCGGCAGCAGGGAAAACGTCGCAAGCCCGGGGGCCTCATCGACCTTCGTCCAGACGATTTCGAGATCTGACATACCTGCACCTCCGTACGCCGCTTTGGTTTCGGCTGGGTTGATCTATTGCTGATTATGGCCCGTCTTGTTGCATCACCGTGAGGGGGTCGGCAAGGCGGCCCACCAGCGCATGGGCAGCGCAGTCAGACCCGGTCGAGCGTCTTTTCCGGGCCGGGAGCCCGCGGCATGGCCGCAATTGTCGGCAACAGATCGTCGAGGTCGTTGATGAAGGCGACATGGTCGAGGTGGGTCCGATCGGCGAAACCGCCCTCCACGACGCCGCGCAGCAGTGCGGCCAGGGGCTCCCAATAGCCGCCCTGGTCGACGATCACGATCGGCTTGCTGTGCAGACCGAGCGTCCGCCAGGACAGGACCTCGAAGAACTCCTCGAGCGTCCCCAGGCCGCCGGGCAGGACCACGAAGGCGTCCGACCGCTCGAACATTTGCAGTTTTCGCTCGTGCATGGTTTCCACCACGACGGTTTCGGTCAGGGCGGGGTGGCCGGCCTCGCGCTGCAGCAGGAAATTCGGGATGACTCCGACCACGGTTGCTCCGCCCGCCAGGGCGGCATTTGCCACAAGCCCCATCAGTCCGACGCCACCGCCGCCATAGACAAGCGTTATGCCCTCGCGGGCCAGCAGTGCGCCCAGCCGGCCGGCGGTATCGCGCGTGGCGGGGTCGATGCCGAAGCGGGCGCCGCAGAAGACGCAAAGAGAGGCAGGTTTGGGGGAAATGGGGGTGGGCTCGGACACGGAGACTTCTTTTTACAGTCGATCCGATGTCTTTCCGGACCGGGGTGGCATGGTATCATTTCGCGTAGAGAGGTTGCGACGCCAAAGGCGGTCGGTCGTCGCACCGTTGGGAGGGCAATGTCACGCACTGTTTTATGGCTCGTCGGGGGGGGCACACTCGTCATTGCTGTTGCCCTTGCCGTTGCGTGGCGTGGCAAGCTGACTGAACAGGCAGTCATCGACCTGGCGACCAAGCCGGCGGTCGTCGCGCCGCCTCCGCAAGCTGCTGCGCCCCCGCCAGCGCCCGCCCCGTCGTCCGCGCCTGTGACATCGCCGGCGCCATCTGAAGCCATCGCGACGCCGAGTTTCGACATTGCCCGCATCGGCCCCGACGGGCGCGCCGTCGTCGCCGGACGGGCAGCGCCGGGTGCCAAGGTCGTGCTGCTCGACGGCGGCAAGGAGATCGCCAGCGGTGTGGCGGATGCCCGCGGCGAGTGGGTGATCATCGTCCAGGACCCTCCTTTGGGATCGGGGCAGCACGAGTTGCGGGTGATCCAGCATGTCGAGGGGCGCGCCCCCGTCACGTCGGATCAGGTCGTGGTTGCGGTCGTGCCGCAGCCGCCCACCGCCGGCGCTTCTACGCCCACTTCCAAGGACGAGACGCTAGTGATGATCGCACCGCCCGCCGGGCCTGCCACGCTGGTCCAGCCGCCTTCGGCGGCGGGCGTGCCGAAATCAGGCGACCTCGTGATCTCGACGGTCGACTACGACGAGCGCGGCCACGCCACGATCTCCGGACAGGCGGCACCAGGGACGACGGTGCGCGCCTATGTCGACGACAAGATCGTGGCCGAAGGCATTGCCGGTCCGGACGGCCGCTGGCGACTCACGCCGGCCAATCCCGTCGACCAGGGCAAGCACACGTTGCGCGTCGATAGGCTGGCGAAGGATGGCAAGCCCGTCGCCCGGCTCGAATTGCCGTTCGAGCGGGTGGCCGTGCCAACCGCCGCCGCCGGCGATCGCAAGCGGTTGTACGTCGTGCGCGGCGACAATCTTTGGAACATCGCGCGCGCGCACTATGGCACCGGCTGGCACCACACCAAGATTTTCGATGCCAACAAAGATCAGATTCGCGATCCCGATCTGATATACCCGGGCCAAGTCTTCAGCCTGCCCAAGGTCGACTGACGGCCAGCGGGCGACAGAGAGCGGGTTCATGCTGGCCAATTTCTTCGTGCCGATCCTTGCCGATGGATGGCGATTCATCGCCCTTTTTGCCGGCGCGGCCTTTCTCGGCGCGCTGACCGGCGCGGCGTGGCTGTTTTGGCCGTTGATGATCCTGACCTTGTGGTCGATCTACTTTTTCCGCGATCCGCCGCGCGGCGTGCCGCAGGACGACGGCATCCTGATCGCGCCGGCCGACGGGCTCGTGCAGATGATCGTCGATGCGGTGCCTCCGGCCGAGCTGGGGCTGGGCAACGAAGCCCTGACGCGCGTCTCGATCTTCCTCAGCATCTTCGACGTCCACATCAACCGCGCGCCGTGCGCGGCGTCGGTCGACGTCGTGGCCTATCGCCCGGGCAAATTCCTGAATGCCGCCGCCGACAAGGCGAGCGACGAAAACGAACGCATGGCAATCGCCCTGCGCCGGCCCGACGGTCGGGTGATCGGCTGCGTGCAGATCGCCGGCTGGGTGGCCCGCCGGATCGTTTGCTACATCAAGCCGGGCCAGGCAGTCGCCGCAGGCGAACGCTTCGGCCATATCCGGTTCGGCAGCCGTACCGACCTCTACCTGCCGCCCGGTGCCCGTTTGTTGGTAGCGCCGGGACAGCGCATGATCGGGGGCGAGACGGTCATGGCCGAACTCGATCCCGTCGCGGCCGCGCCGCGCGCGGCGATCGAATTCTAGGAGGCAGCGATGGACAGCGATTCTCCTGCGCGCCGCGGCAGGCTTCACGGCTTTTCAATCAATCGCCTGATTCCCAATATCCTGACCTTGGCGGCCCTGTGCTCGGGGCTGACGGCGATCCGCTTCGCGCTTCAGGGCGAGATGCGCCTGGCCGTGATCGCCATCATCGTGGCGGCGATCTTCGACGCCCTCGACGGCCGTGTCGCGCGACGGCTGGGGGTCACCAGCCGGTTCGGGGCCGAACTCGATTCGCTGTCGGACTTCCTCTGCTTCGGCGTTACGCCCGCACTCGTGCTCTATCTGGCCTCTCTGAGGGACGGCGGTGCGCTCGGCTGGGTGGTGACCCTGATGTTCCCCATCTGCTCGGCGCTGCGCCTCGCGCGCTTCAACACCGCCCTGGTTTCCGATACGCCGCCACCGGCCTGGACGGGATCGTTTTTCACTGGCGTGCCGGCGCCGGCCGGTGCGTTGCTCGCCTTGATCCCGCTGATGGTGAGTTTCGAAATCGAGGCCGCCTGGCCGCGCCACGCGCTGGTCGTGGGCGCGGTGCTGGTTGTCGTCGGTGGTCTGATGGTGAGCCGGATCCCGACCTATTCCTTCAAGAAGGGCAGGGTGCCGCGCCACCTCGTGCTGCCGTCGTTGCTGGGCGCCGCCTTGGTCATGGGTGTCCTGGCGAGCGCTCCCTGGATCGCCGGGTCCCTGATCGGCCTGGCTTATGTGTCGTTGATCCCGTTCAGCTGGATCGCCTATCGCCGGCAGGCGGCGCAGGACCGGCGGGCCGAGGCGCATTCAGGGGAGGTGGTGTCCCTGCGATCGGTCGATTCGGGGCCATCGACGCCGGGCTGATCGCGCCGCGGCACCATGTTCGACCCTGTCCTGCGGCGTCTGATTGATCCGCCGCTCAATCGCGCCGGCGCTTGGCTGGCCGGGCAGGGCTTGTCGGCCAACGGGACAAGCCTCGCGGGACTGGCGGTTGGATTGCTCGCCGTGCCGGCATTGGCCCATGGCCGCTACGATCTCGCCTTGCTTGCGATCCTGCTCAATCGATTGATCGACGGCCTCGATGGGCCGATCGCGCGGCGGGGCTCGCCGACCGCGTTCGGCGGCTATCTCGATATCATGTGCGACATGGCGTTCTATGCCGCGGTGCCGGTCGGATTTGCGCTCGCCAGTCCTGTGAACGCCCTTTGGGCCGCGATCCTGCTGGCCTCGTTCGTATGCACCGGGGCATCGTTCCTGGGACGCGCCGTCCTGGCGGCCCAGCTCGGCGAGGCCAACGACGGCCAGCGGGGGCGGAAGTCGTTCTTCCATGCGGCGGGCCTGATCGAGGGTAGTGAGACGATCGCGGCGTTCGTGCTGTTCTGCCTGTTTCCCGGGGCCTTCCCCTGGCTGGCGGGCCTGTTCGCCGCCTTGTGCGTCTGGACCGCCGCCGCGCGGGTACTGGAAGCCTATCGGCCAGGTCCCGGGATCGGATCCTGAAGAGTCTTGCGGCCGGGTGGTGTCGAGCCTGATGTGGCCGAAGTTTTCTTACAGGATTTGTAGTTTAATCAAGATGTTATGAAGATTTCTTCATATTTTTGACCAATTTCAATTGACCCAAGAATCTGCATTAAGTACGATTCTTGAGGCCGCATCATAGGACGTCGGTCAGCGAATCGTTGCGTAATGCGAAGCCTTGGAGATGAGTAATGCTGTCGATCTTCCGCCGATTGATGAAAGACAATCAAGGCGCCACGGCGGTCGAGTACACGCTGATTGCCTCGTTGATTGCCGTGGCGGCGATCGCGTCCATGCGCACCGTCGGTGACAAGATCTCCAACGTTCTGGGCAACGTCGCCAACACCATGAGTTGAGGCGTCGACGGC
>NZ_SCVH01000034.1 GCF_004296935.1 Reyranella sp.
AGCGTGCCCCCGTGGCGGAATTGGTAGACGCGCCTGACTCAAAATCAGGTTTCCTCACGGAAGTGTTGGTTCGAGTCCGACCGGGGGCACCATCGTGTGAAATGCAAGCGGGCCAGCGTTCAAGCGCTGGCCCGTTTTTCGTTCACCGGCGTCAGTCAAATCCGACCGGCAAACCCGGACTGTGGCTAAACTGCCGCCCGTCGGAATTTGGAAAGCGCAAGACGCTGAACCGAAGACAGATGCGTACTATTGATCACGGTGACGGGCGTCTGGAGCCTTGGGCAATGGCGAGCGATTCGAAGGGATAGTTGGTCATGAGGAAAGTGTCGCAAGGTCGTTCGAGTGCCTCAGCAGGCGCTGTTATCGAACTTGACGCGCTGGTGATCGGAGCGGGTTTCGCGGGCCTCTACCAGCTACTTTGCCTCCGCGATCGCCTTGGCTTGAAAGTGACGGCGTTGGAGGCCGGCGGCGGCGTGGGAGGTACATGGTACTGGAACCGCTATCCCGGCGCGCGGTGCGATTCCGAGAGCCATGTTTATTGGTACACCTTTTCTCTCGATCTGATGCGCGAGTGGGAGTGGTCTGAACGCTATCCGGGTCAGGCTGAGATCCTGCGCTATTTGAATTTCGCTGCGGACAAGTTCGATCTGAAACGCGACATTCATTTCAATACCAGAGTGACGTCGGCGCATTACGATGAAGCCGCGAACCGTTGGCGAGTCCGGACTGATCAAGACGAAACATATGTCGTCAAGTTTCTCGTCACTGCGGTGGGCTGCCTGTCCACGGCGAACGTGCCGAATTTTCCCGGCCTTAAGGATTTCAAGGGAGATTGGTATCACACCGGTGAATGGCCTCATGAGGGGGTGGACTTCACCGGCAAGCGCGTTGGCATGATTGGCACCGGATCGACCGGCATTCAGGCCGCGCCCGTGATTGCGGCCCAGGCCAAGCACCTGACGGTGTTTCAACGTACAGCCAACTACTCGGTCCCTGCGCGAAACGTGCCGCTGACACCGGACTTCAAGCAGCATGTCAAACGGCATGCGAAAGATATCAGAGCGACGACCCACGAAACGCTGAACGGCATGGGCTTCAAGATCGAGGACCGCAAGGCCGTCGAAACTTCGGCGGAGGACCGCGAGAAAATCTATGAAGCCGCTTGGGAGCGGGGCGGCCTGCAGTTCCGGGCGTCCTTCCAGGACATGCTAATGGATAAGGCGGCCAATGATACAGCCGCCGATTTCATCAAGCGCAAGATTCGGGGCATTGTGAAGGATCCGCGAACGGCGGCGCTATTGTCGGACATCGATCACCCCTACGCCGCGAAGCGCCCGCCGATCGATACCGACTACTTCGAGACCTATAATCGATCCAACGTCACGCTGGTGGACGTGAAAGCGGCGCCGATCCAGGCCATCACGGCGGCAGGCGTCCGGACTGCCGAGGCTGAGTACCCGCTGGATATCATCGTCTTTGCGACCGGCTTCGACGCCATGACGGGCCCCATGCTGCGGATGGACATTCGTGGGCGTGACGGCCTGGCTTTGACGAAGGCCTGGGAAGCGGGACCACGCAACTACCTTGGTTTACAGATTGCCGGATTCCCGAACTTGTTCACGATCACCGGCCCAGGGAGTCCATCCGTGCTTTGCAATATGCCGGTGGCGATCGAGCAGCATGTAGATTGGATCACGAACTGCATCGACTACATGCGGACGAAGGGTATGGAACGCATCGAGGCCAAGCCCGGCTCGATGGAAAAATGGGTGGCAGAGGTCAATGAGGTGGCCAACAGGACGCTGCTGCCGCAAGCGAAGCATTCCTGGTACCTGGGTGCGAACATTCCCGGCAAACCCAGCGTGTTCATGCCTTATGCCGGAGGAATGGTCCGTTATCGCGAAATTTGCCAGGAGGTTGCGGCGCGTGACTATGAGGGGTTCGACCTCTCGTAGCTTCGACGCTTAGGCCAGTGCCAGTTCCCGATATCCGTCGGCCGCCACCGCGTCGCAGCGCGCGCGGTAGGCCGGCGCGCTGCCGCTGTAGCGCGCGATCGTGCGCACCTGCTTGCCGTCGACGTTGCGATTGATCCCGGTCATCCAGGAATCGATTTCGTTCGACAGCAGGCCCTCGCCCAGCGCCTTGACGTGGTCGGTCCAGGACTTCACGCCCTCGGGCCGGGCCTCGACGCGTGTGAGGCCGTGCGCGCACATGTGGCGGATCAGGCCGGTCACCCATTCGACGTTGTATTCGATGCTGCGCGGGATGTTGCCCAATGCCGTGTGCGGTCCCATCAGCATCAGCATGTTGGGGAAGCCTTCAACCTGGACCCCGAGGTAGGTCTTCGGTCCGCCCTTCCACTTGTCCTTGAGCTTGAGGCCGCCGGCGCCCCTGATGTCGATGCGATCGAAGCTGCCGGTAATGGCGTCGAAGCCCGTGGCATAGATGATGATGTCGAATGCGTACTCGGCGGCGCTGGTCTTGATCCCTGTGGGCGTGATCCGCTCGATCGGGGTCTCATTGATGTCGACCAGCGTGACGTTGGGTTGATTGTAGACCTCGTAATACCTGGTCTCCAGCGGCACGCGGCGAGTGCCGAAGCCATGGTTCTTCGGGATCAGCTTCTCGGCCACCGCCTGGTCCTTCACCCGCTGGCGGATCTTTTTGGCGACGAAGTCGCTGATCAGGGCGTTGGCCTTGCGGTCGACCAGCATGTCGCGGAAGTTGCCCTGCCAGATGCCGAAGCCCTTCTCGGCGTAGAGCTTCTCCCAGAATGCCTCGCGCTCCTCCGGTGTCACCTCGAACGTGCCACGCGGGTCGGGCGTGTGCAGGAAGCAGGCGAAGGTCTGCTGGCAGCGCTTGAACATTTCCGGATAGCCGGCCCTGATCTCGCGCATCTCCTCCTCGCCGATCCTGCCGTTGTGCAGCGGCGCGCACCAGTTGGGCGTGCGCTGGAACACGGTGAGGTGGCCTGCGGTCTTGGCGACCTCCTGGATGGTCTGCACGCCGGTGGCGCCGGTGCCGATCACCGCCACCCGCTTGCCCTCGAAGCTCACGGGCTCATGCGGCCAGCGCGCGGTGTGGCAGGACTGGCCCTTGAAGCTCTCGACGCCGGGAATGCGTGGCATGGTCGGCGCCGAGAGGGGGCCGATGGCGGTGATCAGGAAGCGCGAGGTGAAGTGGCTGCCGTCTTCCAGCGTGACGTCCCAGCTCCGTGCCTCGTCGCTGTAGTGGGCGGCGCTGACGCGCGATCTGAACTGGATGTCGCGACGCAGGTCGAACTTGTCGGCGACGAAGTTGAGATAGCGCAGGGTCTCGGGCTGGGGCGAGAAATGCTCGGTCCAGTGCCACTCGTCCAGCAGCTCCTGCGAGAAGGAATAGCCGTAGGAGTAGCTCTCCGAATCGAAGCGCGCGCCGGGATAGCGGTTCCAGTACCAGGTGCCGCCGACGCCGGTGCCGGCCTCGAGCACCCGCACCCGCATCCCGAGCTCGCGCAGGCGGTAGAGCTGGTAGAGGCCCGAGATGCCGGCGCCGATGACGATGGCGTCGTAGTCGAGGGCCTTCGTTTCGGGTGAGGCGGCCATCTGCTGTCGCTCCTGTCTGCGGTTCAAAATCGGTCCCCGTCCGCATCTGGTCAACCTTGGCAATTGGCGGATGATCGCTCTGCGAGAGTCCCGGACGTGCCTGCACTGCCAGCACCGAAGATTCTTTAGAGGTGATTCGACGAGTTCAGCAGGAAATGATAGGGCGTTTCCTGTAGGCTGGCGGTAATGCATCGGCGCTTCCGCCGGCCGTTGAAATCAACAATGAGGCGTCCGTGCCACCGGGTCTCCCCCGGCGTGCCCCAAATGCTCTTCAGAGAGCGCCTGCGCCTGGCATGGTCCTGACCATGCCCTCGACAACGAAGAACGAGACCCAAACAGCAAACGGCGCCGACGGCGAACGTCGGCCCGGACGATCGGCTTGCGACGCGATTCCGGGCGGGATTCTGGACAGGTTTCAGGACAGAACGCGTTACATTCAGGCGTCCACAAATAATGCGAGAAGGCCGTGAAAAAACGGCATCCAACGGCCCCTTAGGCCGTGAAAAGCCATGTGGGATATGGCCGGGGACTAGGGCAGGGAGTTGGCCCGCGTCCGGCCGCCACGCGCCCGTTACCAACCGAGATCGCGGCGCAGGCGTGCCGCGGTCTCGAGATGGCGTTCGTGGTCGCCGGCGAAGCGCAGCACCAGATGGCTGGCGCCGGCATCGGCATAGCTCTTGAGCCACGCGGCGGCGCCGGCCGCCGGACCGGCGTAGGACATCTGCCGCTGGCGGAGCAGGCCGGCGGGTTGGCCGTAGTAGTGCTCGAGATAGGCGTTGAGCCGGGTGTCGGCGCGCGTCGCGTCGTCGTCGATCGCGAGCGTCAGGTACATGGCGCCGGTGAGCGTGTCGGGATCGCGCCCGGCGGCGCGCGCTGCCTGCTTCACGTCGGCCCATTGCGGGGCATATTCCGCAACGCTCGGCGAGTTGGGGAACCAGCCGTCGTACAGCCGGCCGATCCGTTCGCGGGCGGAGGCCACGGCGCCGGCGACCCAGATCGGGGGCCCACCCGGCCGATGCGGTGTCGGGCCGAGCACGCTGGACGTAACCTTCCAGCGTCCTTCTTTGCCCCCCTCGTTGCTCCGTGGCCACTCCACCGGTTTGCCGGTCCACAGCGCGCGGCAAAGCGCCAGGCCTTCGACCATCCGGCCGACCCGCTTTTCGAACGTCACGCCCGCGGCCTCGAACTCGGCGCGGATGTTCGGCAGGTCGGCGGCGATGCCGACGCCCAGGATCACGCGGCCCTCAGCGATACGGTCGAGTGTCGCCACCTGCTGGGCGAGCACGACGGGGTTGCGGAGCGCGGGCAGCAGCACCGCAGTGCCGAGTTCGACCTTGCGCGTGCGCGCCGCGACCGCGGCCAGCAAGGTCAGCGGATCATGCCTCGGTCGGGCGAGGAGCGAGTCGCCCACCCAGACCGAATCGAAGCCGAGTGCCTCGGCACGCTCGGCAAGCGCCAGCAGCGAGGCTGTCTCGGGCCGTCCCTCCATGACCCGCTCGCGGGTCGGCAGCAGGTATCCCAATCGTGGCATCGGCGTTTTCCCATCTGTTTGATCGACGATCATAGCGGAACGGATTGCCGAACGAACCTGTGACGGCGTGCGACGTCATGCGTGAATTGAATCGACCTTGACCCCTTGGATACCGACTGCCAGCATGAAATCTGGTGGTTCCCGCAAGGGATCAAAAGGGAACGCGGTGCGTGCGCTTCGGCGCACTACTCCGCGGCTGTCCCCGCAACTGTGAGCGGCGAGCCCGCGACCGAGAATACCACTGGGAACCTTCGGGTTCCTGGGAAGGTGGTCGAAGGCATTGACCCGTGAGCCAGGAGACCTGCCGCCAGCCGTTGTCACGCGCGAACGCATTGGGCGGGGTGTCCTGATGTAGACTCCAACCGGACTCCCTCCGCGTCCAGCGGCTGGGTGTCGGCTGGCTACAGTTCGCAGTGACGTGTGACGGTCGCTGCGAGTTTTCCTCTTGTCTTCTACTTCTCATGATCCCGCCGGACGCCGGCGCGAGATCGATCCGCTGGCGCTCTACGCCTCTGCGATCGACACGTCCGACTACGTGCGCCAAGTCGCGCCGCTCATTCGCGCAAGTGTGCCCGCGAACGGCGATCTCCTCGATGTTGGCGCGGGCGGCGGCCAGCTCGGCGGCGCGCTACGCGATCCGGCGGGCCGATGGACCGCGATCGAACCGTCGCCCGGCATGCGATCACGACTCGCCAGGTTGGACCATCCGCCGCAGGTGATTGCGGCCGACTGGCATCATGCCAATGAGCTGCCCGACAGCCACGACACCGTTCTGGCGGCAACCATGCCCGCGACCATGGACGAACCCGAGGCGTTCCTGGCGCGCTGCCGGAGCTGGGCGCGGCGGACCGTCGTCTGGGTTGTGCCGGCGCACGCGGGGCCGCGCGGACTGTGCTTTGCCGGCTGCCTTCCCCTGGAATGGCACGGTGAAGACGAGACGCCAGGCATAGACATCGTCCTTCGTCGCCTGTTGCCGTCGTCGATGCCGCGCGACATCTCGTTCGCCGACTGGACCTTCACCGGCATCGTTCCCGATCTCGACGAACTCGCCGCCTATCTGGCCGACCGCCTCGGCTGGCCTGCTGGCGACGATCGTCGCGCTCGAATGCGCGCGCATCTCGCCCTCAAGGCGAAGCGGAAAGCAGCCGGGTTCCGCCTCGAAATTTCCAGAAGATCTGCCGTTCTTGTGTGGGGGAAGTCATGAGCAGGCTGCATTCGTATCTCATTACCGCAAAGGCCGTCCTGATTGCGACGGCGGCAGGTCTGCCGTCCGCCTATGCGCAGGATCCCTCATCGGCGCAGGGGCCGCAGCCGGGGCAAAATCCCCAGCATTACTTCCTGCCCGAGGGCTTCATCACCGCGACCGGCCGGCTCGAACCGGTCAATCGCATCGCCGGCACGGTGCAGATCATCCATCAGGACAGGATCGAGAAATCCACGGCGCGGTCGGTTGCGGACCTTCTGGCGGAGAACGCCGTCGGCTTCATGAGCGAATGGGCGCCGGGGCAGACCTCCATCAACATCCGGGGCGCTGCGACCGAAGGCCAGGGCCGGGACTTCAAGAGTCAGGTTCTGGTGCTGATCAACAGCCATCGCGCCGGCACTGCCAACGTCTCCAAGCTGTCGGTCACCGATATCCAGCGGATCGAAATCGTCCGCGGCCCGACGTCGGTCGTCTACGGCAGCCAGAACATGGGCGGTGTGATCAATATCATCCTGAAGACCGGGCGCACCGCTCCGGGAAATCTCGTCGAAGCCAGCGTCGGCTCGTGGAACCTCTTTCAGGGCATGGTGCAGAGTGGCGGGGTGATCGACGGATTCGACTACTACCTCGGCCTCTCCGGCAGCACGCGCGACAACTACCAGGTCGGCGGCGGCCAGATCGAGGCGAACACCGGCTGGACGCGCAAGGGCGGCACGGCCGCCCTGGGCTACCAGTTCGACGCCAACAACCGCGTCGACATGACGGTGCGCACCGACGGCATCTACGATGCGGGCTTCCGCGGATCGAGCGCCAACACCTTCGCTTTCGACACGCGCTACAATCAATCGGTCGACCTCAGCTACAACGGTAAGATCGGCAATCGCGGCTTTCTCTACTGGCAGGGCTACTACGTCCAGGATGTTGACGATCTCAACAATCCGTCGCCCCGGAGTGCACTGAACGCCGTCGCCGCCCGGACGACCGTCGATCACAACAGACGGACGCTCGACATCGTCGGCTCGCGCTTCCAGCCGAGCTTCAACGTCTGGGAAGGCAACCAGCTGCTGATCGGCATCGACTGGGAGAGAAGCTGGCTGCTGTCGAACCGCAATCGCCAGGGCGGCCGCTCGGTGACCCAGCTCTCGCCACAGGACAACAATCAGACGGAGAACGTCTGGGCGTTCTATCTCGAGGACTCGCAGAGCCTGCTCAATGACAAGATGGTCGTGCGCGGCGGCGTACGTCAGACCATGGGAACGACGTCCCTGGACTGGACGCCCTTCGCCACCACGCTGCTCACCGGCACCAACAACTACACGGCCACGACCTATTCGACGGGTGCGACCTATGCCTTCACGGACTGGATGACCGGCCGTGTCGCCGCCGCCAGCGGATTTCGCGCACCGACGGCGACGGAACTCGGTGCCAACTTCACGACGACACCGATCGGCACCACGATCTTCGGCAATCCCGGCCTTTCGCCGGAGACGAGCCAGCAGTTCGAGGTTGGCACCACTTTCAACTGGCTCGGCGGTCGCCTCGATACCGTGGTCTTCCAGAACACCATCGCCAACCGGATCGCGCCCATCACCACTTCCTCGGCCGGTGGAAGGATCTCGCAGCTCCAGGTGAACAATCCCGGCAATATCGTGGTGCAGGGCGTCGAGTACCAGGCTGAAGCCGACATGATCCAGACGCTCAAGCTCGGGGCAAAGGACGCGTGGAACTGGAAGGTGTTCGGCAACGGCTACTACAACCTCAAGATGATCGACTACGGCGCCCAGGTCGGCGCCAACAGCTACATGGCCACCCGCATCAACCAGTACGGCATGGATGTCGGAACGCTGTTCGGCCAGAGCAATGTCGAGATGCCGTGGAGTTTCCAGCTGCTGGGAATCCTGCGCGGGCCGATGTGGTACAACACCGAGGAAAGTCTATCGCCGGTTTTCTTTCCCGGGCAGATTCGCAATACGACGGTCTACCAGAAGGATCCGTTCTGGATCTGGAAGGCGCGAGCCGAACTCGAGGTTCTGAAAGGCGTCAAGATGTTTGCGGCCCTGAACAACATCTTCGACGTCAACGCCCATCCGATCTTCATCGCCACGGACCAGAATCCATGCCGCGCCAACCTGGTGAACCAGAATGGCGCCTGCGGAAACTCGATGATGGGCCGCGAGTTCATCATCGGAGCCCAATTCCGGTTCTGATGCGAAGACTTTGCCTGGCCGTCATCGCGGCAGCTTGCCTGTCCGGCTCGGTACGCGCCGAGCCGGTGACGGTTCACGATGCTTTCGGTCGTTCGGTGACATTGCCCGTGCCGCCGCAGCGTATCGTGACGATCTTCGCCTCCAACACCGAGATGGTGGCGGCCCTCGGCCTGGCTGACCGCATTGTCGGTATCGAGGCCTATACGCGCTTTCCGCCCGAAGTGCTGGGCAAGCCCTTGGTCGGCGGACGGTTGGGTTTCTCGGTCGACGCTGTGGTGGCGGCGCGGCCCGATCTCGTCATCGTCACGCCGTCGCGGCAGGCCGCCAACCAGCTCGTCGATCCGATGGAGCGGCTCGGCATCCCGATCGTCGTCCTGCTGCACCGGAGCGTGGTGGAAGTTCTCGACAACATCCGCCTGCTCGGACGCCTTGGCGGCGTTGCCGAACGAGGTGAGGAATTGGCAGCGCGACTGCAGTCGCGCTTGGATCGCATCAAGCAGCGCGTCGCGGGGCTCAAGGAACCCAGCACCATCATGATCACGGGCCGGCTGGGCAACGGGCTGCTGCTGATCGCGCGGCCCGGAACCTATACCGGTGATGCCATCGTGCGAGCCGGCGGCCGCTTCGGCCTGGAAAGCGGCGCCATCGCCCAGGTCTCGCCCGAGGCGATCCTCAATGCCGACCCCGATGTGCTTCTCTTTGCTGGCAGTGAAAAGGACCTCAGGGAGCTGATCGCCCGCCCAGGCTGGAAGGACATGCGCGCGGTCAGGGACAAGCGTGCGCATGCCGTCGTCCGCGCCGAGCTGCTGATTCCGGGGCCACGCACGATCTCCGGCATCGAACGCCTGGCCGAGATTTTCCATCCGCAGGCCGCCAAATGACGGGGGCCCCGATCCGCACCGGGCTGACGTTGGGTTTGGCGCTCGTTTTGGCCATCGTGGTCGGTGTCTGCGCCGGCCACGATTGGGCGACTCCGGCCGACCTGATGCGGGCCGTGGCCGGCGACCAGGCCTTGCGCAGCCGCCTGCTGGTCGAGTGGCGCATCCCGCGTGTGCTGGCAGCCGCCCTTGTCGGCGCACTGTTGGGTCTGGGTGGCGTCGTCTTTCAGGGTGTGTTCCGAAATCCGCTGGCCGAGCCGTACCTGCTGGGGTCGGCCGGCGGCGCCGCGCTCGGTGCCACGGTCGCGCTGCTGGTGCCGCTGGCGATGCCGCAATCCATCCTGCTGCCGCTGCTGGCGTTCGCCGGCGCATGGGGGGCCACGGTCCTCGTCATCGGCATTTCGCGTGTGTCGGGCGCCGTCGATGCCGCCGGCATGCTGCTGGCGGGCGTCGCCGTGGCGGCAATCCTGGGTGCCTTGCGCTCGTTCCTGATGCTGGCGCTGTCGGACGAGACCGTCAGCCTGCAGATCGTACTGAGCTGGGTATTGGGCGGCGTGCAGACGCCGACCTGGCCGGTGCTGGGCCTGCTCACCCTGATCTCGGCCGGTTGCCTCGGTCTCACCCTGCTGCTCGCGGGCCGGCTCGATGTGCTTGGGCTTGGCGAGACCATGGCCGTTGCCTTTGGCCTCAATGTCACGCGCTTCATCGCCGTCGCCGTGCTGGCAGGCTCGGTGGTGGTGGCGGCAGCCGTGGCCTTCGGCGGCCTCGTGGCGTTCGTCGGTCTGGCGGCACCGCATATCGCGCGCTGGATGGTCGGGCCATTGCACCGGCCCCTGCTGCCGGCGTCGGCGCTGGTCGGCGCCATTATCGTCACGCTGGCAGACGCCATCGCCCGTGCCGCTCTGCCGCCCGCCGAGATCCCGCTCGGCCTGGTGACGGCCGTTGCCGGCGGCCCGTTCTTCATCATGCTGCTCGCCCGCAGGCTGCGCACATGACGAGCCTGGTGGCCGACCGTCTGGTGCTGAAGCGCGGCGGCGCGACGCTGCTCGACGATCTGTCGCTTTCGCTCGGTGCCACCGGCTCGGTGGCGATCATCGGTCCGAACGGTGCCGGCAAGTCGACGCTCCTGAAGGTACTGGCCGGAATCGAAAGGCCGCTGTCGGGAACGGTACGCGTGGGCGACCGTGACCTTGCCGCGCTGTCGAGCGCGTCACGCGCGCGCGCCATCGGCTTCCTGCCGCAGTATTTCGATCCGCACTGGGATCTCACCGTCCAGGAGCTCGTCCGGCTGGGCGCCGAGCGCAGCGATCACCTGACCGTCGATGCGGTCGACAAGGTCATCGACACGTTCGAACTCGACGGCCTCGGCCGCAGGCGCTGGTCGACGCTGTCGGGCGGCGAGCGGGCGAGGGTGCTGCTGGCCGCGGTGCTGGTGGTCGATCCGCCGGTGCTGCTGGCCGATGAGCCGGCGGCCAGCCTCGACATCCGCCATCGCCTCGACGTGATCGAAACCCTGACGCGCCGCGGCATCGACCGGCTTTCGGTCGTCGTGGTGCACGACCTCGACCTCGCCTTCCGCTTCTTCGAGCGGGTGATCATGATGGACCAGGGCCGCATCGTCGCCGACGCGCCGGCCGCTGCCCTGATCGACGATCCCCGGCTCGACGCGGTCTTCAAGGTCCGCTTCGAGCGGCTGGAGACGTCCGACGGGCCAGTGCTGCGGGCGGTAAAAGTTGCAGATTCAGCAGGTCTGGGCTAATATTTACGTCATGATGGGAGACGCTCGCAGGAGAGATTCAGCGGGCGTTTTTTATGGTCCACTTTCGTCAATTCCGGCGGCGTTTTTTTGGACATCTATCCAGCGACGCAGCGGGCGCCGGTGGCACGGTTCGTCAGGGGGAGATTGCGCTGCTGGATCAAGAGCTTGATGCCGGTTTGCAGCACAACTCATTTGACACTGCGTGGCACAACGAGGTGTGCCGAAAAATGGTCCACTTCGGCCTGGCCGAACTCTAGGCGAGGGCGGTCCCGATCCGGCTGAACGCGCCGTCATCGGCCGGCAGTCCGAACCGCAGCCACTGCGGCTCGCGGGCAAACCGCCGAACGTGAATGCCCTGCCGTCCCAGTCTGTCGGCCAATCCCGCGGCGTCGGGATGACGCGCCAGACGGAACAACGGTGTGCCGCCCAGAATGTTGCTGCCCGCCGAGACCAGGAGGGTGTCGAGTTTCTGCCGGTCAGCGGCGAGGCGGGTGGTCGCCGCCTGCAGCCAGGCCAGGTCGCCCAGCGCGCGGCGGCCGATCTCGAGGGCCGGGCCCGACACCGCCCACGGCCCGAGCTCGTCACGAATCCGATCAATGATGCGTCCTTCGGCAATGGCGAATCCCAGACGCGCGCCGGCCAGACCGTAGGCCTTGCCGAATGAGCGCAGGACGATGGTGTTGGCCGGCAGGTTGCCGGCGAGGCTTGCGCTCGGCGCCAGGAAGTCGACGAAGGCTTCATCGACGATCAGCAGACCGCGATCCTGGCGCAGCAACTCCTGCGGCAGGAGCCTGCCCGTGGGGTTGTTCGGGTTCACCACGATGGTGACGTCGGCACGTTCGAAATCCGGCACGATGGCGACGTCATGGCCGTGGCGGGCCCAGCAATGCGCATGCTCCTCGTAGGTAGGCCCCAGCACGGCGACGCGTGATCTGGCGACAAGGCGCGGCAGAATCTGGATGAGGGCTTGCGTGCCAGGTGCGGCCACGATCGTGGCCGGATCGCGCACGCCATATCTGCGGGCGGCGGCCTCGAGCAGTGCCTGTTCCTGCTGTTGCGTGGGCAGACGTGACCAGGTCTCCGCGGCCAGGTCGACGATCGGATAGGGCACCGGATTGATGCCGGTCGAGAGGTCGATCCAGGGCTCGGGTGCCTCCGGGAAACGCCGCCGGATGTTGCTGAGATCGCCACCATGTGCCAGCGGTTCCGCCGTCCCGGTCGCCGTGATAGGCAAAGCACTCATGTACGCCGACCTCGCCCTCATTGCCGTCGCGACCGAAGCGATGATCGGCTATCCCGATGCCGTCTTTCGCGTGATCGGCCATCCCGTGACCTGGATCGGGCGGCTCATAGCATGGTGCGACAAGGCGTGGAATTCCGAGACGCTCTCCGACGATGAGCGGCGCTGGCGCGGCATTTACGTGCTCGTGCTGCTGTTGGCTGTCGGCATCCTCTCGGGCCTGGCGATCACCGCGGTCTTCGAGGAATTCCTTCATGACGTGGCGGCGCTGCTGCTGTGCGGCGTGATGGGCAGTTCGATGCTGGCGCAGCGCAGCCTCCACGCGCATGTTGCCGCCGTTGCCTCGGCGCTCGAAGCCGACGGCATCGAAGCCGGCCGGCGGGCAGTATCGATGATCGTCGGCCGCGACACCACGAGCCTCGATGAGGCGGCCGTCAGCCGCGCCGCCATCGAAAGCCTCGCTGAGAATTTTTCCGATGGCGTGGTGGCACCGCTGTTCTGGATGGTCGTGGCGGGATTACCCGGCGCCATCGCCTACAAGGCAATCAACACGGCCGACAGCATGATCGGCCACAAGTCGCCGCGTCATCTCGCCTTCGGTTGGGCGTCAGCGCGCTTCGACGATCTCGTCAATCTGCCGGCGTCTCGGCTCTCGGCCTTCTGGTTCGTGCTGGCGGCGTCCCTGTCGCCGGGACTGTCGGTGCATCGGGCAATCGAGGTGCTGTTCCGCGACGCCGGCCACCACCGCTCGCCCAATGCCGGCTGGCCCGAGGCGGCGATGGCCGGCGCGCTCGGCATCCAGCTCTCCGGTCCGCGTATCTACGATGGCGTCGAGGTGGCCGAGCGCTGGGTGGGCGATGGGCGCAGTGAACTGACCGCCCGCGACATCCGCGCCGCGCTCGATCTCTATCGCGCCGCCTGCGGCCTGCAGATCGCGGTCCTGGTCCTCATCGTGCTGGTGTGCTGGATGTTTTGAGCTTGGGCTCGCGGGCGAGCGCGAGCAGGCGATCGCAGTCGAGATACTTTTCGATATGGTCGGCGAGACGGTCGAGGGTCGCGTCGACGTCGGCTTCGTAGTCCAGCGCCGAGCCCTTCACGCCGATCCTCTGCAGCCAGTGCTGTCGCTGTCGATCGTCCGACAGAAGGCCGTGGATGTAGCAGCCCGCGACGGTGCCGCCGGCGTTGATCGCGCCGTCGTGCTTGCCGTTGGCGAGGCGCAGCAGCGGGCGAAAGGTACCGGTGGTCCGCCCGATGTGCATTTCGTAGCCCTTGAACGGCACGGCGTCGGCCATGCTCTTGCCGGCGATCTCGATCAGGACCTTGTCGCCTCCAAGCACGGTGTCGGCCTCGAGCAGGCCGAGGCCCTCGACCCGGCCGGCAGGGCCTTCGATGCCGTCGGGATCGGAGATCCGCCGGCCGAGCATCTGATAGCCGCCGCAGATCCCCAAAACATGTCCGCCGCGGCGCACATGCGCCTTCAGATCGACGTCCCATCCCGCGGCACGCAGTGCGGCGAGGTCGGCGATCGTGGCCTTCGATCCCGGCAGGATGACCAGCGCGGCGTCGCCGGGGATCGGCTCGCCGGGCCGCAGAAACGCCAGATCGACGTTCTTCTCGAGGCGCAGCGGATCGAAGTCGTCGAAGTTGGCGATGCGAGGATAGGCCAGCACCACGATGCGCTGCCGCCCGTCACCCTCGGCGCTCCGGCCGGGAATCCCGAGTGCGTCCTCGGCGGGCAGCCGGTTGGCGTCCTCGAAGAACGGCACGAGGCCCAGCGATTGCCATCCCGTATGCTTGGCGACCAACTTCATGCCGTCGGCGAACAGCGAGGGATCGCCGCGGAACCGGTTGACGATGAAGCCCGCGATCATGGCGTTGTCGGCGGGATCGATCACGGCCTGGGTGCCGACGAGGCTCGCGATCACACCGCCGCGATCGATGTCGCCCACCAGCACGACGGGCACGTCGGCGGCGCGTGCAAAGCCCATGTTGGCGATGTCGGCGGCGCGGAGATTCACTTCCGAAGCCGAGCCTGCGCCTTCGACCAGGACGAGATCGGCCTCATCGGTGAGTCGACGGAAGCTGTCGAGCACGGCGCCGAGCAGCTTCGGCTTCATTGCCTGATATTCCCGCGCGCGTGCATTGCCGACGACGCGGCCTTGGACCACGACCTGTGAACCGATGTCGCTCTGGGGTTTCAGCAGCACGGGATTCATGTGGACGCTGGGCGCCACGCGCGCGGCACGCGCCTGCAGGGCCTGGGCGCGGCCGATCTCGCCGCCGTCAGAGGTGACGGCGGCGTTGTTCGACATGTTCTGCGGCTTGAACGGGCGCACCCGGAGCCCACGCCGGGTGAAGGCGCGGGCCAGTGCCGCGACCAGCAATGACTTGCCGACGTCAGAGCCCGTGCCTTGAATCATGATCGCGCGAGCGCGCATCAGAATTCGATGCCTTCCTGCGCCTTCACGCCGGCGGCAAAGTGATGCTTCACGAGAGTCATCTCGGTCACGAGGTCGGCCGCCTCGATCAACTCGGCCTTGGCGTTGCGGCCGGTGACGACGACATGCAGGTCGGGCCGGCGCGCCTTGAGTGCGGTCACAACCTCGCCGATGTCGAGATGATCGTAGCGCAGCGCGATGTTGAGCTCGTCGAGAACTATGAGGCGGATCGAGGGGGCGGCCATAAGTTCGAGCGTTTTCGCCCAGGCGCGCTTCGCCGCTTCGATGTCGCGTGTGCGGTCCTGAGTCTCCCAGGTGAAGCCCTCGCCCAGCGTGTGCCATTGGACCTGGTCGCCGAACCGTTCGATCGCGGTGCGCTCGCCCGACTGCCAGGCGCCCTTGCCGAACTGCACGACGCCGCAGCGGAAGCCACGGCCAACGGCGCGCAGCAGCAAGCCGAACGCCGCCGTGGATTTGCCCTTGCCCTTGCCGGTGTGGACGACGAGCAGGCCCTTTTCGACCGTTTTGGCCGCTAGCTTGGCGTCTTGAACAGCCTTGCGGTTGGCCATTTTGGCCCTGTGATGGGCATCGTCTTCAGGGATGGCGGGCATGGGCGTTGGAGCTTCCGGATTGGGGCGCGCAGAATGGTCGGCAAAGCCCTTGTCAGCAAGGCAGTGGGCTCGTATCAATCTGGGGACGGTGCCCTTCACGGGGCCCAAAAGGGAACACGGTACGGGGTTCGCGCCCCAAATCCGCGGCTGCCCCCGCAACTGTAGTCGGTAAGCCAACGGCCAAGATACCACTGGGAAACCGGGAAGGGGGCCTACGGCGAAGATCCGAGAGCCAGGAGACCTGCCGTCACGTGGTACATTCAAGCTGCCGGTGGGGCAGCCAAGGAGAGTTGATATGGCCAACACGACCGCATCCGTCATCAGAACGACCGAACGAAGCGAAGCCCTGCGCGCGGCTGGCATCGCCTTGATCCTGGGACTCGGCCTAGTTTTCCTGACCGGCTTTGCCTATCCTGAAGTCATTCACAACGCCGCGCACGACACGCGTCACAGCCTAAGCTTTCCTTGCCACTGACGCGGCAACAATGCTTACCCGGATTCTGTCGGTCGGCCTTTTGGCCGGGCTTTTGGCTGGCCTGCTGATTGCAGCAGTGCAGCAGGTCACGACGACACCGCTCATTCTCGCGGCTGAAACCTACGAGAAGCCGGCCGAGGTTTCGGCCGCGCCCAAGGTGCCGCATAGCCATCAGGGCACCGAGGCTCATTCGCACGACGATGGCTGGAAGCCGGCCGACGGTATGCCGCGCTTCTTCTTCACCGCAATCACGACGATCGCGACTGCGGTGGGAGTCGCGTTCGTGCTGATGGCTGTCATGGTCTTTGCCGGTGCTCCGATCGACGAACGTCGGGCACTCGCTTGGGCGATCGCCGGCTTCATCGCCTGCGGCCTGGCGCCCGCCGCCGGCCTTGCGCCCGAACTGCCGGGAAGTGCTGCCGGAGACCTGATCGCCCGGCAGCTCTGGTGGGTCGGAACGGCCATCGCGACGGCCGTGGCACTATGGGCCTTCCTGCGTGCCGATCATCATCCGGTGGTGCGTCTTGGGGCGGTCGTCCTTCTGCTCGCCCCGCATTTCATCGGCGCTCCGCATCCGCACGAACTCGAGAGCAAGGTGCCGGCCGAACTTGCCGCGCAGTTCACCGCGCTTTCGCTGGTCGTGCAGGCGTTGCTGTGGGCGTTGGTGGGGATTGGCATCGGCCTGCTCTGGCCGAAATTCGCGCCGAAGACGGCGGGCTGACCTTCCCCGCCGGTATGTCGTCGCGTTCGCGCGACGGTCAGGAGTTTGTCTGGATGGATGAAGCGACCGTGACGATCTTCGTCTGCATCTCGTGCCGGCGGAGTCTTGGCGACGCCGAGGAGTCGTTCGACCAGCCGGGTCGTGATCTGGCCGACGCATTGCGGGTCCGCTTGGGCGATCAGACGGGCGTGGCCGTGACACCGGTCGATTGCCTGGCCGTGTGCAAGCGCCCATGCACGGTCGCCCTGGCCGGTGCCGGCAAGTGGACCTACCTGATCGGCGATCTCGATCCGGACTCGCATGCCGAGGAAGTCGTTGCGGCGGCATTGAGCTTCGCGGCTTCAGAGAACGGCATCGTTGCCTGGCGGGAACGGCCCGCGTCTTTCCGCAAGGGCGTGATCGCCCGGGTTCCTCCCATCATGGTCGGCAATGCGACCCGAGATTCGGCCTTGGAGGCCATTGACCCATGACGTCACTCGCCAAGGTCCCCTGCACGATCATCACCGGCTTCCTCGGCGCCGGCAAAACCACGCTGGTCCGCCATGTTCTCGAGAATGCCGGCGGCCGCCGTCTCGCGGTGATCGTGAACGAGTTCGGCGACGTCGGCATCGACGGCGACATCCTGAAGAGCTGCGGCATCGAAAGCTGCACCGAGGACAGCATCGTCGAGCTGTCGAACGGCTGTATCTGCTGCACCGTCGCCGACGATTTCGTGCCGGCATTGAAGAGCCTGCTCGATCGTCCCAACCCGCCCGAGCACATTGTCATCGAGACATCGGGCCTCGCGTTGCCCAAGCCGCTGGTAAAAGCCTTCAACTGGCCGGAGATCGCCTCACGCGTCACCGTCGATGGCGTGGTGGCCGTCGTCGATGGCGCAGCCGTTGCCGCGGGCCGCTTTGCCGACGATCCCGAGGCGATTGCCCGCCAGCGCGCCGAGGACGACTCGCTCGATCACGACAATCCGTTGGAGGAGGTCTACGAGGACCAGCTTCTGTGCGCCGATCTCGTGGTTCTGAACAAGGCCGACCTGATGTCGGCGACGGAACTCAAGTCGGTGACCGGCGAGATCGGCAAGACACTGCCCAAGTCCGTGAAGGTGGTCGAAGTCCAGAACGGCAAGGTGTCGGTGTCCGTCCTTCTCGGACTGGGGGCCGCGGCGGAAACCGACCTCGAAAGCCGGCCCTCGCATCACGATCTCGAGGGCGAGCACGACCACGAGGATTTCGACACCTTCGTTATCGACGTGCCGTCCTTCGCGGCGCCGCAGGACCTGGTCGACCGCATCGCCAAGGCGACCGGTGCGCATGATATCCTGCGGGTGAAGGGTTTCGTGGAGATCGCGGGCAAGCCCATGCGCCTGCTGGTGCAGGGTGTGGGCGCGCGTATCCAGCACCAGTTCGACCGGCCGTGGCGGTCCGGCGAGTCCAGGCAGGGCCGCCTGGTGGTGATCGGCGAGAAGGGTTTCGACAGGGAAGCCATTCGCGCCGCCATCGCGGGATAGACCGGCATGCACGTTCTGGCGACACAGCTGGCGACTCTGGACGAGGTCGATGCCGCCATCGACCTCGGTCAATCGCCGGCCGACGTCGTCGTGCTCTCATTCTCCGACAGCGATCTTTCGGCCCTTGCCGCTGCCTGGCAGCAGGATGCGGAGTCATTGCCGACGCTTCGGCTCGCCAGCCTAAAAAAGCTCCGGCATCCGATGTCGGTCGACCTCTATGTCGAGCGCGTCGTGGCTCATGCACGCGCCGTCATCGTCCGCGGCCTGGGCGGTCTCGACTACTGGCGCTACGGCTTCGAGCGTATCGGCGACATCGCGCGTGAAAACGGCGGGCTGTTCGCCGCCCTGCCGGGCGACGACCGCACCGATCCGCGGCTGAGCTCGGTTTCGACCCTGGCGGCCGAACCGCTGGCGCGCCTGGAAGATTTCTTCCGCGAAGGCGGCATCGAGAATCTCCGCCAGGCGCTGCACTACGTCGGCGCGCTGCTGGGCCGTGGCAACGCCTGGACGCCGCCGGCGCCAGTCGGCCCGATCGCAGGCTTCACGCTCGATCGCCGCACCGTGGCCATCGCCGAGTTTTGCGAAGCGCAGGACCTTCGGCCGGCAGCGCTTGTCGTCTTCTACCGGTCCAACCTGATGGCGGCCGATGTCGAGCCGATCACCGCGCTGCTCGAGGCGTTGGATCGAGAAGGATTGGCGCCCATGGCTGTCGCCGTAAACAGCCTGAAAGATCCCGCCGTCGAAGCCGATCTCGCGCGTCTGGTGCGGGCGCGTAAACCCGCCGTCATTCTCAACACGACGGCCTTCTCGGCGCGGCGCGAGGACGACTCGACGGTGCTCGATGCCGCCGACGTGCCGGTGCTGCAGGTCGTCCTGTCAGGCAGCACGCGCGAGGGCTGGTCCGGCTCGCCGCGTGGCCTCTCGCCGGCCGACCTCGCCATGAACGTGGTGCTGCCGGAACTGGACGGACGCCTGCTTGCACGGGCGATCTCGTTCAAGGCCGAGGCGCCGGTCGATCCCCGGATCGAGTTCGCCAGCGTCCGCCATGCATCGGATCCGGATCGTGTCGACTATGTCGCCCGCCTGGCGTCGGCTTGGGCCCGCCTCGCGCGCACGGCGCGGAGGAAACGGCGCCTGGCGCTGGTTCTTTCCGACTATCCCGCCCGCGGCGGTCGCACCGGCTATGCCGTCGGACTCGATACATCGGCGAGCGCGGCGGAGATCCTGCGGCTGCTGCGGAGCGAAGGCTACGCCACCGGTACATCGGAACGGACCACGGCGGACATCGAGCGCTTCCTGCTCGATCAGACGGAACGCGTGAGGATTCCTTTGTCGATCTACCGGGCGTGGATCGCGGCTCTTCCGGAAAGTCTGCAACAGGCCATCGACAGGACCTGGGGTGATGCCGGCAGCGATCCCGCTGTCGTTGGCGGTGCGTTCGAGCTTCCCATCCTGCGCTGCGGCCATGTGCTGGTCCTGTTGCAGCCGGACCGTGGTCTCGCCGACGATCGCAAGGCGGGTTATCACGACATGTCCTGCCCGCCACGTCATGCCTATGTCGCGATGTATGCGTGGCTGCGCGAAACCGAGAAGATCGATGCGCTCATCCATCTCGGCACCCATGGCACGCTTGAATGGCTGCCGGGCAAGGCGCTGGCGCTGTCGGCGGAATGCTGGCCCGAGGCCGTTCTGGGCGCCGTGCCGGTGATCTATCCCTTCATCGTCAATAATCCGGGCGAGGCCGTGCAGGCCAAGCGCCGTCTCGGTGCCGTCACCATCGGACATCTCACGCCACCGCTCAGCGCAGCGGGACTTCATGGCGCGATGGCCGAGATGGAAGGCCTCGTCGAGGAATATGCGTCGGCCGACGGACTCGACCGGCGTCGTCTGCGCTTCCTCGAAGACGAGATCGTCGAGCGTGCCTGGAATAGCGGCCTGGCGGCAGAGTGCGGTCTCGTGCGCGACGAACCCAACCAGGCGGCCATCGCCAAGCTCGACGCCCAGCTTTGCGACATCAAGGAACTGAGCATCCGCGACGGCCTGCACATTTATGGCCAGGCCCCAGGTGCAGAAGCGCAGAGTGCGTTGACCGAAGCGATGGTTCTGGCCTCGGGAACGCAAGACACGCCCGCCATGCGGCGCGCAATCGACAGTGCCGTGGCGGCCTGCGCCCAGACCGAGCGCGCCGCGCTGTTGGCTGCACTCGATGGGCGACGCGTGGCGCCCGGTCCGGCCGGCGCGCCGACCCGCGGCCGCGCCGACGTTCTGCCGACAGGACGCAACCTCACCTCGATCGACCCGCGCGCCATTCCGACCCGCACCGCCTCGGTCATCGGCGCGCGGGCAGCCGACGAGGTGGTCCGCCGCTACCTTCAGGATCACGGCGAGTATCCGCGCGTGCTGGTCATCGACCTCTGGGCGTCGGCGTCGCTCCGCACCGGCGGCGACGATCTCGCGCAAGCGTTCGCCTATCTCGGCGTGCGGCCGACCTGGGACAAGGCGTCGAGCCGCGTCACGGGAATAGAGATCATGCCGCTGGCGGTTCTCGACCGGCCGCGCATCGACGTGACGCTCCGGATCTCGGGCCTGTTCCGCGACATCTTCGAAACCCAGATTGCGCTGTTTGACGTGGCGGTCCGGCGCGTCGCTGCGCTCGAGGAAGACGCCGCCGACAATCCGCTGGCGGAAGCGGCCCGCCGCGGTGCCGATCTGGCGCGTGTCTTTGGTGGTGCACCCGGAAGCTACGGCGCCCGCGCCGCCGATCTTGCCCTCGATGGCGCCTGGACCTCGCGCGACGAATTGGGCGAAGCGTATCTATCCTCCGCCACGCACGCTTATGGCGCCGCCGAGACCGTGCAGGCCGTGGATGGAGGATTCCGTGATCGCGTGTCGGCGGCGGATGTCCTGGTCCATCCCCAGGACGATCGCGAGCGCGATCTCCTGGATGGCGACGGCGTCGCCGACTTCGCCGGCGGCTTTGCCGCTGCGGCGACGCTGCTGGGCAACGATCCCGAACTCTACCATCTCGACACCAGCCAGCCCGCGGCGCCGAAGGCACGCAGGGTCGCAGAGGAAGTCGCACGCGTCGTGCGCGGCCGGCTCACCAACCCACGCTGGATTGCGGGCATGCTGGATCACGGCCACCGCGGCGTCGCCGAGATCGCCCAGACCGTGGATGCGCTCTACGCCTTTGCCGCGACCGCCCAGGTGGTGCCGAACCATCTGTTCGAGGCGACACACGATACGCTCATCGCGGATGGCGCGGTCCTGGCGGCGATGCGGGAGAAGAATCCGGCCGCCGTGGCGGCCATCGCCGAACGCCTCCGGGATGCCCTGGCGCGCGGCCTCTGGACGGCTCGCCGCAACGCCGTCGACGAGGAACTCGCCCAGGCAATCGGGACGGCGATCGGGGCTTGCGGACCCGCCGCGGGCGGCCGATGAAGGCCCGATCATGAGCGTTGCCGCTGCAATCGAGGTGAAGGGCTGGTGCCCGGGCGTTCTGCGACCGATGCAGAGCGGCGACGGGCTGATCGCGCGCGTGCGCCCGTGGGCCGGCGCGTTCGGCCTCGCGGAGGCAAGCGCCCTGGCCGATGCCTCGGAAGTGTTCGGCAACGGCCATATCGACCTCACCCGGCGGGCCAATCTGCAGATCCGCGGCCTCGGCGAGACGAGCCTGTCCGGGCTGCAGGACATCGTCGAGAGACATCGGCTTGTCGACCGTTCGGCTGACGCGGAAGCGGTCCGTAACATCATGGTGTCGCCCCTGGCTGGCCTGGATCCCTCGGAGCGGATCGATGTTCGTCGCCTGGCGCGGGCTCTCGAAAGCGGGTTGGCGGCCGATACGGCATTGCATAGCCTACCTTCGAAGTTCGGTTTCCTCGTCGATGGCGGCGGAAGCGTGTCGATTTCCGGCGAGCGTGCCGATGTCGCGCTCAGGGTCGTTGGTCAGGCAGTCGCCGTCGGGCTCGACACGCGCTCGGGAGCCGAGTGGATCGGAAGGACGTCGCCCGATGCCGCGGCGAAGACGGCGCTGATGGCAGCGCGCGTTTTTCTCGGCGTCCGCCGCGAGCAGCGACGCCTGCGCGACCTCGGCGATGAGGGCCTCGCACACGTTCGCTCGGTGCTGGCGCCCTTGCTCGGTCCCCTCGACGGCGATCTGCCGGTCGATCGGGATCGGCCCCTCGGCATGATCCCTCTCGGTGCCGGCCGAACCGCCGTGGGCATTGCGGCAGCCTTTGGCCGCCTCGAAGCGCATCAGCTCCGCAGTCTGTTGGCCGTTGTCGAGGACGCCGGGGCAACCGACATTCGCCCCTCGCCGTGGCGTTCGCTCTATGTCGGGGCACGCGACATTGCAGCGGCGCACCGTGTCGTTGAGGCGGCACGCGATATCGGCCTTATCGTCGAGGCGAACGATCCGATCCTCCGGATCGACGCCTGCCCGGGTGCGCCGGATTGTCGTTCGAGCAGCGTCGATGCGCGCCGCGACGCACGCCGGTTTGCCGCCCTGGGTTTTGCCGGAACGCTTCATGTCTCAGGCTGCGCCAAGGGATGCGCACGCTCCACGCCGGCCGATCTCGTACTGGTAGGAGAGCAAGGCCACTACCAGGTGGTCCGCCAGGGCACCACGCGCGACGCGCCGGAGCGCACCGTCGCGGTGGAAGAGGCGGGAACCCTGTTCCATGTCTGAGCAACGCACCTACGTGCGTGACGGCGCAGAGATCTACCGCCAGTCCTTCGGCATCATTCGCGCCGAGGCCGCGCTTGGACGCTTCACGCCAGCCGAGGAACGGGTGGCGGTGCGAATCATCCATGCCTGCGGCATGACCGAAATCGCCCGCGACATCGTGGTGTCGCCGACCTTCGCCGACAATGCGCGCTGGGCACTTGTCGCTGGTGCGCCAATCCTCTGCGATTCGAAGATGGTTGCGAATGGCATCACGCGCGCCCGGCTGCCTGCCCGCAATGACGTCATCTGTACGCTCGACGACCCCTCTGTCCCGGACCTTGCCCGCAAACTCGGCAACACGCGCAGCGCCGCTGCCTTGGAGTTGTGGCACGACAAACTCGCTGGCGCCGTCGTCGCCATCGGCAATGCGCCCACGGCACTGTTCCATCTGCTCGAGATGCTTGATGCCGGTGCCCCGCCGCCAGCGGCGGTGATCGGCCTTCCCGTGGGCTTCGTCGGCGCGCTCGAATCCAAGGACGCGCTGGCTGCCGATGGCCGCGTGCCGTTCCTGATCGTGCGCGGCCGCAGGGGCGGCAGCGCGATGGCGGTGGCCGCCGTCAATGCGCTGGCAAGCGAGGTGGAATGACGAGCCTCGATGCTCTCGGCGGATCGGCGCTCGGTGGAACGCTCTATGGCATAGGCGTGGGGCCGGGCGATGCGCGCTATCTGACACTGCGCGCTGCCGCGCTGGTGAAGGCCGTCGATGTGATCGCCTACTTCGCCAAACGCGGCCATCAGGGCAACGCACGGCGGATCGTCGATGCGCTGATGACGACTGGGCGAGCGGAACTCCGTTGCGAGTATCCGGTGACCGACGAGATCCCGGCTGAGAGCCCCGAGTATCAGCGTCAGATCGGCGATTTCTACCGCCAGACATCGGATGCGCTCGCGAAACTGCTGCGCGAGGGAAAATCCGTCGGCCTCCTGGCCGAGGGCGATCCCTTCTTCTATGGCTCGTTCATGCACATGTGGCGCCGGCTCGAGGTGGACTTTCCGGTCGAGGTTGTGCCCGGTGTCACCGGCATGTCGGGCTGCTGGACGCGCGCCAACGTGCCGATCACCTGGGGCAACGACACGCTTTCTGTACTGCCAGGAACGCTCGAGGAGCAGCAGCTCGTCGACCACCTGCGCCAGACTGACGCGGCAGTGATCATGAAGGTCGGCCGCAATCTCGGCAAAGTGCGCCGTGCCGTCGAAGCCGCTGGTCTGCTGTCGCGCGCTGTTTATGTCGAGCGCGGGACGATGGACAACGAACGCGTGCTGCCGCTTGCCGATTGCCGCGACGTCACCGGTGCCTATTTCGCGATGGTGCTGATTCCCGGCCAGGGGAGGCGGCTATGACCGGCTCCCTCATCGTGGTGGGAACGGGGCCCGGCAAGGCCGACCTCATGACTCCGGCGACGGCGGCGGCGCTCGAAAGAGCGACGGACCTCGTGGGATACGGCCCCTATCTCGATCGCATTCCGGTGACGCGAACCGATCAGTGCCGGCATGCCTCGGACAATCGCGTCGAGCTGGACCGGGCCAGGCATGCATTGTCGCTGGCGGCGTCAGGCCGGCAAGTCGTCGTGGTGTCGGGTGGTGATCCCGGCGTGTTCGCCATGGCGTCGGCTGTCTTCGAGGCGATCGAAGCTGGGGAACCGGGGTGGCGGACGCTCGACATCCGGGTCGAGCCCGGCGTCACCGCGATGTTGGCGGCGGCGGCTGAAGTTGGGGCGCCGCTAGGTGGCGATTTCTGCGCTATCTCGCTCTCCGACAATCTGAAGGCCTGGACCACGGTCGAGCGGCGCCTGAAGGCGGCGGCCGAAGGCGATTTCGTGATCGCTCTTTATAATCCGGCGTCGAAGGCGCGGCCGCATCAACTGGGACAGGCGTTCGACCTCCTGAGAGCGATCAAGGCGGCCGGGACACCGGTGCTGTTCGTTCGCGCGGCGGGTACGCCGGATGCGAAGGTCGTGACGACGACGCTTGCCGCTGCTGACGGCGCGTTGGCCGACATGCGCACTCTGGTGATCGTGGGCGCCAGCGCCACGCGGCAGATCGGACGCTGGATTTATACGCCGCGCGGCGAGCCGGGAACGCGGTCGTGAAGCCAGGCAACCGCCGCCTCGGGACTGCCCAGGATATGGCCGGCTGGCTTGTCGGGCCGTGCGATCATGATGACCGGCAGGTCGAGTTCGCGAGCGGCCTCGATTTTGGCGTAGGTGGCGTTGCCGCCGGAGTTCTTCGAGACGATGACGTCGATCTCCTCGTCGGAAAGAAGTTTCGCCTCGGAGTCATGATCAAACGGCCCGCGCGCCTGCAGGATCCTGATGTTGGGCGGCAGGGCCGCCTGTTCGGGAGCTTCGATGGTGCGAGCGAGGTAGCGATGCTGGGGCGCCGACGCGAAGGCGTGAAGGTCCTGGCGGCCGAGACTGAGAAAGACCCGAAGCGGCGTCTTTCCGAGCGCCGCCACCGCGGCCTCGGCGTTGGGCACAATCCGCCAGCTGTCGTCTTCATGTCGCTGCCAGGGCGGACGCACGATGGAGCCCAGCGGAACGTCCGTCTGCGCGCAGGCAGCGACGGCGTTGGCGGACATCCGCGCGGCGTAGGGGTGCGTGGCATCGACCACGGCGTCGATCTTCTCGTCGCGCAGCCAATGGATGAGTCCCTCGACGCCGCCGAAGCCGCCGACGCGCGTACCGAGCGGCTGGGCCTTGGGATTGGAGGTTCTGCCAGCCAGCGACAGGGTGGCGTTGAAACGCGCGTCGCCGGCCAGCAGTTTCGCCAACGCCGAGGCTTCAGTGGTGCCGCCAAGAACGAGGACGCGCATTGCGGGACCAACCCATGACAAGTGAGGCCGCAAACTGCACGGCGACACGCTGGCTGTCCATCATCGGCATCGGCGAGGACGGTATTGTTGGCCTGTCGCCGCTGGCGCAGCGGCTGATCTCTTCCGCGGAACTCGTTGTTGGGGGCAAGCGCCACCTCGATCTGGCGGGTGATCTGATCCGTGGCCGCCGGCTCGCCTGGCCGAGCCCGATTGCCGGCGCCTTGCCGGAGATCCGCAAGCACCGCGGCCGGCCGGTCGTGGTGCTGGCAAGCGGCGATCCGTTTCACTACGGCGCCGGCACGATGCTGCTGGAGCAGGTTCCCGCGGCGGAAACGCTCTGCCTGCCGCAACCCTCGGCCTTCAGCCTGGCGGCGGGCCGTCTTGGGTGGTCGTTGCAGTATGTGTCGATCGTCAGCCTGCACGGTCGCGCGCTTGAGGGAATCGTACGCTACCTGCAGCCTGGGGCGCGGATTCTGGCATTGGCTTGGGATGGCGAGACAGCGGCCAAGCTTGCGCACCTCCTCGTCGCGCGCGGCATGGGCCAATCGAAGATCGTCGTGCTCGAGAACATGGCCGGTCCGCGCGAGCGTGTACGCACTACGACGGCATCGGAATTCGATCTGGTCGATGTAGCGGCTCTCAACACCATCGCACTGGAAGTCGCAGCCTCGCCCGAAGCGACCGTTCTCCCGCTCGCGCCGGGCCTCGACGACGATCTGTTCGAGAACGACGGCCAGCTCACCAAGCGCGAGGTGCGCGCCGTCACGCTCTCGGCGCTGGCGCCGCGGCAGGGCGAACTCTTGTGGGACATCGGGCTGGGCGCGGGCTCGATTTCCATCGAATGGTTGCTGCGCCATCCGTCGCTCAGGGCCATCGGCTTCGAGGAACGCCCCGACCGCGCGGCGCGGGCGGCGCGCAATGCCGCCGCACTCGGCACACCAGATTTACAGATCGTGCAGTCGCGGGCGCCAGAGGGTTTTGCCAACCTGCCGCGACCGGATGCCGTGTTCATCGGCGGCGGCCTGTCCGATCCCGGCGTGCTGGACGCGGCATGGTCGGCCCTGAAGCCGGGCGGCCGCCTGGTCGCCAATACCGTGTCGATCGACTCGGAAGCCCGGTTGATCGAAGCCTTCCAGCGTCACGGCGGCGAGCTGGTGCGCCTGCAGGCTTCCAGGGCGCATCGCATCGGGACGATGTTTGCGTGGAGATCGGGCACGCCCGTCACCCAATGGCGTGCGAGGAAGCCATGATCGTCGCGGGTGTCGGATTCCGGCGCGACACATCGGCCGGGGAGATCGAGCGCGCGGTGCGGTTGGCGCTCGGCCTGTTCAGGCTGGCGCCAGAGCGCCTCGACGTCATCGCCACCGAGTCCGGGAAGGCCACCGAGCCTGGCCTGGTCGAGGCAGCGCGCCTGCTGTCGGTGAAGCTGGTCGGCTGCACCTTGTCGGACCTCGATCGTGTGGCGGGACAGGTCCTCACACAGTCCCTCATCGTGCTGGCGACGAAGGGTGTGCCGTCGATTGCCGAGGCGTCGGCGCTTGCTGCGGCGGGGCGCGATGCGCGATTGATGGGCACGCGGGTCGCCACTGAAAGAGCGACCTGTGCCATCGCGATTGGAGAAGGTCGATGACGGTTCACTTCATCGGCGCGGGACCGGGCGCTGCCGACCTGATCACGGTCCGTGGTCGGGACATCATCGCGCGCGCGCCGGTCTGCCTCTATGCCGGCTCGCTGGTGCCGAAAGCGCTGCTCGATCATTGCCCGCCGGGCGCGCGCATCGTCGATACTGCGCCGATGTCGCTCGACGAGATCGTGGCCGAATGCCAATGCGCGACCGACGCCGGACAAGACGTCGCCCGGCTCCATTCGGGCGATCTCTCGGTCTGGAGTGCGCTGGGCGAACAGCTTCGCCGTCTCGATGCGGTCGGTATTGCCTACACCATCACGCCCGGCGTACCGGCCTTCGCCGCCGCCGCCGCCGCGCTCGGCCAGGAACTGACCCTGCCCGAACTGGCGCAGACCGTGGTGTTGACTAGAACCTCCGGACGGGCCTCGGCGATGCCGCCCGGAGAAACGCTCGAGGCGTATGCCGCCACCGGGGCTACGCTCGCCATCCATCTGTCGATCCACGCCATCGACAAGGTCGTGGCCGCGCTCATGCCACACTACGGTGCAGACTGCCCTGTCGCCGTTGTCTATCGTGCGAGTTGGCCCGATCAGCGGATCATCCGCGCGACGCTGGGCACGATCGCGGCCGAGATCGCAAAGACTCCGATCGAGCGGACGGCCCTTATCCTGGTCGGCAAAGTGCTGGGCGCGCGCACGTTCCGCGACAGCGCGCTCTACGACGCGGGCTACCAGCGCCGCTTCCGGGGCAGGGGCACGTGAAGCTTCCCGAGAATTTTCCCGCGCTGCCTGATTTTCCATCGGGCGAAGTCTGGCTGGCGGGTGCCGGGCCTGGCGATCCGCGACTGCTTACCATGCTGGCGCTGCATGCCGTGTCGAACGCCGACACCATCGTGCACGATGCCCTGGTCGATCCGCGCGTCCTGGAGTTGGCGGACAAGGGCGCCGAGCGAATTTTTGCCGGCAAGCGTGGCGGCCGACCCTCGCCGCAGCAGCGCGATATCAACACGATCCTGATCGACCGCGCGCGGGCAGGACGGCGTGTCCTGCGCCTGAAGGGCGGCGATCCGTTCGTGTTCGGCCGTGGCTGGGACGAGGCCGCGGCGCTCACCGAGGCCGGCATTCGCTTTCGCATCATTCCCGGCATCACCTCCGGTCTCGCCGCCGCTGCACTGGCCGGCATTCCGGCCACGTCGCGTGACACCAATCATGCGGTGATCCTGGCCGCCGGCCATCGCGCGCAAGATGGAAAGTCGGCGGCGGATTGGGAGGCACTGGCCAAGGTAGGTCAGCCGATCATCCTTTATATGCCGATGGCGCAGCTCGCCGACATCACCGCGGCGCTGGCGCGGGGCGGGATGGCCTCGGACACGCCGGCGGCCATCATCCAGGGCGCGAGTACGGCGGAGGAGCGCGTCGTCGAGAGCAGCCTGGCGAATCTCGCCGACGACGCCCACCGTGAAGGGGTCGGCGCACCGGCCATCGTGGTCATCGGCAAGATCGCTGGCCTGAGGCAAGGCCTGTTGTCGTCGATGGTCGGCTGGCAATGAACCAGTCTGTTGGTCCGGGCGGCCTGGTCGTGGCGGCGCCGCGCTCGGGCGCCGGCAAGACCACTGTGACCCTCGGCCTGATGCGCGCGCTCCGCCGCCGCGGGCTTTTCGTGCAGCCGTTCAAGTGCGGTCCCGACTATATCGATCCGGCGTTTCATGCCGTGGCGGCAGGTCGGCCGAGTTACAACCTCGACACCTGGGCGATGGCCGAGGGCACCCTCTCCGAACTCGTCGCGCGCCATTCCCTTGCTGCTGACGTGACCGTCGTTGAAGGCGTCATGGGCCTGTTCGACGGCGTCGCCGATCCGGGCCAGACGGCGCGCGGCGCAACGGCCGACCTGGCGGCGCTGTTCGGCTGGCCGGTGCTGCTGGTGCTCGATGTCTCGGGACAGACCGAGACCGCCGCCGCCGTCGCCGCGGGCTGCGCCCACTATCGCAACGATGTCGGCGTCGCCGGCGTCATCCTCAACCGGGTTTCCAGCACCCGGCATCTCGCCCTGATCGCGCCGGCCTTCGACCGGATCGGCCTGAAAGTGTTCGGCGCCATCGCCAGCGATGATCAACTGGCGCTCCCTGAACGCCATCTAGGGTTGGTGCAGGCCGGTGAAACGGCCGACATCGAGCGCCGTCTCGACAGCTTCGCCGATGCGATCGAAAACGCCGTCGATCTCGACGCCATTCGCCAGGCTGCACGGTCCGCGGTGCTGCGGCCTTCGACCGGTGTCGCATCCGGCCTGAAGCCTCCCGGCCAGAGAATCGCGCTCGCGCAGGACCAGGCCTTCTCCTTCATGTATCCGCACCTGCTCGATCGCTGGCGCTCGGCCGGCGCCGAGATCGTTCCTTTCTCGCCGCTCGCCGATCAGGCACCGGATCCGGGCGCCGACGCCGTGTGGCTGCCGGGCGGCTACCCCGAGCTTCACGCCGGCGTGCTGGCGGCCGCGCAACGGTTTCACGGCGGTCTGCGCGCGCTCGCCGGCCGGTCGGTGCCGATCCATGGCGAGTGCGGCGGCTACATGGTGCTGGGCCGCGGCATCGAGGATGCGCGCGGCGTGCCCCATTCGATGGCGGGCCTGCTGAGACTTGAGACGTCGTTCGCCAAGCGCAGCCTCCATCTCGGCTACCGTCGCGCGCGCCTACTGGCCGACTGTTCGCTGGGATCGGCCGGTGTGGAGATCATGGGGCACGAGTTTCACTATGCCAGCACCCTCGCGGCCGGCGACGATCCGCTGGTCGCGTGCCGCGATGCCGCGGGAGCATCGATGTCCGAGGGCGGTGCGCGGCGCGGCTCGGTGAGCGGCACCTTCTTTCATGCCATCGACAGGAAGCAGACATGACCCCGACCTTCGACGCGGCATTCCGTGCCCGGTTCCGGGACCTCGTCCTGTGGCGGCGCGACGTGCGGCGCTTCAGGCCCGATCCCGTCGAGCCGGCGCGCATCGACGCGCTGCTCGAGGTCGCGAGCCATGCGCCGTCGGTCGGTCTCAGCCAGCCCTGGCGCTTCGTCCACGTGATTTCGCCCGATCGGCGTGCAGCAGTCGTGGCGAGCTTCACCGAAGCCAACGAGAAGGCGCTTGCCGGTTATGCTGGCGAGAAGCAGGCGATCTATGCCGGGCTGAAGCTCGCCGGGCTGAAGGAGGCGCCGGTCCATCTCGCGGTGTTCTCAGACGACAGCACCCACACCGGCAGCGGGCTTGGCCAGCAGACCATGCCGGAAACGCTGCATTACTCGGTGGTCGCCGCGATCCAGACCTTGTGGCTTGCCGCGCGCGCCGACGGGATCGGCATGGGCTGGGTCTCGATTCTGGATCCCGTCGCGGTGACGCGCGTGCTCGAGGTGCCACAAGGCTGGAGTCTGGTGGCCTATCTCTGCCTCGGCGTGCCGGCCGAGGAGCATCTCGACCCGGAGCTGGAACGCCATCACTGGGAGCAGCGGACCAACGCCGAGGCGGTGACTTTTACGCGCTAGGCGGGGGATCGCGTCTTTCAAAATCGATGCGCTCGTCGACCGGCAGTCCCAGCAGGTGACGGCGCAGGCAATCCAGGCCGAGTTCCGCCGCGCCGACGCGAACCCAGTCGCGACCGCCGATCAGGCGGGCTTGGCGTGAGACGCGGCCTCTGTCGTCGGCGATGCCGATGCAGATGGTGGCGCCGAATTCCGGCCGGTCGGCGCCTTCGTCGAGTTGCATGAGGACCGCCAGTGCATGGCTGGAGCCGCTCTCCGCCTTGAGGTTGGCCGCGCTCGCTGCGGCGTCTTCGGGCGATGTCTCGCCGGACACTTCGCGAGTGATGACGCCCCGCTTGAACACCGCCTCGGCGCCCACCAACGGCGCGAGACGGGCGGCGATGTTGCCGCCGGTGAAACTCTCCACGATGCTGAGTGTCTGCCCGGCCTCGCGCAGCTTGCCCATGATCACGCCCTCGAGCGTCTGCTCGTCCTCGGCAATGATGAAGTTGCCCAGCCGCTTGCGCACCTCGGCCTCGACGGGAGCGAGCTGCCGTTGCAGGTCGGCCTCGTCGGCGCCGCGCACCGCGAGCTTGGTCTCGAGCTGCGGATAGTGCGCCTGGAAGCCGAGCTTGATGCCGCCTTCCTGCTTGAAGGCCTCGATACCGCTCAACATCTCGTCCGCCCGTGACTCGCCGATGCCGAAAGTGTGGAAGCGCTTGAGTTTCGTCACGCCCCGGATGCCGCCCAGCGCCAGCAGGCGCGGGATCACCTGCTCGTCCAGCATGCGGCGCATCTCGCGCGGCACACCCGGGGTGAACAGGAAGCGGGCGCGGCCGATGGTGACGGCAAAGCCGCAGGCGGTGCCGATCGGGTTGTCGATGAACTCGGCGTTGGCCGGCAACATCGCCTGCTTCTTGTTGTTGGCTGGCATCACCCGCCCACGCCGGGCGTAGGACTGGGTCATGCGTTCCATCCAGTAGTCGCTCAGCACCAGCGGCACGCCGCATGCCTCGGCAGCCACTTCCTGGGAGAGGTCGTCGACTGTGGGTCCGAGGCCGCCGTTCACGATCACCGCGTCGGCCCGATCCCCGGCCTGGCGGAACGCCTGCAGCAAGCTCGCGCGGTCGTCGCCGACGGTAGTGCCCCAGTGCACGTCGAGGCCGGTATCGGCCAGGCGCCGGGCGATGTGGCTGTAATTGGTATTGACGGTCTTGCCGGTCAGGATTTCGTCGCCGGTGCAGAGAATTTCGATTTTCATCGGGCAATTATGACGGGTCGGGCGTGCGAAAGCGAACTTGGTTCGCTAACGTTGCCGTCGCGAATGAATCCGAGGGAGAGATTGAATGGCCGTCCTCACACCCGAACTGCGCGATGCGCTGGCCCGCGTCGGCACCTCGACCCTGACCGGCGTCCTGAACCGGCGCGGCTTGCGCAGCATGACGCTCTACGATGTCTGGCCGATGCGCCCGGAGCAGCCGCGCATGGTCGGCATCGCTTTCACCATGCGCTTCATCCCCTCGCGTGAAGACAAGGATGGCCCCACCTCGACCAACCGCAGCATGGTCCAGCCGCAGGCGATGGAGGAATGTCCGCCGGGGCACGTGCTGATGATCGATTCACGCGGCGATTCGCGCGCTGCCTCGGCGGGTGACCTCTATATCGGCCGGCTGAAAGCGCGCGGCGCCGCCGGCATCGTGACCGACGGTGGCTTTCGCGACACCGACGGCGTCTTCAAGACCGGCCTGCCGGCCTATCACCGTCGGCCCTCGTCGCCGCCGTCGCCGATCGTACACCGGCCGATCGACCTGCAGCTGCCGATCTCCTGCGGCGGCGTTGCCGTCTATCCCGGCGACATCGTCGTCGGCGACCGCGATGCCGTGCTGGTGATCCCGCCCGACGTCGTCGAGGCGGTGGCCGAGGAGGCGATGAAGAACTACGAGTACGAGAGCTGGGCCGAGCTCGAAGTGGCGAAGGGGCGCTCGCTCAAGGGCCTGTTCCCGGTGGCGGGCGAGGAGGCCAAGCGCGACTACGAGGAATGGAAGAAGCGTAAGCGCTAGGCCAACGTCGTCCTGATTTCGAGCCCGCCCTTCAGTGTGAGGGTGACGGGCGTGCGCTCGGCGATGTCGGCCATGCGCTTCTTCTGCGCATCGTCGACGGCGCCCTCGATGGTGAGCACGCGATCGATGCGTTGCTTGTCGCCTTCGCGGACGAAGTGGATATCCGCATGCACGGCCGTCACCGGCCATTGCTTGCGCTCGGCATACATGCGGAGCGTGATCACCGTGCAGGCACCCAGCGCCGAAGTCAGCAGGTCGTAGGGGGCGGGGCCGGTGTCCTTGCCGCCCAGTTCGGGGCCCTCGTCGACAGTGAGCTTGTGATGCCCGGTCGCAATCGCCGTGGCGTAGTTCACCGTACCGATGCTTGCTCTTGCGTGCGCCATATCGAACTCCAGGCTTATGCGAGATGAATGAACGAACGGCCTTCGGAGCGCACCTGCACCTCGCCGATGACGACGCCGTCGATGCGATCGGCCATTTCGGCCGGCACTGCCGCCAGGAGTCCACCCGCGGTCTGGGGGTCGAACAGCAGCGGCAGCTTGGGATGACCCGCATGCGCGGCCATGCCCTCGATCAGGTGGCGGGCGCGCAGGTTTTCCGGTTGCAGTGAGCTGGCGAAGCCCTGGGCGAAGAGCTCGACGGCGCCATCGAGGGCGGGCAGGGCATCGAGATGGAGATCGACCGAGACCTCGTCGCCGCGGCCGGTGGCCCGAATCATCTCGGCGAGATGGCCGGCGAGGCCGAAGCCGGTGACGTCGGTGCAGGCATGGGCGCCGGCCGCGACCAGGGCGTCGGCGGCGGCGGACGAGGGCTGGCGCATCGAGGCCAGCGCCGCCGCGATCCAGGTGCCGCGCGCGCGCCCGCGCATGGCGGCGGCGAAGATCACGCCGGTGCCGAGCGGCTTGGTGAGCACGAGCCTGTCGCCCGGCTTCAAGCCGCCCTTGCGCAAGGCGCGGGCCGGGTCGACCAGGCCGTTCACCGAAAAACCCAGCGCCGCTTCAGGGCCTTCGCCGGAATGACCGCCGATCAGGGCTGAGCCCGCATGGTCGAGGATGCGGCGTGCACCCGACAGCATCTGGAAGAGATCCTCCTCCATCAGCCGTTCGGCGGCGGCGGGGACGACCGCCAAGGCCAGCGCGCTGTGAGGTTTCGCGCCCATCGCCCAGACGTCGCCCAGCGCGTGGACCGCCGCCACTTCGCCGAAGACGAAGGGATCGTCGATGAAGGTACGGAAGAAGTCGACCGACTGGACCAGCGCTTTTCCCGCCGGCACTTCGATCATCGCGGCGTCGTCGGGTGCGTCGAGACCGATCGTGACGCTTGATCCGGGCGAGGGGCCGAGGCGGGCCAGCACGCGGGTCAGGACTCCGGCGCCGACCTTGGCGCCACAGCCGCCGCAGCGCATGCCGATGTCGGCCAGCAGGCGCCTGGCCTCGACATCGGCCAGCGCCGGGTCGGGCGGTGCCGCGCGTGCGCCCATGTCCATCGGCTTGGCCGGCGGCTCGCGATACATGCGCATCCACTTGCGGTCGATATGGTCCTTCCACCGCCAGACCCACGCACCTTCGACCGACCAGGCGCCGCGGGTCGCCAGCGCGCGGCCGTCGCCGGTGCCGATGATCGAGAGATACCGGCGTTGCGGCGTGAACGGCTCCGGTTCCTGGCCGAGCAGCGCGCGTCGCAGGTTCTTCGCGAGAGGCGGGCCCTGGCGGACCGCGAACACGCCGGCCTTGGGGCGGGGATGGGCCAACACGGTGGCGCAATCGCCGACCGCGAAGATGTTTTCGTCGCCGGTCGTGCGCAATGTGTCGTCGACGGCGAAAAAGCCGCGGCCGTCGAGCGCGAGGCCGGTCCCGGTGAACCACGGCGAGGCACTGGCCTCGGTGACGACGAAGACATCGTCGACCTCCAGCCGCTCGCCGCCCTCGAGATGGACCACGCCGCGCTCGATCGCCGTCGTCGATGACTTCTCGAGCAGCCGGATGCCGCGTGCGGCCAGGATCCTGCGCATCGCCTTCTGCGCCGAGGTGGCATTGCCGGCCAGGATGTCGCCGCGCGTGACGAGGGTGACGCTGATTGCGGCCTCGCGCGCGATCTGGCGCAGGCGATGATCGATCGCCAGCGCCAGCTCGACGCCGCCGGCACCGCCACCGATCACGACGATACGGAGCGGCGCACGCCGGTCTTTCATGCGCTCGACGAAGGCAAGCCAGCGCCGGCCGAGCTCCGCGATGGGCTTCACCGGCGTTGCGTGTTCGGCGGCGCCGGGAATGGCGTCGAGGCTGGGGGCCGCGCCGACGTCGATCGACAGCAGGTCGTAGGAGACCGGCGGGCGGTCCTTCAGCAGCACCCGGCGGTTGGCGCGATCGAGGCCGATGGCCTCGGCCTGGATCAGGCGCGCGCCGGTCCAGGCCGCGAGCCGGGCAAGATCGATGTGGCATTCGTCGAAGGAATAGTGGCCGGCGACGAAGCCCGGGATCATGCCGGAGTAGGGCGTCTCGATGTCCCGGCCGATCAGGGTCAGGCGGACCCCGGGCATCGGCGTCATGCCGAAGCTTTTCAGCACATGGACATGGGCATGGCCGCCGCCAACCAGCACGAGGTCCTTGAGGAGGGGCGCAGCCTGCATCCCGACTCGTATAACCGATCGGGCATCCTACTGGTACAATGCTAAAAAATATTGTATATCAATAGATTATATATCTTTCTTATATTGATTTCGGAGCCTCTTCATGGCCGTCACTTCCGGCCTCTCGGTTTCCCGCGACTTTCACGACGGCGCCCTCGCGGCGCTGAAGCCACGCTCGGCCTGGGCGTTGTCCTGGCCGCTCGCGCTCGGGATGGTGCTGTTCGTCTTTCTCGCCAACGCCGAGGGCCTGCCGCTGCTCGGCGATCCCGACAGTCACTGGCACATCGCGGTCGGCAACTGGATGCTGGCCCATGGGACCGTGCCGACCGTCGACACCTTCTCCTTCACCTTCGCCGGCCAGCCGTGGATCGCCAAGGAGTGGCTGTCGCAGCTCCTGATGGCGCTGGCCTTCAACATCGGCGGCTGGGGCGGCGTGACCGTCCTGTCGGCGGCGGCCATCGGCGTGAGCTTCGCGCTGCTGCTGCGCCTCCTGCTGCGCGACCTCACGCCTTTGCCCGCGGCCCTGTTCACGCTCGCGGCCATCGTGATGACGGCGCCGCATTTTCTGGCGCGGCCGCACCTGCTCGCGTTCCCCGTCATGCTGTGGTGGGTGGCCGGCCTCGTCCGCGCGGTCGAGCAACGCCGCGCGCCCGAGCCGCTGCTGCTGCTGGCGATGCTGCTGTGGGCCAACCTGCATGGCGGCTTCACCCTGGGCCTGGTGCTGTGCGGCGCCTTCGCGCTCGACGCCGTGGTCGGTGCGCGCGATGCGGTGGAGCGCAAGGCGCTGTTCGTCGCCTGGGCGAAGTTCGGCGTGGCCTCGGGGCTGGTGGCCTGCATCACGCCCTACGGCCCCGAATCGATCCTGGTGACATTGCGCATCTTCGGTCTCGGCGAGACGCTGGGCATGATCTCGGAATGGAAGTCGCCCGATTTCCAGAGCCAGCCGATGCAGGAGCTGATCCTGCTGGTGGCGCTCTATGCCGCGCTCTCGCGCGGACTCAAGTTGCCGCTGGTGCGCCTGCTGATCGTGATCGGCCTGGTCCATCTCTATCTGCGCTACGCCCGCAACGCCGAGCTGCTGGCGATGTTGCTGCCGCTCGTCGTGGCGCCGCCGCTGGCACGGCAATGGCCGTCGCTGCGGCCCGATCCCGACGCGACGGGCGGAAGCCTTCTCGTCCAGCGGATGCGGGCGCTCGCCCGTCCCGCGGGCCACGCCGCCTTGGCGCTCTGCTTCGCGGCGGTCGCGCTCTATGCCGCCGGCCTGGTCAAGCTGGGCGGCGTCACGCCGCCACCGTCGACGATGCCGCAGGCGGCGCTCGATTATGCCAGCGAGGCCGGTCTCAAGGGCCATGTGCTCAACCACTACAATTACGGCGGCTACCTGATCCGGGCCGGTGTGCCCACCTTCATCGACGGCCGTGGCGAACTCTATGGCGGCGAGTTCATCAGGCGCTTCGCCGACGTGGTGAACCTGCGCGGCGAGGAGTCCCTGGAGCAGATGCTCGAACGCCATGCGATCGAGTGGACGCTGTTTCCCAGGAACCAGCCGGCCAACAAACTGCTCGCCCGGCTGCCGGGCTGGCGGCAGGCCTACACCGACGAGTCCTCGACCATCTTCGTGCGCGACCGCTAGCTTCGCGCTAGCTCTTGAGCACGATCCAGGTGCAGTGGCCGATCGCACAGAGACGGCCCTGCTCCGTATAGAGTGCCGTGCCTGAGTAGAGCTTGCGGCCCTCGGCGCCGATGCGCCAGCCGACCACGGCGCAGCGTTCGCCGACCCTGGGCCGATCCAGCACCTTGGCCGTCATGCGACCGGTCAGCGCCGGCCGCCAGTCGTCGGGATCCTGGGCTGCCCAGGCGCCGGGACAATCGAGGGTGCCCCAGAGATACTCCGGCCCGATGCGTCCCGCCGCGTCGGCATGCGCGGCATGGGGCAGGTAGCAGGAGAGCGAGCGGCCAGGACCAGGGCCATGCGTGCCGAGCACCCGCAGCCCATCGCCGACAGCACGGCCGCGACCGCACACGAGACACCAGTGGAAGTCGCTGTCCTCGGGACTTCCACCTTCTTCGCCGCGGCGCATGACGTCTGCCCAGTCGGCGGGCGGCGGCGGCGGTTCCAGATGATCGACCGAGCCGGCGCGCGCCTCGCAGAGCAGCGTCTCGCCGTCGTGGAGCAACAGCGCGTCGCCGTCGCGGCTCACCTGGAGCGGCGTGTCGATCGGGATCGGCGCCCGCAACGTGATCTCGACGGCACCGTCGCCGCCGAAGGCCCGCGTAAACCGGCCGGCCAGCACGCCGCCGACATAGCCGCCGTTGCCCGACAGGCGCGGGCCGTTGAAGCCGGGTTCGATGATGAGTGTTTCGGTGATGAGCGTGTCGTCCACGTGCTTCCTCCGCGGCGCGGAACGTGGCGCGCACATGCGGAGAATGCAAGCCTGCCGGCCCGTCGGGCGGCTTGCGTCGGGGCGGGCGCTCGTCGAGGTTGGGTCGATGGGATCGATCATGCCTTGGGCGCTGGTGGCGCTGTGTTTTGCCCTGGGCGTCGCGAGTCGGTCGATCAGCGACACTTTCGTGGTGTTCGTGCCGGCCCTGCAGCAGGCCTTCGATGCCCACCGCGGCTCGGTCACCCTGATCTACAGTTTCGCCCTGCTGGTCGGCGGCATCGCGGCACCGATCGCCGGATGGATCGTCGATCGCTTCGGCCTGCGCACGCTTACGATCGTCGGCGTGACGGCAGCGACGCTCGCCACGGCCAGCGCCTCGCAGGCGACCGAGCTCTGGCATCTCTATCTCGGCCTCGGCGTCGTGATGGGTTTCGCCGGCGCCTCGCTCTCCGGCGTGCTGAGCTCCTCACTGCTCGGCCGCTGGTTTCCGGCCAGGCGGCTGGGCGTTGCACTGGGCGTCGCCTGGTCGGCCTCGGGCGTGGGCGCCATGGGGATGTTCCCGCTGGCGCAGCATCTGATCACGACGGAAGGCTGGCGCCACGCCTACATCGTCTTCGCCGTCATGAGCGCGCTGTTCATCCCGCTGCTGGTTTTCCTGCCGTGGGCGCGGATCGAACGCGGCGCGCCGGGCCTGGCGCCGCAGCGCGCGGCGGCCGACCGCGGCCCGACCGTCGGCGAGGCGGTGCGGGCGTGGCCTTTCTGGGCGCTCACCTCGTCGTTTGCCCTCACGTCGGTCGGTATCTTCTCGTTGGTGCCGCAGACGATGGTCTATCTGCTGGAGCGCGGCATCGACGGGCCCTATGCCGCCCGCGCGCTCGCCGTCGCAGGCCTGCTGACGCCGCTCGGCATGGTCGGCTTCAGCTGGCTCGCCGACCGTGGCGGCCGGCGCCTCGCGGCGCTGCTCGCCTATGCCTGCTCGATCGCCGGAGTTGGTGCGCTGGCGCTGGTCGACGGGCCTCAGGACGATCCCTGGCTCTGGCTCTACGTGCTGCTGTTCGGCGGCAGCATGGGCTCGCGCGGCCCGATGATCTCCACGCTGGCGACGCTGCGCTACCGCGGCGCCCACTTCGGCCGCATCTACGGCCTGATCGGCATTGGCATGGGCCTGGGTGGCTTCCTCGGCGCCTGGATCGGCGGCGTATTGCACGACCTGACCGGCGGCTATACGGCGGTCATGGTCCTGTCGGTGGCGGCCCTCGCGCTCGCCGCCGCCTCGCTCGGCTCCGAGGCCGGCGCCCGCGAACGTCTCGGTCGCTAGAGGGTCGCTCTAGAGAATGGCCGCGTGCACCAGATTCGCCACCTGGTCGAGCCGCTTGCTGTGCCAGGGATCGGGGATGCGGTTGTTGGTGATGTAGGCGAAGGACACGCCGGAATCGGGGTCGCCCCAGCAGTAGGAGGTGCCGACGCCGCCATGGCCGAAGGCGCGCGGGCTGGCGAAGCCGCCGAGGCCACGGACATTGTCGGTCGTGCCGCGCAGATGCGGCCCCAGGCCGCGATGCATGGGCATGCCCATGAACTCGTCGACCCGGTCGCCGGTGTGGTTGCGGATGGCGTATTGCAGCAGGCGCGGCGAGACGATGCGCCGGCCGGCAAGCTCGCCGCCGTTCAGCATCATCTGGTAGAGCGCGACCATCGCGCGGGCCGTGGCGTAGCCGCCGGCGCCCGGCGCGCCGCTCTTGCGCCAAGCCGCCGAGTTGTTGTCGGCGAGCGGACGTGAGCCGCCGCCAGCGGGAAGAGGCTCATGCATGTCGGCGGCGCGGCCGAATTCGCTTTCCGGCAGGCCGACATAGAGTTCGCGGCCGAGTCCCAGCTTGTCGCAGACCGTCTCGCGGATGACGTCGCGGAAATCCTTGCCGGTCAGCGCCTCGATCAGCACACCCAGCGTCCAGTGTGCGCTCTGGCCATGATAATGGACCTTCGATCCCGGCGACCATTCGAGCGGGAAGTCGCAGACGACCTCGCGCAGCCGCTTGTGGTCGGCCCAGGCATCGGGCCCGACGACGGCATTGGGATAGCCCGCCTGATGGGTGATCACCTGCAGCACGGTGATGTTGCCCTTGGCGTTCTTGGCAAACTCCGGCACGTGGTCGGCGATCCTGTCGGAGAAGGAGAACAGGCCGCGCTCGGCCAGCGTCCACAGGGCGACGGCGGTCACCACCTTGGTGTTGGAATAGAGCAGCCACAGCGTGTCATCGGCCGCGGCGCGCGGCTTGGGCTCGGTCGCGGCCTTGCCGAAGCTCTTGAACAGGCCGAGCTTGCCGTGGCGGGCGAGCGCGATCTGACAACCGGGATAATGACCCTCGGCGATGTGTCGTTCGATCAAGGCCGTCAGTCGATCGATCTGCTCCAGGCGAAAGCCCAGGGACCCGAGGTCGGCCGGCGGCAATGGAAATCCCGTCGCCGGCTGCGTGTGGATGGTGGTGTCCATAGGCTCCCCCAGAAGGTTCCCGCGTGTGGCGACTATATTATGCCTGGATGGCATGTCGATGACCGTGCCACCGACATATTGTGTTTCCGAAAAACTTTGCCACAATGCGCGCCATGTTGGACCGAATGGACTTTCCGAGTAGTCCCTGCCAACGGCCGCGGGGCTAGCCGTGACGCCGGGCCTTGAGTCCTGCCACGCGCTGGTGCTCAACGCCGATTTTCGGCCTCTTTCGTATTTTCCACTGTCTATCTGGTCGTGGCAGGACACCGTCAAGGCGGTGTTCCTCGACCGGGTCAGCGTCATCTCCGAATACGAGCGCAAGATCCACAGCCCGTCCTTCGAGATGCGGCTGCCGAGCGTCATTGCGCTGAAGGAATACGTGCCGGCGGCGCGGCGGCCGGCGTTCACGCGGTTCAACGTCTTCCTGCGCGACCGCTTCCATTGCCAGTATTGCGGTGGCGACTTCGCCACCAACGTCCTCACGTTCGACCATGTCGTGCCGAAGTCGCGCGGCGGCCGCACGAGCTGGAGCAACGTCGTCACCGCCTGCAGCCCGTGCAACCTGCTCAAGGGCAATCGCCTGCTGCAGGAGAGCGCCATGCACCTGCAGCGCCCGCCGGCCGAGCCGACGACGCAGCTGTTGCAGGAAAACGGCCGCGCCTTCCCGCCCGGCTACCTGCACGAGAGCTGGCGCGACTTTCTCTATTGGGACAGCGAACTCGATCAGAACTAAGCACGTTCATACGTGCTGGCGGGCGGCAGCGCCTTCACAGCGGCTTGGTTACAAGCCGCGAAGGCGCGGGAGCCCGCTCGCTTCAGAATGAATCTCGGTGCCTCAGACGCGCGTCGACAGCCAGATGGCCAGGCGCGAGCCTGCCTTGATGGCGGCGGTCAGCGGCCCGTAGGCCGGCGCCTGTTCGGCGCCTGCGGCCAGCGCCTCGTCCCTGTGCTCGATCTCCTCGGCGCGGAACGTTTCTATGGTGCCGCGCAGCTCGGCCTCGTCGTCGCCGAGTGCCGCGGCTTGGCCCGCGTAGTGCTCGTCGATCGTCTCCTCGACTGCCACGGTGCAGGCCATCGCGGCCTTCTCGCCCATCAGCGCCGTGGCGGCACCGAGCGCAAAACCCGCCACGCTCCACAGTGGCGTCAGGAGCGTCGGCCGCACGCGGCGCGCCACCAGCAGGCGGTCGAATTCCTTGTTGTGGCGGCGTTCGGCCCGCGCCATGGCGGCGATCTTGCGGCTGGCCTCGCCATGGCCGCGCCCGGTCCAGCGAAGGGCCGCGAGCTGGCCTTCGTAGATGCGCACGGCGCCGAATTCGCCGGCCTGGTCGACACGGATCGTGCGCTCGACGAAGGTGCGGGCGTCGGGGTCGCCGGGATTGCGGTTCTCTGCAGTCTTCTGGGCGGTCTTCATGTGCGCACGCGGCTCCAGCGGAAGACGGCCGAGCCCAGCACGAAGGCAAGGGCCGCGGACAGGAACGCATTCCAGCCGGCCATCGAGAGGCCCCACAGCGACCACACGGTCTCGTCGCAACGCACCATCCTGGCGCCGAACAGGTATTTCTTGAGCTGCTCCGTCGAGAGGCCGCGCGGGATGTTGCCCGAACAGGTTTGCGGGCCTTCCCACCAACGGTATTCGACGCCGACATGGAAGACGCCGATGGCCGAGGTGACGAGCAGGGCGGTGATCGCCGTGAGCGCGAACACCAGCGCCAGGCGCGGCCAGGCGAAGGAGGCTGCGGCAAACAGGCCGGTTGCGACGGCGACCATGTGCGGCCAGCGCTGCCAGTGGCACATCTCGCAGGGTGCCAATCCCATGCCGTACTGGAAGTACAGCGCCCCCCCCAGCAGTGCACCGCTGCCGAGCGCCGCCAGAAGACCGACCAGGCTGGGCAAGGGGAGGCGGTGGGGGGAGGCCATGGAGCTTTCTCAGAACAGGTAGCGGAAGGCGACGAAGCCGCCGATCAGGGCGAACAGGAACAGCCAGGTGAGCAGGGTCAGGCGCTTCTCGATGAAGGCCCGGATCGGCTCTCCGAATTTCCACAGCAAGGCTGCCACGAGAAAGAAGCGCAGGCCACGCGTCACGATGGACGCCCACACGAACGTGAACAGGTCGAAATGCGCCGCCCCCGAGGCGATGGTCACCAGCTTGTAGGGGATGGGGGTCAAGCCCTTGATCAGGATGATCCAGATGCCGTGTTCCTGGAAGCCGTGCCGGAAGGCATCCAGGCCGGCCTGCAGGCCATAGGTCTTCACAACCCAGGCACCGACGGTCTCGAAGAAGTAGTAGCCGATGGCATAACCCAGCAGCCCGCCGAGCACGGAGCAAACGGTGCAGACCAGCGCGATGCGGAAGGCCTTGTCGCGATTGGCCAGCACCATCGGGATCAGCATCACGTCGGGCGGGATGGGAAAGAACGAGCTTTCCAGGAACGAGACCACGCCCAGGGCGGGAATGGCACGGCGGTGACCGGCGAGGCGGATCACCCAATCGTACAGGCTACGGATCATGTGGCCGCTTCCCTAGCAGGCGGGCTTGCGGTTTGGCAAAGCAGCCGGCAATACCTTGAAGGTTATACGTCAATGACGTATATAAAGCTGTGGACTTCGAGTGGGATCCAGAGAAGAGCGAAGCAACGCTGAATAATCGCGGCTTCGATTTTCGCTTCGCGTCTTTCGTGTTTTTGGACCCCTTCAGGCTCGAACGCGAGGATTTGAGGCGCAACTACGGTGAACGGCGTTATCAGACAATAGGCGAAATTGACGGACAGACTTACTTCGTCGTGTTTACCAAGCGTGGACGTCGCACCCGGATAATTTCGGCACGGAGAGCACATGACAACGAAGATCGAGCATATCGAGCGCGTCAGGCTTGATCGCGAAGGGCGGCTTAGAAGCAACGGTCGCATTGTGCATGCACGAGTAGATCGGTCGCGACTGAATAGCCCCGCTGCTTTTGCGCCCGACAAGGATGCGCCCGTCCTGACGGCGCGCGAGATCTCTTCGTTCCGACGCGTGAAGCCCCTGAAGGCGATCGATCCGAGCGTTGTGCGTAAGCGCCTCAGAATGTCGCAGACAGCATTCGCCCATGTGTTTGGCGTCAGCGTTCGGACGGTGCAGGAATGGGAGCAGCACCGGCGCCGGCCGGCCGGCGCGGCGCGTGCTTTGCTGCAAGTGATCGACCGCGAGCCCGAAGCGGTTCGACGGGCAATCGGTCTCTAAGGCTACTCCGCCGCCTGCTTGAACCGCGTCGGCACCGTCTCGCCGGCGAACAACGCCGCCCGAGCCGCCTCATACTCGGCTTTCAGCCGGGCCACGATCTCGGCCGCCGGCGGCGCATCGAAGATCTGACCGACGCCCTGGCCCGCGCCCCAGATGTCGCGCCACGCCTTGGCCTTGGAGTTGCCGCCCGAGCCGAAGTTCATCTTGCTCTTGTCGGCTTCGGGCAGCGCGTCGGGGTCGAGGCCGGCCGCCGCGACGCTGCGCTTCAGGTAGTTGCCGTGCACGCCGGTGAAGAGGTTGGTGTACACGATCTCCTCGCCCGACGAGTCGATGATGCACTGCTTGTTGCCTTCGGTGGCGTTGCCTTCCTTGCTCGCCGTGAAGCGCGTGCCGAGGTAGGCGAGATCGGCGCCCATCGCCTGGGCCGCCAGCACCGAGGCGCCGTTGGAGATCGAGCCCGAGAGCAGGATGGTGCCGTCGTAGAACTGGCGCACTTCGGGCACCAGGGCGAAGGGCGACAGGGCGCCGGCATGGCCGCCGGCGCCGGCGCAGACCAGGATCAGCCCGTCGACACCGGCCTGCAGCGCGCGCTTGGCGTGCTTCACGTTGGTGACGTCATGGAACACCAGGCAGCCGTAGCGGTGCGCCGATTTCACCACGTCGTCGGGCGCGCGCAGCGAGGTGATCTGGATCGGCACCTTGTATTTTTCGCAGAGATCGATGTCGTGCTGCAGCCGGTCGTTCGAGCTGTGCACGATCTGGTTGACCGCGAAGGGCGCCACCTTCTTCTCGGGGTGCTTGGCCTTGTATTCGCTGAGCTCCGAGGTGATGCGCTTCAGCCACTCCTCGAGCATTTCCTTGGGCCGCGCATTGAGCGCCGGGAAGGCGCCGACGATGCCGGCCTTGCACTGCTCGATCACCAGATCGGGATTGGACACGATGAAGAGGGGCGCGCCGACCACGGGGATCGACAGGCTGTCGCGCAGCAGGGCCGGAAGGGCCATCGTTTCGCTCCTTGGAAGGACAATTCGCAGATTTGGACCGGACCTAGCACAAACCGGTCAGGGTCGTCGTCTATTTCAGGATCTCGTAGGCGCCGCCCTTTTCGACCGCGCGCTTGTAGGCCGGCCGCGCCTGGATCCGGTCGACGAAGGCCTTGAGCTTGGGCAGCCGGGCAAACAGCGGCGAGCGCGCGGCGGCGGCTTCCAGGGGAAAGCTCATCTGGATGTCGGCGGCCGAGAATTCCCTGCCGGCGAACCACTCGCGCTTGCCGAGTTCGCCTTCGAGGAAGGCGAAGTGGTTGGTGATCTGTGGGCCCAGCAGCGTCTTGTCGGCGCCCTTGGCGATGGCGCGGGCGACCGGTCGCATGAAGAAGGGCACGCGCTCCGGCAGCTTGCCGAACACCAGCTTCATGAACAGCAGCGGCATCAGCGAGCCTTCGGCATAGTGCATGAAGTAGGTGTAGTGCAGCCGCTCCGGCGTCCCGGCGGCCGGCGCGAACCTGCCGCCGCCATAGGTCTCGGCCAGGTATTCAAGGATGGCGCCTGACTCCGCCAGCGTCTTGTCGCCGTCGGTGATCACCGGTGATTTACCCAGCGGATGCACGGCACGCAGCGAGGCCGGCGCCTGCATCGAGCGCTCGCGCTCGTAGCGCTTGATCTCGTACGGCACGCCGAGCTCTTCCAGCATCCACAGGATGCGCTGCGAGCGCGAGTTGTTCAGGTGATGGACGGTGATCATGGCTTGCTCTCTCTTTCTTCTCCTCCCCCGTCATACGGGGGAGGGCAGGGAGGGGGAAGGCAACAGTCTTGATGTCGCCTTCCCCCTCCGCCCTACAGGCACCTCCCCCGTATGACGGGGGAGGAGGAGTAGGGATTACAGCGATCCCGGCCGCCAGTTGCCGTGGAAGCCCGCCGGCACGCGGCTGCTCAGATGCGCCAGCGCGATCGGGCCCTTGGCGAGGTCGGTCGCCTCGAACACCGCAAGGTCGCTGCGCTTTTCTTCGCCGCGGAACAGCACGCTCAGCAGCCAGCCGTCACCCTCGGCGGCACCGTCCGAGCGCGGCACGAAGATCGGTTCGCCGAACCGGTCGTCGGGGCCGGCGCACCAGCCCGTGCTCTTGCCGCTCTTGAGGTCGTAATGGACGAGCCCGTCCTGGCGCGGCTCGCCGGTCTTGGGATCGGTGATGTCGCCGGCCACGATCCAGCCGTGGCGGTAGTCGCTCATGCAGAAGCGCTCGTCGAAGCGCGGGAACTCGCCCGAACGATCGTCGAGCTGCTCCTCCTTCATGGTGTTGCCCCTCAGGTGACTGGGCCCGGCGAGATCGAAGGTCCAGCGGTAGAGCTTCGCCATCGGCGGTTCCTTGGTCGAGGGTGTGCCGTCGGGCAGCGGGAACAGCGGCGCCACGTCGTATTTCATGACGTCGACCACGATCTTGCCGTCGGCCGTCTCGAAATGGTTCATCGGATGGAAGACGTAGGAGGCGGGCGCCGTCACCCACTTCACGTCGGCCACCGTGCCCTTGCGCGGGATGAAGGCGATGTGCGTGCCCTTGTCGGGCTCCCAGGCGAAGGGCGGCAGGCCGCCCATGGCGCGTTCCATCGAGCTGGTGAGCGGGAAGATCGGCACCACGATCCAGTTCCTGGTCACGGCGAAGTCGTGGATCATCGAGGGGAAGGGGCCTTCCAGGATTTCGGCGCGCGTCACCTTGCCGTGCTTGTCGACGGTCTGGATGCTCACTTCCTTGGTGAAGCGGCCGCTGGCCGAGTAGCCGAAGAAGATCATCTCGCCGGTCTCGGGATCGAACTTGGGATGCGCCGTGAACGGGCCGTTGAGCTTGTTGCCGTAGGTCTCGTAGCCGCCGTCGGGACCGACCGGCATCAGGCTCGCCGGATCGAGCGAATAGGGCGCATGCGCCTCCTCGAGCGCCAGCAGGCGGCCGGCATGCCAGACGATGTTGGTGTTGGCGATGGTCGAGTTGAGCGCAAAGACGCGCGGGTCGGTGTAGCGCGGGTTGCCGAAGACGCCGGAGAGGCCTTCGCCCTCCTCGTTCTCCATTTTCCACTTGGGCGTGCGGACCCAGCGGTTCTTGTAGGAGACGTTGCCGTTCTCGATGTGGAAGGCGTGGATCATGCCGTCGCCGCCGAACCAGTGGTAGGGCCCGCGCGGCGCGAACTGCGGGTTGGGGCCGTTGCGGTAGAGCGTGCCGCAAAGCTCGCGTGGCATCTCGCCGGTGATGTGCAGGTGGCCGGCATCGGCCTCGGCGTTCACCGGGCCGTAGTAGCCGCGCAGGAAGGGATTGTCGGTCGGGAAGGCCTTGGCCATGGCGGGGTTCCTCCTGTTGAGACGTAACGGTAACGTCGTGTATCTAATCGACGCTATCAATACACACTGTTCCCCGCAAGGGGATTCTGAGGACAATAACGATATTGGGGCACCCGATCTCAGGGCGCTATACTAAGAAAGGAGGCTTGAGCAGACATGTCTAAGAAAGGTCAACACGTCGTCCCTGATGCGCGAGGCTGGAGCGTGAAGAAGGCTGGTTCTTCCAAGGCCACGAGCACGTACACAACACAAACGGCGGCGATCGAGGCAGCCACAAAGATCGCTCGGACTCAGCGAACTGAACTTTACGTTCACGGTAAGGACGGGCGAATTCGCGAACGGAATTCCTACGGCAAAGACCCACTTCCCCCAAAGGGCTGACATTGCCGCCACCGTTCGACCGGTCGGTCTTCATTAATTGCCCATTCGATGGCGAATACGCCCCAATCTTGCAGGCGATTGCGTTCTGCGTTGTCTACTTAGGATTCTATCCACGCCTTGCTCCAGAGAACGCCGATAACGCTGCGGGCCGTCTCGACCGCATTGTCGAATTGGTGCGCGGCTCGAAGTACGCAATTCATGATTTGTCTCGATGCAAATCAACAACAGCAAACGAGTTTTCTCGGATGAATATGCCCTTTGAGCTGGGCATAGATCATGCTTGCCGAAGGTTCGGGATCGGCAAACTCGCTAACAAGTCGATCTTAATCCTTGAAGAAACAAGATTCGATTACCAGAAGGTCCTGTCCGACATCTCGGGGTGGGATATTCATGCTCATGGTGGCAATCACCAGAAGGCTGTTCGGCATGTCAGGAGCTGGCTCGTAGCACAGGCAGGCGCAGTCGCTATCGGAGCGGCCCGTATTCAGGGAAAGTACATCGCCTTTCAAGAATGGTATTGGGAGCGGGAGTTAGCTGCAGGCTCCTCGCAGGAGGATATCAAAGAATATCCGACAGCTGAGATAATCCGAGCCATGCACGAGTGGATGAACGCTGGCCAGCCAGCTTAGCGGTGAGCGCTGTGTCAAATGGCCAGATTTCAGGTCATAAGAAAGACTTGACATTTCAGCAGGTTTTGGCCTATTATTTTGATAGGTTGGTGAGTCGCATGCATATGCGGGCGCCGGCCTTTTTCATTCCGGCAAGACCTGCCCGCGGCCGCCCGCGGGTTCGCGCTTAGGCGCTTGGTGCAGCCGCCGCGGGTCCTGACCTGCGGACAGAGACAACAACAAGCCCGCCTTTCCGATGGCCGTCGGAGAGGCAAGAACGCCGCCGGACTCAACCAGGCGCCCCAGGGCCACGACAGAGCGCAACGATGGAACGACGGCCGCAACGAACGCGTGAAAAGAGATCCCCGATCGCGAACGGGAGACAGGTGCGGGCCCAACTTCGGGCCCAACACTCCCACGTTTCAGGTGGGCCCGCCGAGGCCCGGGAAAGGCTGTATTTGTTGGCTTTTAGGCGGCTTAAAAGCCAAATTTCTGTAGGCCGAGTTGGGCCAGATTTGAAAAGTTGGGCCAGGGATTACGACGGCAATTTCTGCGGCCGGATTTCGACCCGCCGAAAATAGAAATGCCCGCCGATGCCCAGCGCCAGGATCAGCAGGCCGAACAGGAATTCGGTGAGGGTGGGCCCCAGCAGGTCGAAGAGCGGCGTGGCGGCGAGATTGAAGGCCAGCATCGAGCCCGCCATCACCGCGAGCCGCAGCCGGAACACGCGGGCGATCTCGGGTCCGCGATAGGCGGTCTGCAGGCGGGTGATCATGGGGATGAAGTAGAAGGGCCCGCCGAAGCCGGCGAGGAGCCCCGCCAGCATCATGGCCGGCAGCATCCACGGATTGGGCAGCAGCCAGGCCGCGACCGCGATCAGCGCGAAGCCGCCGCCCATCGCGACATAGCCCAGGAACATCGTCGACAGCGGCCGGCGAAAGCGGACGCTGCCCGCGATCAGGTTGCCGGCAACGTCGCCCGCGCCGCTGACGCCGATGATCAGGCCGAGCGCCGCCAGCCCCTCGAAGTCGAACAGGCGCGGGTCGTGCTGCTTCACCATCAGGGCGATGCAGAGTTGCAGCGCCACGCTCCACGGCCCGTTGGCCAGCGCATTCACCAGCAGCAGCGTGCCGATGGTGCGCTCGCGCCGCATCAGGCGCGCGCCGTCGAGCAGCGCGTCCCAGATGCCGTGCAGGCCGGCGCGGCCGCGCTGCGGCTGGTGGTTGCTGTCGACCAGCCGGTCGCGCACCGCCCAGATCGCGAGCCCCGAGAGGATGAAGCCGGCGGCGGTGACCGAGAGAAAGTGGATGACCGGCAGGATCGAGTTCAGCACCGCGGCCAGCATCGGCCCGATCAGGCGGGCCAGCCGCCAGGTGGCGTCGAACAGGCCGTTGATCGACTGCATGGCGTCGCGGTCGGGCACCAGCACCGGCACCGCCGACTGCAGCGCCGGCGTGAACACCATGCGCAAGGCGGCGATGCCCATCACCGCCAGCACGAGGAGCGGGATCGACACGCCCCAGACATAGGCGCCGGCGACCGGCATCAGGGCCAGCACGGCGCTCGCGTATTTGGCGCCGATCATGGCGCGGTCGGCGCGCCAGCGGTCGATCACCGAGGCGCCCAAAAGGCCGACCACGAGCATGGCGCCGTATTGCGCGGCGTTGACGTAGCCCGCGGCGTTGCCGATCTGCTCGGCGGCGATCCACACCACGGCGACACGGAACAGGTCCTCGCCGATGGTCGAGGCGGCGAGCCCCGACCACACGGTCGCGACGGCGGGATCTTTGAGCGGACGGAAGATCGGCAGCATCTTGTGCTCAGCTCAGCGCGCCCACACGCCGCCGTCCTTGTTCTTGTAGCCGAGAGACAGATAGGCGGCGTCGACCAGGGACTGGCCGCGGCCGTTCATCAGCAGGCCGGGGCCCATGCGGTTCATGGTGTAGCCGAAGGAGAGGCCGGCGGCGGGATCGGCGAAACCCAGCGAGCCGCCGGCGCCGACATGGCCGAAGGCGGCGCTGCCCAGGATGACGCTGTCGCAATCCTCGCCGAACAGTTTGGCCCCCAGGCTGCGCTTGCGGTTGTCCATCGACTTCATGAAGCCCAAGGCAAAGCGCGTCGGGATGCGCAAGGTGGCGTCGTCGTGCGTCGCCATGGAAACCTCGCCCATGCGGGCGAGCGTCTTGGCGTCCACGAGCTTGCCGCCGCCGTTTGCCAGCGGGGCGTACATGCCGGCGAGGCCACGGGCGTTGGTGACGCCGTTGGCGGCGCCGATCTCGGCGGCACGGCCGGCGCGGGTGTTGGCGCCGCCGGCCCGCCAGGCGCCGATGTTGAAGAAGAACTGGGCGGCGGGGGATTGCTTGTTGGTGCCGAGGTCGAGCAGGAAGGGCGTCTTCATGTCCTCGGTCTTGTAGACATGCGGCAGGATCGGCGCGACGCGCGGCTCGATCTCTTCCGGCAGGCCGATCCAGAAATCGAGGCCCAGCGGCTTGGCGACTTCTTCCTGGAAGAACGTGCCCAGCGACTTGCCGCTGGCCCGCCGCACCATCTCGCCCACGGTCCAGCCGAAGGTGAAGCCGTGATAGCCGTTGCGCGTGCCGGGCACCCAGAACGGCTCCTCGCCCGCCAGCCGCTCCGTCATGTAGGTCCAGTCGTAGGGCCCGTCGTCCTTCACCTTGGCGCGCAGCGCCGGCACGCCGGCGGAATGATCGAGCATCATGCGCGTGGTCACGGCCTGCTTGCCGTGCTGGCCGAACTCCGGCCACAGCTCGACCACCGGCGCATCGAGATCGAGCTGGCCGCGAGAGGCCAGGATATGCGCGCAGAGTGCCGTCGCGCCCTTGGTGCAGGAGAACACGATGCTCACCGTGTCCTGTTTCCACGGCGTCCCGCTCTTGGGCTCGGTGACGCCGCCCCACAGGTCGACCACGGTCTCGCCGCCCGCCGTCAGGCAGACCGAGGCGCCGACTTCGCCGTTCTTGACGAAGTTCGCCTCAAAAGCTTCGGCGACGCGCTCGAAGCCCGGCTTGCACGTGCCCTCAACCATTGTTCGGTATCGGCAGCTCGAAGACCTCGAGCAGGAAGCGCGCGGCATGGCTCAGTGCGGTCTGGTCGATGCCATGGCCGACGCCCTCGGCAATATGGACAGCGACGGCGACATCGTTCTGCTGCAGTGTGCCGGCGGCGCGCTCGGTCAGCACGTGCGGCAGCATGTCGTCGCTGTCGCCGTGGGCCAGCAGAATGGGCGGCCGCGACCTGATCTCGTCCTTCAGAATCTCCGGCCCGGCCAGCATGCCGGAGAAACCCACGATGCCGGCGAGCGGCCTGGCACGGCGGAGGCCAACGTGCAGCGCCATCATGGTGCCCTGGCTGAAGCCGACCAGCGCGGTCCTGGACTCGTCCAGTCCGTATTGGGCCATGGTCTCGTCGAGGAAGGCATCGACCAGGGGTGCCGCGCTGCGCACGCCGGCCAGGGTCAGCGCCGGTTCGAGGCGCGAGATGCCGAACCACTGATAGCCGAAGGGATTGCCCTCGCAAGGGTAGGGCGCGTTGGGGGCATGGAACACCACGTCGGGCATCAGCGGCGCCAGCACGGGTGCGAGACCGATCAGGTCGTTGCCGTCGGCGCCGTAGCCGTGCAACAGGATCACGAGATGGCCAGGCCTGCCGTCGCCCTGCGGGCCGTAACTGGCGCCTTCGAGCCTGGTCGTCGCGGGCTTGGTCATTTGGCCTTCTTCCCCACCTTGATGTCTTCCTTGAGGGGCTTGGGACCCCAGTCCGGCATGCTGCGGCGATAGTGCCAGAGCAGCAGCGCGGCGGCACTGCGCCACGGCCGCCATGCCTCGGCGATTTTGAGAAGCCGCTTTGCGTCGGGCCGCTTGCGCAGCCGCTTGAGGTGCTGCGCCGCCACCACCAGCCCGAGATCGAGGCCGGGCATGATGTCGGGCCGGCCGTGCGCGAACATCAGGTAGATTTCGGCCGTCCACGGGCCGATGCCCTTGGCCTGGGTCAGCATGGCGATCGCTGCCGCGTCGTCGAGATCGTCGAGGGCGGAGAAATCGATGCGGCCCTCGACGACGTCGGTGGCGAGGCTGCGGCCGTAGCGCACCTTGGCGCCACTGAGGCCGACGGCGCGGAGTTGCTCGTCGTTCTGGGCCAGGAACTCCGCCGGCTCCATCGACGGCACCGCGGCCTCGAGCCGGAGCCAGATGCTGCGCGCGGCATGGACCGAGACCTGCTGGCCCACGATCGAGCGCATCAGCCCGCCGAAGCCCGTCGGCATCTCGCGGCGCACGGGATGTCCCACCTCCTTCAGCACGCGCGCGAAATCCGCATCGGCCCGCGCAAGGTAGCGCATCGCTTTTTTGAGGTTGGCGTCGTCGAGGACGATCTTGCTCACGCGTCCGGCATAGCATGCCGTGCGAGGCCGCTGTAACGTCCGATGATGTCCCTCGTGCCGTCAGTGGTCACGCGTTTTGCCCCCAGCCCGACCGGCTTGCTTCATCTCGGCAGCGCCTATTCGGCGCTGATCGCCTGGACCAGGGCGCGCGAGGCCGGCGGCCGGTTCCTGGTGCGCATCGAGGACACCGACATTCGCCGCTGTCGACGCGAGTACGAGACCGCCATCCTCCGGGACCTGAAATGGCTCGGCCTCGACTGGGATGGCGAGGTCCGTCGTCAGTCCGATCATTTCTCCGACTACGGCCACCAACTCGGCCGGCTGAGCGGGCGCGGCCTGGTCTATCCCTGCTTCTGCAGCCGCGCCGAGATCGAACGCGAGATCGCCGCCTCCGCCGCCGCCCCGCACGGCCCCGACGGTCCGCTATACCCCGGCACCTGCCGGAACCTCACGCCCGCCGAACGCAAGCGGCGCATCGCCGCCGGTCGCGAACACTGCATCCGTCTTGATGCGGCCCGCGCGGCGGCGGCCGCCGGCCCCTACGATTTCGTCGACGAGGGCCGCGGGCGCCTGGAAGGCCAGCCGCTGCTGATGGGCGACTTCGTGATCGCCCGCAAGGACACGCCGACCAGCTACCACCTCTCGGTCACGGTCGACGACCACCTGCAGGGCGTGACCCTGGTGACGCGCGGCGAGGACATCCTGCCCTCCACCCACATCCACGTCCTGCTGCAGCGCCTGCTGGGCTATGCGACGCCGCTCTATGCCCATCACGGCCTGATCACGGACGCGACCGGCCGACGCCTGGCCAAGCGCGACAAGGACCTCACCATACGGTCGCTACGCGAAAGCGGTTTGAGCCCTGAAGAAGTGCGCCGCCGCACACTGGCGGCCGCGGCCGGGCAGGCCTAACATTCCGTCATGGACCGAAACGAAGAACTGGCCGTCGGGAGGCGGCTGCTCGGCCATATCGACGGCCGCACCACCGATCTCGCGGACTCCCTGTTCCGCAACCGCGTGATCGCCTATTCCAGCCGCGAGCGCGCGAGCCTGGAGCGCGACCGGTTGTTCCGCGACCAGCCGATCTTCATGGGACTGTCGGCGCGCCTCGCCAAACCCGGCGACTATGTCACCGAGGACGTGGCCGGCATGCCGGTGCTGATGACCCGCGGCGCCGACGGCAGCGTAAAAGCCTTCGCCAACATCTGCCGCCATCGCGGCGCGCCGGTGGCCGACGGCTGCGGCAATGCGCGGGCCTTCACCTGCCCCTATCACGGCTGGACCTACGATCTCGCCGGCAAGCTCCTGGGCACGACGGACAAGGTGGGCTTCGCCGGCGTCGATCTCGCGAGCCACGGGCTGGTGCGGCCGGAAGCCGCACC
>NZ_SCVH01000035.1 GCF_004296935.1 Reyranella sp.
GGCTGCGGCCTCATTTCCTGCCGCGCGCCGCCTATTACGGCCTCGACAAGGTGCTGATGGAGGCGATGACGTGATCGGAGCTCAAGGCTTCGACCTCGACACGGTGACGATCCTGATCTCGGGCGGGTTCGCTTTGACCTTTGCCGCTCTCTACATGGTATTCGGCGGATTCTTCGCCGAACGGCGGCTGCGCGACCGGCTCGAAGACCTCGACGCACATGCACAAGGCGGCCAGCGCACGCTCCAGATGGCGACACTGAGGCGTGTCGAAAAGGCGGGAAAGCTCCCGACGCTCGACAAGCTGCTGTGGCGCTGGTTTCCCAATGCCAGCAGCATCCGCCAGAAGCTTCAGGCCTCGGGCACGAATGTCACGCTGGGCGACTTCGCCTTCGCATCGCTCGCCCTTTCCGTCGCCGTGGCGTTCCTTCTGTTCGTCATCGTCGATCTGGCGCCGCCCGTCGCATTGGGCAGCTCTCTGATGATCGGCGTCGGACTGCCGAACGTCTGGATCGGCTGGAAGGCGAAGCGGCGCGGCCAGAAATTCAACCTCCTGTTCCCCGAGGCGGTTGACCTGATCGTTCGGGCGCTGCGGGCCGGTCTTCCAGTGCAGGAGGCGATCGGCACGGTTTCGCGCGACATCAAGGATCCGGTCGGCGCTGTCTTTCGCCGCGTGCAGCAGGAAGTGCAGCTCGGCGTGCCGATCGACACGGCGCTTTGGCGGGTCGCCAAGACGGTGCAGACGGACGAGTTCAACTTTCTCATCGTCGCCATGTCGATCCAGCGCGAAACCGGCGGCAATCTTGCGGAGACGCTGGCCAATCTGGGCGCCTTGCTGCGCGCCCGCCAGCAGCTTCGTCTGAAGATCCGCGCATTCACTTCGGAAGCGCGGACCACGATGATGATCATGGTCGGCCTGCCGTTTCTCGTCGGCGGCGGCCTCTTTTTCATCTCTCCGGACTACATCGCGCCGCTGTTCACGACCGAAACCGGCCAGATGATTGCAGCGGCCGCTGCCTGCAGCATGGGGCTCGGCATCTACGTCATGAACAAGATCGCCACGATCAAGGTCTGACGCCGCCATGGATCCCGCCCTCTCGGAGAGAAGTTTCGCGGTCATCGTCGCGGCCGCGACGTTCGTGGGATTCTGGGCGCTGGGGATGGCATTGACGTGGCAGCCGCCGATCGAGGCGCGCCTGAAGGCGCTGCGCACACGCCGCATGAAGACGCGCGGCGAGCATATGGTCGCCAAGACCTCGCCGAAGGCGGTTTCCTTGGGCTTCCTTCGCGAGATTGCCGATCGTCTGAACCTACTTCGCGGTGCGGCGGCCGATCAGACCTCCCGCAAGTTGCGTCAGGCGGGGTTCCATTCGCGCGATGCCGCGGTGGTCTACGTCTTCGTCAAGCTCGCCCTGCCGCTGCTGCTGGGCTTCCTGATGATCGGCCTGACCTCGGTGACGAACGTGATCGCCGTCCCGGAAGACTTTGTCCTGGCCACTTGTGTCGGCGCGGTGCTGGTGGGGTTCCTGCTGCCGGAGCTCTACATCAAGAACGTCGCGTCGAAGCGTCGCGAGGTATTGAACGCGATCCTGCCGGAGGGGCTCGACCTGCTCACGATCTGCGTCGAAGCCGGGCTGAGCATCGATGCCGCCTTTCGCCGGGTGTCCCGCGAAATGCAGGGCTCGATGCCCGAACTGGCGGTCGAATTCGAGATGACGGCCATCGAACTCACCTATCTGCCCGATCGCCAGCAGGCCCTGGAGAACATGGCGGACCGGTCGGATTCAGCGGCGGTGGCCGCGCTGGTGAATGCACTCCGCCAGACTGAAAAATACGGCACGCCGCTTGCCGCGTCGCTTCGCATCCTCAGTCAGGAATTCCGACAGACTCGCGCCTCGAAGGCGGAAGAGAAGGGCGCACGGATGCCCGCACTTATGACAGTCCCTCTGATGGTTTTTATCCTTCCCACGTTGATCACCGTGCTGATCGCGCCAGCGATCATGTCGATGTTCGCCGTGAAATGATTGAAACAAGACTCTCAATTTACGGCGTGAGGCCACCACCATACGTTCTACCGTCGATGGAACGACTCACATCAGAGGTTCCAAGGTGAATTGGACGCATGGATTGTCGGGAAGAGGATGGCGGCTAGCACCGCTGCACCGACTCATGCGCATTTTGCGCGACGTGCGGGGTGTCTCCGCACTCGAGTTCGCGATCCTGGCGCCGGTCTTCCTGACGATGGCCTTTGGAACTCTTCAGTTCGGCATCGCGATGAACCACTACATGGTGCTTACCAATGCAGCGGCCAAAGGCGCGATGACGTTTGCGTTGAGCCGTGGCACCTCGACGCCCTACGCCACGACGACGACGGCGATTACCAGTGCGGCGCCCAGCCTGGCCGCCGGGCAGATTTCGATCACCGTCAAGGTCAATGGTACCGCCTGTGCGACCGATGCCGCTTGTTCGGCAATACTGGTCGCGGGGCAATCGGCGCAGGTGAAAGCGACCTATCCCTGCGACCTGACGGTCATGGGCGTGAACTACGCACCAAGTTGTACCTTGAGCGCCGAGACGGCGCAGATGGTCCAGTAGGGGGAGAAGATGATGAAACGCCTGGTATCGTCCGGTCCCGAAGTCCTTCGCCGCTTTCTACGCAACCAGCGGGGCTCGACGACCTTGATATTCGCCGGCATGGCCACGGCGATGGTGGGCCTGGCCGGGTTGACGATCGACGTCGGGCGGGCCTATTCGGCCAAGAACGGGTTCGACGCCGCGACAGAGGCGGCGGCGCTGGCGGGGGCCTACGCGCTCCAGTCGCCCAATGCGAACGCGGCCAGTGTCCAGAGCGCCGTCAATGCCTGGAATGCCGCCCATCCGGCGCCGAACGTCACCAGCTCCACCGCCACCGCGACGCTCATCTGCGTTACCTCCACGGCAAATCTGCCGAGCTGCAACGGGACAAGCCCGAATGCCGTCACGGTCACGCAGACGGCGACGATCTCGACCTATTTTCTCAAGGCTTTCGGGTTCCAGTCCCTCACGCTTGCGTCGACCAAGACGGCGAGTAAAGCGGGCGGCAGTGCGACGCCGCTGAACGTGATGTTCGTGCTGGATGCCACGGGGTCGATGGGCAACTCGGACAACAATTGCACGGTTCCGGGGAAGAGCAACCCGACCAGGTTCGAATGCGCCCTGTATTCCATTCAGAGCACTCTGAAGGTGATGCCGGCCTCGATGGACAAGGCCGGCCTGATGGTCTTTCCGGGCCTCGCCTCGCAATACAGCCCGACGTCGCATCCGTGTCCGACTTATCCGTCCTCGGTGCCGTACTATACGAGCACCATCAAGTATCAGATCGGCACCACTCTGGACTCGACCTACAACGACAATGCCGGCGCGCTGGTCAATTCATCGCCGCTCGTTCAAGCGGTCGGCAACGGCACATCGCTGACGCCCTGCGTCACGAACAGGGGCGGCCAGGGGAGCTATCTCGCGGAGGTTCTCATCAAGGCGCAGGCCGCGTTGCCGATCGTCGCCGGTACGAAGAACGTGATCATCATTCTCAGCGACGGCGATTTCAACGCATCCCTGTCTCAATTGAACAACCAGAGCACCTATTTAAAGGGCCAGTGTGACCGGGCGATCGCCGCGGCCCAGGCCGCGACGGCGGCGGGAACCCAGGTTTTCTCCGTCGCCTACGGCGCGTCGACGAGTGGCTGTTCGTCGGGTGACACCCACAATCCCTGCACGACGATGCAGTCGCTGGCCTCGGACTCGAGCAAGTTCTACACGACGTCTTCGACCTGTCAGCTGAACGGCTCGCCCAACCCGCCGTCGAAGCTGCCGTCGGTCTTCCAGGCGATCACGAGCCAGCTCACCAAGCCGCGCATGCTGGTGAACTGAGGCACCTGGCTTGGCGCCAAGCACCTCTGCCCGACCGCCTTTGGTCGCGCAGAGGGTCGATCGTGATTTCTGACGCGATTTCAACAAGTTGTCCCCAGCTATTGGGGTGTTGGTTGCGGTTGCCCCCAATACTTTGATACTCTCCCTCCGACATTGGCAGAACCTGCAGAAGCAGAACGCCTATTTGGGGTTGGAATGAAGCTGGCGCCGATCTTCAGCGCGGGCCGAGCGCTTATCGGGGCGCTCCTCGTCGCGGGCTGCGGGCTCGACCTCGCCGGTTCGAATACCAAGGGCGATACCTACACCTCATCGGTGCAACAAGCCGATGAAGCCCGTCAGGCGGGCAATTTCGACACCGCGATCCCGCTCTACGGCAGAGCCTTGCAATCGAAGCCTGATGGTGTCGAAGCCAAGATCGGGCTCGGTCAGTCCTATCTGTCGATCGGTGCGCCCGACGAGGCGGCCGCTCTGTTCCGGGACGTGCTGACGCAGCGCGACAGCAGCCAGGTGGCGCGGCGGGGACTAGCGTCGGCATTGATCTCGATGGGCCAGCCCGATCTCGCGGAGCGCCAGCTCGAGGCCGCGCTGCAGTCGGACGGCCGCGACTATCGTTCGTTGAATGCGTTCGGCGTCGTGCTCGACATGCAGGGGCGGCACGCCGACGCCCAGGCGAGGTACCGCCAGGGCATCGAGGTGGCGCCGGACTATCTGCCGTTGCGGAACAACTTCGCGCTGTCGCTGGCGATCTCGGGCAACCCGCAGGAGGCGATCGCCCAGCTCGTGCCGATTGCCAACAGCCGCGCGGCCGATGGGCGCGTGCGCCAGAACCTGGCCTTCAGCTACGCCATGGCCGGCGATCTCGAGAATGCCCTGCAGGTCAGCCGCAAGGATCTGGACGAACAGAGCGCCCAGCGGCAGCTCTCCTATTTCATGCAGCTCAAGGCCCTGCCGCCGGAAGCGCGCAGCGCCGAATTGCGACGTAACCCCAGCTTCTTTCCGCAAACCAGCGGTGGCGCCTAGCCGGCCAGATCGAGGAGGATGAGACGATGTACGGATCCCGCGGTTCGGTCATGAAGGCCCTGGCCTGTCTCGTGGCGTTCACGATGGTCTCGCCCGTGGCCGCCCAGGTTCCGCGCAGCACTGTCGACATGCCGGCATCGGCCGGCGTGCCGGAGTTTCGCGATCCCAAGACGGGGCAGATCTGGACGCCGAACAACGTCGGTCTGGTGCCGGGTCCGAACACCCCGGCCGACCGCGCTTTCGATCCGCTGGGCCAGGCTGCCCGCGTCGACGGCGTGGTCGTCCAGAGGCCGAAGGTGACGCCCCTGGGCGCCGTGCCGATCACGGCTGGACCCACGGTGCCGGTCGTTAACATCGAGAACGCGACGTTGCGCGCCGTTCCGGAGCAGCGCTGGCAGGTGGTGCTCTACCTGAATAACAACAGCGGCAGGACCGTCGTGCCGCTGCTTCACTGCAGCTTCACCAACGCCGGCAAGCCGGTCGAGCAGACCCGTGTACTCCTCCCGGCGGTTGGAGGTGGCGTACGCGTCGGGCTCACGGTCTATGGGCCGAAGACCAGCCTCTTCGTCGATCGCGCCACCTGCAAGGTCGAGTCGCCCTAGGGGCGGCGCTCATCCCTGGACGGAATAGCCGCCGTCGACCGTGATGGCGGCGCCGGTGACGAAATCCGATGCCGGCGCCGCCAGGAACACCGCGATGCCGGCAAAATCGTCGGGTATGCCCCAGCGACCTGCCGGCGTGCGCTTCAGCACCGATTCGTGGAGGCCCTGCACTTCCTCGCGTGCACGCCGGGTGAGGGCGGTGTCGATCCAGCCCGGCAGGATCGAGTTCACCTGGATGTTGTCCTTGGCCCAGGCGGTGGCCATCGCCTTGGTCATCTGCACCATGCCGCCCTTGCTCGCGGCGTAGGCGGTCGCGAAGGCCGCGCCGAAGATCGACATCATCGAGCCGATGTTGATCACCTTGCCGGCGCCGGCCTTCTTCATCGCCGGGTATGCGGCCTGGCTACACAGGAAGGCGCTGGTCAGATTGCTGTCGAGGACCTTGTGCCACTCCGCCGCCGTGAAGTCCTGCGGCTGCTTGCGAATGCTCATGCCGGCGTTGTTGACCAGGATGTCGAGCCGGCCGTGGCGCTTGACCGTCTCGGCGATCAGGGCGTGGCAGGAGTCCTCCTTCAGGACATCGACGGCAATCGCGCTCGCCGTCGCCCCGAGGCCCTGGATCTCCTTCACGGCGGCGGCGTTCTTGGTTGCGTCGCGCCCGGCGACGACGATTGCGGCGCCGGCCTCGGCCATGCCCTTCGCCATTCCGAGGCCGATGCCGCCATTGCCGCCGGTAACGATGGCCACGCGGCCGGAAAGATCGAAAAGCTTCATCTTGTTTCCTCTCTCTCGATGGACGCCCTGTATAGCCGACGGGACAACCGGAAACAGCTGTCGTCGCGGACGATCCGACCGGCGTGGAAATGCAAACGGCGGTGGCCCGAGGACCACCGCCGTTCTTCGTTGGCGCAAAGGGGATGGTTACGGTCCGACCTTGGTCGGTGCGCCGTCTTCCACGAGATGATCGACGTCGAGGCTCTGCTGGGCGTTCTTGACGTCGGCGAACAGGCTGTGCTCGCCGCCGCCCATGCCCTCCTCGGTGGCGACCTGGAGGAGGCGGGCATCGAGTTCCCACTGCTTGAGGATCTTGGTTTTCTCGGCTCGATCGAAGTCGTGGCTGTCGACGACCTCGATCGGGTGCTTGAACACGCTGCTCGGGCTCGTCAGCGCCTTCTTCTTGTCTTCGTTGGTCATCATGGCGGCCTCCGTATGGTGAGTGCCAACAACGGACGGCCATTGCCGCGGTTCCGCACGGCTACTTCTTGTTCCGAGGCTCCGCGGGTGCGTTGCTCTTCGCTTCGCCCGTGGCGGCGGCATCGCGATCGATGAGATTGAGGAGGTCGGCCGGCAGCGGCTCGCTCGCGATCTCGTCGTACATCGCGTGCAACTGCTTGTGCAGCCAAAGATCGAACGGACGCTCGTTTGAAGCCTTCACGCGGGGCCGGACCATTTCTCCGGTCCGGCCGCCACGCGGCTTGTCGTCACTGGCCATGACGCACTTTCGCCCGAAGGCAGACCACTCCACGAC
>NZ_SCVH01000036.1 GCF_004296935.1 Reyranella sp.
GAGGAAGAGGTCGATTTAACTCCTCCCCCGTCTGCGGGGGAGGTGCCCGCGTAGCGGGCGGAGGGGGTCAGAGGTTGTTGGACCCGCGAGTAAGGACATCGCGGCGGCTGCACCAAGCGCTTTAGCGCGAACCCGCGGACGGCCGCGGGCAGGTCTTGCCGGAACGAACGAAAAAGGCCGGCGCAATCCCCGCCAGCCTGACAGAAATATAGGCCAAAACCTGCTAAAATGTCAACTATTTCTGCTAGCGCAGCGCCGTTTCGACGGCCTCGGTGATCTCGCCGGAGCCTGGACGCACGCGGCTCGGCCAGGCGCCGAGCAGGCTGCCGTCCTTGCCGATCAGGTACTTGTGGAAATTCCACTTGGGCGCCGCGCCCTCGCCCGCCTGGGCGGTGATCCAGCGATAGAGCGCATGGGCGTCAGGCCCGATCACCTTCTGCTTGGAGGTGAGCGGAAAGGTGACCTCGTACATCGACTCGCAGAACTTGGCGATCTCCGCCTCGCCACGCGGTTCCTGCGCGCCGAAATCGTTGCACGGTACACCCAGCACCACGAGCCCCTTGGGCCCGTAGGTTTCGTGCAGCTCCTGCAAGTCGGTGTATTGCGGCGTGAACCCGCAGTAGGAGGCCACGTTCACCACCAGCACCGCCTTGCCGGCAAGGTCCTTCAGATCCAGCGGCTTTCCGTCGATCATCGTGAAGGAATAATCATGGGCCGACATTTCATATCTCCTCGTCGTAGCGTTGTTCCAGCCACGGGTCGCCGTAGTTGTGATAGCCGCGCACTTCCCAGAAGCCGGGCTTGTCGAGTTCCGAGAATTCGACGCGCTTGATCCACTTCGCACTCTTCCAGAAATAGAGCTTCGGGATCACCACCCTGAGCGGTCCGCCATGCTCGCGGCTGATCGGCTCGCCATTCCAGCTCCACGCCAGCAACACGTCGTCGGCCGCGAAATCTTCCAGCGGCACATTGGTCGTATAGGTGTCGTAGGAATGGAAGATGACGTGCCTGGCCGCCGCCTTGGGTTTCACCAGGGCCAGCAGCTCGCGGGCGCTCACGCCCTCCCACTTGTTGTCGTAGCGCGACCACGCGGTCACGCAGTGGATGTCGCTGGTGAGCCGCGTCTTGGGAAGGTCGGTGAACTCGCCCCACTTCCAGGCCATGGGAGTCTCGACCGCCCCGTCGACGAACAGACGCCAGGCGTGGGTCGGGATCTCCGGCTGGACGCCGAGATCCAGCACCGGCCAGGTCTCGACCTGCCGCTGTCCGGGCGGCAGGCGCACCTGATGTGCCGCCGTCTTGCCGGTCAGCAAGCGGCCCTCCTGGGCCCACTTCTGCTTGCTGTCGATCAGCTTGCTTTTCAACTTGCCGAACAGAGTGACGTCGTCTTCAGCCATGAGACCCCTCAGATACTGCGCCCCACCTTTTCCCAATATGGGGTCCTGAGCTTGCGTTTGAAGATTTTTCCCGAGTCCTCACGCGGAAGTGCGGCGTCGAATTCCACGACCTTCGGCACCTTGTAGCGCGCCACATGCTCGGCCAGCCAGGCCCGCACCTGGTTCGCATCGAGGGTGGCGGCGGCCATGGGCTCGACATAGGCGCAGATCTGCTCGCCGAACTCCTCGTCGGGGATGCCGAAGACCGCGCAGTCGCGCACACCCGGCATCTGGATCAGCGCCGATTCGATCTCGGCCGGATAGATGTTGACACCGCCCGATATGATCATGTCGCGCTTGCGATCGCACAGGAACAGAAAGCCATCGCCATCGAGGTAGCCGATATCACCCACGGTCACGAGATCGCCCAACGCCACCTCGCGACGCTTGGCGTCGTCGTTGTTGTAGGTGAAGTCCGACAGATGCGGTCCGCGCAGGTAGATTTCACCGACCTCGCCCTGCGCGACGTCGCGGCCCTGATCGTCGACGATGCGCAGGATGGCGCCGGGCACCGGACGGCCGACCGTGCCAGGCTTGCGCAGCGCGTCCTCCGAGCCGTGCCAGACCACGACGCCTGTTTCGGTGGCGCCGTAATATTCGTAGATCACCGGCCCCCACCATTCGATCATCTGCCGCTTCACGGCGGGCGAACAAGGCGCCGCCCCATGGGTGACGAAGCGCAGCGACGAGACGTCGTAGCGCTGGCGCACCGGATCGGGCAGGCGCAGCAGGCGCACGAGCATGGTCGGCACGATGTGCATGTGGCTGACGCCATGCCTCTCGATCAGGCGCAGCATGTCCTCGGCTTCGAAGCGGGGCTGAAGAACGACGTTGAGGCCAAGCCGGGCGCTCGCCATGCCGTAGGCGGCTGGCGCGGAATGGTACATCGGGCCGTTCATCAGCACGACGGTCGCGGAATCCGGTTTCAGCCCCCAGAAGGTCGCCGCCTCCTGCGCTCCTGCTGCCTGCTGCTCCGGCGTGCTCGGCCGGCGGCGCACGCCCTTCGGTCGCCCGGTCGTACCCGACGTGTAGATCATGCTGCCGCGCGACGGCCTGGGCGGCGCCGTGCGGGGCGCCGCTGCCGCCACGAAATCCTGCCAGAGCGTGACGCCCGCCGGCGCCACGCGGCGTTCGGCCGGAACGTTGTAGGCGGCCGCGATCTCCTCGGGCGTCGGGACGGCCATCACCTTCACGCCGGCAGGAATGCCCGAAGCGATCTGCGCCAGGAGATCGGTGTGCGCCACCAGCACCCTGGCGTCGCTGTCGCGCAGGATGTAGTCCGCCTCCTCCGGCGTAAAATGCCAATTGATCGGCACGGCGTAGGCACCGAGCTGGCTGGCGGCCATGTTGACCTCGAAGGTCGGGAAGTCGTTGCGCAGCATCAGCGCGATGCTGTCGTCCTCACCGACGCCGAGCGCCTCCAGGCCGCCGGCGCCGCGCGCCGCATTGGCCTGGATGTCGGCCCAGCTCCGGAACCGTTGGCCTGCGGTGACGCCTGGAAGCATGCCTCTTACTCCCGGATCACGTCGCCGATCAGCTTGTAACTGGTGCCGTCGAACCGCTGCAGGCGCAGACTCTGGTACGGGAGATAGTCGGTCGGCGACGTATCGAGCGTCACACCCGGCAGGGTCAGCGGTGTCACATAGCCCTTGAGACCGGTGGCCTGACGCATGAAGTTCTCGCGCGTGAGCTGATCGCCACACTGACGCAGCAGGTGTGCGACGATGATGCCGTTGGAATAGCCCGCGGCCACGAAGGAATCGTGCGGGTTCAGTTCGGGTGCCCACTTCTTCGCCCATTCAAAGTACTGCTTCATGCCCGGGTCGTCGTTCCACGCCGGGTCGCCGGCACTCTTCGCATTGGCCGCCGTGATGACGCCCGTTGCGGCGTCGGCTCCGGCCGGCTTCAGCACGCCGGGCACCGAGGCCGATCCCACGGGCAGGTAGATCTGGGGCTTCCAGCCCAGCTCGTGTGCCTTGCGAATGGCCTGGGTGGCATGCTTGCCCGTCGCCACGATGAACAGCGCGTCGGCGTTGCTGGCGCGGAGCTGGATGATCTGGGCGTCGATCGTCGGGTCGGTGGTCTCGTATGACACCTCGGCCACGATCATGGCCGCCTTGTCGCCGAGTGCGTGCTTGAAGCCCTCGACGTAATCCTTGCCGAAGTCATCGTTTTGCCGGAGCAGCGCGATCTTCGCGTTCGGTGTCGCGGTGAGGATGTTCCGCGCATAGACCGCGCCTTCGGTCTGGTAGGCGATCATGCCCATCATCGTCCACGGGTAGTGCTTCGGATCGTTCCACTGCGCCGCGCCGGACAGGATCAGGAGTTGCGGCACCTTCTTCTGGTTGAGGTAGCGATGCGTCGTGCGGTTGGTCGCTGTGCCGATGGTGTTCACGATCGCGAACACGTTGTCGCGTTCGACGAGCTGGCGCGTCAGCTCGATGGTCTTGGGCGGACTGTAGCCGTCGTCGAGCGACAGCAACGTCACCTTGCGGCCATTGATGCCGCCCTCGCTCTCGTTGAGAAACCTGAAGTAAGCCGCCTGGCTCTTGCCGACACCCGACAACACGGACACGGGTCCGCTGTAGGGTAGCGTCTGGCCGAGCTTGATTTCGGTGTCGCTGGCACCAGGATCATACTTCTTCTGGGCAATTGCCGGCCCTGCGTCCAGCAAGGCCATCGCGATCAGAACACCGAACAAGCGCCTCATTTCGTCTTCCTTCCCTTGCTTCCCTTGGTTTTCTGGGCAGCTGCGCCCTTGAGCATCAGCGCGCCGTGGAAGTGCGAGATGGCCTTGTAGTCCGGCCCATGCTCGAGCATGCCCATCTGCGCCAACATGACGACGCCGTGCGTCGCAGCCCACAGCGACCAGCCGAACAGCTCGGGGTCGACGTCGATCAGGCCCTCCGCCGCCATGTCTTCGGCCTGGCGGGTGATGAAGCCCCGCGCCCGCTTGGCTGCTTGCACCAGGGCGGGGTGACCATCCATGGGCTGGTCGATCTCGAACATGATGCGATAGGCGTGCGGCTGCTCGAAGGCGAAACGCAAGTAGGCATCGCCAACGCGACGCGTGCGGTCGAACGCACCCGTCCCATCTTTCGCCGCGGCCTCGAGCGCGTCGGCGAAGCGAGCAAAGGCCTGGGCCCGTACCGTGGCCAGGATGTCAGCCTTGTCCTTGAAATAGCGGTACGGAGTCTTGGGGCTGCAGCCCAGCGCCTCGGCAAGCTGGCGCATGGTGACGCCCTCGTAGCCGAAGCGGGCGAACCGCTCGGTCGCGACCCGGCACAATTCGGCGCGGAAGTCGGCGATGTCTTTCTCGGTCAGATAGCGCGGCATGTCGGTCTTTCCATACACACCGTGTACGGAAAAACATCCCCCGGGTCAATAACCGACGCCCCCTCCGCCCCCGGTTACGGGGGCACCTCCCCCGCTTTGCGGGGGAGGAGAATGATCCTCTCTTCTCCTCCCCCGTCTTCGGGTCGTCGCTATGGCCGCCAGCGGCCATAGCGACCTGGTGCCCGAAGGGCGGAGGGGGTCGTGGATTACGCCGACTCGGCGAACAGCTCTCGGCCGATCAGCATGCGCCGGATCTCGCTGGTCCCGGCGCCGATTTCATAGAGCTTGGCGTCGCGCAGCAGGCGGCCCGTCGGATAGTCGTTGATGTAGCCGTTGCCGCCCAGAAGCTGGATGGCGTCGAGCGCCACCATGGTGGCCTTCTCCGCCGCATAGAGGATGGCACCGGCTGAATCCTTGCGCGTCGTCTGGCCGCGATCGCAGGCCTTGGCCACCGCATAGACGTACGACTTGCAGGCATTCATCGTCGTGTACATGTCGGCAAGCTTGCCCTGGACGAGTTGGAACTCGCCGATCGCCTGGCCGAACTGTTTTCGTTCGTGGACGTAGGGCACGACGATATCCATGGCCGACTGCATGATGCCGAGCGGCCCCGCCGCCAGCACGGCGCGCTCGTAGTCGAGGCCGCTCATCAGGACGTTGACGCCCTTGCCGACCGGGCCCAGCACGTTCTCCTCGGGAATTTCGCAATCCTCGAACACCAGCTCGCCGGTCGAGGAGCCACGCATGCCCATCTTGTCGAGCTTCTGCGCCACCTTGAAACCCTTGCGGTCGGTCTCGACAATGAAGGTGGTGATGCCGCGCGGCCCGGCATTCGGGTCGGTCTTGGCATAGACCACGACCACCTGCGCGTCGGGGCTGTTGGTGATCCACATCTTGGTGCCGTTCAGCACGTAGCGGTCGCCCTTCTTGTCCGCGCGCAGTTTCATCGAGACGACGTCGGAGCCCGCGCCCGACTCGCTCATCGCCAGGCTGCCGACATGCTCGCCGGAGATCAGCTTGGGCAGGAAGCGGCGCTTCTGCTCGTCGTTGCCGTTGCGGCTGATCTGGTTGACGCAGAGGTTGGAGTGGGCGCCGTAGCTGAGGCCGACCGCCGCCGAGGCGCGGCTCAGCTCCTCGACCGCCACGACATGCTCAAGATAGCCCAGGCCCGAGCCGCCATACTCCTCCGCGACGGTGATGCCGTGCAGGCCGAGCGCGCCCATCCTGGGCCACAGCTCGCGCGGGAAGCGGTCGGTCTTGTCGAGTTCGGCGGCGATCGGCGCCACCTCGACCGAGGCAAAGCGCTGGACCTGGTCGCGCAGCGCGTCAGCGGTTTCTCCCAGGCCAAAATCGAACGACGGCATCGCATTGGGGATCATGAGGGTGCCTTGTCTCTTGCTGTTGGGTGGCTCAGGACGCCGGGCCCAGTTTCACGTTGATGCCGATCAGCTTCCACTCGCCGTCCGACGGGATGAAGCTCAAGTCGAAGTTCACCCGCGTCGGGTCGGTCGGGAAGAACCCCTTTACGTTCAGCTTGCCGTCGCCGTCGACCGCAGGCGCCGCGCTGTAGGTGGGCTTCATCGCCGAGACGATGTCGATGTCGATGTTCTTCTCGTTGAATTCCTTGAACGTATCCTTGAGCTTCTCGACAGAGAATTGCTGGCGAAAAGGCTTCGACAGCTTGGCATGAAAGACCGTGTAGTTGCCCGTCAGGTTGGCGTCGTTGAACGACAACAGCGCCGACTTGACCAACGCCTCGAGCGCCCGCTCGGATGGAACCTTGGTCTGGGCCGCAGCCGCGACGGCGGTCAGCAGCAAGACAAGCATTCCCGCCAAGCGGGCAATCGCAGCCATCCGACGTCCTCCTGGAGCACAGGATACAGCGCCCTGAAGCCGATGCGAAGCCGCCTCGGCTTCGCCGGCTAAAGCAGGAACAGGGTTGCCAGTCCGAGGAAGGCGAGGAAGCCGATCACGTCGGTCACGGTCGTCAGGAACACGGTCGACGATACCGCCGGATCGATGCCGAACTTTTGCAGGCCGAGGGGGATCAGCGTTCCCGCGAGTGCCGCAGCAACGAGATTGCAGATCATGGCGGCGGCGATCACGGTCCCCAGGCGCCAGTCGCCATACCAGGCGACCACGGCGCCGCCCATGATGAAGGCGAAGATGAGGCCGTTGAGGCCGCCCACCGCGGCCTCCTTGGCGACGAAGCGGAGCGCGTTGGCCGCCGTCAGTTCGCCCATGGCCAGCGCCCGCACGGCGACGGTCACGGTCTGGGTGCCGGCATTGCCGCCCATCGACGCCACGATCGGCATCAGGACGGCAAGCGCCACGATCTTTTCGATGGCGCCCTCGAACTGGCCGATCACGAAGGACGCGAGAATCGCCGTCGCCAGGTTCAACGTGAGCCAGACCGCGCGCAACCGGGCGGTACGGACGGTATCGGCATGCATGTCGTCGATGCCGACGCCACCCATCTTCAGGAGGTCCTCTTCCGCCTCCTCGTCGATCACGTCGACCACGTCGTCGACCATGATTACGCCCAGCAGACGGCCGTCGTCGTCGACGACCGGGCAGGAGACGAGGTTCTTGTCGCGGAACAGATGGGCGACCTCGGCCTGGTCGGCCGTCGCCGGCACCGAGGGGATGTCCGGATCGACGATGTCGCGGATCGGCACCGGCCGTTTGGCGCGCAACATCCGGCCGAGCGGCACGGCCCCGCTCAATCGGCCGGCCGCATCGACGACGAAGATATCGTAGACGTCGTCCGGCAGGTCGGTGGCTTCACGGCAATGGTCGATGACTTCGCCCACCGTCCAGGCGTCGGGCACCTTGACCAGCGAGCGCTGCATGAGGCGCCCGGCGGTGTCTTCGGGATAGGCCAGCGCGCTTTCGATGTCGGCGCGTTCGTCGGCCGGAAGCTCGGCCAGGACTTCACGGCGTTCGGTCTCGGTCAGATCCTCGAGAAGGGTCGCGGCGTCGTCGGTTTCAAGTTCGTGCGCGGCAGCGGCGATGTCCTTGCTGTCGAGCTGGTCGAGGACGTCCTCGAGGACTTCCTCGTCCAGTTCGGTCAACGCTTCGGGGTCGAGATCGCGCTTGAGAATGCCGACGAGCTTGTCGCGCTGGACCTCGGACACCTGCTCGAGCACCGATGCCTGGCCGGTGGCGCTGAGGCTGGCCAGCAGCGCCCGGACATCGTCGTCCCGATCCTCGGCGAGCGCCGCCTCGACGCGCCGGACCAGCTCCGGCGGCACTTCATCGAGGACGTCGGGCTCGGTGCTCATCCACGCGCCTCGGCCAGGCGTTGCGCCTCGACGACGGCGAGCGCCGTCATGTTGAGAATGCCGCGGGCAGTCACCGATGGCGTCAGCACATGCGCCGGCAATGCCGTGCCCAGCAGCATCGGGCCGATATGGAGCCCATCGGCGGCCGTCTTGAGCAGGTTGAAGCCGATGTTGGCGGCATCGAGCGACGGGCAGACGACGAGATTGGCCGACTCCTTGAGCCTGGACCGCGGGAAGACGTTGTCACGGATGTCGGCCTCGAGGGCCGCGTCACCGTGCATCTCGCCGTCGACCTCGAGGGCCGGCGCACGCTGATGCAGCAATTTTACCGCCGCCGCCATCTTGCGCGCCGAGGGATGATCGGAGCTGCCGAAGCTCGAATGCGACAGAAGCGCCACCTTGGGCTGGATGCCGAAGCGCAGCACCTCGTCGGCCGCGAGCAAGGTGATCTCGGCCAGGGTCTCGGCGTCAGGATCGTCGTTGACGTAGGTGTCGGCGATGAACAGCGAGCGGGTCGGCATGACCAGCAGGCTGAGGCCCGCCATGTGCTTCACGCCCTCGCGCATGCCGATCACGTCTTGCACATGATTGAAGTGGGTGCGGAAGCGGCCGTAGGCGCCGGCAATCATGGCATCGGCGTCGCCCAGCTTAACCGCCAGCGCCGCAATCAGGGTCGGGCTGGAGCGCACGAGATTGCGCGCCGTGGGCTCGGTGACGCCGCGCCGCTCCATCAGCTCGTGATAGGCCCCCCAGTAGCGGTCGTAGCGCGGATCGCTCGACGGATCGATCAGGGCGACATCGGTGCCCGGCCGAAAGCGCAGACCGAGGCGTTCGGCGCGATGGCGGATGATCTCGGGCCGTCCGATCAGGATGGGCTGGGCGATGCCCTCGTCCAGGATGATCTGCACGGCGCGCAGCACGCGGTCGTCCTCGCCGGCGCTGAAGATCACCCGCTTGGGCGCGTTGCGCGCCTGCTCGAACACCGGCCGCATGACCAGACCGGACTTGAAGACGAACTGGCTGAGCTGCTCACGATAAGCCTCGAAATCGGCGATCGGCCTGGTCGCCACGCCGCTGTCCATCGCCGCCTTGGCGACGGCCGGCGCCAGTTCGACGATCAGGCGCGGATCGAACGGCTTGGGAATGATCTGCGATGGCCCGAAGCCGCCGCCGGCCTCGCCGAAGGCCCGCGCCACGACTTCCGAAGGCTCCTTGCGGGCAAGCTCGGCGATGGCCCGCACGCAGGCGATCTTCATCTCGTCGTTGACCGTCGTGGCCCCGACGTCGAGTGCGCCCCGGAAAATGTAGGGGAAGCAGAGGACGTTGTTCACCTGGTTGGGATAGTCGCTGCGGCCGGTCGCCATGATGGCATCGTCGCGCACCGCGGCCACGTCCTCGGGCGATATCTCGGGATTGGGATTGGCCAACGCGAAGATCAGCGGCTTGGCCGCCATCTTCTTCACCATATCCTGCTTCAGCACGCCGGCAGCGGAGAGACCGAGGAAAATGTCGGCGCCGCCGATCACGTCGCCCAGAGTGCGCAGGTCGGTGTCGCGCGCGTAGCGCTCCTTGAACGGGTCCATCAGCTCGTTGCGGCCCTTCCAGACCACGCCCGCGATGTCGGTGACCCAGATGTTTTCGCGTGGCAGGCCGAGCTTCTCCAGCACGCCCAGGCACGACAGCGCCGCGGCGCCGGCGCCCGACACGACGAGCTTCACTTTCCCGATGTCCTTGCCGACCAGCGACAGCGCGTTCAGCACTGCGGCGCCGACGATGATCGCGGTGCCGTGCTGGTCGTCGTGGAACACCGGGATCTTCATGCGCTCGCGCAGCTTCTGCTCGACGTAGAAGCA
>NZ_SCVH01000037.1 GCF_004296935.1 Reyranella sp.
CGAGCACCTGGGGCTTGAGCGCCAGGTGCTCGAGACCTTCGGCAAGGTCGCGGCGGCGTATTCCAAGATCCACCGCACGCAGAACACGCGCCTCAACACGCTGCAAAAGGGCGAGTCGGTGGCCAAGACCACCGAGCGGCGCTACGAGAAGCTGAAGACCGAGCTGATCACCCTGATGCAGACCGTGCGGCTGAACAACGGGCGCATCGAGCAGCTGGTCGACCAGCTCTACGGCCTGAACCGCCGCCTGGTGCAGCTCGAGGGCCGCCTCTTGCGCCTGGCCGAAAGCCGGGGGGTGAAGCGCGAGGAGTTCCTGGGCCAGTATCACGGCCAGGAGCTCGACGCCGGCTGGATCGAGCGCGTCGGCAAGCTGCCGGGACGCGGCTGGAAGACCTTCGCCGCCCGCGCCGCCGACGAGGTGGCGCAGATCCGCGCCGAGATCGCCAACATCGCCGGCGAATGCGGCCTGCCGCTGTCGGAATACCGCCGCATCGTGCAGACCGTGCAGCGCGGCGAGCGCGAGGCCAGCCGCGCCAAGAAGGAGATGGTCGAGGCGAACCTCAGGCTGGTGATCTCGATCGCCAAGAAGTACACCAACCGCGGCCTGCAATTCCTCGACCTGATCCAGGAAGGCAATATCGGCCTGATGAAGGCGGTCGACAAGTTCGAGTACCGCCGCGGCTACAAGTTCTCGACCTACGCCACGTGGTGGATCCGCCAGGCGATCACCCGCTCGATCGCCGACCAGGCGCGCACCATCCGCATCCCCGTGCACATGATCGAGACGATCAACAAGCTGGTGCGCACCTCGCGCCAGATGCTGCACGAGATCGGCCGCGAGCCGACGCCCGAGGAGCTCGCCGAGAAGCTGGTGATGCCGCTCGAGAAGGTGCGCAAGGTGCTGAAGATCGCCAAGGAGCCGATCAGCCTCGAGACGCCGATCGGCGACGAGGAGGATTCGCATCTGGGCGACTTCATCGAGGACAAGAACGCCGTGATCCCGCTCGAGGCCGCCATCCAGGGCAACCTGCGAGAGAGCACGACCAGGGTGCTGGCGACGCTGACGCCGCGCGAGGAGCGCGTTCTGCGCATGCGCTTCGGCATCGGCATGAACACCGACCACACGCTGGAAGAAGTCGGCCAGCAGTTCTCGGTCACTCGCGAGCGCATCCGCCAGATCGAGGCCAAGGCGCTGCGCAAGCTGAAGCATCCCAGCCGGTCGCGCATGCTGCGGAGCTTCCTCGACCAGGGCTGACGAGGCGCGAGTGACGCGCGCACCTGCCGCCCGCGAGCTTGTCGCCGATCGTGTCGTCCACATGGTCGGCATCGGCCTTGGCGTAGCAGGTACTACCGCCCTCGTTCTGGTGGCCGCAATCGAAAACGGTACGCGCGACCTGGTGCCGATCATAATCTATGTGGTCGGCATGCTCGCCATGCTGGGCTGCTCGGCAGCCTACAATGTATTCCATGCGAGCGGCCGACGTGAATGGCTCCGGCGCTTCGACCATGCCGCGATCTTCGCCATGATCGCCGGCTCCTACACACCCTTCACGACGCGCCTCGGCAATGGCTGGGCGTCCGGCCTGACCGCCGTCATCTGGGCGGTGGCGGCCCTCGGCATCGTGCTCAAGCTATGGCAGCCGCGCCGGATCGAGACGATCTCGATCGTCCTTTACCTGGCCCTGGGCTGGATCGGGCTTGTCGCCGTGGGGCCATTCCTGGCGGCGCTCGATCCCTCGACGCTTGCCCTGCTGGCGCTGGGCGGGATCATCTATACGGCGGGCGTCATCTTCCATCTCTGGCACCGCCTGCCCTATCAGAACGCCATCTGGCACGGCTTCGTGCTGGTGGCGGCGAGCGTGCAGTACGCCGCCGTTCTCGGGCTAATCGTGGACACCTGAACGAGGAATTTTGTCCATAAATCCGGTGTCCATGAATTGCGCCAGTCTGGAGTCGCGACGGCGCAGGAAGGCCTCCAGCCGGGCCTCGTAGTCGGCCGCGACGGCGCCCCGCACCGAAGGCCGCGCTGCCAGTGCCTGCCGCCATGCCTGGACCCTGGGCAGACCCGCGAAGACGCCCAGATCGACGAAGCGGTCGAAAACGTCGAAATAGCGGAAGGCCGGCGCGAACACCGCGTCGACCAGGGTGAAACGTTGCCCGGCAAAGTTCGGCCCGTCCCCGAGTTCGGCCTCGAGCCGTCCAAACTTTTCGCGCAGCAGCACCGCCTTGGCCTCGAACGCGGTGCGATCGGGCGTGGTCTCGATCGTCCAGATATCGGCGAGGATGGAGGAGCCGAATTCCATCCAGGCACGATGGCGCGCGCGGACCAGCGGATCCGCCGGATGCAGCGCCGGCGCCCGGGTGTCCTCAAGGTATTCCACGATGACCGTGCTCTCGAACAGCACCTCGTCTCCGACCTGCAGTAGCGGCACCTTGCCGAGCGGCGAGATCGCCGTGAACCAGCCGGGCTTGCTGGCGAGGTCGACGTCGCGCCGCTCGAACGGCACGCCCTTTTCCGAAAGCGCAATGGCCGCGCGCTGCACATAGGGGCAGAGATCGAAGGAAACCAGGGTCAGCATGGCAAGCTCCATTTCTATGCAATTACATCTAATTCATCGACCATCTTGATGCAAGTGCATTTATCTATAGACTGCGGCTATGGCCGCCCCTCCCGAAGCTGTTGTCCACGCCTGGACCCGACTGGAACGCGCCCACCGCGCCGCCCTTGCCGCCGTCGAGGACCGCCTCAAGGCCGCCGGCCTGCCGCCGCTCGCCTGGTACGACGTGCTGCTCGAACTCGAGCGCGCTGGCGAACAGGGACTGAGGCCTTTCGAATTGCAGAAGGCGATGCTGTTCGCCCAATACAATCTCTCCCGCCTGATCGACCGCATGTCGGCCAAAGGCTATGTCGCCCGCACCGCCAGCGCGGAGGACGGCCGCGGCCAGTTGCTCACGATCACCCGGGCGGGCCGCGCGCTCAGGCGCCGGATCTGGCCGGTCTATGGCGCCGCCATCGAGGCCGCGGTGGGCGCACACCTCTCACCCGCGGAAGCTCGGACGCTGGGCGACCTGTTGGAAAAGCTTCACCCGCCAAGGTCCTGATCGGCCGGCGGCCGCTGGCGGCTACCGGTCGAAGTTGAGCGAGATGCCGCCGGGCTCGTAGGACGGGCTCGGCGGCGTCAGAAGGCTGGACGCATACGACGGCGCCTTCAGCACGAGCGCCGCCGTCTTCTCCGACACCTGGAGTTTCTCCATCGCCTTGTCGGTGGCGATGCCGACACCCACCGACCCGGCCGTGACCGCCACTTTGGCAACGATCTGCCCCGCCACCTTCTCGAAAGCCGCGCCGGTCAGGCTGCCGGGCACCGACGCTGCGGCATCGCCCGCGCCCTTGGCTGCAGCCTCCTTGAACCGCTGGATGGCAGTCTGGTCGGTAAAGACGTTGCCCAAGAGCTTCTGCACGAAGCCGGTCGTCCCCGCGACCATGGCGGTCCCCACCACGCCACGCAGGACGGCCGCGCCGCCCACCGCCACCGCGGGGTTGGCAAAGGCCGACACCGGAAACGCCAGGCTGACCGCCGTACTCAGAGCAAGCAGGCTGGCATCGGCCGGGTTGTTCATGACCCAGTTCGCCGCACTCTCGCCCGCCTCCAACGTGGCCAGCGCGGCCTGGCCCGCCACATCGCTCGGCATTGGCATGCCGCTCACAAAGTTCAATCGCTGGTCAGGCGGCAGGTGCCCATAGCTCGCCTCGAATACGTGCGTCATCACGAAGCGCTCGAGCGCCTTGGCCTCGCCGCCCACCGTCGGCGCCTGAAAGACCGGCGCGGCAACCTTCGCGGCCAGCACCACCGTCACCACGCGCTCCTGTCCCGATTCATCCGTAACGTAGATGGTATCGCCGACTGCTCGCACTGAAACCTTGCCGCCCCCGGCAACGGATGTCCCGGGCGGCACGGTGACCGCCGGTCCAGCGCCCGTCGTCAGTCTCCAGGTGCCAGTCGCCGTTGCAGCAGGAAGCGTCACCGTCCGAGGCAAGTTGGGCGCACAGGCACCAGAGACAGCTGTGTAGTTCGCCACCCCACTCGAGGAGTGCAGGGTCAGGGTTCCATTGGTCTCCAGGACGAACGTCGCATTGTCTCTGGCCTCGAACAGATAGCTACATGCCGGCTGCCTGTCGCTCCCTCTCGTAAGCCCGGTCCCAACGAACGTCGATCCACGAACCGTCCCGACAAACTCGCTGCTCACGGAAAGCGTACCTATCTGATAGTGCCCCACACAGGTCACCGAACTCCCGGCAACGGTACAAGTTTGTCTGTGCTTGTGGTCTGGATAACTTGGCGGCCAATTGATCAGTTCAAATGTCCCGTCGCCAATCGTCGGGGGCATCGTGACTGCCAGTTGGGCGCTGGCAAGTCCAATGCATGCCGGAAGTGTCAACGAAAGCCCGAGCACCCGTAGCAGCGCCGGAAGAATCGCCCGAAAGTGAACAGGGCGGACCACTACTTCTTTCCTTCCGTAAGCGGCATGGTGCCCAGCAGCCGTCGGCCATCACTCCTTTTTGGATGCATGTCGGTGTGCAGAAACACGCTGGCGATGGCGGGTTTGCCACTGGCTTTCCAGGGCATCGCTGCAACAGGGAAGTTTGTATCGTCGAATGTCGCAGCCGCGGGCGCCTTCGGGTCGATCTTGCCGGCCTCCGCCCCGACATGGATTTCCAGCCGATCGCCGGGAAGCATGCGGTCCGGCGAGATGGCAATCAGCATCCAGTCGCCGGCCGGCAAGGGCATCGCCTGCGCCTGGCTCGCCGTGCGTTCGAGCAGCGCATCGATCGTCTTGGGGCGTTGCTCGAGCAGTGCCTGACCGGCCTTGAGAGGCAGCGCGCGCAGCACGACGCGCGCGTCGACCGGCGTCATCGGCATCGCCTGGAGGTCGTGGATCACGATGCCCTTGGTCGAATAGCCGTAGTCGATCATGAAGGCCGTCTGCGCCCGCAAGCCGTCGATGTTCACGAACTGCAGGAAACCTGTCAGACGGCGGCCGGGATCGCCGTGCCGGGACGGCTCGACGACGTTCAACGTCACGCCGCCCGACCGGTAACCCTCGTAGCGGAACCCGCCACCCTTCGGTCCGGCATCATAGGACACGACCTTGGCGTCCGGTGCCAGTTGCGCCTTGCCCAAACCCCTGGACAGGTCGCTGTCGCCACGCAGTGTCTGGCTGACCGCCAGGATGGCGATCATGACATCGGCCGCGACGTCCTGGGCGGCGACATCGGTCTTGCCCGGAAGCGCGATGATTTCAAGCTTGTCAGCCGCACGCGCAAATCCTGAGGCCAACAGCCCCAGCAACAGAAGCGCGCCGAGAGTCAACTTTGGCAGTTTCATCGGACCCTCTTATCGATCGAAGTTGAGCGATAAGGCTTTCATTGGGCCACGATAGGCCGGCTCCTCCTCTGCTCCATGACGTAGATCAAGCAGGTCACGCCTCAGGTGGCGCGAGATGGAACCACGATTCCTCCGTCACGTTACCTCCCTGCCAACCCCAGAGGGAGAAACCGTGGCCGACACCAGCATGACTCCGAACAATAACGGCCTGCTCTACGCCATCATCGGCGGCCTTGCGGTCGTGGTCGCAGGCGGCGGCTTCTATCTCTACAAGATGGACAAGATAGAGCCCTTGCCGCCCGTTCCCGTCGAGGTTGCGAAGCCCGCCGCCCCCATTCCCGCGCCACCAGTTGCCACGCCGCGGCCCACGCCGCCGCCGGCTGCCCCAGCCGGGCCTTCCGCGGCTCAGCTCAGCCAGGCCCGCAGCTACATCGCCGATGCCCGGCGCTTCGCCGCAGCCGGCGACTTCGCCAACGCCGAGATCGCACTGCAGAGCGCCGACACGACGATCCCCGGCTTCGCCGAGACTGCCGCCGCGCGCCGCGAGATCGCCGAGATGCGCACCGCCCGCGGCCAGCTGACGCCCCTGATCAACCAGGCGCGTCGCGCCATGGAGCGCGGCGATTTCGTCACCGCCGACCGGACGCTCGACGAGGCCGAACGGCTCTATCCCAACGCCCCAGAGATAATCGATGCCCGGCGCGACCTGCGCGCAGCCCAGCGCCAAGGTGCCCAGCCCGGCACCCAGGACATGCGGGTGACCGTACTGCTCACCGCCGCACGCGCCGCGATGGCGCTCGGCGACTATGGCTCTGCCGACCGTGCCCTCGACCAGGCCGAACGCATCGACCCGCGCGATTCCGCTGTCCGCCAGGCCCGCGCCGAGCTGGTGGCGGCGCAGCGGGCCCGCCCGCCGCGCTGAACCCACAGGCTTCGTCCAGAATTCCGTGTAGTCTCCGTCTGGCGTCAACGAGGGGCTGGAGCGGAGATGACGGACATCGTCGAGGAATTGCGTGGCAAGGCGCATGAGAGCGAACTTCTCGCGCGAGCCGCTGCCGAAATCGAGAAGCTGCGCCGGGCCGCCAACATCGCCTGGCAGCCAATACAGACGGCGCCCAAGGACGAAGGGCCGCTGCTGCTTTATTGCCCCGGACTCACCGGCCACGTCGCCAACGAGATCGTGATCGGCGCCTGGCTGTTCGACGAGAACCGCCGGACCTTCGGCTACTGGACCAGCGACGTTGGCAAGCTCGACCTCGGTTTCGTCGAGACCGGCCCCTGGATCGAGTATCCCGAACTTCATCCGAGACAATGGGCGCGCCTGCCACCCAAACCCGGCGAGGGCGAATTCATCTGATGCCAGCCGGTGAGTGAGTCGGCTTCGGCCGCGACCGCGATCTCTGCGCCGTGCGGCGGCTGGATCGCACACGGCGGATCGTGAATTCCGGCCTTGCCCTCAAGCCGCCCTTGGCGAGGGAAGGCTACGCCGCCAGCTTGTAAAGCTCCGCCACATTGTCGTGCAGGATACGTTTGCGCAGTTCGGGCGTGAGGTGGCCGGTTTGCTCCTTGAGCACGTCCTGGCTCCATGGCCAGGTCGAGTCGCTGTGCGGAAAATCGTTGGCCCACATGAGCTGTTGGGGTGCCATGTGATCGGCGAACTGAAACGCCGTCCAGTCGTCCTGGAAGGTGAGCGCGATGTGCTCGCGGAAATATTCCGACGGCAGGCGCTTCAGTTCCTTGCCCTTCATCCAGTAGCGGTGCCGCTTATAGGTGTGGTCCATGCGGTACATGAAATGCGGCGCCCAGCCGGCGTCGGCTTCGACGCAGACCACGCGCAGCCCGGGGTGACGCTCGAACACGCCGGAGAAGACCAGCATGCCCATGATGTCCTGGCAGCCGCGGATGATGGCGAGGAAGCCGTTCATCTTGGGGCCACGCGGCTTGGCCAGGCTATTATCGCCGCTTGAGGTCAGGATGTGCCATGACAGCGGCAATTCGAGCGCGACAGCGGCCGCCCAAAACGGGTCGTAGGCCTCGTGGTCGTAGTCGAACTCACCGGGGTTGCCCGGCATCATCACACCCTTGAAGCCCATCGCCTTGATGCGTTCCAAGTCGGCGATGCCTTCCTTGACAGTCCGCATCGCTGTCTGGCCCAACCCGACGATGCGGTCCGGTGCATGGCTGCAGTAGGTCTGGAGCCAGCGGTTGTAGGCGTCGAAGCAGGCCTTCTTGTAGTCGAAGTCGGGATGGTTGCAGATCAGCATGCCGACGGTGGGATAGATGATCTCGGCGCCGACGCCATCCTTGTCCTGGTCGGCGAGACGGGCCGTGGGATCCCAGCCGCTCCTGTGCAGGTCCTCGAATTTCGCGCCGCCGATCCGGATATCCTTGGGAGCGACACCGGCGGCCGCCACCAACCCCATCGGCACCGGCGTCTTCATGCCGTCGACGAGGTAGATGTCGCCCATGCCCTCCTTGTTGACGATGCGCGGGGCGCGCTCGCGGAAGGCGGGATCGATATGGTCGATATAGCAATTGGGCGGTTCGGTGATGTGCGAATCGGCCGAGATCGGGCGCCAGTCCATGCGTTTCCCCTTTGCTCTTATGGACAAAGCCTAGGCCGGGCCGAAGTGCCGCGGCAAGCCACCGCGGAACACCCGTTTCGGCGGGCGGCAGCGGTTGAACCGCGGCAGGCCCTATGGCATACCCCGCCCGCGCCCGGTTTTGGCCGGTCCCGCACGCTGCCGTAGCTCAGTGGTAGAGCACCCCCTTGGTAAGGGGGAGGTCCACAGTTCAATCCTGTGCGGCAGCACCATTCTTCCGCACGTGCATGACCTCCCAGGCAATCACGAGGGCAAGAATCGCGATTCCGATCAGGCGAGCCGCCACCATGCCGCCAACCCAGTCATCGATCAGGTCGGGGAACATCAGCGACACGCCGGCGGCAAGGCAGGCAATGCGCGCGATCAGGCCAAGCGGGCGCGTGATGTGGCCCTGTGCCGCAAAGGCCAGCGCCACCACGCCAGCCGCCGCGCCGATGGTCACCCAGACGGCCCAACCCCAGGTCATGCCCTGGGGGAATTCGAGCAGCAGGCCGGAGCCGATCGGGTCGAGCACGAAGATGAACGGTACCAGGAAGGCCGGCAGCGCATACTTCCAGCTCTGGAGCGTGGTGATGTAGGGATCGGCGCGCGTGATCGTGGCGGCGGCAAACGGCGAGAGCGCCGTGGGCGGCGACACTTCCGAGAGCACGGCGTAGTAGAAGATGAACATGTGCGCGGCATAGTCGGGGACGCCGAGCTTGATCAGCGCCGGCGCGGCGATCACCGCGCACATGATGTAGGAGGCCGTCACCGGTACGGCGAGCCCTACCACCCAGACGATCAGCGAGGTGTAGAGCGCCGTCCAGAAGAGCGAGCCGCCGGCGAGATCGATGACGATGGACGAAAATTTGAGAGCCAGACCGGTCTTGGTGGTGACGCCGACGATGATGCCGGCACAGGCGCAGGTGGCGGCGACGCCCAATGCCTGGATCGCGCCGTTGGCCAGGGCCGGGAAGAGCTTGCGCGGCCACAGCGCGGTGTCGGCGCGCAGGAAGCTCACCAGGATGGCGAGCAGGATCGACCAGAACACGGCGTAGGTCGCCGAATAGCCCCAGACCATCAGCACGACGACCGAGACCAGCGACGTGAAATGGAAGCCGTAGCGCCGCACGAGCTGGCCCAGCGTCATGTCGATCGCCGGGTCGACGGAGCGCAGACCATACTTGCGCGAGTCGATCTCGGTCATCACCAGCAAGCCGAAGTAGTAGAGGCAGGTGGGGACGATCGC
>NZ_SCVH01000174.1 GCF_004296935.1 Reyranella sp.
CAAGGGGCTGGGCGTCATCTCGGGCTTCGTCGATGAGTTGGAGAAACTGTGATCATGGGAGCGCGCCACTCCAGTGGCGCCATCATGAGCGCCACTGGAGTGGCGCGCTCCGATGAGTGACGAGGGTGACTCTTTCGGCGGACGGCTTGGTCGCTACGCCCGGGTCGGCTCGTCGGTCGGCGGCCTTGCCGTCAAACTGGCGGGCCAGCGCTATCTCGGTTTCTCGCTCGATCGCGACAAGCATGCCGGCGAGCTGAAGGCCGCACTCGGCGGCTTGAAGGGCCCGCTGATGAAGGCGGCGCAGCTGCTGGCCACCATTCCCGATGCGCTGCCGCCGGAATATGCCCGCGAGCTGGGCGAGCTGCAGGCCAACGCGCCGGCCATGGGTTGGGCTTTCGTGCGGCGCCGCATGGCGAGCGAGCTGGGGCCGGACTGGCAGGCGAAGTTCGCCAGGTTCGACAAGGAAGCCTCGTTCGCGGCCTCCCTGGGCCAGGTCCATCGTGCCGCGCTTGCTGACGGCCGCGACGTGGCGGCCAAGCTGCAGTATCCCGACATGGCCTCGGCGCTGGAGGCGGACCTCAATCAGCTAAAAGTCGTGTTCGCGATCGGTCAGCGCTTCGATCCGGCGATCCGCACCGACGAGATCCATGCCGAGATCACCACGCGGCTGCGCGAGGAGCTGGATTACCGCCGCGAGGCCAAGCACGTCGCACTCTACCGCCACATGCTCCGCGACGAACCCAACGTCCATGTGCCCGAGGTGGTGCCGAGCCATTCGACCGATCGGCTGCTGACCATGAGCTGGCTGCAGGGCGAGCCTTTGCTCAACTGGAAGACCCACTCCCAGGAGGAGAAGGACGCGCTGGCCATAAATATGTTCCGCGCCTGGTACGTGCCGTTCTATCGCTTCGGCGTGATCCACGGCGATCCGCATCTCGGCAATTACACCGTGCGGCCCGACGGCTCGGTCAACCTGATGGATTTCGGCTGCGTCCGCGTCTTCCCACCGCGCTTCGTGCAGGGCTCGATCGAGCTCTACCGCGCGCTGATGACCGACGACGAGGCGCGCGCCGTGGCGGCCTACGAGGATTGGGGTTTTACGGGCCTCAGCCGCGAGATGATCGCCGTGCTCAATCGCTGGGCCGCCTTCCTCTACGGGCCGCTGATGGACGACCGGCCGCGCCGCCTCACCGAGGGCATGGCCGGCGGCTACGGCCGCGAGATGGCCCAGAACGTCTTCGGCGAGCTGCGCAAGATGGGCGGCGTGCGGCCGCCGCGCGAGTTCGTGTTCATGGACCGCGCCGCCATCGGCCTGGGTGCCGTGTTCATCCATCTCCGCGCCTCGATCAACTGGCATCGCC
>NZ_SCVH01000038.1 GCF_004296935.1 Reyranella sp.
GGGAGCAGCCCGTGTTGAAGGTCGGCGATTGGGTCGACGAGCGCTGGATCGATCTCGACGGCGTCGACAGCGCGCAGGACGATCTGCGCCTGCGCGGCGCCTCGAACGGCGCAGTGCGGTTCGCGCGCGGCGAAGGCATTTATTTCGGGAAAGACGAGCTCTATTTCTGCTGCACGTCGGGCGGCGCTGCCAGGTTGAGCCAGATCATGCGCTATCGCCCGTCTCCCAAGGAGGGCCATACATTCGAAAAGGACGCGCCCGGTCGCCTGCAACTTTTCATCGAATCATCCGACGCCGGGACACTGAACTTCGGCGACAATATAACCGTCGCGCCAAACGGCCATCTGATCGTCTGCGAAGACCAATATACCGACGTCGTCGACAATCATCTGCGCGGGATCACGCCCGACGGGCACGTCTATTCCTTCGCCCGCCTGCACGAACAAACCGAACTCGCAGGCGCATGTTTTTCGCCCGATGGCCGGACGATGTTCGTCAATATCTACAGCCCGGCAAAGACGTTGGCGATTACAGGGCCGTGGTAGCGATGGCAGTGGCCGCCCCAATAATCACGGATGTCCGAGAATGTCGATGATGTGCTAGCAAGATCTGGCCGCTTGGAGACGTAGGGATCGCCAACAAAGACGGCTGAGCATTAGGTTCTGTTGACAAAAGGGATTCCCAAATCGGCTGATGTCTGATTCAAGGCTGTTTTTTGGGAGGCAGCATGTTCCGAGGCGATCTGACGGACGAGGAATGGGCGATCATCGGGGGCTTGCTGCCGCCGGAACGCGGTCGCTGGGCGCGCCCTGCCGGTGATAACCGGCTGTTTCTCAACGGCATGCTCAATGTGCTCAGGACGGGCTGCCCCTGGCGGGATATGCATGAACGCTACGGTAAGTGGAACTCGGTCTATGTCCGGTTCCGCCGCTGGGCCGAGCAGGGCGTCTGGGACGCCCTTTTGCAGACGTTGGTCGACATCGGCCTGACCGACGACTGGCAGCACATGATCGACAGCACCATCGTTCGCGGCCATGCACAGGCAGCGGGCGCTAAAGGGGGACTTGTAAGGAAGCTTTTGGTCGATCACGCGGCGGTTTTACGAGCAAGGTCCACGCCCGTTGTGACAATCAAGGACGCCCTCTTGGCTTTGTCCTCACCGGCGGAGAAGCATCAGATTACAAAGCCGTAGACGATCTGATGGGGATGCCTGTGCCGTTGCCCAATGCGCTCCTCGCCGACAAGGGCTATGACGGCGACAGCTTCCGCGAGAGCCTGTTGCTCCACGGCATCCTGCCTGTCATCCCGCCAAAATCAAACCGCAAGAACCCGCCGCCGTGCGATTTCCGGCGATACAAGGACCGCAACCGCGTCGAGCGCATGTTCAGCTTCCTCAAGCACCAGCGACGCATCGCTACCCGCTATGACAAAACCGCCCTGTCCTTCGCCAGCTTCCTCAACATCGCCGCCGCTAGACTGTGGCTGAAATCTTATGTCAACAGAACCTAGTTCGAACGGCCGGTTTCAAGCGCGAAGCCGCCGATTTCCTCTGCGCCCAAGGGTTTCAGATGCCGACCTTCAGCGAGTTATAACATCGGTGTGCCCGGGAAGGCGGGAATGACCAGGAGAGGCTGCAAAGCCCCTCCCCCGATCGGCTTACAGCCTCTCGACGATCGTCACATTCGCCATGCCGCCGGCCTCGCACATCGTCTGCAGGCCATAGCGGCCGCCGCGATCGCGCAGCGCGTTGATCAGCGTCGTCATCAGCTTCGCGCCGGAGCCGCCCAGCGGATGGCCGAGCGAGATCGCGCCGCCATGGACGTTCAGCCGGTCGGGATCGGCGCCCAGCGCCTGCAGCCACGCCAGCGGCACCGGCGCGAACGCCTCGTTCACCTCATAGAGATCGATGTCACCGATCTTCATGCCGGCGCGGGCCAGTGCCTTCTCGGTCGCCGGGATCGGCGCTTCCAGCATGATCACCGGATCATGGCCGAGCACCGTCATCTGGTGGATGCGGGCGAGCGGGGTCAGCCCATAGGTCTTCAGCGCATGCTCGTTGACCACCAGCAGCGCCGCCGCGCCGTCGCAGATCTGGCTGGCATTGGCGGCGGTGGTCACGCCGCCCTCCTGCAGCAGCTTGACGCCCGCGATCCGCTCCAGCGTCGCATCGAAGCGGATACCCTCGTCGATCTCGTGGATCAGCGTCTCGCCCTCGGGCGTGACGACCTCGATCGGCACGATTTCCGCGCGGAACTTGCCATGTTCGGTCGCCGATGCGGCGCGGCGATGGCTTTCCAGCGCGAAGGCATCGAGCACGTCGCGGTCGAAGCCGTATTTTTTCGCCATCATCTCGGCGCCGCCGAACTGGCTGAACGGCTGGTTCGGATAGCGCGCCTCGATCGCCGGGCTGCGATAGGTGCCGAAGCCATGCTTGGCGGCAAGCGTCCAGGGCAGA
>NZ_SCVH01000002.1 GCF_004296935.1 Reyranella sp.
CCCTGGAAGGCGGCTGGGTGCCGCCACGCGTCGTCGTGCTCGAGTTCCCGAGCTACGAGAAGGCCGAGGAGTTCTACCACTCCGACCACTACAAGCCGATCCTCGCCATGCGACTGAAGGCCGGCAAGTCGAAGGCCATCCTCGTCGACGGTTACAGTGGCTAGCTCCGGAGCGAATGCGGCCGCCTTCAAGGCGGTCGGCACGCTCTACAACGCACTGATGACGGCGCTGGTGCTGGGTCTCGTGACCCGGCGCGGCGAGGACACGGCGCGCGAGTATGTGCTGCGCCACTTCCGCCGCCAGCATCTGGAAAAATTCCTGCCCGGCCTGCAGAAGCTCGGGCTCGCCGGCGAGCCCGACGCACCGGCCTGCGCGCTCTACCACTATCACTCCAACGCACTGGGCGGCGTGAAGACCGGCTACCTGCGCGAAAGCGACAGGAAGGCGTGGGTGCGCTATCCGCCGCCGCGCTGGATCTGGAAGGGCACGGCGATCGCCGCCGTCCCGCATTCGGTATCGGCCGCCATGCTGCACGGCTGGCACGGCCATAACGGCGTCTCGCTCAAGAACCCGGGGCTGGGGTTCGTCTGCACCGGCATGACGGTCGATGGCATGCCGGGTCTCGAAGGCTACTATTTCGACTACGGCCGGCCGCTGAAAGAGGAGGAGCGCGTGCGCTTCGCCTACGGCACCGAGGCGATGCCGCGTGTCGACTGGAACGCGCAGCCCAAGCTCGAGACCGCGAGCTGGCCCGAGGAACGGCGGCTAAAGACGTTCCGCGCCTATGCGCTGGAATATGTGCGGACCATGCTGCCGACCCTGCAGGAGCTTCTGGGGCCGGTCGACGCCCAGACGGAACTGGGCCGAGTCGCGCGCCTGATCGGGCTGCAATTCCACGAGGAGACGGCGCGCGATATGGATCTACCGACCGATGTCGAGCGCGGCGATCTTTTGAGCGCCCGCGATTTTGGCCGCTGGCTGTCGGCGATCCTTCAGGCCGAGGGCGAAGAGGTATCGACCGGGGAGAAGGACGGCCATGTCCTCGTGAAGCTGGCGGGCTGGCGCGTTGCTCGCGAACTCACTCTTGCCGATCCCCTGCTCGCCTTCGATGCCTGGAATGAACTCTGGCTCGGCGCCGCCGCCGCGCACGACCGGTTCCTCGCGGTTCAGACCTCGCGCGCGCTGGGCGACCGCGGCTGGGAGATCAGTTGGCGGATCGCGCCGAGGTAGCCTGCCGGCAACCGTCGACCGGCGACCGACGGGCCGAGTTGGTCGAGCGGCAGCCAGTGGGCATCACTGTGTTCGTCGCTCAAGGTCACGTCGGCGGTGCCCGCCAGCGTGCAGCCAAAGGCCACGATGCGCACGAAGCGCTGCGGCAGGACCTCGAACAGATGCTCGTCGAGAAAGGCGCCGATCTCGACGCTGAGTCCTGTCTCTTCCCGCACCTCGCGCGCGAGCGCCGTGCGGTGATCTTCACCCGCTTCGGGACGCCCGCCCGGCAGATCCCATTCGTCGCGCTCGTTCACCAGCAGCAGCACGCGGCCCTGGTGCAGCACGACGGCCTTCACGGACAATGGAGGGACATTCATCGGCCAATCCTAGCGCAAAGAAGAAGGGCCGGGGATCGCTCCCCGGCCCTCTCCAAGTCTCGTCGTCGGCTGGACTAGAAGTCCATGCCGCCCATTCCGCCGTCGCCACCCGGCGGCATGCCCATCGGGGCCTTCTTCTCGGGACGCTCGGCGACCATGGCTTCGGTCGTCACGAGCAGGCCGGCCACCGAGGCGGCGTCCTGCAGCGCGGTGCGCACGACCTTCACCGGATCGATGATGCCCGACTTGATCATGTCGACATAGTCGCCCTTCTGGGCGTCGAAGCCGAAGTTGTGGTCCTTCTGCTCGAGCATCTTGCCCGCAACCACCGCGCCGTCGTAGCCGGCGTTCTCGGCGATCTGGCGGACCGGCGACTGCAGCGCACGACGCACGATCTCGATGCCGACCTTCTGGTCGTCGTTGCTCGAACGGATCTTGTCGAGCGCCCGGATCGCATAGAGCAGAGCAGCACCGCCGCCGGCGACAACACCCTCTTCGACTGCCGCCTTGGTGGCGTGCATGGCGTCGTCAACGCGGTCCTTCTTTTCCTTCACTTCGACTTCGGTGGCGCCGCCGACCTTGATGATGGCAACACCGCCCGCGAGCTTGGCCAGGCGCTCCTGGAGCTTCTCACGGTCGTAGTCCGAGGTGGTCTCCTCGATCTGCGCACGGATCTGGGCGATGCGGGCCTGGAGATCCGCCTTCTTGCCCGAGCCGTCGACGATCGTGGTGTTTTCCTTCTCGACGATGACCTTCTTGGCCTTGCCGAGCATGTCGAGCGTGACGTTCTCGAGCTTGATGCCGAGGTCCTCGGAGATCAGCTGACCACCGGTCAGGATCGCCATGTCCTCGAGCATCGCCTTGCGGCGATCGCCGAAGCCCGGCGCCTTGACGGCGGCGATCTTGAGGCCACCGCGCAGCTTGTTCACGACCAGGGTCGCCAGGGCCTCGCCCTCGACGTCCTCGGCGATGATCAGCAGCGGCTTGCCCGACTGCACGACCGCCTCAAGCACCGGCAGCATCGCCTGCAGGCCCGAGAGCTTCTTCTCGAACAGCAGGATGTACGGCGAGTCGAGCTCGGCGATCATCTTGTCGGCGTTGGTGATGAAGTACGGCGAGAGATAGCCG
>NZ_SCVH01000039.1 GCF_004296935.1 Reyranella sp.
CCGGCTGACGCTCGCCTGGCCAAAGGAGCCTGCATTGACCCGATAATCCGCAATCGTCAGATTGCTGCGGTACTTGCGTTCGTTCCTTTCCCGCACGTACTCGATCAGGGCGCCCGAAAAATACTCGAGGTCGTCCGAGCGGCGAAAGCGCAGATCCGAGGTGGAGTGCTCGGGCAGAAACGCCTCGCCATTCTCGCCGAGCCGAAACGAGACCGACGAGCCTTGTCCGCAGGTGAGCAGAAACCGCCCGTCGACCTGCTTCCAGCGGCCTTGGGGCGAGAGGCCGTCCAATCGTGGGCCCAGCCAGATGAAGTCGCCGTCTTCGATCAGGTAGACCAGCGAGTCCCATTCCTTGCCCGTCTCGCGGCCTCGCAGGAAGACAGACACCTGGCTCAGAATGGGGCCATTGGCCAAGCGTTCGCTGTTGCTGTGATCGATATAGCGGAGGAACCGGTCATCCTCGATGAAACTGGGCGCAAGTCCCGCCTTCTCAAGCCGGACGCAGAGGTCGATGTCCTCGTAGCCGTATTCGACGAGTTGTTCGTCGTAACCTTCGATGCGATGAAAGTCCTCTTTCCGGACACAAATCCTGCCGAAGGCATCGCGCAGCCGCACGTGCGCGCCGTCAAAGTCCGGCCGAAGATAAATCTGCTCGTGCCGGTCGAAGCGCTCGTTCACGTAGTGCGCAAAGCCAGGACCCGTGAAGTTGTCGGCGTCAAGCGTACACACGATATCTCCCGTAGCCAGGCGAAAAGCCAGATTTCGCGCGTGGCTGCGCTCGAAGTGCGCCCGGTCCGTGGTTTTGAAATAAACCAGCCGGCCCGCCTCGATCCACTCCTGCAAATGCTCTTTCGCCCAGGCCTCCAGCCCATCGGATGAATTGTAGTCGAGAAGCACGATCTCCATATCCGGATAGCTGAGATTATCGGACAGATTCCGGGGCAAGGTCTCGGCCAGGTGATGAAGCCGATCCATGCATGACACGCAGAACGAGATCTTCCGGTGCCGGAACGGCCTCACGGCGATCGTGGATGTCTCGAAGTTCCGGCGAACGGTGCCGCATCCGAACCGACCCGCGTTGAGGACCAGATTGCCGGCCTCGATGTTCCTGCGGTCCTCGTTGGTGCCTTCATCGGTCCGCACGGCGGCGGGGAGAAGACAGTCGAGAAAACGCCCGTCGATCGACGCGCCTCGATATCCCAGCATCTTCAGCCGCTCGCAAAGATCCAGATCGCCGGCGCCCGGGCCGCCCATCGCTTCGTCGAAGCCACCGGAGTGATAGAACAGCGGCCTTCTCATCGCGATCCGCCCGGCCGCGCCTCGATCGCAATAGGGATCCAGCAGATCGTTCAGGGTGAGACATCCGGTCAGGAAGTCATACTCCTGCAGACGCTCTGCCACGTGAAAAGCGAACTGATGGCCGGTGAGGTTGTTCGCGTCGACATTGCAAAGCAACTCGCCCGTCGCCAGACGCATGGCCATGTTCTTTGCCTGGGCGTGCTGAAGCCGTGCCCCCTCCGGGACGCGATAGTAAACGAGTCGTCCTGTGTCGAGATGTTCCTTCAACTCGCTCCGCACCCATTGGTCCAGCCCCTCGCGATCGCCGTAGTCGAGGAGCAGGAACTCGAGGTTCGGATAGTCCCGGTTGTCGCCAAGATTGCGCGGCAAGGTCTCCTTGAGATGATCGAGCTCGCCCGCGGATGAAGTCGCGAAGGTGATGCGCGGAAAGCGATGAGGCGAGACGATGGCCAGCTTGCCATTGCGCTGCACCACGCCACCCCCGAAATCGCGCGACTCCAGTCCGCTGCGACTCCAGGCCGGTCGATCGCTGCCGTCGAGACGCCGCGCGATGCGGGCCAACAGATCTTCCGCAGCCACATCGGCGGGAAGATTCTGGTCGAAACCTTCCGCCAAATAGAAGAGATGCCGGGACAGGATAAGCCCGGTTCCTTCAAATCTCTCGTGAATCCAGCCGGCATGAAACCGCTCGACCAGCCGGCTCGAGAATCCCGCCGGGACCCGATGGAGCGCGGACGCGATGCAGAGGATTTCACCGTTCGCCAGCCGTGCCGCCATGTTCCATTGCTGGACCAGGTTGTCGGTGCCGCACGCCGGAAGCGGTGGAGCCAGCCGGCAATAGACCACGCGCCCAGAGTCGAGTTCCTTCGGCAGCTCCTTGCGGAGCCACTGATCGAGCTGTCCGTCCGGCGCGTCGAGGAGGACGAACTCGAGGTTCGGATAGAACCGGGTGGCGTAGAGATTCTCAGGCAAGCTGCGCCGGATCTCCGCCGCCTGACCGATGGCGGAAATGCAGATGGAGATGAGTGGCAATCTGCGCTCGCGGACAACGACGGAGGCCTCGCCGAAATTCCTGTCCGCCCCGCCGCAGCCGATCCGGCCGCCGTTCAGAATAATGCGTCCGCTTTCAAGGTTGGTCTGGCTGCGCCGGGCGTTCTCCCAGACGCTGCCGCGTTCAATTGACGAATCGCGGCCGATGTCCTGATACTGCAGCTCTTTCTTGCGATCGAGATCGTCGTGCGCAATGCACCGTGCATGGCGAGGTTCGATCGACTGGCAGCGATACCCCATGGTGCGCAGCCGTTCGTACAGGTCGAGATCGTCATAACCCCACCCGACGTGCTCTTCGTCCATGCCGCCGACGTCGAGATAGGCACTCTTGTAGATCGCCACGCGCCCAACACATCCTTCGTCATCGAAGGGGACGAAGCGGTCGCCTTCCATGCGACAGCCGACCAGGAAACTGTCGGGCTCGACATGGTCGGCGATGTATGACGCAAATCCGCGGCCGGTAAAATTGTCGGCGTCGACCAGGCAGATGATATCTCCGCTGGCCAGACGGACCGACAGGTTGCGGGCATGCGCCGGACGAAAATAGGCGGGCTGGGACGTATGGTAGTAGCTCACCCGGCCACTCTCGATCTCTTCGCGCAGTTCGCGCCTGACCCAGTCACCGAGCCCGTCCGACGAGTTGTAATCGAGTAGGACGAACTCGAGGTTCGGATAGTCCTTGTTGTCAGCGATATTCTGGAGCAGCGTCTGGCGCAGGTGATGGAGCCGGCCCCGGCACGAGATGCAGAAGGAGATGCGGGGACGTCTCGCCAGCTGATGGCGGAGGCAATGTTCGAACCAGTGAACACCCGCCTTCACGACACCCCAGATCAGCTTGCGGCCGCGACGGTCGAGTCCCTCGGAGTCGAAGCGGGCGACCAGCTCCCCCTGCGCGTTGACGATGCTCAATGTCTGGTCATGGCGCGTCCAACGGCCCGTGATCCCGAAATGATCGGGCTCGGCTTTGACCGTTCCGTCAGGCAGCAGCTCCACCCGCGCGACCCAGCCGCCGCCAGCGTCGATCAGCTCGCACTGTTGCGCAAAATCCAGATTGTCTCGGAGAAGATTGATCATCGTTCGAACAACATCCGTATTGGGTTCAGGGAATACCGTGGCCGGTGCTGACGCTGCCGCCGCCAAGGTGAAATGGGTTGAATCCTCTTTGGATCATCATCGCCCAGGCCGTTGCACACAGGCTTGGAACCGGCAGCGCCTGCCAGCCGAAGCCAGTATCGGCAATGCGGTTCACATACAGGAAAGCGCGGGACCGGGAGTCGGGATCAGGGCTCACCTCGAATGTCGCGACGCCTTCCAGCATGCTCCGCTCATCCTCGCGCAAGCGCGCTGCCAGCCCGGCGTCGTGGTTGGGGCCTGGCGCATCGTACTCCGCGGCCAGAATCCGGCACATGTTGATCGCGCCGAATGTCCATTCCGGAGAGCAGATGTCGTGGACCGGCTCGCCGCCGGCTCCCGCGGAGAATCCGATTCCGGCCAGGGGTGCGGCTGGGCCGCCCTCCGGATAGAAGCCCGTGTGGCGCTTGACCGACTCCCAGAGCCGAAAGCAGCTCCCCCGGCCGTGGAGTCCGTCGATCTCGTCGACGCCCAGTATGCTCATGCCCCAAGTATGCACGTCCGCGGCGAAGGGAGCGGGTTGACCGTTGGCCATCTTTCCCGGCCGGAAGACGCCGTCGAGGAACGCACCGCACGCGTGAAAGCGAAGCTCGCCGGCCACGCTGCCCCCCAGGTAGTGCCGAAAATATCCGCGTAGTCCCTGCCGAAGCGCATCGACTTCGGCAAGCTGCCCGCGAAATTCCGGAACGTCGGGCATCACCTGCCTCAGCATCGTCAGACCAGCATACAGCGTCAGGTTGGTCTCGTTGGAGATCAGCCGCTCCTGGCTGTGACCCGACGCGGCCGGCCGTGCATAGACCCCGCCGACCGGGCTCTGCATGGCCAGACATGCCGGGACGAGCGAGCGGGCAAGCCGAATCTCATCGCACTGCGGCTGCAATGCGGTGCCCCTCGCCTTCAGATGGGCGACCTGCAACGGACCGATCAGGGCCGCCCAGCTGTTCTCTCCGAGAAATGGATCGAAGAAATTCCACGACAATCGTGCGCCGCCAAGCTCCGGAGGGAAACAGGAGGCGCCCGTATGCGGATCGATCAGGTGAAACCGGTCGCAGATTGCGCCGAAGAAGAAGGCGCTTCCGTCACACGACTCGAGGGACGATCGGGCGTCCCCATAGCGCCAGCCACCGGTCCTGTCCGACCATCCGCGCAGCGATCGGGCCTCGCCGACACAGTCATCAAGCAGCATCCTTGTATGTCGATCGGCCGCGCGCAGAGCCTCTTCGGAGCCGTCGACTGCCAGTGCGATCTGGCGGCACGCGGCACAATAGAGATTGAGCGCATACTGGAGATAGAGACGCTGCCAGAATTCGATGGCGGTTCCGGCAATCCGGCGGTCCTGTCCGTCCGACCGCTGCCAGTAGGACGGCTCGACAAGAAAGCTGACCGGAAGCCTGCCGTCGACAGGACCGCTCGCGCCATGACGGCTGGAGCGAAGCACGAACTCGTAGAGAGCGCCCGACGCCGCAAACTCACTTCGACTGCAAGGATGCTCGGTGTTCATATGACTCGGGCAATTTACCAATTCCGGCGAAGCGGACAACGCCGCCTGCCTCCATGTGCCGTCTGGAGCGAACATCTCAGCCACCCAGATGCACGCGGCGTGCGCGCGGCATGTCGGCCGTTTCCAAACCCGCCCGCTGGGTTGCCACGAGACGGCTGAAGGCGCCCCGCCGGGCCATCAGCTCCTCGTAGCTGCCCTGCTCGACGATCCGGCCATGCTCGATCACCACGACCAGGTCGGCTTCGCGAACGGTCGACAGCCGATGGGCGATCACAAAGGTGGTGCGGCCCCGCATCAGCACCTTGAGCGCCCTCTGGATGCGCGCCTCGGTCAGCGAGTCGAGGGCGCTGGTGGCTTCGTCGAGGATCAGGATCGGTGGGTCCTTGAGCAGGGCGCGCGCAATCGCCAGGCGCTGGCGTTCACCGCCCGACAAAGTGATGCCGCGTTCGCCCACCATCGTGTCGTAACCATGCGGCTTGCGCATGATGAAGTCGTGCGCCTCGGCGAGTCTTGCCGCTTCCTCGAGCTCGGCCTGCGTGGCATCGGGTTTGCCGATACGGAGATTTTCGGCGATCGTGCGGTAGAACATGGTGCTGTCCTGGAAGACCACGCCGATGTTGCGGCGGAGCGATTCCAGCCTGATGTCCCGATGGTCGATGCCGTCGACGCGAATGGCGCCGCTCTGGGGGTCCCACATCCGGTGCAGGAGCGACAGCGTCGTGCTCTTGCCGGCGCCGGTCGGACCCACCAGGGCCACGGTCATGCCGGCCTCGGCCCTCAACGAGAAATGCGTCAGCGCCGCGAGCTTGCCGTCGTAGGAAAAACCCACGTCGTCGAACGCGACATCGCCCCTGGCGCGGCCGAGGTCGAGGCCATCCGGTCTGTCGACGACCTTCGACTGCGTATTGAGAACCTGAAAGAAATCGGCGAGGGCCGGCATCTGGAAGAACACGCCGCAGATGAAACCCGACGCCTGGTTCATGCGGCCGATCAGCATGGCGGCAAAGCCCATGAAACTCACGATCTCGCCGATGGTCGCCTCGCCGCGCGTGTAGAGCCAGGTGCCGAGAACGAAGATCAGGATGACCGAGATCGTCGAGGCCGCCCGGGTCGTTACCGACAGGAGCGCCCACCAGTTCAGCACCGGAAACTGCGCCGCCAGCGTCTGGCGCATGATGCGGTGCATTTCGCCCGCCTCGGCACCCAGGCGAACGAAGCTCTGGATCAGATTGACGTTGCCCAGGGCATCGCCGGCCCGGCTGGCCAGCTGGGTGTGGAAGCCCTCGACTTCGTGCTGGAGCTGGTCGGTGCGGCTGATGACCCAGATGGTGGCCGCAACGAAGAAGACCATCAGCGCCACCAGCAGCAGGCCGAAGCGCCAGTTCATGAGCAGGCTGAGCGGCAGCAGGACGAACAGCGCGACGAAGGTCGCGAGGTTCTCGCGGAAGAACGACAGCCAGATGCCGAACAGGTGATCGACGCCCGTCAGCATGACCTTCAGCAGTTGCCCGGAGTGCCGGGCGCTGTGGAACGCGAACGGCAGCGCCAGCACGTGTTCCAGAAATTTCGCCATGGCTCCGAGCCGCCGGCGGTGTGCCATCCGGTCGGCCTGCAGGGAGACCACGATGTTTGCCGCGAGGCCGCCGACGCCGACGACCACCCACACCATGAGCAGCTCGCGGATCTCGCGCCACAGGACGTCGGCCGACCTGTCCTTTGCCGTCGCCAGCAGGTCCACCACCTTGCCAAACAGGACGGGCTCGTAGAACTGCAAGGCGGCCACCGCCACGTTGGCGAGCGCAAGCGTGATCGCCAGGCCGCGCTCGGCACGCAGTTCGCCTATCACCCGGCCGTAAACGCTGATGAACCCCATGAGATGAAGCCGCCCCCGAGCGCGTTGCTCCAACGCTTCCTAAATCGGGTGCCGCCCGCTTGGCCAGTATAATCCTATCGCCGGCGTGCAGATTGCGTATTTGTAATCTGCACGACAGGCGGTTGGAGATGCGGGCAAACTCCCTGCCCGAGTCCTGGCCCGCGTCTCACATGGTTTTTCACGGCGTTGGATACCGTTCGATGCCGTGTTTGCACGGCCTTCTCGCATTATTTGTGGACGCCTGAATGTAACGCGTTCTGTCCGGAAACCTGTCCAGAATCCCGCTGCAAACCGGTCGCCCGGGGCCGACGTTCGCCGTCGGCGCAGTTTACTCTTTGGGTCTCAATCGTTTGTCGACGGCATGGTCAGGACCATGCCAGGCGCAGCGCTCTCTGAAGAGCATTGGGGGCACGCCGGAGGGAGTTCCGGTGGCACGGACGCCTTGTGGAGTTGAGCCGCCGCACACAGACCTCGTGCGACGATAGCGAAAACATAGGGCAATTCCGGCTGAACCTGTGAATCGCAGATTGCAAATCAGCCTCGCGGAATTCGCCGGGCTGCTGGCAGTGCCAGCACTCTTTCTCCTGGAAGGCATGCTCCGCGCGCCGTCTTTACTGCCGTGTGGCCAGCCATTGCCGGGCCGCCACGGCATCCCGGAAAACACGCGAACGATCGCCGTCTGCTTCGGCGATGAGCAAGAACAGCCGGGCGAGTCCGTCCAGCGGGCCCGTCGCCGGCACGAGAACTGCAATCGGGCTGCGGCTCTGATTGCGGGCCATGCGCCCTGCCACGACCGCCAGGAGCTTTTCGTCGATCTTCGCCGGCGTATTCGTTGCATCCACGAATTTCCGGTACGGAATGGCATCGGCTGCTTCGAGGGCGTCGAAGAACTGCGTGGCGTCTTCTATGCTGACGTCGCCATCCAGGACAATCTCGACGAGCCGTTCCTCATGATTGACGGTCCAATGGATCGGCATGGAACCTCCCCCTGAAGCACAAGCTACCTGACCCCGTTCACGGGGAAGCCGATGGCGGTTCCCAGCGGCTGATATGACCCCGTGATCTTTCCGCTCTCGCGCGTCATCAGCAGAAACTGCCCTTTGATGGGGAAGTCGGCCTGATCGTTGGGCTTCTCGAAACGGCCGGTCCAGCTGTTCTGATCGTAGCCGACCTTGCCGCGCAGCACGTAGGTACCGGACCGGGTTTCCCAGTAACCCATGAGTTCGCCGTTGCCCGCTGCGTCGATGGTGAGCGTGCCCTGACAGGGACAGTTGGTGCCGACACTGCCGGTCCACGAAATCTTCCACGTGCCGACGAAGTCCTCGACCTTGTCGGCCGGTGGACCGATCGAGCGGCCGAACGGCACACCCATCGGCGGCGCGACGTGCGCGGGCTGGCCAAACGCCGCCTGCCCCGTCGCAGCCGCGAGGGCGAGAGCCTGGGCCAAAGCAATCGCGCCGGCGCGTGAAGGTCGACATCATCGATCCTTCCTAGAGCAAATGGACGGACAGCGATATGCGGACTGAAGCATCAGTGCCGCGGCAGGCTGGGGCGATTCGCCTCCTTCTCCATCTGCAGGAGCATCCGCTTCAGGTACATTGCGTCTTGGCCTATCTGGCATCTCCGATCTCCCGGCCGCGAAATGGCGTCAGCTCAATCTCGATAGGCTGACTACCAAGAAGCGCTCCGTGCTCATCAGGCAGCTTCAAGCAGTCCTCGCGGGTAGCGAGTAGCGAGATACACTCACCCTGCTGCATAAAGATGACGGCGCAGGAACCCGGGATCGGGGTCGAAGCCCAGGCCCGGACCGGTCGGCACGTCGAGCGACTTCTGCCAGCGCGTGAGGCCGATGCCGTAGAGGTCCATCGAATCGTCGGCCTCAACCGTGGCGAAATAGCCCTCCTCCTCCGTGACGGAAAGCATGTGCAGCGAGGCGAGCGCCGCCGGTCCAACGAAGGGCGTGTGCGGCGCCGCCGTCTTCTTCGCGGCCTCAAGCATGGCGAGCGTGCGCTTTGCCTCGGAGAGGCCGCCCAGCATGCAGACGTCGGGCTGCAGCACGCCGATCGCCGGGGTCTTGCTGTAGACGGCCATCTGCTCGGCCGAGCCGAAATCGGCGCCCATGCCGATCACGATCCCCGGCAGGGCGGGACAGTCGAGCAGATCCTCGGGCGGCCAGAAGGGATCCTCGAACCACAGCAGGCCGAGGGCCGCCCAGCGCTTCGCGTCGCGGCTGATCTCGGCCAGGGTGTGGGCGTTGTTGCTGTCGGCGACATAGGGCGTTGCCGGCGGAATCGCGCGGCGCGCCTCCTCGATCACTTCGAGGCTCGCCTCGTGCACCTTCACGGCGGCGACGCCCGACGCCAGCGCCTGCTCGACCCGCTGCCGGGCGCGGCCGGCGTGATCGTACTTGTCGAGGCTCGCCATCACCGGCACGCGACTGCGCCGGGCACCGCCCAGCATCGCCGAGATCGACTGGCCCGACGCCTTGCCGGCGATGTCCCACAGCGCGATGTCGACGGCGGCGAGCGCGTTCAGCACCGTGCCGGCGCGGCCGAAGCTCGCGAAGCGCTTGCGCGCCGAAAGGTTAAGCGCCTCCTTGCGGTCGACCGGCTGGCCGAGATAGTGCGGCGCGATGGCGTCGCGGATGGTGGCGAACAGCGCGTTCTGCATCGGCGGGCGGAGCGACAGGCACTCGCCCCAGCCCACCAGCCCGTCGCGCGTGGTCACGCGGCAGAGGGTGAGGCACATGTCGGCGTTCACCAGCGGCGCCGGCACGCCCACGCTGCGCTTCGGCGGCGGAATCCGGAGCGCGATAGGCTCGATACGGTCGATGATCATGCGCGGCTCCGGTCCGGTCACGCCTTGAAGCCCAGGTCGCGCGCGATGATGTTCTTCTGCACCTCGCTGGTGCCCTCGCCGATCACGTAGACCAGCGCGTCGCGGTGGATGCGGCCCACCGGATACTCGCGCATGATCCCGGCGCCGCCGTGGATGCGGATCGCCTGTTCGCTCACGGCCACCGCGGTCTCGCTGGCGACGAGCTTGACGCGCGCCGCCGTCGCCGGGTCGAGCGTGTTCTGGTCGACCCGCCAGGCACCGTAATAGACGAGCCACCGCGCCGCCTCGATCTGGGCCGACATCTCCGCGAGCTTGTGGCCGATGGCCTGGTAGTCGCCGATGCGCTTGCCGGCGACCAGGCGATCCTGGGCAAAGGCCGTGGCGGCATCGAAGGCCGCTCGCGCCATCCCCAGCGCATTGGCGGCCACGCCCACCCGGTTCTCGCTGAGAGAGTCGAGGATCACCGGATAGGTGCCCAGGCGCCCGCCGAGGACACAGTCGTCGGGCACGAACACATCCTCGATATGGATCAGGCCGGTCTCGGAGGCGCGGATGCCTTCCTTTTTGAGCCTGGAGATCTCCATGCCCTTCGCCGGCAGCTCGACGATGAAGAGGCTGATGGCGTCGCCCCGGAGCTCGGGCGAGGTCCGGGCGGCCACGAGCAGAAAGTCGGCAATCGGCGCGTTGGTGATGTAGAGCTTGGCGCCGCTCAGCCTGAAACCGCCGGCGACGCGGTCGGCGCGGGTCTTGAGGCCGCGGATGTTGGAGCCGCCATCGGGCTCGCTGAGCGCAAAGCCCGCGATCTTTTTTCCGGCGACGGCGGGCCGGAAGAAGCGCTGGCGCTGGCCCTCGGTGCCGGCCTTCCAGATGGGCCAGATGCCGAGGTGGCTGTGGGCCGACCAGCTCGAGGCGAAGCCCTGGCTCATGTAGCTCAGCTCCTCGCGGACGATGCAGTCGCTCACCTTGTCGAGCCCGCTGCCGCCGTCGCTTTCGGGATAGCGGACGCCCAGCAGGCCCAATTCACCCCAGCGCGTAAAAACCTCGCGCGGCAGGGTCTCGTTCTCCTCCGCCGCCACGACGAGCCGTTGATGCTCCGACTGGCAGAGCCGCCGCACCGTCTCGCGCACCGCGATGTGCTGTTCGGAAAAGGAGAAATCCATGGGGTGCGATACCCTATTCTTCGACGCTCTCGGACATTGCTGCGCAATGTCCTGTCGCTCAGGGGGCCGAGCTCCGCTCGGCCCTCACTCCAGCTTGAGGTTGAGGTCCTTCACCATCGTCGTCCAGACTTTCAGCTGGTCCTTCTGATAGTCGACGGCCTGCTGGCGGGTCGAGGGCGTGGGCACGATTCCGCTTTGCAGGAGCTTGGTCTTCACCGCCTCCGACTCGAGAACCTTCACCACTTCCCTGTTGAGACGGTCGAGGATCGCGTCGGGCGTTCCGGCGGGGGCGACCAGGGCCCACCAGCCGTCCATCACGGGCGGCGTCGCGAGGCCGCTTTCGGCGAAGGTCGGCACCTCGGGCAGCAGCACGTAGCGCTTTGCCGCCGGCACGCCCACCGGGCGCACCTTGCCGGCGCGGATCATGGCGAGCGAGGCCGGCACATCCGCCACCATGATCTGCACGTGCCCGCTCAGCAGGTCGGCAAGGCCGGGGGGCACCGACTTGTAGGGAACGTGGGTCACGTCGAGCTTGTGCTCGTTCTTGAAATGGCCGCCGTAGGCGATGCCGCCGGTGTTGCCGCTGGCGTAGTTGAACTTGCCGGGATTGGCCTTGACCAGCGCCACCAGCTCGCCCGCCGTTTTCGCCGCGACGTCGACGTTGACGAGCAGGACGTAATTCACCGACGCGACCATCGAGATGTAGGCGAGGTCCTTGGTGGGATCGTAGCGCACGCCGGTGGTGAGGCCGCCCGGGCTGGCGGCGAGGCCGGAATTCGTCAGGAGGCCGAGCGTGTAGCCGTCCGGGGGCGACTGCACGACGAGCTCGGTGCCGAGCGTCGTGTTGTTGCCGGGCTTGTTCTCGATGACGATCGGCTGGCCCAGCGCCTGGGTCAGGGGCTCGGCGATGATGCGGGCGAGGATGTCGCTGCCGGAACCGGGACCGAAGGGAACGATCAGCCTGATCGGCTTGCTGGGATGGGGCTGCGCCGAGGCGGCGCCGGCACAGGCGAGACCCGCCGCGGCCGCGAGTGCGGCGAGCCAGTGGACGAACTTCATTTTGTTTCCTTCCCGTACTGACGCTTTTCTTGTTTTGAAACGAACGCTCAACCCACAGCCTTCGACGCTCCCGGACATTGCTGCGCTTGGCGGCTTGTAATCAAGCCGCGGCCTGACGCTCATAGGGCCGGGCGAAGCCCGGCCGCGAGGGACCGCCGAAAACGATCTGGACGAGGCCGGCCACGATGCCCAGCGCCACGCCGAACCGCCAGGCGAGGTCGTAGTTGCCGAACATGTCGAACATCAGGCCGCCGCCCCAGGCGCCGACGACCGAGCCCATCTGGTGGATGACGAACGACACGCCGAGCAGCGTCGCCATGTTGCGCGTGCCGAACAGGTCGGCGACATAGCCCGACACCAGCGGAATGACGCCCAGCCACATCATGCCCATGGCCGCGGCGAAGAGGATCGTCGTCACGGGCGTCGGCGGAAACAGGAAATAGACCATCAGCACGCCGGAGCGGGCGAGATAGGTGAGGCCCAGCAGGACGTTCTTGAGATAGCGCTGGCCGAGCCAGCCGGCCAGCAGGCAGCCGGCGATGTTGATGCCGCCGATGATGCTGAGCGCCGTGGCGCCGAGCATCGGGTCCTGGCCGCACAGCGCGAGATAATTCGGCAGGTGCGTGTTGATGAAGATGAGCTGCAGCCCGCAGACGAAATGCGTGGCGCAGAGCACGACGAAGCGGCGGTTGCCGAGCGCCTCGCCGATCGCGGCGGCCGCCGAGGCGCGCTGGAGCGACGGCTGCGGCAGGCGGTCGACCCGGCCGGTGATCATCGCCGCCGGCACGATCGCCAGCGCCAGGATCACGAACAGCGCCGCGCCCCAGCGCCAGTCCCAGACGCCCAGCAGCGCCTGCAGGCCGGGCGCGATCACCAGCGTGCCGACCGAGGAGAAGGCGCCGACGATGCCCAGGATCACGCTCCGCCGCTCGGGCGAGGCGGCCCGCGCCGCCGCCGTCATCGCCAGCGACGATCCGGTGCAGGCGATGCCGATGCCGATCAGGGCCTGCGCCAGCAGGAAAGTCGACGTGCCGGTGGCGGCCGTCATGACGGCCATGGCGGCGACATAGGCGATCGCGCCCAGCACCATCACCGGGCGCAAGCCCCAGCGATCGGCCATCGCCCCCAGCGGCGCCTGCGCCAGGCCCCAGACGATGTTCTGGACGGCGATCGCGAAGGTGAAATCCGACGCCGACATGGAAAGCGCCTCAGTCATCGGCGGCAGGAACAGCCCCAGGCACTGACGCATGCCCATGGCGAGGCTCATCATCACCGAGGCGGCGATCAGGATGTGCAGGGTGTTCGCCCGCATCGCAGCGTTCATTGTTGGCGCGTTTCCTCTTTGCGCCAGCCTGCCCGGATTGGCGCCGGGGTCAAGAACCGCCCGCCGGCGCTATCGCCTAGCAAATGCGATCAACAGCTTTCCCCTAGAGTCTTTCCGGCTGGACGGACTCATCGCTGGGAGCGCGCCACTCCAGTGGCGCTCATATTCATTGAATTCCGAGCGCCACTGGAGTGGCGCGCTCCCAGCAATGAAACCTGCAGGGTGAGGTGAGTTTGTGTCAGTCGGAAAGACGCTAATGCGTCTTCGCAGCGTCGCGCTTGATCTTCTTCGCCAGCGACCATTTGTGGACCTCGGTCGGCCCGTCGTAGATGCGGAAGGCCCTGACCTCCCTGAAGACCTGCTCGACGATCGTGTCGGTGGAGACGCCGGTGCCGCCCATCACCTGGACGCAGCGATCGGCGACGCGATAGAGCGCCTCCGACACGGCGACCTTGGCCATCGAACTCTCGGTCGTCCCGAGCACGCCGGTGTCGAGGACGTCGGCGCACCAGTCGATCATCAGTTCGGCCTGCTTGAGGTCGATCAGGTTGTCGGCCAGCATGAAGCCCACGCCCTCATGATCGATCAGCGGCTTGCCGAAGGCCTGGCGTTTGACCGCATAGGCCGTGGCGATTTCGTTGGCCCGGCTGGCGGCGCCGAACCAGCGCATGCAATGCGACAGGCGGGCCGGGCTGAGGCGCACCTGGGCGTAGTTGAAGCCCTTGCCATCCTCGCCCAGCATCTGGTCGGCCGGCACGCGGAGATTGTCGATCGTCACCATGGCGTGGCCGCCCGGCATCGAACTGTCGATGGTATCGATAACGCGGTCGATGCGGATGGCAGGATCGGGCAGGTCGACCACGAACATGCAGGCGCCGGCGGCGGATTTCGCCATGACGATGCCGACCTTGGCGCCCCTCGCGCCGGTGATGAAGGTCTTGCGGCCGTTGATCACCCAGTGGTTGCCGTCCTGCACCGCGGTGGTCTGCATCATCGACGGGTCGGAACCCGCGCCGCCCTCTCCGGCCGGTTCGGTCATGAAGAACGCCGAACGTGCGCGCCCCTCGACCATCGGCTTCAGGAAGCGCTCCTTCATCTCCGGGCTGCCCACCTTGCCCAGCAGGTACATGTTGCCTTCGTCGGGCGCCATCGTGTTCACGGCCACCGGACCCAGGGGCGACAGGCCGGACGCCTTCAGGACGGTCGCGGTCTCGCGTTGGCTGAGATGGCTGCCGTTGCTGAGAATGTGCGGCGTCAGCACGCCCGCGGCGCGCGCCTTGGCCCGCAGTTCGGCGACCAGCTCATCGGTCGGGCCGTGGTCGCCGCATCGGGGATCGTGCTCGTAGGGCACCACGACGTCGCGCACGAATGCCTCCACGCGCGCGGCGATCTCGGCGGCTTTCGCGGCACCCACTCCACTCATCTGATCACCCTTTGCAGTCTCAGAACGACGGAATCTCAGAACGATTTGTTCGTCTTGGGCCGGTGCCTGTTCTGGACCTTGAAGCCGGAGCGCTCCGCTCGCCGCGGGTCGCGGACCCAGACTTCGCGGTTCGGGTGCAGGCCGCCGCCGCGCGTGGCGGGCACGGCGGTCGCGCGGGCGCGATGCAGCAGGCGCGTGTCGGCCGCGCCGCAGTTGGGATGGAGGCCGCCGTTGGCGGCGACCGCCTTGTCCCAGGCCGCCTTGCGTTTGGCCAAGGTCGCGGCATCGTCGAGCGCGGGACAGTTGAGCTCGCTCTTGTTGAGGTCGACCACGATCTCGTCGCCGTCCTCGACGAAGGCGATGGGGCCGCCCAGCGCCGCCTCGGGGCCGACGTGGCCGATGACGAGGCCGACCGAGCCGCCGGAGAAGCGGGCATCTGTCATCAGGCCGATCACGATGTTGCGCTCGCGGCAGAGGGTGGTGATGCGCGAGGTCGGATCGAGCATCTCGGGCATGCCGGGCGCGCCGCTCGGGCCCTCGTAGCGCACGATCACCATGTCGTGGTTCTGGAAGGAGTCCGGTGCCTTGTCGAGCGCCTCGAGCAGGCGGCGCTCGCCCTCGAAGACGCGCGCCCGGCCGCGGAAGGTGTTGTCCTCCAGCCCGCCCTCGACGCCGGCGAGCTTCAGGATGGCCGAGAAATCCGGCGAGAGGTTGCCGCCCAGCACGCGCAGGCCCCCGGTCGGCTTATAAGGCTTGTCGACCGAGTAGACGACCTTGCCGTCGGCGCGCCTGGCGCCGAGGCGATCGATCTGGGCGGCCAGCGTCTCGCCGGTGCAGGTCATGACATCGCCGTTCAGCAGACCGGCGTCGAGCAGCTCGCGCGCGATCACCTGCACGCCGCCCACGTTGTCGATGTCGACCATCGAATACTTGCCGTAGGGCCGGGCATCGGTGAGCACGGGCACGACATGCTGCGAGAGGTGGTTGAACTCCTCGGGCGTGATGATGTCCTTCCAGAAATCGGCGTAGCCGGCGGCGCGCGCGATCTCCGGCGCATGGAGCGTGACGTTGGTCGAACCGCCGATCGCCATAGCGACGATCACGGCGTTGCGGATCGAATCGCGGACCACGATGTCGCGTGGCTTCAGGTCCTTGTCGATCATGTCGGCGAGGTAGGCCACCAGCTCGTCGGCGAATTCATGGGTGCGGCGCGGATCGTCGGACGGCGGCGCCACCATGTGCAGCGGCTCCATGCCGACGACGCCGATGAAGGTCTGCATGGTGTTGTAGGTGAACATGCCGCCGCAGCTGCCGATGCCGGGGCAGGCGTGGAGCGCGATGTGCTGGCGGAACGCCGCGTCGGGGTTGCCGGCGACCTGATACGCCGTGACGAGGTCGATGGCCTCGCCGGTCTTGGGATCGTGGCCCGGATGGATCGGGCCGTCCGACATGATGATGGCGGGCCGGTTGTGCTCGAGCAGCGCCGCCAGCGTGCCGACCGGCGGCTTGTCGCAGGCCACGACGGCGATGGTGCCGGCAAGCCCGGTGGCGCTCAGATGCTCGCACAGCGCATCGTTGGTCACCTCGCGGCCGATCAGCGAGTAGCGCATCTCGCGCGTGCCGTTGCGCATGCCGTCGGAGGTGGCGATGGTGAACTCGGGCTGGACCAGGCGCAGCTTGAGCTGGCCCTGGCCCGCGCCGACCCGCGCCTTCAGCCGCTCGTGGATGGCGTCGACCTTGGCCAGGACGCCGAGATAGCACTGGCTGTCGCCCTTGGTGCCGACGACGCCGACCGACGGTTCGTGGATCAGGTCCGGGTCGGTCCCGAGCGCCCGCGCGATGCCGATCGTCTGGGTGGAGCGGCCGGGATGGCGGTCGATGAGGAGGTCGGTCGGTTTCATTGCGCAGGCCCTTGGAAAAGAGATCGCTCAGTCAGGGCGCGGAAGATGCGCCAGACCGAGGGGCCGTGGCAAGATTCGACGGACGGGCGGGTTTCGCGGCGGGCGAGCCTGGGCCGACGAAGCCGCCGGGGCGCCACGCCTATTTCAGCGCGACCAGCTCCAGCGCCGGTCCGCCGAGCACGGCGACCGCACCGACAATCGCAACGCCCCCCAAGGCGACGGCGATCATACGCAACCAGGACATCAGCTCTTGTCGCATCGTGTCCTCCTGCAGTCATTGGCCGAAATCATCGGCTTCGAAGGCCGGCGTCGCGAACGCAAACGCTGGCATGCACGGCCGGCCGAGTCACGGGGGACTTTGGCCGGCGCGGTGGATGACAGACCGGTAACGCCGGCAACCCGAGGGGGTTGCCGGCGTTTTCCGTACATCGCGACGGAAACGGAAGGATCAGACAGGTTGACCCAATTTTTCCGACACCGACGCCTGCTGCGCGTGACGCTGGGCGCGATGCTGGCCGGGGCCGCGGCCGCGAGCCTGGCCGGCTGCGGCGCGGTCGCGGCCCCGGTCCGTGTCACCAGCGCCGGCGCCAAGATCGTGCCGGTAGCGGGCGACGTCGTGGCGGCGCCGCTCGACGTCACGGCCGACGTGATCGACTGAACGATCGACCGACTGGGCGCGCCGGCGCTCTATTCGGCCTTGGCGCCGGAGGCCTTGAGGATGGGCAGCCAGAGCGCCTGGTCGTCGACGATCAGCTTGCGGGCGGCGTCGGGCGTGCCCGACGGCAGCATCTCGAAGCCCTGGACCAGGAGCTTCTCCTTCACCTGCGGGTTCTGGGCGATGCGGTTGAGCTCGGCATTGAAGCGCGCGACGATCGGCGCCGGCGTGCCAGCCGGCACGGCGAAGCCCAGCCACACGGCGACGACGCAGTCGGGGACGCCCGCCTCCATCATGGTCGGCACGTCGGGCAGCATGACCGAGCGGTCCTTGGTCGTGACGGCGAGCGCCTTGAGCTTGCCCGCCTTGATCTGGCCCAGCACGGTGGGGGCGTTGAAGGAACCCCACGTCACCTCGCCGTTCATCACGGCGAGAACAGCGGCCGGGGCGCCCCGGTAGGGCACGTGCTGCTGGCGCACGCCGGTGCGCTGCTCGAGGAGCACACCCGACAGGTGGGCGCTGGTGCCGACTCCGCTCGAGCCGTAGGTGAGCTCGCCCGGCTTGGCGCGCGCCTGCGCGACCAGGTCGGCCACGGTGGTGGCCGGGTTGGCGGAGGAGACGACGATCACGTTGGTGAGAATGCCGGTGGCGGTGACCGGCACGAGGTCTTTCAGCGGATCGTAGCCCGGCGCCTTGTAGAGGCCGAGGTTGAACACCGTCGTGCCCTGCGAGGTGAGCAGCAGGGTGTAACCGTCGGCAGGCGCCCGTGCGCCTTCCGCGGTTCCCACGAGGCCGCCCGCCCCGCCCTTGTTGTCGACCACGACGGGCTGGCCCAGCGCCTTGGCCAGCTCCTCGGCGAAGACGCGCCCGACGGTGTCGGCGCCGGAGCCGGCAGCGAAGGGCACGATCATGCGGATCGTGCGCTCCGGCCAGTCGGCCGCCCGCGCGGCTGTGGACGTGAGCAGCAGCGCAGCGGCCGTCAAAGCATGGCGGCGTGTGAATTGTCGCGACGAAATCATGGCCGGTCTCCTCCAGAACGAAGGAGTTCTAGCAGAGACAGGCGCGAAATCCGAACAAACGAACGCCCGGATCTTTCGATCCGGGCGTCTGCTTTTGGTGCGGGTGCGGCTAGCGGCGCTGGCCCAGGAACATCATGAGGAACTGGAACAGGTTCACGAAGTCGAGATAGAGGCTCAAGGCGCCGAAGATGGCGACCTTCTCGGCCGTGTCGGTGCCGTAGGCCTCGGAGTACTGGTCCTTGATCTTCTGGGTATCGTAGGCGATCAGCCCCGAGAAGATCAGCACGCCGGCGGCGGAGATGATGAAGCTCATCGCGCCCGACGGCCAGATCATGTTGACGAGGCCGGCCAGGATCAGGCCGACGACGCCCATGAACAGGAACTTGCCCATCGCCGTCAGGTCGCGCTTGGTGGTGTAGCCGTAGAGGCTGAGCGCGCCGAAGGCGGCGGCCGTCACGAAGAAGGTCCGCGCGACCGAGGCGCCGGTATAGGTGAAAAGCAGCACCGACAGGCTGACGCCCATCAAAGCCGTGACCGCCCAGTAGACGGCCTGGACCGCGCCGACGCTCATGGTGGCGGCACGGAACGAGACCAGCAGCAGCAGGCCGAGCGGCGCAAAGATCGCGATCCAGCCCAGCATGTTGAGGCCCACGACCTGGCCCGCCTGGACCTGGAAGAAGAGCGCGGCGAGCTGGGGCGAGCTGAACAGGCCGAAGGCCACGATGCCCGACAGGGCGAGCCCCGAGGCCATGTAGTTATAGACCCGGATCATATGGGCGCGCAGGCCGACATCGAACGTCGCCTGGTCGCCAATGGTGCCGGCCCTGTTGAATGCGTTGAAGTCCTGGTTCGCCATCTTGATCAACCTCCGCGGGATCTGATTTCCTGAGTCCCGTCGTCGGACAATGTGGTCACTAAGACCCCCTGAATCAATGGGGTGAATCAATTGTGTGAATCAATAGAGGGTGCGACGGGCAGCGGATGCTTATACTGGCGCCATGTCCGATTCGCCCAAACTCCTTGCCCTGCGCAAGTCCCTCGCCGAGGCCTCCGACGGGGCCGCCCCCGAGGACTCGAAGAAACTGGCCCACGCCGCCATCGCCCAGATCCTCATGGCCATCGAAAGCGGCGTCTGTCCGCTGGGCGACTGGGAACGGAGATGTCTCGCGGCGGCGATCACCAGCCTGCGCGGCGGCAAGACCAACGAGGCGCGTACCCGCGCGCGCCAGGCCCTGTGGCCTGATGAAAACAGGCGGAACGCCGCGGTGTCCAAGTTTCCGCCGCGACCGGGCATGCTGACCCTCGACGAACTCAAGCGTGAGTTCGCCGCCGCGCTCGCCATGCCGGGACGTGCACGGCCAGGCGGCAACCCCGCCTAAAGGCGCGTTCCTCATCGCAGCACTGCCCTGACTTTTCCGGGGTTTGGCGGAATGCTAATTTCCCACGGGTCCAGAGGTTCATTCCCGAGACTGTTGGATGACAGAATCCGCCAGAGCATACCCCGAAGGCATCGCTGAAAGGTCCCGCCGTCTTCATTGGCAGCAGCGATTCGTTTCCCTGGTGAAGTCGGCGCTGACGAACACGCTTCTGGTCGTCGGTCTCTCGCTTCTCTGCCTGCTCTCCCTCGAGGGACTGACGCGCCTCTTTCTCGACGACGGGATGCTGTACGAGCTCGAAATGTGGAAGTACGCGCGCGAGGTCAAGGTGCGCGACAGGCAGCCGGACCTGGGCCATCGGCATCGCCCTGGGGCCGACGCCAGGCTGATGGGGGTCGACGTCCAGACCGACTCCCGCGGATTCCGATCGGCCGGGATCACCGCAGGGATCGACGCAAAGGCCGACGACGGCGTCGCCCGCATCGCCTTCGTCGGCGATTCGATCACCATGGGCTGGGGCGTCGCCGAGCGCGAGACATTCACCCGCCAGGTCACGGCCCAGCTCAGCGCGGCCGGCCGCAAGGTCGACGGGTTCAACCTGGGCGTCGGCAACTACAACACGCTGCAGGAGCTCACGCTGTTCCGTGACGCCGGCGCACCGCTGAAACCCGACATCATCGTGCTCGCCTACTTCATCAACGACGCCGAGCCGATCCCGGCCTATCCCGAGAAGGCGTGGCTCACCGAACATTCCGCCGCCTGGGTGGTCCTGACCTACAGGTTCGATCTCCTGCTGCGCCAGTTCGGCGAAGCGCCGGACTGGAAACGCTACTACCGGGATCTTTACGGCGACGACACCGCCGGCTGGAAGCAAACCCGGAAGGCCCTTGCCGGGTTTGCCGCGACGGTGCGCAATCTCAACGCCCAGCTGGTCGTCTTCCATGTGCCCGAAGTGCGCGAGCTCACGCCGTATCCGTTCACCGACGTCACGGCAAAAGTCCGCGCGCACGTGGAAAGCCTCGGCGTGCCTTTCGTCGATCTTCTGCCCGCCGTGCAGGATCTCGAGCCCTCGAGTCTGTGGGTGACGGTGCCCGACCCGCATCCCAATGCTCGGGCGGCGACCGCTTTCACCCGAAAGATGGTTCCCGAACTGACGGCATTGCTGGATCGTCTGTGCCGCGACCAGGGCAAGGGCTGCTAGATGGCGACGCGCGACGAGTCTCCGGCAAGCATCCCTTCCGGGCGTATCGGCCTGCACGTCAAGAACGCCCTGCTGATGCTGGCATCGGTCGTCGCGAGCCTGATGGTGGCCGAAGCCGTCGTCCGCTACATCGACGGCTACAACATGCTGTCGATGCCGCTCAGCGAGCCCATGGGCGTGGCGAGCGTCAGGCAGGAGACGGTGGACCGGGTGGCGCGGAGCCCGGGTGTGGCACGCGACTGGTTCTTCGCCGAGCCGCCGCCGTTGCCAAACCGGCGCCCCGTGCCGGAGGCGTGGGAACGGCTCTACCGCTTCGTCGTGGCCAATCCAGTCGGCGGACTGGAGTTCCTGCCCTCGGACGCGTTCAAAGCCTGGAACGCCGTCTTTGCCGGCGACCCCTGCACCAACAGGCGTCTGCGCTTCGCGCCCGGGCAGCTCTTCCTCTACGACCCGCGCGATGGCCAGGCGACGCCGCCCTATCGCTTCCCGCCCGACGCCACGCTGCCCAGCGGCTTGACGACCAACCAGATCGGCTGGCGCGGCGCGCCCATCGAGGACCCGCGCGGCGAGAGGACCGTGCGCATCGTGTTTGTGGGATCCTCGACCGTGGTCGAGTCGCACCATTTTCCGTTCTCCTGGCCAGAGTTCATCGGCAACTGGCTCAACCTCTGGGCGAAGTCGAAGGGGCTTGCGATCCGGTTCGAGGTGCTGAATGCCGGGCGCGAAAGCATCATCTCGACGGACATCGCCGCCGTCGTGCGCACGGAGGTGTTGCCGTTACGGCCCGACCTGGTCGTCTACCACGAGGGTGGCAATCAGTTCCGGCCGGCGTCGATCGTGGAGAAAGTGCCGGCCGGGCCGGTCGTGCGGCCGCCAGGGCAGCAGGCCGGCGGCGCGCCCTCATGGCTCCGCGAGGCCGCGCGCTATTCCGCCGTGATGGGCCGCGTCCAGGCGGCCCTCAGTGTCGCGGGCGCCGAGGCCGATGGCGGCGAATGGCCGAAGCCCGACTATCGCGTGGTCTGGCCGGCCGGCCTCGACGAGGCCGATCCGGATCTCGCCCATCCGACCCTGCCGGTGAACCTGAACGTCATCCAGAAGGATCTCGACCGGATCCGGGCCGACCTTGCGACGGTGGGCGGACAGCTCGCGCTCAGTTCGTTCGTGTGGATGGTGAAGGACGGGCTGGTCGTCGATCCGCTCCGACACAAGTACATCCTGGAACAGCTCAATGCCGGCAACTGGCCGTTCCGCTACCGCGATCTCGAGCGGCTGGCGGCATTCCAGAACCGCCTGCTCGCCAAGTATGCCGCCGTCCACGGCCTGCCCTTCGTCGATATCGCCGGCAGCATGCCGCTCGACCCCGACCTCTTCACCGATGCCGTGCATACGAACTATGCCGGCACCCGCATCCGGGCCTGGGCCGCCTTCAACCAGCTGTTGCCGACGATCGAGAAGAACCTGGCCGGGGACGCGTGGCCCCGGCCGTGGCCGGCCGGGGCTTCGACCGCGCTGCCGACCTTCACGCCGCGGCAGGTGAAGGTCGACTGCAAACCCTGACGCGCGTCAGGCGGCGACGGCCTCACGATAGGGCATGTCGCCGAGGTAGTTCTTCTTGCCGATGCCGACGCCGTTGTGACGCAGGATCGCGTAGGCGGTCGTCACGTGAAAATAGAAATTCGGCAGGACGTGCTGGACCAGGAATTCCTGACCCGACAGCGACTTGCCGTTCCAGCGCGGCTGGGTGATGCGGCGCTCGGCCGCCCCGGCGAAGGCGTCGGGCGAGAAGCCCTTCAGGTAGGCGATCACGCTTTCGATGCGCGCCTTGATCTCGGCCATCGTCTGCTCGGTGTCGGCATGCACCGGCACGTCCTTGTCGCGACCGGCGAGGCGCGCGGCGCCGAGCTTGGCGGTGTCGCAGGCGGTCCGGATCTGCTGCACCAGGCTGAACTGGTCGGGCGAGAGGCGCGACTGCAAGAGGATCGAAGTGTCGAACTTCTTCTCGGCGGCGAATTTTTCCGCCTCGCCCAGGATGGCGACGAGGTTGTTCAGCATCTTGGCAAACTGGGTGACGACGATGGCGTGGATCACGGGGGCGTGGATCATCTGGACCTCGGGTGGGGGCTGTGTCGGATTGGGCCGTGGCTATAGCAGGTCGCCGTTGGGAGCGCTCATGCTCATACGGATCGCGAGCAGCCACGCGCGCCCGGGGACAACCCACCTCAAAGGGGCTAGCCTTCCGTAAGGCTGTTCCGGGGGAGAAACGACATGCCCATCTCCATTTGCAGAAATGTGATGGCGTTGCTTGCGGCATCGCTGACCGCACTGTTGCTGCTGGCAGCACCTGCCTCGGCGCAGAGCCGCGTCGATTGCGGCAATGGCTACAATTGCCCGGCCGGCCATGCCTGCCTGCTGGGTGGCCAGTGCGGCCGGCTGGTCGACGCCGTGCCCGGCAGCGTGCGCACGTCGACCGGGACGTGGTGCGATCCCGGCTTTCGCGAGGGCACGGTCAGGCGCGGCACCTGCGTCCCCGGCAGCTACTCGGAATGCGCGAGCGGCATGATCTGTCCGTCCGGCGCGCAGTGCTCCGCGGAGGGCCAATGCACCGGCGGGCCGGCGGCGACCGGTCCGATGTGCGGCGACGCGCGTTGCGCCGAGGGCCGGATCTGCTCGAGCCGTGGCAGCTGCATGAACACCGCCTACTTCCAGGATTGCGGCAACGGTACGATCTGCTCGAAGGCGTCAGCCTGCAAGTTTCCCAAGGGCTGCGCGCTGGTGGCGCCGGAACGCATCCGTCAGCAGGCCAACCGGCACTGACGATCACCGCGCGCCCACAATTCAAATCCTTCGCCACAGCGGCCAGGTCGCGGCGAGCGCCAGCAGGCCCATCACGCCGGTGATCGCCGTTGCTTCCGGCGCGCCGAACAGGTCGGCGAGCCAGCCCAGCCAGACGAAACCGATCGGCCCGGTGCCGATGCACACCGACAGCACCCCCAGGATGCGTGAGCGCATGTGGGCGGGAGCCGCCAGATAGACGAGCGTTGCCTGCAAGGTGGAAAAGGCCGCGCCGGCGAGGCCGGTCAGCAGCAGTGCGGCGCCGGCCAGCAGAGGCGTGGGGGCAGCTGCGAAGGCGATCAACCCCACCAGGTAGGTGGCCACGCCGCCGACATAGGCGCGGGCGTGCCAGCCCGGCGTCAACCACAGCGCCAGCAGGAGGGCGCCCATGAAGGCGCCGACGCCGTCGACGCTGGTGAGGAGGCCGACGCCTTCAGGGCCGAGCGACAGCCGGTCGGTGCCGATCACCGGGATCATGCTGGTGAAGGGCCAGGCGAAGACATTGTAGATGACGGTCACCGCCATGATGGCGCCGAGGCGACGGTCGGAAAAGATGAGCACCACGCCCTCCCAAGTGCGGGCGAGCACGGCGCCAGCGCCTTCGGCGGTGGGAATGTGGCTGCGCACAAGGAGCGTGGCGGCGACGGCGGTGACGTACATCACCACACTCAGCAGGAATGCGCCTTCTATGCCGACGCCTGCCAGCAACAGGCCGCCCGCGGCAGGGCCGACCATGCGGCTCGCATTGCCGGCGCCGACATCGAGCGCCATCGCGGTGGCCATGCGGTCGCGGCCCATGACTTCGCCCATCATCACACGGCGGAGCGGATTGTCGGTGGCCCAGCCGCAGCCGTTGACGAAGCTGGCGACGGCTAGGTGCCAGACCTCGAGCGTCGACGCAAAAGCGACGACGGAAAGCACGGCCGACATGACGGCCAGCAGGCCGACCATGCCGGCCAGCGTCAGGCGGCGATCGAAGCGTTCGGCCAGAGCGCCGAGGAAGGCGCCAAACAGGCCCATGGGCAGCAGACGAAGCATGGTGACCATCGCGACAGCAAATGCGGAGCCGGTCTGCTGATAGACGACGATGCCCATGACGACCGTCTCAAGCCAGCGCACGGTGGAAACGACCAGGCCGACGTACCACAGGCGCCAGAAATCCATCGGACTGGTGCCGAGCACATGCCGGAACGACAGGTCGGTCTGGTGGGTCTCGCTCTTGGTCTCTCTCATGGATGCGCCGACTGTCCCCTACGGCCGCGCCAAAGTCTCTCTGGTAAAACGCACCGGGGCTGCCAATACTTAGGTGACATGCCCGTCCATTGGACCATCGAGCCCGATCGAGACCTTGTGACCGTAGTGGCGGAGGGCGAGGTCACTTGCAGCGAGCTCGTTGCCATGGTCGATGCACTCCACGAGCGCGATGCCCACGGCTATCGAAAACTATACGACGGCGGCCGCAGCATCATGCGCATGACACAGGACGAGGTCCTGCTGCTGGGCGTGTACATGCGCGCCGAGCATGCGCGGAGTCCGATGGGCCCCATGGCGGCGATCCTGCCGGAAGTAGATTCCGAGATACTCGCCCGCCTCCTGGGCATGGTCGCTCTCGCCGACCGTCCGTTTCGCCTCTTCGCCAAGCGCGAGCGGGCACTCAAATGGCTTCTCGCCCTGCCTCCCGCCCGGCATCCCAGCGAGCGTGTCGGCCAATAGCCCCGACCCAACGACCTCGGCGTCGCCGCTGCGGGCTGGCTACCCCCGACCAAAGCATAGGGCCGCCGGCGCTGGTCTTCTTGCAGTCCCGCTGCCAAGGTGCGTCGATCATGACACTTCGCTTGGAGATCGACCTGGAGCAAAGACTTGTCACCGCCGTCGCGGAGGGCAACGTCACGCGCGCCGAGTTCGACGCCTTCCTCGACGCCTCTGCCAGGTCCAGGCTCACGGCTACCGCAAGCTGTTCGACGGCAAGCGCGGCGCCACGCGCATGGAAGCCGAGGACATCATGGCGCTGGGCGCCCGCATGCGCGCGTCGCACGACAAGGGGCCGGTCGGCGCCCTAGCCGCGGTAGTGCCGAACGACCATGTCGAGGCGGTCGGCCGCGTGCTGGGCATGCTGGCTGCCGCCCAACGACCGATGCGCGTCTTCCGTCAGCTCGGGCCGGCGCGCAGGTGGATCAAGGGCCAGCCCGGACCACCGATAGCCAGACCTTGAAGGCCTAGACCTTGAAAGCCTGGCGGGCCGGCAGGCGCCAGCCCGAGATCTGCTTCGAAAGCTCGATGGATTTGTGGACCGTCTTCTTCGAGGCAACGACGTCGACGAAGCTGGCCTTGGCGAGGGCGGCGACTGTGGCGGCGGCTGAAGGCCAACACCACCTGCCGAAGCGCAGAACCGGACGTTGCGGCACCTGGCCTGAAGACAGGCTACTCTGGAGTCCCAATGCTTGTGCCCCTTTCGCCGGAGTCCCCAATGTATGTGCTCTATCACGGGTGGAGATCGTCGGCGTCGCGCCGTGTGCGGCTCTGCCTGGCCGAAAAAGGACTCGAATTCGAGAGCAAGGTGATCGACCTGACCAAGATGGAGCATCACTCGCCCGCCTTCTTGAAGCTCAATCCCAACGGCGTCATCCCGCTCCTCATCCTCGAGGACGGGCGCTCGCTCTACGAGAGCGGCACGATCTGCGAATATCTCGACGAGACCCATCCCGAGCCGCCGCTCCGGCCGGCCGACGCCTTCGACCGTGCGGTGATGCGCAACTGGATCCGCCATATCGACGGGCTGATCGGCAACCTCATCATCTTCAACTGGGCGCACTCGATGGCGAAGGTCGCCACGCAGTGGTCGGACACCGAGTTGGCCGAGAAGCTCAAGAACGTGCCGAGCAAGGAACGGCGCGAGGCGTGGCTGCGCACGGCTCGCAAGCCCTACACCGAGGAGGAACGTCAAGAGGCCCGCGACAAGCTCAAGGTCGGGCTGCTCGACAGGATGGAGGAGACACTCAGGCAAACCGCGTGGCTGGCGGGCGAACACTATTCGTTGGCCGATATCGGTGCCGTGCCGTTCATCAAACGCCTCGACGAGGAGATCGCACCCGACGAGATGACGCCGGCCAAGCATCCGCGCGTCGCCGCGTGGTGGGTGGCGATCCAGGCGCGACCGGCGTTCGCTGTGGCGAAGATAGGGCCATTCACGGCAGTTTGACCTCGATCCGCTCTCTGCCAAGGTTACCCGCCATGCCATTTTATTGGGACATCGACCAGCAGCAGAGACTCGTCACCGCGGTCGCGGAGGGCGATGTCACGCGCGCCGAGGTCGAGGCCTATCTCGATGCCGTCGGCCAGGCCGGTGCCTACGCCTATCGCAAGCTGTTCGATGGCAGGCAGGCCCGCATCCGCATGACGCCCGAGGAGATGCTGGCACTGGGCGTGCGCATGCGCGCCACGCATGCCGAAGGTCACGCGATGGGTGCCCTGGCCGCGGTCCTGCCGGACGACCATACGGAGGCGGCGGGCCGTGTGCTTGGCATGCTGGCCGCGGCCGACCGGCCGATGCGTGTCTTCCGCCAGGTCGGCCCGGCGCGCAAATGGATACGAAGCCTGCCGGTCTCCTGATACCGGCTAACGACTGGGGCCAACAAACGGGGGGCTAGCGGCCGCCCGCACGCTCCAGGGCCTTAATGGCGAGTGCTGCCTTGCCCGACTTCTCGGCGACCTCGCGATCCTGCGCCTCGATGATGGCGCGGGCGGGGCCGTCCTTCTCGAGGCCGCCGAGGGCATCGAGCGGGACGCGGCGATTTGAGCGCTGGCTGCCGTCCTCGTAGGTGACGTTGAACAGGACGTATTCCATCCGCTTCGTGGGCTTCTGTGCCATGGGAGTCTCCATTGTGGGTTGGGGCGCTTATACGCCTTTCCCGTCGGATTGGCCGATATCAACGCAGGGGGCAGCAAATGGCCTCAAGTGGGTTATCCTTGGGTTACCGCCCAAATGCCCGAAGGCCGACCATGCCGGGATACCCCACCCTGCCAATCCTCCTCCTTCTCCCCATCGCGCTGGTGCTCGGTGCCTGCAACGACAAGGCCACGCTCGACCGGTCGCAGGTCGAGACGGTCAGGGTCGAGGGACGGCTGTTCGAGGTCCGCATCGCGCCGACCGAAGTAGCGAACGAGTACCGGATGCTGGTCGTGCGGGCGACACTGGTGATCAATCCCGATCCCGAGGCCGAGCGCGCGCGGGCGTCGAACGTGGCCCGGCGGTTCATGGACCGGACCTGCAAGGGGCAGCCCTATCGGACGTTGCAGGACAACCTCGTCGACGAGGTCAATCTGGAGACTCGCTTCAGGTGTCTCTAGCGCCGCCCTGCGCTGCCGGGATGCTGGCACGCCGCGGCAAAGGCCGTCACAGTGCGCGGGTTGTTTGTCCCGACCCGGAGCCCTTTTCAGAGATGATCGACGATGCTGGCGTGACCGGATCCTCTCCCAAGAACCGCCGGATCGACGGCCGGCGCCTGCGCAGCGAGCGGACCAAGCAGCTGATCATCGAGGCCTATCTCGACCTCCTGCGCGAAAGCCCGCAGGTGCCGACGGCGGCGCAGATCGCCAAGCGGGCCGGCTGCTCGGTGCGGTCGGTGTTCGAGCGCTTCGCTGACATGCTGACCTTGAGCTTTGCCGCCGCCGACTATGCCTTTGCACAGGGTATGGCCCAAGCCGTGATCCGGCATGCCGATGCCGACCGGCAGACCCGGCTCAGGTCGCATGTCGAGACGCGCGCCGGGGTCTGCGAGCGATGGTTGCCGCTGTGGCGCGCGCTGCTGCACAACCAGAACGAATCGGAGCTGTTGAAAATGCGGATCGAGCAGATGCGCGATGCCGTCGCTGCGCGCCTGAAGCTGATGTACCGGCCGGAGCTCTCGACCTTGCCGGAAGCGGAACGCAAGCAACTCGTGATCGCCCTCGAGGCGCTGATCGATTTCGAAAGCTGGGGGCGGATGCGCGAGCGTCACCACCTGTCGGTCGAGGCTGCGCGCGAGGTCTGGATCAATGCCATAGACCGCATGCTGCCGCCGACGCCGCCATCCTAGCGCTGCGTTGAATCACCAGCTCCCGGAGAAGGTTCTAGGTTGTTGTCGGGCTGCAGGTACAGAGTCAGGGCAAGGACCGCGATGAAAACCGCGCCCCACACCAGCCATCGCTCATGGCCTGGCTTCATCCTCTCTCCATCGACAAGTCCCGCCTCGCGGGATCCAGCAACAAGGGACGGCACGGCCGGGGTGCTTCGCCCCGGCAGCCAATCGACAAGACGGGTCGCAATGGCGCCTGACTCCGAGGCCTTCCAATCACCTTCCGACAGCGTCTCTATCACGGCAGCCAGCGCCCGGGCCGCGGCCTCCCGGGGAAGGTCCGACAAGCGGGCGGCCTCCTGCCACGGGTCGAGGCCGAGGCGCGTCAAAGCCGTGAGGACCGTGAGCTGCACGCCGACCGCCTCTTCGCCGACCGAGGCGAAGAGGAAGGCGTTGTACTCCGAGTGGCCGAGGGTGAATTCCGGACGCAGCGTCATTGGCCTTCACCCTCCCCCGCGGTTCCGTGCCGGCAAGCAGCCGGTTAGAAGCCCATCCCGCCGCCCATACCACCCATGCCGCCACCGCCCATGCCACCGCCGGGCATGCTGCCGCCGTTGGCGCTCGGGATCTCGGCCACCATCGCCTCGGTGGTGATGAGGAGGCCGGCTACGGAGACCGCGCCCTGGAGCGCGGCACGGACGACCTTGGTCGGGTCGATGACGCCCGCCTTGATCATGTTGACGTACTCGGCCTTCTGGGCGTCGAAGCCGAAGTTGACGTCCTTCTGGTCGAGCATGCGGCCGGCGACCACGGCGCCGTCGAAGCCGGCGTTCTCGGCGATCTGGCGAACGGGCGCCTGCAGCGCGCGGCGCACGATGTCGATGCCGACCTGCTGGTCGTGGTTGCCGCCGCGCTTGCCGTCGAGCACGCGGGTGGCATAGAGGAGTGCAGCGCCGCCACCGGCGACAACGCCTTCCTCGACCGCCGCCTTGGTCGCGTGCATGGCATCGTCGACGCGATCCTTGCGTTCCTTGACCTCGATCTCGGTGGCACCGCCCACCTTGATGATGGCGACCCCGCCGGCGAGTTTGGCCAGCCGCTCCTGCAGCTTCTCGCGGTCGTAGTCGGACGTCGCCTCCTCGACCTGCTTCTTGATCTGCGAGACGCGAGCCTCAATGTCCTTCTTCTTGGCCGCGCCGTCGATCACCGTGGTGTTGTCCTTGTCGATGCGCACCCGCTTGGCGGTGCCCAGCATGTCGAGGGGCACGTTTTCGAGCTTGGTGCCGAGATCCTCGCTGATCACCTGGCCTGCAGTCAGGATGGCCAGATCCTCCAACATCTCCTTGCGGCGATCGCCGAAGCCCGGCGCCTTGACAGCCGCGACCTTGAGGCCGCCGCGCAGCTTGTTCACGACGAGCGTAGCCAGCACCTCACCCTCGATGTCCTCGGCGATGATGAGCAACGGCCGGCCCGACTGCACGATCGATTCGAGCAGCGGCAGCACGGTCTGCAGGCTGGCGAGCTTCTTCTCATGGATCAGGATGTAGGGATTCTCGAGCTCGCAGATCATCTTCTCGGCGTTGGTAACGAAATAGGGCGAGAGATAGCCGCGATCGAATTGCATGCCTTCGACGACGTCGAGTTCGGTCTCGAGGCTCTTGGCCTCCTCGACCGTGATCACACCCTCCTTGCCGACCTTGTCCATCGCCTTGGCGATCATGTCTCCGATCGCCTTGTCGCCGTTGGCCGATATGGTGCCGACCTGGGCGATCTCCTGGCTGGTCGAGACCTTCTTGGAACGGCTCTTGAGGTCTTCCATGACCCATTCAGCAGCCATATCGATGCCGCGCTTGAGGTCCATCGGGTTCATGCCCGCGGCAACCGACTTGGCGCCCTCGCGCACGATCGCCTGGGCGAGCACGGTGGCGGTGGTCGTGCCGTCGCCGGCCGAATCAGAGGTCCGGGTCGCCACTTCGCGCACCAGTTGCGCGCCCATGTTCTCGAACTTGTCGCCGAGTTCGATCTCCTTGGCGACGGTGACGCCGTCCTTGGTGATGCGCGGCGCGCCGTACGACTTGTCGAGCACGACATTGCGGCCCTTGGGCCCGAGCGTGACCTTGACCGAGTCGGCCAGGATATCGACACCACGGATCATGCGGGCCCGGGCATCGGCGCCGAAACGTACTTCTTTCGCTGACATGATTCTTATTCCTTGCTCGTAAGACTTCGAAAATGCCGGTTGGCGTCAGGCGGCTTTCTTCTTGGCGACGGCCGTGTCTTCAATGACGCCCATGATGTCTGACTCCGGCATGATGAGAAGATCCTCGCCGTCGAGTTTGATCTCGGTGCCCGACCACTTGCCGAACAGGATGCGGTCGCCCTTGCGGACATCGAGCGGCACCAGAGCGCCGGTCTCGTTGCGGGCGCCGGGGCCGACGGCGACGATCTCGCCTTCCATCGGCTTTTCCTTGGCGGTGTCGGGAATGAAGATCCCGCCCTTGGTCTTGCCTGCTTCCTCGACCCGGCGAATCACCACGCGATCGTGCAACGGCCTGAATTTCATGGCGTTTCTCTCTGATTGTCGGGTTTTGGAAGCGAACGCTGAGCGCGCGCGAGGCAATAGGTAAGCTGGAAGTGGTGATCTTCGCTCCGCGAACAAGCACCCTCCACCCAAAATCGCCCTCTTCCGGGTTCCCAGGCTCCGGGTTGCTGGCACATCGATGCAAAAGCCGTCACAGTACCCAGCCTGTGCCGCGTACTCTCCGATGTTCGGTGCGAGCGTCCGGAGAAGCGTAAGCAGCCCTACAAACTCGAGGTCCCGGTCCGGAGCGCTTCCAGAGATGGTTCAAGATCTTGTCATTGCCAGGCCGCTGGGCCCGCGGCGCCAGTTCGATGGCCGCCGCCTGCGCAGCGAGCGGACCCGGCAGCTGATCATCGAGGCGTATCTGGAGCTGCTGACCCGGAACGTGCGGGCGCCGACGGCGTCGCAGATCGCCGAGCAGGCAGGATATTCGGTACGATCGATATTCGAGCGCTTTTCCGATCTGCGCGCGCTCGGCCTCGCGGCGACGGACCACGCGATTGCCGCCGGCCAGGCGGAAGCGGCGGCGCGCGATGTCGACGGCGACCGGCCGACCCGGATCAGGGCGCATGTGATGATCCGGGCGACGGCTTGTCAGAAGTGGCTGCCGCTGTGGCGGGCCATGATCGACAGCCAGGACCAACTGGCCGAGTTCGAGAGCCGCGTCGGTCTGGTCCGCCGGGCCAACCTCGCGCGGCTGAAACTGATGTATGGGCCGGAGCTTTCGACCCTGCCGGGCCCGGAACGCAGGCAATTGCTGTTCGCCCTTGGCACACTCACCAGCTTCGAGAGCTGGAACCAGTTGCGCGTCGACTACGGTCTCACGATGGAGGCGGCCCAGGACGTCTGGTGCACTGCAATCGACCGGATGCTGCCGGCCACGCCGCGGGCGGACTAGTTGCCGGCAGCGATGAGAGCACTGTTCCTCACTCTTCTCCTGGTCAGCGCGGGTGGCGTCGCCGATGCCCAGCAGCGCCGTCCGCCGGAATCCGACAAGAGCACCGACAGGCCGCCTGACTGCGCCGTCGCCATGGGCGCGCTGCCCAAGGAGTGGGCCGGCGAGGCCTATGCGATCGACGGCGCCACCTTGGCCGGCACGGGGCTGAAGCCGCCGCTCAGGCTATGGGGCGTCCAGGCGGGCGAGTTGCGCGACCGGCAGAGTGGCCAGGAGACGTCTGCCGGCATGCGGGCGCGGGCCGCGCTCGAGGACATGCTCGACAAGGGTGGGCACAAGGTGAAGTGCCGTGTGACCAGATGGGACCGCGAGTGCCGCGTCGTGGCGCAGTGCCTGGTCGAGGCCACGCCGGCGCCGATCGATCTCGGCGGCTACCTGATCGCAAGCGGCCTCGCCTACGGTTTCCATCTCGGGGAAGCGCTGCCGTGGGAGCCACGTGCCGGCCAGCGCTATGCCGGGGCCGAGGCCGAGGCGCGCAAGGCCGGTCGGGGCCTGTGGCCGGCGTGGCTGGGCGAGAAGTAGGATCGTCAGAAGGGCGAGCGCCGCTTGTGCCGCGCCCGGCCGCGCGTGTCGACCAGCGGTGAGGCAGGCGGCGCGACATCGGGCGCCGAACAATCCGCATCGGTCTCCATGCGGGCGCGCCGGTGTCCCAATGCAGTGAGCGCGATGCCCTTCGGCCCCTCCTCGATCAGGCCGAGAAATTCGAAACGCATCCGCTGCACAGACGGGATGTCGACCCTCCGTCCCTCGGCCAAGCGACGCAGCACCTGAAGTTCGAGACGACTCAATGCCGGCGGAGTTCCAGCCACGACTTCTCAGCGCCAGAACAAGGTGAGCAGGATGGAGCGGTCCATGGAAGTCTCCTGGAAGCGCAGGCCCGGGAATTGGGCGTCGGCACATGTGTCTTGTCGACGGGAGGCAACGTGGGACCGCGCCCCTGGTTGCAATCCAATCTTCGGCTGAGCGGGCGGCCTAGCTGGCCCGGCGCGCGATCACGGGCCGGCCGCCGCCAGGTCGATGGCGCGGCGGTACATCGTCATGGACGCTTCCGGCGTGTTGTAGCCCGCGTGTGCGGTAAGCGTCACATTGTCGAGCTTCAGCAGCGGCTCGTCGGGCGGCGTAGGCTCCTTGGCGAAGACGTCGGTCGCGTAGTGCCCGACATGGCCGGCGCGCAGGAGATCCAACAGTGCCGGCTCGTCGACGACGCCGGCCCGCGCGGTATTGACGACGATGACGCCGGGCTTGGTCTGCTTGAGCCGCGCGCGGTCGAGGAAGCCGCGCGTTGCGTCGTTCAGGGCGAGATGCAGGCTGACGATGTCCGAGCGCGCCAGCAGTTCGTCGATCGGCACCATCGGCACGGCGGCGCCGGCAACGGCCGAGCGGTTGTAGGCGATCACCTTCAGGCCGACACCCTGGGCGATGCGCGCCATCTCGCGACCAATGCCGCCCAGGCCGACGATGCCCAGCGTCTTTCCCTTGAGTTCCATGCCCTGCATCGGACGCCAGCCGCCCGACCTGACGTTGGCGTGCATGGTGGCGATATGGCGCGCGGCAGCGAAAACCAGCCCCATGGCGTGCTCGGCGACCGTGGTGTCGCCGTAACCGCCAATGGTTGAGACTTTGATGCCGAGGCGTTTGGCGGCCGCGAGATCGACGAAGCTTGCCGCCCCGGTGCCGAGGAAAACGATGTGCTTCAGACCGGCACAGCGCGCCAGGGTGGCTTCGCTGAAGTAGGTGGCGTCGTTGATCACCGTATCGTAGCCCGCGACCTTGCCCGGGACATCGTCTTCACCGACGGGTCCCATATTGACGATGATGGGAGTGTCGCCGGGGCCGTGAACCTGCTTCCAGACGCGATCGATATCCGGAGTAGAGTCGATGAAGAGCGTTCCGGACATCGCCACCATCCTCTCAGCCGAACCACGAACCCAGCATAGCAGATAAGAAGCCTTTAGCGGGTAGCTCGCCTCTTTCGTGCCGTCTTGCCGCGCAGTCTTTTCCGGGCGGCGGTCGGCGGCACGGAAACATCGCGCTGGAGGTTGTCGTGCTTGTCGTCCATGCGGCGGTAGTCGATCGTGAGCTCCTCGCCAGCCGGGATGTCGCGGACGGCATGGTAGGTCACGTCGCCGTCGTCAGAGCCCAGGTTGGGGTCGGCGGCGTGGTTCATGTACCAGCCGGTCGAGATGCGCAGAAAGTCGAGCGGCACCCAATATCCCCCGGTGCTGCGAATGCCGAACTTCTTGTAGAGGGCGGCGTGGCGCGAGCCGTTGACCTGCCGGGTCGAGACCCAGCGACTGTCCTTGCCATCCCAGATCCGGACAATCTCCCCCTTTTTGACATCCTGGTCGGCAAAACAGCCGATGCCATGAACGCCCGACGAGCCGAGATAGACGAACGCCTTGCTGGTCTTTCGTTTCATGAAAACTTCTTACTCGTGATCACCAATGCCATGCGGCCCGCGTGCTTAGCCTGCTCTCTGCTGCACGGCAATCGTGCCGACGCCACGGCCCCAAGATGGCTGGTCCCACCGGCGGAACGACGCTAGGCTTCCATGCTTTTGCGAGAAGGAGACGCCGAAACCGAGCACGAAGGCCTGGGCTGCACGTCGCAATCCGCAGCAATAGCGGACAGCGCGCCGCCCATCACTGGGAGGACACCATGAGAAACCGGATGCATTGCTTTGCGTTGGCGTGTTTGGTGTTGGTTGGCGTGATGGCGTTGGCGGTTGGAATGGCGGACCCGGCGCTGGCGCAGAAAGCCGGCGGTATCCTGAAGATCCAGCATATGGATACGCCGCCCAGTGCCTCGATCCATGAAGAGGCGACCGTCTCGACGGCGGTGCCTTTCATGAGCGTTTTCAACAACCTCGTGATGTTCGACCAGAACGTCGCCAAGAACAGCTTCGAATCGATCGTGCCAGACCTCGCCACGAGCTGGACCTGGAGTGGGGACGGCACCAAGCTCGCCTTCAAGCTTCGTCAGGGTGTGAAGTGGCATGACGGCAAGCCGTTCACAGCCAAGGACGTGCAATGCACGTTCGAGTTGCTGCTCGGCACCGACAAGCTCAGGCGCAATCCACGCGGGGCCTGGTACAGCAATGTCGAGAAGGTGACGGCCGACAGCGATGTCGATGCCACATTCCACCTCAAGGCGCCGCAGCCCGCGCTGCTGGCGCTGCTCTCGTCTGGCTACACGCCGATCTATCCCTGCCATGTTCCCGTGGCAGACATGCGCCGCCATCCGATCGGCACGGGACCGTTCAAGTTCGTCGAGTTCAAGATGAAGGAGAGCATCAGGCTGGCGAAGAATCCCGACTACTGGAAGCCGGGACGGCCCTATCTCGACGGCATCGAGTTCACCATCATCCCCGACCGGTCGACCCGCATGCTGTCGTTCGTCGCCGGCAAGTTCGACATGACCTTCCCGACGGACGTCACGGTGCCGCTCCTGAAGAACCTGAAAAAGGATGCGCCACAGGCAAAATGCACCATGCGGGCGACCGGCGTCTCCACCAACCTCATCATCAACCGAGATCTGCCGCCGTTCGACAACCCGAAGATCCGGCGCGCCATGGCGCTGACACTCGATCGACAGGAGTTCATCACCATTCTGAGCGAGGGCGAGAGCACGATGGGGGGCGCCATGCTGGCCCCGCCGGACGGCGTGTGGGGACTCCCGCCAGAAAGGCTCAAGAACATCATCGGCTACGGCAACGTCGAAAAGAGTCGTGAGCAAGGACGCGCATTGATGAGGGAGGCCGGCTACGGCCCCGACAAGCGGATGAAGCTCAAGGTCAGCACGCGCAACATCGCCACCTTCCGCGATCCGGCGACGATCCTGCTCGACCACCTGCGCCACATCTACATCGACTCCGAACTCGAGATCATCGATACCGCCGTCTACTACAATCGCGTATTCAAGAAGGACTATGCGGTGGCGCTCAACCTCAGCGGCAGCGCGGTCGACGATCCCGACGTCACCTTCTTCGAGGGCTACGCCTGCGGCAGCCTGCGCAACTACAACAACTACTGCGATCCGGAAATGACCAAGCTGTTCGAGGCGCAATCGCGCGAACTCGACCAGAAGAAGCGCCTGATGATGGTGTGGGAGATCGACGCCAAGCTGCAGGAGGCCATTGCCCGGCCGATCATCTCGAACGGCAGGGCGGCCGGCTGCTGGCAGCCGTACGTCAAGGACGTGACGATCCACACCAACAGCATCTACAACGGCTGGCGCTTCGAGGACGTCTGGCTCGATCGCTAAAGGTCGAAGGCATCAACGGCCTCTCTGCGGCGATGAGGATCGCGGAGAGGTCTTGCAATTGCAGCGCCAGAGGGCGGCCGGGACGACCTGGCTTGCAGCTATTTTGCCAGCGACTCGAGCCAGCGGCGCGCAGGTGCCGGCGTGCGGAAGACGCGCATTGGCCGATCGGCGGCCGCAAGCATGCCCAGCACCCGGGCGACCAGTTCGGCCTTGTCGTCAGGGACGACGACGGCCAACGGTCCCATGGGGCCCATCGCATGGAATTCCCGGAACCTTACGCCCAGCACAAGGAGATCCTCGGGGCTCATTCTGGTGTCGCCTTGGCTGCCGTCGAACAGCTTGCGGTAGGTCATCGCTCCGCTTGAGGCCATCTCACCGAGCAAGGCCTCGACGTCGCGGCGGGTGACATCGCCGTCCGCGATGGCGGTGATCAACCGGCTTTCAGAATCGATTGTCCAGGTGAGCGACATGCTGCTTGCCAATTTCCCTATGAGACCCGGAGGTTATTTGACAGTCCTGAGGACGAAACGCCAGCATCGCCCACTTTGACATCGCTCACTCCGTGCAGCGAAAGTTCGGGAAAGGATAGCTGCATGCTCACTTTCTATTTCTCGCCTGGATCGAGCTCGATGGCGCCGCACATCGCCCTGCACGAAACCGGCGCACCGTTCGAAGCCAAGCCCCTGTCGTTCGGCAAGAAAGAGACGCGCACGCCCGAGTTCCTGGCGATCAACCCCAACGGCAAGGTGCCGGTGCTGCTGGTCGACGGCCGCGTTCTAACCGAGGTAGCGGGCATCCTGTTCTATCTGGCGCGGGTGTTTCCCGCTGCGGGCCTGCTGCCGCAAGGAGACATCGAGGCCGAGGCGCAGGTGGTTTCCTGGATGTCCTATATCGCCTCGGCCATCCATCCGGCGCGGCGGCAGGGACTGGAGCACGCGCGCGAGGTTTACGCGGTCGCCGACAAGCGCCTGGGCAAGAACGACTGGGCGGTGGCAGGGCGATATTCGATCGCCGATATCCACCTGTTTCGTCTCTACTGGCGCTTCCGCAGTTCACTCGAGCCGGAACCGGGTGCGTTCCCCAATATCGAAGCGCACTACGCCCGCATGATGGCGCGACCGGCCGTGCAGCGGACGATCGAAATCGAGACGAAGATCGGCTACGTGCTGCCGGCGTGATCGCTGATCGAGACCTTTGCCTGCGCAGCGATCCAGCGACGCGCGGGCGCGATTTCGCGGAACATGCGCATCGGCCGATCGGCGGCGGCGAGCACACCGAGGATACGGGCAACCAAATCCCCTTGGCCGGGAGGCGTGACCACCGCCAGCGGGCCCATTGGACCCTGCGCATGGAATCCCCGGATCCTGACACCCAATGCCAGCAAGTCGTTGGCCGTCATCGCGGTGTAACCCCGGCTACCGTCGAACAGCTTGCGGTAGGCCATCGCATCGACCCCGGCCGCCTCCAGCGCGTCGAGAAAGGTGTCGGAGTCATGGCGGGTGACGTCGCCGACCGCGGCGGCCGTCAGTAGTCGTTCCTGATGATCGAGCGTCCAGAACAGAGGCATGCTGCAAGCGAAATCTTCAGTTTCGACGGCTACTTGTCGTTCAGTAGACGCCAAACTTTTTCCGGCGTCACGGGCATGTCGATATGGCTGACGCCGATCTCGGCGAGCGCATCGACAACGGCATTCATGACCGCGGGCAGCGCACCGGCGCAGCCGGCCTCGCCGCAGCCCTTGATGCCCAGCCGGTTGGTCTTGCACGGCACGGAATGGTTCTCGATCGAGAAGTCCGGCGCGTCGGTCGCCCGCGGCATGGCGTAGTCCATATAGGAACCGGCCACGGGCTGGCCCTGCTGGTCGTAGACCGTGCGCTCCATCAGCGCCTGGCCGATGCCCTGAATGACACCGCCGTGCGCCTGGCCCGCCACCAGCATTGGATTGATGACGGTGCCGAAGTCGTTGACCATGAAGTAGCGCACGACCTCGACCTGGCCGGTGTCACGGTCGATCTCGACTTCGGCGATATGGCAACCGTTGGGGAAGGAAAACGGCGGATTGTCCGAGATGTGGCTGACGTCGAGCGACTGCGGCCCGTCAGGCGGTAGGCTGATGCCCGCACGCAGCCTGTCAGCAAGTTCGACGATGCTGATGCCGCGATCCGTGCCGGCGATGGTGAAGCGGCCGCGCGCAAACTCGATATCGACGGTCGCCGCTTCGAGCACGTGGGCTGCAATCTGCTTGCCTTGCTCGATCAGTTTGTCGCCGGCCTCGAGGAATGCCTGGCTGGCCACAAGCGCGGATTTCGAACCGCCGGTGCCACCGCCCACCTTGAGCTGGTCGGAGTCACCCTGCAGCAGGCGAAAGCGCTCGAGAGGGACGCCGAGCTGGCTTCCCAGCACTTGGGCGAAAGGCGTGGCGTGGCCCTGGCCGTAATCGAGCGTACCGCTCAGCATCATGATTGTGCCGTCTTCCTCGAAGCGGATACCGCCGTATTCTTTGGCGGGCGGCCCCGTGACTTCGAGATAGGAGCCGATGCCGCGGCCGCGCAGCTTGTTGCGGGCCGCGCTCTCCTGCTTGCGCTTGTCGAAGCCCTGCCAATCGGCGGCGACCAGTGCCTTGTCAAGGATCGTGGTGAATTCGCCCGAATCGTAGTTCATGCCCGACGGCGCCTTGTAGGGCATCTGATCGGGCGCGATGTGGTTCAGCCGCCGCATCGCAATCCTGTCGATGCCCATCTCGCGCGCCGCCGTGTCGATCAGGCGCTCCATGTAGTAGTTGCCCTCGGGTCGTCCGGCGCCGCGATAGGCGCCGACCGGCGTGGTGTTGGTGAACACGACCTTGGAATTCACTTCCATCGCCGGCGTCTTGTAGACGTCGATGACGTTCTTCACGGCGTTGGTCGTGGCCGGCATCGGCGGATAGATGTAGGCGCCGGCGTTGCCGGTACCGCTGAGACGAACGGCGAGGAACCTGCCTTCCTTGTCAAGCGCCAGCTCGGCGATGCGTTGGTGATCGCGACCGGCATGGTCGCTCAGAAAGCTCTCGGAGCGCTCATCGGTCCACTTCACCGGCCGACCGAGCAGTTTGCCGCCCAGCAGCAGCGGGGCGTACTCTGGGTAGACCTGCGACTTCATGCCGAATGAGCCACCGACATTGCCGGTGAGGATGCGCACCTTGTCCGGCGGCACATTGAGCACGTCCCTGGCAATACCGCCGCGCAGCCCCATCACGCCCTGGCAGCCGACATGCAGGGTCCAGCGTCCCGTCTTCGAATCGTAGGAACCGAGCGCCGAGCGTGGCTCCATGGCGTTGACCACGATGCGGTTGGAGGCGATCTCGAGTCGCGTCACGTGGGCCGCCTCGGCGAAAGCCTTCTTGACCGCTTCGGCATCGCCGTAGTGGAAGTCGAGGGCGAGGTTGCCCGGCGCGTCCTCGTGAATCTGCGGTGCGCCGGGCTTCAGCGCATCGGCCGGACTGGTGACGGCTGGCAACTCCTCGATATCGAGCTCGACGGCCTCGGCAGCGTCCTTGGCCTGCACCGCCGTCTCGGCCACGACGCAGGCCACGGCCTCGCCCACAAAGCGCACGCGGCCCTTGGCCAACGATGGTCGAGGGGGCGTCTTCATCGGCTTGCCGTCGCGGTCCGGAATGTTCATCGGACATTTGAGCGGGCCGAAGCCCGCCGCCTCGAGATCGGCGTTGGTGTAGATGGCGAGCACGCCCGGCATTGCCATCGCCGCGGCGATGTCGATAGCCTTGAGAATGCCGTGCGCCTGCCGGCTGCGCACCATCACGGCATAGGCCTGGCCGGGCAGATTGATGTCGTCGGTGTAGCGGCCCTCGCCGCGCAGCAGCTTCGGATCCTCGGACCGCGGCACGGATTGGCCGACGCCGAACTTCATCAATGCAAGACCGGTGTCGTCGAAAGAATCCATGCGCTTACCCTCGCAAATTCCTTGAGCAAATTCCAAGCCACCTCACCCCGGGGATTTCCCCAGGGTGAGCTAAATCCATTGCCGATTGAGTCTATTTCAGCGGCGAATAGTTCGTCGGCAACAACAAGGTCGAGTGCATCGCCTGTAGTTTCTCCGGACCCTTGGCGAGATAGGCCTGCCACGCCGGATCCTTCATCGCAGCGCCACGCGCCTCGAAGCGCTCCTGCAGGTTCTTGTAACGCCAGAGGTGTATCCACTCGTTGGGTTGCGGGAACTCGCCCGTCCAGGCACCCCAGATCGGCGAGTACTTCTCACGCGCGGCCTGCACCTCCTTGAAATCCTTGCCGTACTGGACAGCGCCACCCATGTTGCAGCGATAGACGCGCAGTTCGTAGATGTTGCCGGTGGTGCCGTCGTCCGGGCGGATATCGACCACAGGATTCATGAGGCGCAGGTCCTGACGCTCGATCAGCGGGCGGATCACCGGCACATAGCCTTCGGTCCACGGCTTGTGCTTGGCGAGCTCGCCGCGCAGCCGCGTGCGCTCTTCGTAGCTGTCGTATTTCCACAGGTGCCAGATCTGGTTCAGCGCGCCGAATTCGGCCGTCCAGTAGCCGTGGTTGACGCCGTAATTCTGACCGCGTGCCGGCCTGCCGATCGTCTCGGCAGCCTTGAGATATTCCGGCATCTTGCCGGGCTTCAGGGTGTAGCAGCGAAGCTCATAGACCATGTCGTTTCCTCTCAGGGATGGGGATTCTTGGGCGGATGCGCCCGCACCGCTTCCTCGTTGATGTCGGCACCCCAGCCCGGCCGGGTGGGCACGATCAGTTCGCCATTCTGGATCACCGGCGGGTGTGTCACCAGATCATCCTTCCAGGGCACATCGTCGATATCGATTTCCATGATGCGGAAGTTGGGCATGGCGGCGCACAGGTGAGCGCTCATCAGCGTAGACATGTGGCCGTAGAAATTGTGCGGCGCACAGTTGATCTCGTAGGCCTCGGCCATGGTCGAGATCTTGAAGGACTCGGCCAGACCGTTCCACGGCACGTCGATGATCG
>NZ_SCVH01000040.1 GCF_004296935.1 Reyranella sp.
CTTCAATGTGTGCACCCTGCTCAATGCAGAGGAGGACGTCGTGCGCCTCGTACATCGATGCCTTGGGGAAATGCACGTCGTTGGTCGCCACCAGCGGCAGGTTGCGCGCGTAGGCAAGATCGAGCAGCGGCGCCTCGATACGCCGCTCGCCGTCTTCGCCATGGCGTTGCAACTCGACATAGAGCCGGCCGTCGAAGAGCGTCTGCAGCCGCTCCAGCATGTGGGCCGCCGCCGGCGCCTGACCCGCCAGCAGCAGTCGCCCGACGCCGCTGCCGGTGCTGCCGGTGAACGCCAGAAGGCCGTCGCTATGGCCTTCCAGTTCAGACAGAGGCAATGCCGACATCGAGCCGGTCTTGAATTCCAGGTGGGCTCTGCTCACCAGGCGCATCAGGTTGAGATAGCCCTGCTCGTTCTGGACCAGCAGGGTCAGCCAATCGACCGACGGCAACTTGCTGGCCGAGGCAATGCCACCTTCTTCCTCTCGCCGGAGTCCAAGATCGCAGCCCATGATGGGCTGGATTCCCGCCTTCGCGGCGTATTGCGCGAATTCCAGGGCGCCGAACAGGTTGTTGCGGTCGGTGACGGCGACGGCCGGCATCGCTTGCCCCTTGGCAAGGGCCACGACAGCATCGACCTTGTTCGCCCCTTCAGTGAGCGAATAGGCGGACCGGACTTTGAGATGAATGAAATCGGCTATGGCCACGTGCCATCATCGCGCCGGAACCTGTGGACTGTCAGGACGACAATACACCGTCCTTCAGTGTCACAGTGCGGTCCATACGCGCGGCGAGGTCCGGATTGTGAGTGGCGACCAGCGCCGCCATGCCGGTTTCCCGGACCAGCGCCAGGAGTTGGCGGAACACGACATCCGCCGTCGCCGCGTCGAGATTTCCTGTTGGTTCGTCCGCCAAAAGCACCCTCGGCGCATTTGCCACGGCTCGCGCGATCGCCACACGCTGTTGTTCGCCCCCGGAGAGGCGGCCGGGACGATGATCCCCTCGCTCCTTCAGCTGGACCATCGCCAGCAAGTCCGCCGCCCGGACACGGGCCTCGCTGCGCGACAGGCCGTTCAGCATCTGCGGCAGCATCACATTCTCGAGTGCCGAAAATTCCGGTAACAGGTGATGATACTGATAGACAAAACCCAGGAACCGCCGCCGCAACGCCGTCCGCCCGCGATCACCGAGCGGGCCCGCCGCCTTGCCATCCAGGATCACGTCGCCATCGTCGGGTTGCTCGAGAAGGCCTGCGATATGCAACAAGGTCGACTTGCCGCTGCCCGATTGGCCCACCAGTGCCACGATCTCACCTGGCCGCAGGTCGAGCGACACACCCCGAAGCACTTCAAGACGACGGTCGCCCTGCACGAAAGTGCGCTTGATCTCGCGCAGAGACAGCGGAAACATGGCATCACTCATATCGGAGTCCCTCGACCGGTTCGACCCGGGTACTGCGCCAGGCAGGATAAGCCGCGGCTGCCAGCGACAACAGAATGGCCACGCCAACGATCGTGACCACTTCGAATGCCTGGACCCGAACCGGCATGGAGGTGATGAAATCCACCTCGGCGTTGCCACCGCCGGACGCGCCGGTAATCATCGCCAGCAATCTGCCGATCGAGGGCATGTTGGCGCAGATCAGCAGCCCGAGCGCCGTGCCAACGGCCGTACCGACAAGCCCGACCGCCGCCGCCGCCAGGAAGAAGGCATGCACGATCGTTGGTGTCGTTGCTCCCATGGTGCGCAGGATGGCGATGCTGCCGCGCTTTACGCGTACAAGCATGGTGAAGCTTGCCACGACGTTCATCGCCGCGACGACGACGATCAGCGTGAGGATGACGAACATCATCACCCGCTCGACCTGCAACGCGCCCACGAAGCGGGCATTGAGGCCGAGCCAGTCCGAAATCTTGAGATCGTCGCGGCTGAGTGAGCGGCGAAGTTCCCGGGCCACGCGCGGGCCCGCCGCCGGATCGGCAAGTTCCAGATCGATCGAGCTTACGGCATTGTGACCGTACTCCAGATCTTCCTGCAGCATCTCGAGCGGCACGAAAAGCAGGGCGCCGTCGAATTCGTAGCGACGCGTCATGAAGCTCGCCAGCACGTCATAGTCGGAATAGCGCGGAGCGATCGTGCCGTTCTCATTGAGCCGGTGCGTCACCAGCGTGACCTTGTCGCCGGCGCTGACGTTCAAGATCTGCCGCAACCTGTCGCCCATGACCACACCGGGCCTCGTGCCGAACGCGCCGAGCTCGCCATGGACAATATTTCTGGTCACGATATCACGTGTCAGCAGATCGTCCGCGCGCACGCCCCGCAGCATGGCTCCTCGTGTCAGGCCGTTGGCTGCCACCAGGGCCTGACGTTCCAGTGCCGGCCGCACGGCGCGAACGCCAGGCGTATCCCTGAGCTTTTCCAGCAGTTCGGCCGTGGCCTGCACCACACCACCGGGGGCCGTGATCACGACATGACCGTTCATGCCGATGATGCGGCCGAGCAACTGCTGGCGGAATCCGCCCATCACCGACAGCACGACGATCAGGGTCGCCACTCCCAATGCCACACCGATCAGGGAGAAGATGGCGATGAACGAGACGAAGCCTTCTCGCTGACGGGTTGCCAGGTAGCGCCACGCCAGCCAGCGTTCGACGGCGGGTGCCCGATCACTCACGACGCAGGCCTTCGACAGGGTCGAGGCGGGACGCCCGCAAGGCGGGATAAAGCGAGGCCATCAGCGCGAAGACCAGGGCCATGCCGGCGATCACCGCCACTTCCATCCACTCGATATGCGAGGGCATCTCGGCGAGAAGATAAAGTGTCTCGTCGAACAGCACGAGACCGAAGGTGTGCTGCAACCATTGCCGGATCGCCTCGATATTGCGTGCAAAGCCGAGGCCCAAAGCAACGCCGATGACGGTCCCTGCTCCACCGATGGCCAGGCCATCGATCAGGAATACCCGCAGGATGGCACCGCGACTGGCTCCCATGGTCCGCAGGATGGCGATGTCCGCCGTCTTGGTGCGCACCAGCATGACGAGGCTGGAAACGATGTTGAAGGCAGCCACCAGCACGATCAGGGTCAGCACCAGGAACATCACGTTCGTCTGCGCCTGGATCGCCGAGAAGAAGCTTACATTGGCCTGAAACCAGTCGAACACCCAACCCTGGAAACCCACGGCCTGGGTCACCAGCCGACGGCTGTTCGAGAGCGAGGCATTGTCGCCCACGAAGACCTCAATGCCCGTCACCTTGTTGCCGAGATCGAGAAGGCGCTGGACGTCGACGAGCGGGGCGTACACGAAATTAGCGTCGTAGTCGTACATGCCCGCGCAGAAGATCGCCGACACACGGGCCGACACGGATCGCGGCATGACACCCAACGGCGTTGCCACGGAGATCGGCGATACGAGTTGCAGCCGATCGCCGACCTTGAGGCCCATCAGGTCGGCAAGTCGGCGTCCGACCGCAACCGAGAAATCGTCGCCAAAGCCCTGCAGCGTGCCCCAGTCGATGGGCTTGTCATCCTCGCCGCGACACAGGCCTCGATAGCGTTCGCGCGTCTCGGGCGGTCCGTCGATCGCGGCCGCAAGAGGCAAGCGGGCACGGAAGTCCTCCGGCCGCATCCCGCGAAGGATCACGCCCCGGACCCGGTCGCCGGCGACCGCCATGACCTGCCCTTCGGCAGATTGCGTGGCGCTGACGACACCGGGGACGGCCCTGATGCGGGCCAGCAGATCCGGCGTGGCTTCCAGGCCTTCGCGGCTTCCCTGGACACCGAGCTGGCCGCTGATGGCGGACATCTGCCGCAGCATCTCGACGCGAAAGCCGTTCATCACGGCCATGACCACGATCAAGGTGGCGACGCCGAGCGTAATGCCAACCAGCGAGAAACCGGCGATCACCGAGATGAACCCTTCCTCGCGGCGCGCCCGCAGATATCGGAAGGCGATCAGGCGCTCGACGGCGGCGAAGGCCATGATGGGCGGTATCCTCCGCTTCAGCCGAACTGCTGCATGAGCTGATCGATCGGCAATTCCTCGCGGGCGCCGGTCCTGCGGTTCTTGAGTTCGACCTTCCCGGCCGCCAGTCCCTTGGGGCCGATGATGATCTGCCAAGGCGTGCCGATCAGGTCCATGTCGGCAAACTTGGCGCCGGGCCGCAGGTCGCGGTCGTCGTGCAGGACCTCGACTCCCTTTGCCTGCAGGGCTTCATACAGCTTCACGCAAGCGCCGGAGACGGGGCCGTCGTCCGGCTTCAGGTTGACGATGGCGACCTTGAAGGGGGCGACGGACTCCGGCCAGACGATGCCGGCCGCGTCGTGGCTTGCTTCGATGATGCCGCCCACCAGGCGCGACACGCCGATGCCGTAGGAACCCATCTCGACCGTGATCTGCTCGCCGCCGGGGCCGGCCACAACCGCATTCATCGGCTTGGAGTACTGGGTCCCGAAGTTGAAAATATGGCCGACTTCGATCCCTCGTGCGGCAAGACGCTCCCCTTCCGGGATCTTCTCGAAGGCATCCTTGTCGTGCTTCTCGTCCGTCGCGGCATAGAGCGAGGTCCATTCGTTCACGATCGGCTGCAGGTCGCTCGCGTAGTCTATCGCGCGGCCGAGGATATCCTTGTCGACCAGCCCCTTGTGGCAGAACACGGCGCTTTCGCCGGTCTCGGCCAGGATGATGAACTCGTGGCTGAGGTCGCCTCCGATCGGGCCGGTGTCGGCGCGCATCGGGATCGCCTTCAGGCCCATGCGCGCGAAGGTACGCAGGTAGGCTACGAACATGTTGTTGTAGGAGCGGATGGCACCCGCCCTGTCGATGTCGAACGAGTAGTTGTCCTTCATCAGGAACTCGCGCCCGCGCATGACACCGAAACGTGGCCGCACCTCGTCCCGGAATTTCCACTGAATGTGATAGAGGTTCTTTGGCAGATCGCGATAGCTCTTCACCCCATCCCGGAAGAGAACGGTGATCATCTCTTCGTTGGTCGGCCCGAACAGCATCTCGCGGTCGTGGCGATCCTTGAAGCGCAGCATCTCCGGACCGTAGGCATTGTAGCGCCCGCTCTCGCGCCACAAGTCCGCCGACTGGATGGTCGGCATCAGCACTTCCTGGGCACCGGCAGCGTCCTGCTCCTCACGCACGATCCGCTCGATATTCTTGAGGACGCGAAGGCCGAGCGGCAGCCACGCATAGATGCCGGCGCTGGTCTGGCGAACGAGGCCGGCGCGCAGCATCAGGCGATGCGACACGATCTGCGCCTCGGCCGGATTCTCCTTCAGGGTCGGCAGGAAATACTGGCTCATCCGCATGCTGAATCGGTCCTCGTTCGGGCGTTCGGGAGTGGCGGCGGACTGTAGGGAACGAGCCTTGCAAAGGCAAACTTGGCCGGCGCTGGCTGGTTTTGCACAGGGCAATGCCCGCACACTCAGCGCGACAACCGGGGGAGAGAGGCATGCTCGAACAGATTTTCAAGCTGAGCGAGAACAAGACCACCGTTCGGACGGAGGTCGTGGCAGGCATCACGACCTTCCTGACGATGGCCTACATCATTTTCGTCAATCCGGACATTCTTAAGGTCGCCGGCATGCCGTTCGAGGCGGTGTTCGCCGCGACCTGCATTGCCGCCGCGATCGGCTGCCTCCTGATGGCGTTCCTCGCCAACTACCCGATCGCGCTCGCCCCCGGCATGGGGCTGAACGCCTACTTCGCCTTCGGCGTGGTCGGCGGCATGGGTCATACCTGGCAGGTGGCGCTGGGCTGCGTATTCATCTCGGGCGTGATCTTCCTGATCATCAGCGTGCTGCCGATCCGAGAATGGATCGTCAATGCGATCCCCAAGTCGCTCAAGATGGCGATCGCCGCAGGCATCGGACTGTTCCTCGCCCTGATCGCGCTCAAGAACGCCGGCATCGTCGTCGCGCATCCGGCAACGCTTGTCACGCACGGCAAGCTCACGTCGTTTCCGGTGATCATGGCCACTCTCGGCTTCGCCCTGATCGTGGCTCTGGAGTACCGCAAGATCATGGGCGGGGTCATCATTGGCATCCTGGCGGTGACTGTCATTGCCGTCATGGCCGGCCAGCAGAAGTTCGGCGGCATCGTCGGGGTGCCGCCCTCGGTCATGCCGGTATTCCTCCAGATGGACCTCGCCGGCGCATTCAGCGTCGGCTTGGTGACGGTCGTGTTCGCCTTCCTGTTCGTCGACTTGTTCGACAATACCGGCACGTTGATCGCGCTTGCCCATCGCGGCGGTTTCATGCGCAAGGACGGCACCGTACCCCGCCTTCGGGGCGCGCTGATCGCCGACAGCAGCGCGGCGATGATCGGCGCGGCCGTGGGCACATCGACCACGACCAGCTACATCGAGAGTGCGTCAGGCATCAACGCAGGTGGGCGGACCGGGCTCACTGCAGCCACCGTGGCGGTCCTGTTCCTGCTGGCGCTGTTCTTCGCACCGCTCGCGGGCACCATTCCAGCCTACGCCACCGCGCCCGCCCTGCTCTACGTCGCCTGCCTGATGGCCCGCGGCCTCACCGAAGTGGAGTGGAACGACATCACCGAAGCGGCGCCGGCAGTCATCACCGCGCTCGCGATGCCATTCACCTTCTCGATTGCCGACGGCATCGCTTTTGGATTCATTTCGTACGCCGGCATCAAGGTCGCTGCAGGCCGCTACGCCGACGTTCATCCCGCCGTTGCAATCCTCGCTGTCCTGTTTGTGATCAAGTACGTGGTCATCGGATGATCATCGAAGCGGTAAGGAAATTTGTTTGTCGTCGAACGACCTTGCATCCTAACAATTGTTCGACGGGAGGCTGACGATCGAAAGAAAAGGTCTTGGCAAGGCCAAGCGGCCGCGCTAAAGAGCCTACCTCTTGGGCGCTGCCTGAGTTTAGGGAGGAGAGCGGCAAAAAGCCGCCGAACGACGAGTTTCGGGGTAGAAGAGCGGCGGGCCAAAAGCCCGCCGTTTCCTTTTGTATTTCAATGAATTAATAAGAAATTCTGAG
>NZ_SCVH01000041.1 GCF_004296935.1 Reyranella sp.
GACCAACTCGCAATATAGCTCCAGGGCGTACCCGGCCCCGAAAGATGCAATGGATGCTCCTGGCTAACGCGCGAGCCCCCATGAAGTTCACGGTCGGACAACGAGAACGCACTGAGATGCTGCGAATCCGACAACAACTCTAGCGGCCTCCGGGGCGACCGTAGCTTCTCAAGGTAAACCTTCAGACGACCTTCTACCTTCATCACGCGCGCCTCACCTCATCGCGGCTACATTCGCATAGGTTCAACGCCACTACCGCCTTATCCCAAATGCTTGCGTCTAATCGCCATTAGTTCGGAAACCAAGTACACTTCCGTCAAATCCGGGCCAACAGCGATGGACTCTCGGCGCCCGTTCATCATGGCTGGTCGACGCAAAGTTCGAGAAGGCATCACGCTGACTGCAGTCCGGACATAAAATCTTTGTAACCTTACCACACAATGGGATTTTCCAGCACCTCAAGTGGTTGCTGTCCGATTGCGTCACCGCTATGCCCTCCATGCCCGCATAATTCTAACAGGCTGGTCCGCCATTTGACCTCGGGACAAAGCGGTGATTGAAACAGTCAACCACCGCGTCAGACACAGGTTGAACGGCAATGCTCTTGAGTTCGCTTCCAAACCTCTTCCAATCAGGACCGACGCCTCACAATGGCGCGCCGATCATGAGTTCTTCGCCCGTTTTACGAGCGGTGCGAAATGCCATTCCGTGGGGATCAGGTGGCGCCATTGTTGAGGTGACAACGCCCCCAGATCAATGGAGCAATGCTCTTTCATATCGAATCGCCGAAGGCCCCCTAAACGTATTGGCCGATGCAGACGCCTTGGTTATCGAGTGTAAGATCCGCGTCACCCACGGCAAGGTTGGCGTCGGCGTCACTACGGACGACGGTTCGACATTTGCCTCCCTTGAACGCATCGTTCCGGAAGGCTCTGCGACCAAGACACTGCGTATCTGGGTGCGTGAACCGAAAAGCGCCCGACACCTTCTCTTTCGGAATGCCTCGACCGACGCACAGCCGTCGCACTTCAAACTCTTCCGACTGTCTGCGTACGCCAAGAAGGATGGCCGGAATTTTGTTGCCTCGTGGTCATCATCCCATGCCGGGTCAATTCCATTACCCGAACTCGGCGACTTGTTGAACTGGGCCGGGGATCTGTGGGATCACCCGTTTCCAATGGCGAAAGCACCTTCTATTCGAGGTGAGATACAGATCGTGGATGAGAAGGATCTGTCGCCGCTTCTCGGCACATCCATTCAGCTCGACGTGTCACAGGAACGGATCGACAAGCCTCTGTCCAACTGGAAAATGGAAACTGATGACGCGCCAATATTGGAGTATCTGTGGCGATCGCAATCGCCACGTCGACATCTCGAGTTTGGGACTTGGGAGGGATTTGGGACTACACTTGTTGCCCGCGCAACCAACGCAGAAATCTGGACCATCAACCTGCCGGCAGGCGAGGCCCAGGCAGACGGCACCCCGCTGTACGCTTCGACCGATTCTGGGGAATTTATTGGCCGAATGTACCGTGACGCCGGCTATTCCGAACGAGTCCATCAACTGCTCTGCGACAGTCGGGCGTTTGACACCGCCAAGTTTGGCCCCGACCACTTTGACACCGTCCTGATCGATGGCGGGCACACGCCCGACATCGTAACCAGTGACACAGACAAGGCGCTCCGCGTGTTGCGCGCAGGCGGCATGTGCGTCTGGCACGATTTCTGTCCCGATCCGGAGACTTTGGCGAAGAATCTCGCACCCCTCGGCGTTGTCCAGGCGATAGTCGAGAACTTCGATCGTTGGGGGCCTCAATTCGAGAAGCTGTTCTGGATTCGCAAGAGTTGGATGCTCGTCGGCTACCAGCGGAATTAGATCTGTCGTTTTCAGCTGAATACCTCTTCCTCTGCTCGCTGAATATTCGAGAGCGGGCAACAAGCAGATACAAATTGGCGCGCCACTGAGAGCACACATGACAGACCGCATCACGACCGACATCCCTGGCAGGAAAGCAATCGAACTGGTTGCGTTCTACGAGTCATTTCGCGACTACTATCCGCAGTGCGAGCTTCAGACGAAGAACTGGTTCGTAAAGAACGTACAAACGGACTGGTCGATTTTCGATATTGGGGCGAACGTAGGCTATTATTCCATTCTGTTCGCTCAGCTGGCTTTCGAAGGGAAAGTATTCGCCTTTGAGCCAACGTCGACCGTCTCGATGCTGCGAAAGAACATTGCCCATCATAGACTGGAGAACGTCGAAATCCACGAAGTGGCCCTCGGTGCGAGTACGGCAGTTCTGAAAGACCGCATCTTTAGGATCTGGGGAACCGAGGGCGATGTTCAGGACTACAATTTCTACAGATTCGATGACTTTGTTTTCGAGCGACACATTGATCGAATTGACTGCCTGAAGATCGACGTCGACAGCTTCGACTTCGAGGTTCTCAGGGGAGCCGAGCAGACGTTGGTGGAAAAGAATCCGTACGTTGTCGTCGAGTTGAGCCATGCCCTATCTCGACGAAACCAGAGTGCGGGAGAGGCGCTCGCGTGGCTGGCCAAGCTCGGCTATCGTGAAAGTCTGGTACTCGACCACGATAACTACGTACTTCACCGAGCCGAAACGTCCTCGCTTGGCGTACCAAACCGAGTTTCGATCAACTTGCTCTTCCCGCCGCCGCTGAAATTCGAAGAAACTTTGGCCGAAGGCAGACAGATAGTTGACGACCTTCTCGGGGATACAGAGTTTCAGAACGGCGCCGAGTTTGCGCCGGAAGGTGGACACGCGCTCGCCCTTCCCACGGGACAAGAAGGCTCGGAACTCACAACGCTTCGACGACAAAGCCTATGGACGAAGTGGCGGCTTCGACGCGAGTCCAAGACATTGGCTGTCAATCCTCCTTCAGGCCCCTCCCCTCAGCGTATTGAAGGGGGAGTGAACACTCTTCGAGGACGGGTCGTGGAAACGTCACCGCAGGCGTGGAGTAACTCTCTAACGGTGCATTTGCCCCCTCGGGGAGTCCAAGCTTGGCCAGACGATTACCTGTTAGAGGTTGAGCTAAAAGTTGAGGTGACAAAGGGACAACTCGGAGTCGTGCTCACTGGACTCGATCTGTCAAAATTCAGTTCAATCGAACGTGTAATTTCTGCAATGCCTGGTCCTCAGTCGGTGGTTATTGCGGCAAAGCCCTCGGAGAAGGTCAGCTACCTGCTTTTCCGAAATGCTGCCTTCGAAGGCACAAGAACGTGCTTCCGACTACTCGATGTTAGAGCTTCTTCTACGAAACGACTTCAAGATATGTAGCAGCATGGCATTGGGTCGGTTTCCAGTGCGCCTCTGTCCGCGCAACGTGAATAAGATCGCCTATGTCGTGTCCACCACGCCACCGACTCGTTCCTTCTTCCGAAGCTGCTCCGACGAATTCTTTGCCGCCTGCAATCATCCGCGAGAATTCGACTAAGGGAGGGTGAAATGAGCAAGCTCAAGGTCGAAAAGACGACGCTCGACGGCGTGCTCGTCGTTCACCCCCTGACCCAGCACGAAGACTTTCGCGGCGATTACGTCGAAACGTACAATGAAGAGATGTACCGGGCCGCCGGAATAACCGAAAAGTTCGTCCAGGACGACTACGCAACCTCGACCAAGCACGTTCTGCGCGGCATTCACGGCGACGCCAAGACCGTCAAGCTGATCTCCTGCCTGTATGGCCGCATCTACGTGGTGGTGGTCAACAATGATCCGGAGTCATCCCAGTTCCGGAAGTGGCAGGGCTTCACCCTGTCGGACGTCAACCGGCTGCAAATCCGCATCCCGGCGAAGTTCGGCAATGCCTATCTGGTGATGTCGGACGTTTCCACCTTCCACTACAAGCAGACGACCTACTACGACCGGCCCGGCCAGTTCACGATCCGATGGAACGACCCGGCCTACAAGTTCTGGTGGCCGATCGACAACCCGATCGTCTCCCGGCGCGATGCCGGCGCCGAATAGAATCACGGCACCGCGGCAGGCGATCAGCCGGTGGCGATCCCGGCGAGCCTTTCGGTCGGCATGGCGATGATGTTGGCCGAGAGGGGCATGCCCTCCGTCTGTCCGTGGACGAGACCGGTGGCCGGCGAGAACACCAGGATCTCGTACCTGAGGTCGCGACGCAACGTCTCGAGCAACGCCGCCTCGCTGCTGCCCTGCGCCCGCAATGCGCCGTCGCTCACCTCCATCATCAACACCGGCCGCATCGACTGAAGCACCGTTCGCGCCCCGGCGATCACATTGGCCTCGCCGCCCTCGACGTCGATCTTGACGACGTCGACGCGCGGCAGGGCAAGGCGGCGTACCACGCCATCGAGGGTCTCCACCGGCACGCGCTCGACGCGGGCCGGCACCACGTCGTCGTGGGCGAACCGGCCCAGCGTGTTGTGGCCGGTATGCACGCCGTGGGCGAGATGGAGATCGGCGTGGCCCGGGGCGGCGCCCAGAGCGGCTGGCACGATCTCGACGTTGCCAACACCGTTGCGCGCGATATTGCGCTCGAGATGACCGCGCTCGCGCGAACTCGGCTCGACCGCGACGATCCGTCCTTCCGGGCCGATCCGCCGCGCCGCGAACAGCGTGTAGTAGCCGTCGTTGGCGCCGACATCGACGAACACCATGCCGGGCTTCAGCAGGCGGTCGAGGAAATTGAACTCGTTGGGCTCGAACGAACCGCAGACATAGAGGCAGAGGCTGTTGTCGTTGCCCAGGGTCACGTCGACCGTCGTGCCGGCCAGCCACGGCACGCTGAGCGACACCTCGAGATTGTTGTCGCGCGCCGCCTCCCACAGGGCGCCGCGCCGACACGCCAGCCACTGGCGCTGGTCGTAGTATTCCTCGGCGAAGCCCCAGCCCGGCCGCGGGCCGGGCTTCGGTGCCCCGGGCGTCCACCAGCCGGCATAGGCAGCGCCGAGCCGGGGCGCGCGCACGATCAGCCAACGCCCGAAATTGTCCAGGTGATAGCCCACACCCGAGCGAATCCACGCCCATGCGCTGGCGACGCTGATCGGACGGCGAGCGGCAGTCATGCTGAAATTCTGAGCCCTCGAAACGCGGTGTCCGGCTAACGCACCCACCGCCAAGCGTCAAGCATGCACCATGTGTCAACCATGCCCGCAAGTTGCCATAGTCGGACGATATGCCGCCGCGCTCCGTTGCAGCATTGTTGCAACGGAATATAATGCGGGTCCCTCCTTTCAAATCACCGGTCAAATGTCCGCGTTGTTCCTCCGCGCCTTCGCAGCGATCCTCCTGGTCCTTTCACCCGCCCTCGCATCGGCCCAGGTGCGCGTCGTGGCACGGGTGAACGACGACGCGATCACCGACTTCGACCTCAGCCAGCGCATTCAATTCGCGGTCAAGACCACCGGCCTGACGGACAGCCCGGACCTGCGCCAGCGCATGGCCGCCCAGGTCCTGCGCCAGATGATCGACGAGCGGCTGCAGATCCAGAATGCCAAGCGACTCGGCATGCCGACCTCCGATGCCGAGGTCCAGCAGCGCCTGGGCGAGATCGAGCGCGGCGCGGGCATGAGTCCCGGCCAGTTCAAGCTCTTCCTGCAGAGCATCGGCGTTTCCCACGATATCGCCGCACAGCAGTTCGAAGCGCAGCTCGCCTGGGGGAAGATCGTCCGCCGCAGGGTGCGGCCCCAGGTCGAGGTTTCCGAAGCCGAAATCGACGATGCCTTGGCCCGGCTGCGGGCAAACATGGGCAAGACCGAATCCCGGGTGGCCGAGATCTTCGTGCCGGTCGACCGGACCGACGGCGCGGAAGACGCCAAGCGCAACGCCGACCGCATCCTCGATCAGCTGAAGCGCGGCGCGCCGTTCGCCGCGGTCGCCCAGCAATTCTCCCAGGGCGCCTCGGCGCAGACCGGTGGCGATCTTGGATGGGTCCTCCCGGGATCGCTCGACCCGGCCCTTGATGCCGCCATCGACAGGCTGCAGGTCCGCCAATTTTCCGATCCGATCCGCAGCGCCTCCGGCTGGCATGTCCTGTATGTCGTCGACCGCCGCCAGTTCGCCGCCACGCGGCCCGACGACGTCCGGCTGAATCTGGTCCAGTTGACCCTGTCGCTGCCCGTCAACGCCTCGGCCGAGGAAACCAACCGGGCGTCGGCCGATGCGCAAAAGGCGATGGCGGCGGTTCGCCAGTGCACCGACCTCCATGCCCAGGCCCGACAGCTCAAGGGCGCCACCTCCGGCGACCTGCGGGGCGTGCGCATCGGCGACCTCTCGGCCAACCGCCAGATGTACGAGGAGATCCCCCGCCTGCAGGTCGGCGGAACCGCAGGACCGTTCCGGGTCGCCGAGGGCCTCCAGATCGTCTCCCTGTGCAGCCGGGACGGCGGTGGCGGCTTGCCGACCCGCGAGGCCATCCAGCAGCAGATCCTCCTGCAGAAGCTGGAGGCCGCCGGACGCCGCTACATGCGCGACCTGCGGCGCACGGCGACCGTCGACGTCAAGCCGTGACACACGCTCTGCCGCTCGCCGTTACCATGGGCGAGCCGGCCGGGATTGGCGGCGAACTCAGCCTCAGGGCGTGGCTGGCGCGCAAGCCGGCGGACCGACCGTTCCTGGTGCTGGACGACCCCACCCGCCTTATCGCGCTCGCCCGACACCTTCGCTTCGACGTGCCCGTTCGGGAAATCGGCCGGCCCGCCGACGCAGCCGCGGTCTTCGCGACGGCTCTGCCGGTGCTTGCCGTGAAATTGCGCGCCCCGGCGACGCCCGGGCGGCCCGATCCCGTCAATGCGCCGGCGACGCTGGAAGCCATCGAGCGCGGCGCCGCCCTCGCCCTGGCCGGCGAGATCGCCGGCGTGGTGACCAACCCCATCCAGAAGAAGACCCTGCAGGATGCCGGGTTCCGCCATCCCGGACACACGGAATTTCTGGCCGAGCTTGCCGCCGGTGCCGCGGGCAAGCCGGTCGAGGTCGCGATGATGCTGGCCTGTCCCGGTCTCCGCGTGGTCCCGGTCACGATCCATCTTTCCCTGGCCGACGCCGTGCGCGCGCTCGATGCTGCGAGCATCGTGCGGGTCGGACGGATCGCGGCGGCGGCGCTCTCTGCGCTGTTCGGCATCGCCCGGCCGCGGCTGGTCGTGGCGGCGCTCAATCCCCATGCCGGCGAGCAGGGCACCATGGGCGACGAGGAAACCCGCCTGATCGCACCCGCGATCGATGCCCTGCGGCGCGACGGCATCGACGTGCGCGGGCCGGCGCCGGCCGACACGCTGTTCCATCCCGCCGCGCGCGCGACCTACGACGCGGCGCTGTGCATGTATCACGACCAGGCGCTGATCCCGATCAAGACCATCGACTTCGCGGGCGGCGTCAACGTGACCCTGGGGTTGCCGTTCGTGCGGACTTCTCCTGACCACGGCACCGCGCTCGACATTGCCGGCAGCGGCCGCGCCGACCCGGCCAGTCTGATCGCCGCCCTCGCCATGGCGGACGACATGGCCCGCCGGCGCCATACCTGAAACGATGAGGCCCTGAACGATGGACGACGACAGCGCGGCGGCCATCGCAGCTGGATTGGCCGGCCTGCCGCCGCTGCGCGAGACCATCGCCGCCCACGACCTCGACGCCCGCAAGCGCCTCGGCCAGCATTTCCTGCTCGACCTCAACCTGACCCGGCGCATCGCCCGCGCCGCGGCGCCGCTGTCGCCCGGCACCGTCATCGAGATCGGCCCGGGTCCCGGCGGCCTGACCCGCGCCCTGCTGCTCGAGGGCGCGACCTGCGTTGTCGCCATCGAAGTGGACCGCAGGGCTATTGCCGCCCTGGAAGCGCTGCAGGTGGCTGCCGGCGGCCGCCTCCAGGTGGTGGAGGGCGACGCGCTGGAGATGGGCCTGCCGGCCCTGGGGCCGCCACCACGCCGGATCGTGGCCAACCTGCCCTACAACATATCGACGGCCCTCCTGGTGCGCTGGCTGCACGCCGCCGACGACGTGGCCGACATGGTGCTGATGTTCCAGAAGGAGGTCGTCGACCGGCTGGCCGCCTCCCCCCGGACCAAGGACTACGGCCGGCTCTCGGTGCTTGCCCAACACGTCTGCACCGTGCAGCGCCTGTTCGACGTGGCTCCCTCGGCCTTCGTGCCGCCGCCCAAGGTCACCTCCTCGGTCGTCCGACTGACGCCAAGACCACCAGGCGGGCGCCTGGCCGATCTCAGGCCTCTGGAACGGGTGACAGCGGCGGCCTTCGGCCAGCGCCGCAAGATGCTGCGCGGTGCCTTGGCGGGGCTGTTTCCCGACCCTGTGGCGGTCCTGACCGGGCTTGGCCTCGCGCCCACGGCCCGGGCGGAGGAACTGACCGTGGCCGAATTCGTGCGATTGGCGGGCGTCCTTGACAAATGAGTGAACACTCACTATTTGACCAACCATGATCCGGTCCCTGTCCTTCAACGCCTTTTTCTACCTCGGCACGCTCCTCACTGCCGTGATCGGCATCGTGCTGGTGCCGATCCCGACGCCGGTGGTGTTGCGCGGCGTGCTCCACCATTGGGCCCGCGCCGTCGTCTGGGGCATGCGCTGGATCGGCGGCATGAAGGTCGAATTTCGCGGCCCGGAGCATCTCCCCGCCACCGGCCCCGTCCTTCTGGCCGGCAAGCATCACAGCGAATGCGACGGCATCCTGCTCGCCGCCCGCATCCCGGGCATTGCCTTCGTGGCGATGCAGGAGATTTTCAGTTATCCGCTGATCGGCGCCATCCTCTACCGCCTGCAGATGATCCGCGTCGACGCCTGCGGCGGCGGCAAGGAACGCGAGAACCTCGCCCAGTTCGCCAAACGCGCTTGCGACAGCGGCCGTCACATCGCGATCTATCCCGAAGGCAACCTGATGGCGCCAGGCGAGCGCGAGCGCTATCGCTCCGGCATCTACTACCTCTACCGCGACCTCGGCCTGCCGGTGACGCCGGTGGCGACCTCGGTCGGCCTTGTCTGGAACCGTCGCGACTGGTGGAAGAAACCCGGCCGCGCCGCGATCGAGTTCCTGCCCGCGATCGAGACCGGCCTCGACAAGCAGACCTTCATGCGCCGCCTTGAAGAGACGCTCGAGACGGCCAGCGATCGCCTGATCGCGGAGTTTTCCGGCCGCCCCCATACGCCGTCCCAGCTCGTGCTGCGCTCGCAGGGCCAGTCGGGCAGCGTGCCGCCCGCCTCGGCCCCCCTCGCCCAACGCACTCACAAACCCTGAAAGGCAGGCGGGGAACGCGCGTCAGCGCGTCCGCATGGACTGAAGCATCGCCTTCAGGAGCGCATTCGTTCGCGTGTCGCGCGCGTCGCTCGGAGGTGTCCAGCCATCGGGAGATGACGAGAGGCCGAGCGGCAGCAGCATGAGATACGCCGAATCCTCGGATACCCGCGTTCGGCCAGGAACCGCTGCAGGTCGGGCCAGCGTTCCCAGTTGCGGACGCTCCTCGCCTCGACGTTCTCCGCTTTGCACTTCACCACGCCGGCCCGCACGAGCTCGCAATCGCTGACGCTCGCGACGTCGCCGCCCATCCAGTCCGTCAGCTTCCGCGGGTCGGCCGGCACCTCGTCCAGGCCATAGAGCGCCAGCTTGGTCACCGGCTCGGTGGAGACGACGAGCGAATCGGCGGCACGGCGTTCCCTCATTGCCGCCAGGATCTCGCGGATGTCGGCGGCGCTCCCGTCCTTTTCCTTCAGCGTATAGTTGAAGTAGGCGTCCTGAACGATGATCCGGCCGTCGGCCCGGACGAGCGTGACCACGTGCGACAGCTCGGTGTCGGGATCGCCGAAATTGTAGATCCAGGCCTCCAGGCCGAACGCCTCGAACAGCTTCATCAGCGTCCAGGCCGTACCGCCGCAGTACACGCCCCGCTCGTGATTGAGGAACCGCTCGTAAAGCGTGTCGACGCTCTTCTGCCAGTAGTCGTCCTCGATGATGAGCTTTCCATCCGAGGCGACATCGATCCACGATGCCGCCCATCGTCTCAGGATGCTGGTCGCCTCGGCCTGGCTCAGGTTCGGCGACGACAGGTCCGGATTGGCCGCGCAGGCGTCGCGCACCACTCTGGAATCCTGCCTCGCCGCGACATCGCAGTAGCCGACGACGCGGGCGGGCGCCGGATCCGCCACGGCGACGATGGAGCGATCGGCAAGGAACACACCGGCAAGCGCCACCACGCCGGCGGCGGCACCGATCAGGGACAAGGCAACGAGCCTGCGTGCCAATGAACTCTCCAGCCGCCTCGCAGGGGAACCTGCAAGTCCACGCCGCAAATTCTAGCGAACATCCGCAACCGCGGCGAGCGCCGGCACCTGCGCAAGCGCCGGTCTATTGCCGTCATTTGACTCAGATCAATTCCAAAGCGGCATGCCGCCGGGCGCTACCGTCCCTCGCGCAGCGCCTTGACGAAGCCCGACAGTCCGACCTGACGCTCGAGCTTCAGGCGCTCGGAAGTAAGGATGGCCTTGAGGTTGGCGTTGCTCGTGGCGATATCGCGGTTGACGATGACGTAGTCGTACTCGGCGTAGTGGCTCATCTCGTCGGCCGCCTTGGCCATGCGCTGCGCCACGACCTCCTTGGAATCCTGGGCGCGCGTCAGCAGGCGGCGTTCGAGGTCGCGCGTCGAGGGCGGCAGGATGAACACCGTCACCAGGTCGGCCCTAACCTTCTTGGCCGGATCCTTGAGCTGCTGCGTGCCCTGCCAGTCGATGTCGAACAGCACGTCCTTGCCGGCGCTCAGCGCTTCCTCCACCGGCGCCTTGGGCGTGCCGTAGTAATGGTTGAAGACCCGGGCGTGCTCGAGGAATTCGCCGCGTTGGCTCATGCCGCTGAAGGCCGCAGTGTCCACGAAATGATAATCGACGCCGTCCTTCTCGCCTGGCCGCTTGGCACGCGTAGTACACGAAACGCTGAGCTGAATCTGCGAGTCGTTGTCGAGCAGTTGCCGCGACAGCGTCGTCTTGCCGGCGCCTGAAGGAGACGAGAGCACCAGCATCAGCCCGCGGCGCTGGATCGCTTCATTCGACATTCTGGACCTGCTCCCGCATGCGCTCGACGGCGCCCTTGAGGTCGATGCCGATGCGCGTCAGCTCGATGTCGGCCGACTTCGAGCACAGCGTATTGGCCTCGCGATTGAACTCCTGGCAGAGGAAATCGAACTTGCGACCGACCGGATTGTCCGCCCGCGCCTCGGCCAGCAGGGTCCGCGCCTGGGCGATGTGGGCGGCGAGCCGGTCGAGTTCCTCGCGCACGTCGGCCTTGCCGACCAGCAGCGCCACTTCCTGGGCGAAGCGCTCCTCGGAAAGCGTGGGCACGCGGTCCATAAGCTCGGCGAGCTGGCTTTCGAAACGGCTGCGCACGGTGCCGATCTGGACTTGCGCCCGCTCGGCGGCGCGCTTGCACAGGCCCTCGATCTCGCCGACATGGCCGTCGATCACCGTGGCCAGCGCCTTGCCCTCGGCGGCACGGGCGACGACGAGGGCCTTCAGCACCTCCTCGAGCGTGGCCGAGAGCGCCTTGTCGAGCGCGGCGAGCGCCTCCTCGGTCTGTTCGCCCTCCTCTTCCTCCTCGATGACGCCGCGCACGCGCAGCAGGCCGTCGGCCGAAGGTGCTGCGGCACCCGTGCTCTTGCGCACCTCCTCTGCCAGCGCCCCCAGCTCGGCCAGCAGGGCGCGGTTGATGCGCAGCGGTTTGCTCTGGCGCTCGCTGGTGAGGGTGAGCGTCAGCGAGACATTGCCGCGCTTCAGCCGGCCGCCCACGGCGGTGCGGGCTGGGTTTTCCAGACGATCGAAGCCCTGCGGCACCCGGCAGCGGATTTCCAGGTTGCGTCCATTGACGCTGCGCGCCTCCCAAACCCAGCGCCGCCGGTCATCCGATCCCTGCGCCCGGGCGTATCCTGTCATGCTTGCGATCAATACTCGGCTCCTGCCACTTCGCTTGTCACTCCACTGGCCGCAAAGCGGCGCGGCACTCTAGTATCGGCTCCCAACGCAGACAACGCGCGACGCCGGAAGGTTATCCCATGAAGCGATTCTCTAGCATCGTCATCACCGGCGCCTCGAGTGGCATCGGCGAGGCCCTGGCGCTCGACTATGCCGCACCCGGGGTCGCGCTCGCGCTGACCGGCCGCGATGCCCAGCGCCTCGAGGCCGTCGCCCAGGCCTGCCGGGCAAAGGGCGCCGCGGTAGTGGCGGGCGCCATCGACGTCGTCGATCGCGACGCGCTGGCGACCTGGCTCAGGGCCTTCGACGATGCTCATCCCGTCGATCTCATTTTGGCCAACGCCGGCATCTCGATCGACAAGGACAATTCCTCGCTCGACGATTTCTCCGTCATCCGCAAGACGCTCGACGTCAATGTCGGCGGCGTGCTCAACACGGTGGAGCCGCTGCTGTCCCGCATGATCGCCCGCAAGGGCGGCCAGGTCGCCATCGTCTCGTCGCTGGCGAGCTTCATCGGCCTGCCCTACTCGGCCTCCTACAACGCCAGCAAGGCCGCCGTCCGGGTGTGGGGCGAAAGCATCCGCTATGTGCTGAAGAAGGACGGCATCGGCGTCAGCGTCATCTGCCCGGGCTTCGTGGTCAGCCGCCTCACCGCCCACGCGCCCTTCCCCATGCCGTTCCTGATGTCCTCGTCGCGGGCCTCGGCGATCATCCGCAAGGGTCTCGCTGCCAACCGCGCGCGCATCGCCTTCCCCATCGGCACCAAGGCGGCGGTCTGGCTGGGCAGCGTGTTGCCCGGTGGATTGACCGCACGCCTGCTCGGGGCCGCCTAGTCGGCCGGCCGCCGGTTACTTCATCTGGTTGGTCAGCAGCGCCGCCGCGCCGCCCTGGTCCTTGCCATATTTCAGCAAGGCCGAGCGGCCGCCGGCGGCATAGGCCGCGACCGCGCCCAGCAGGCGCTTGAGCTGGTCCGGGCTGGAGCGGTCGAATCTGCAGTAGGCACCGCGCGTCAGCTTGGCGATCTGCGGAAACAGCCGCGATGCCGCGCGGTCGTCGCCTTCCTGGAAGACGAACACCGGCAGGCCGAGCAGGCCGAGCTGTGCCGCCTCATGGCCGACCGCATCGACATCCTCCTCGCAGCAGTCGCCGACGAAGACGACGGCATCGATGCGGCTCTCGCGACGCTGTTCACCCGCATAGCGCAGCGTCTTGGCGATCTGCGTCCGGCCGGCGAGACAACGCACCGCGCTCATCAGCCGCGCGAGTTCGCGACCGTCGGACGTCCACTTGCTCACCTTGAATTCGTCGAAGCCGCGGTAGAAGCCAAGCCGCACATCGAGACCACCCAGCGCATCGGCGGCAACGAACATTTCACCCTGGATCGTGCAGGCATGATCCCAGGTCGGCTCGCGGCTCGCGGTCGCGTCCATGGCAAACAGCAGTCGGCCGCGGCTGCCCGGCACGCGGTTCGCCGGCAGGTTGCCCACCTGCTTCACGAATGCATCGACTGCGTTCGCACCTGCGGTAGACGGAACCTTGCGATCGTCGGCCATATCTTTTGACCCCCTTCGGTGTGTTGAATATGGTGCGGCCCGCGGCCAAGGACCAGTCCGAGGGCGCCACCAAAGAATGACCGGAAACGCCCCCACCTTCGCCACGCTGCTGCTGCGGATCTTCCTGCCGTTCGCGCTGGCGTATTTCCTGTCCTACATCTTCCGCGGCGTAAACGCGGTGATCTTCCCCTATCTCGAACGCGATGTCGGGATCACCGCCGGCGATCTCGGCCTGCTCACCTCGGCCTTCTTCCTTTTCTTTGCCGGCTGCCAGCCGATCCTGGGCGTCATGCTCGACCGCTACGGGCCGCGCCGTGTGCAGACCGTGCTGATGGTCACCGCGGCGATCGGATCGGCGATGTTCGGCCTGGCGGCATCGCTTCCCGAACTGATCGTCGCCCGCGTCCTGATCGGGTTGGGATTCGCCGGCGGGCTGATGGCGGCGATCAAGGCGATCACGCTGTGGTATCCGCCGGAGCGCTGGGGCCTGATCACCGGTTTCCACATGATGGCCGGCGGCCTGGGCTCGATGGCGGCCACGCTCCCGATCCAGTGGTCACTCTCCGTCATGAGCTGGCAGGGCCTGTTCTTCTGGCTGGCCGGCCTCTGCCTCGTGACCGCTGCCCTCCTCTTCACGGTCGTACCCGAACGGGGGACGCCGGCCGCCAAGGGCACGCTCCGAGAGCAGTTCCGCATCACCGGCATCGTGCTGACCGACGGCTTCTTCTGGCGCATCCAGCCGGTACTCACCTTCCAGCAGATCGCGTTCATCGCCAGCATCACGCTCTGGATCGGCCCGTGGCTGCGCGATGTCGGTGGCATCACCGACACCGAGGCGCGCGCCGACATCCAGCTCTACACCACCGCCATCATGACCCTGGGTTTCGCGCTGAGCGGCGTGTTCGCCGGCTGGTTCCGTCGCGCCGGCGTCAGCGACTTCGCGTCGGCCAACCTCGTCAGCGTCCTGTTCGCCCTGGTCTGCGCCTGGTTGGCGTTCGTGCCGTCGTTCGAGCCGGTGCTGGCATGGCTGCTGTTCGGCTTCCTCGGCGCCTACCCCATCCAGTACATGCCGCTGCTCGCGCGGTCGTTTCCACCGGAATATGCCGGCAGGGTCAGCACGAGCTGCAACCTCGTGGTTTTCACCGTGATCTTCGCCGGCCAATGGGCGATCGGCAAAGTGGTCGACCTGTGGCCGCGCACTGCGTCGGGCTATTCGCCCGACGGCTACGCCTGGTCCTACGGCGCGCTCTTCATCCTGCAGGTGGCGGGACTGGCGTGGATGCTTCTGTGGCGGGCCCAGCCTCTGGTGCAAAAGGTGCCGGCGGCGGCAGATTGAGCGCCGTCACGAGGTCGCGCACTTCCTGCCGCGCCGCGACGTGGCTCAGGGTCAGCGACGGTCCACCACCTCCGCGCTTGAGATCGAGCAGCGTCAGGCCGCTCAAAAACAGCTCCTTGTAGATCACGCGCTCGCTCAGGCCCGCCGCGACGCGAAAGCCGATGCGCTTGGCCAGCGCCTCGATCACCGTGCCCATGTCGCGCTTGTTGCGGGCGGCAAGCGAGGACAGGCGATTGCGCATCACCACCCAGTCGACCGGGCGGCCACCCTGGATGGCGCGCAACTGGCGCTGCTTCCACACCGCCTCGGCATAGATCGACGGCCGCACGATCTTGAGCGTGTCGGGATCGACGCGGGCCAGCAGGTCGAGGTCGATGAAGCTGTCGTTGAGCGGCGTCAGCAATGTGTCGGCCCAGACATGGGCGGTGCGCGAGAGGTGGGTGTCGCTGCCCGGCGTATCGACGATCACGAAATCGGCGGCGGCGAGCGCCGGCTCCAGCGCCGCCTCGAAGCGCGCCGTCTCGTCGGCTTCCGCCGCGGCGCGGTCCGGCAGGATCGATAGCGGCACCGCGGCGTGGCGCGGCATCGGCAATTCGATGCCCTTGCGTTGGGCGTAGGCTGCCCGATTCTCGATGTAGCGGCTGAGCGTTCCCTGGCGGGCGTCGAGGTCGAGCGTGGCGACGCGGCTGCCCTCGCCCATCAACGCCACGGCGATGTGCAGCGCCGTCGTCGACTTGCCCGAGCCGCCCTTCTCGTTGCCGATCACCAGCACGTGGGCGCGGCCCGGGACCCGCGCCGCCTGCGTCTGGACGATGCTCGGATTGGCCGCCGGTTGAAAACCGCCGCTCACTCTCTTTTCCTCCGACGCGAAACACATACCTTCATGCTCCTCTCCCCCTTGGGGGAGAGGTTGGGTGAGGGGGATTGGAAATCACCTGCTCGATCTCCGCCCATACGCCGTCTCTATTCTGGACGACGTGATTCGCCCAGAAACGCAAGACACGCCAACCTTCCCGCTCCATCGCCGCAGTTCGCCGCGCGTCGGCTTCGACTTGGAAGGCGTGATGATCACCGTCGATCTCGATGACGAGCTTGCGCGACACGCTGGCATAGTCGGCGAAGTACGGGCCGATGGCATGCTGTCGGCGGCACTTGACGCCACCCATGCGGCGGTCCCGCAGAAGCTCCCAGCAGATTCGCTCGGCGCGACTGCCGTCGCGACGCAGTTCACGGGCACGCTTCGTCGGTTCGTCCTGCACTCCCCCTCACCTAACCTCTCCCCCAAGGGGGAGAGGAACATGAGAAAACGTGCCCATCACAACCACCCGTCGTGCTCTCACGCGGCCTTGCGAATCCAGACCGCGGTATCGTGGAACACCGCGCCGCCGTTGGGCCAGCCGGGATCGGCCGAGGTCACGGCATTGATGCCGATGCCGGTCTCAAAGTTCCGGTTGGGCCAGATGCCCTCGACGACGACGACGCCCTTCTGCTGGCCGGCCTTGGCTTTGACATTGACGATGGTCTTGCCGCGCTCGTTGCCGATTTCGACGCGATCGCCGTCCGCCAGGCCGAGCGCCTTGCAGTCGTCGGGATTCATCATCGCCGTCGGCCGCACCTCGCGCTTCTGCGAACTCGGCGTCTCGGTGAAGGTCGAATTGAGGAAAGTGCGCGCCGGCGCCGCGACCAGCCGGAACGGCTTCTCGGCCGTGGCATTGTCGATCACGTCGAAATGGTCGGGCAGCGTGGGCATCTCCTTGCCGCGCGGTCCGTAGGCCTGCCAGTCCGGCTTGAAGCGGAACTTCTTGTCGGGCCAGGCGAAGCCGTCGAGGAAGTGCGACGTCTCGAA
>NZ_SCVH01000042.1 GCF_004296935.1 Reyranella sp.
GCGGACAGGGCGGGATTCGAACCCGCGGTGGCTGTTACACCACGCACGCTTTCCAAGCGTGTGCCTTAAACCGCTCGGCCACCTGTCCGGGAAGCGCGGTCGGCCGCTCTTATAGCGCGGCAGTTGGCCAGAGCAACGGACAAGGGGTGCGGGCAAGGGGCAACGGCATCTTCCCCCGGCCCCTCGTCTTGGCTAGGGTGCCGGCCGCCATTTGGGGGATCGATGGTGGTGTTTCGCGTATTGGGGTGGCTGCTGCTGGCCATGGCCGTGGCAGCGGTCGTGCATGATTGCCTCGCCTGGTGGACGGAAGGGACTTTCCACCTGTTGGGGCTGGGGGATCTCTGGTCGCATCTCGATATCCGTTCGCTGGGCGATGCCCAGAATGCGGTCCAGCGCCATCTGTCGGTTTCGCTGTGGAACTGGCTGGTGCGGCCGGTCCTGATGATCCCGGCTTTGCCCGCCTTCCTCGTGCTTGGCGTCGTCTTTCTGTGGCTGGGCGGGCGAGACGGTGAGGGCGCGGAAGGCGGCTTCGTCATCGGCTCCAGGCCACCCCGGCGCCGGCGCAGCCGCGGACTCTGAGCCACCGCCCGATCGGGCCTAACGGTTGTCCATCTTCAGCGCGGCGATGAAGGCCGACTGCGGGATCTCGACCTCGCCGATCTGTCGCATGCGCTTCTTGCCCTTCTTCTGCTTCTCCAAGAGCTTCTTCTTGCGGCTGATGTCGCCGCCGTAGCACTTGGCCAGCACGTCCTTGCGCATCGGGCTGATGGTCTCGCGCGCGACAACGCGGCCGCCGATCGCCGCCTGGATGGCGATCTTGAAGAGCTGGCGCGGGATCAGGTCCTTCAACCGCTCGCACAGCGCACGGCCGCGGCTCTCGGCGGCGTTCTTGTGCACGATCATCGACAGCGCATCGACCGGCTCGGCGTTCACCAGGATGGTGAGCTTCACCAGGTCGCTCTCCTCGTAGCCGTCCATCTCGTAGTCGAAGCTCGCATAGCCGCGCGTCATCGACTTCAGCCGGTCGTAGAAGTCGAACACGACCTCGTTCAGCGGCAGGCGGTAGATCGCCATGGCGCGCGTGCCGGCATAGGTGAGCTCGATCTGCTGGCCGCGGCGCTCCTGGCAAAGCGTCAGCACGGAGCCGAGATGCTCGTCGGGCGTGATGATCGTGGCCTTGATCCACGGCTCTTCCATCGACTCGATCTTCATCGGATCGGGATAGTCGGCCGGATTGTGCAGCTCCATCGACGTGCCGTCGGTCAGCTTCACCTTGTACACGACCGAGGGCGCCGTCGTGACGAGGTCGAGATTGAATTCGCGCTCCAGCCGCTCCTGCACGATCTCGAGATGGAGCAGGCCCAGAAAGCCGCAGCGGAAGCCGAAGCCAAGGGCCGCGCTGGTCTCGGCCTCGAAATGGAACGATGAGTCGTTGAGGCGGAGCTTGGCGAGCGACTCGCGCAGCACCTCGAACTCGGCAGCATCGGCGGGGAAGAGACCGCAGAACACCACCGGGACGCTGGGCTTGAAGCCCGCCAGCATCTCGGTCGCGGGCTTGCGGTCGTCGGTGATCGTGTCACCCACCTTGCAGTCGGCGATGGTCTTTATGCCGGCGATGATGAAGCCGATCTCGCCCGGACCCAGCTCGGCCACGTCAGTGGCCTTGGGCGCGAAGATGCCGACCTTGTCGAGGTCGTACGCCGCGGCGGCCGCCATCATGCGGATCTTCATGCCCCGGCGCAGCACGCCGTCCTGCACGCGCACCAGAGTGACGACACCGAGGTACGGGTCGTACCAGCTGTCGACCAGCAGGGCCTTCAGCGGAGCCTCGCGGCTGCCCTTCGGCGCCGGCAGGCGCTTCACCATGGCCTCGAGCAGGTCGTCGATGCCGAGGCCGGTCTTGGCCGAGACCATGACGGCTTCGGACGTGTCGATGCCGACCACGTCCTCGATCTCGGTGCATACGCGCTGCGGATCGGCCGAGGGCAGGTCGATCTTGTTCAGGACCGGAATGATCTCGTGGTTGGCGTCGATGGCGTGATAGGCGTTGGCCAGGGTCTGCGCCTCGACGCCTTGGCTTGCATCGACCACGAGCAGCGAGCCCTCGCAGGCGGCCAGCGAACGGCTGACCTCGTAGGCGAAGTCGACGTGGCCGGGCGTGTCCATCAGGTTCAGGACGTAGGCCTTGCCGTCCTTTGCCTTGTAGTTGAGGCGCACGGTCTGCGCCTTGATGGTGATGCCGCGCTCGCGCTCGATATCCATCGAATCGAGCATCTGGTCGTGGAACTCGCGTTCGCTCACCGCGCCACAGGCCATCAGCAGCCGGTCGGCCAGCGTGCTCTTGCCATGGTCGATATGGGCAATGATCGAGAAATTGCGGATCAACGACAGATCGGTCATTTCACTTGAACTCTACCCACGCAACACGGCGCCGGTTGCCTTTACGACAGCCGCGACGATCTTGGTCGACACCGCCTCGATCTCCGCGTCGGTCAGCGTGCGCTCGACCGGCTGCAGGGTGACGGCGATGGCGATGGATTTCTTACCCTCGGGCACGCCCTTGCCGGCGTAGAGGTCGAACACGCGCGCGCCCGCGATCAGCGCCTTGTCGGCGTTGCGCGCGGCCCGGGCGATCTTCTCAGCCTCGATCGCGGCATCGACCAGAAAGGCGAAGTCGCGCTCGACTGGCTGGAAGGCCGAGAGCACGAGCTTTGGCCGCGCCTTGGTGGCCTTGGCCTTGGGCGGCGGTGGGGCGTCGAGGAAGACCTCGAAGGCCGCGACCGGGCCCTTGAGGTCGGCAGCGGCGGTGATTTCCGGATGCAACTCGCCGAAATGCGCCATCACGCGGTCGCCGAGTTTGATCGCCCCTGAGCGGCCGGGGTGATACCAGTCCGGCGCGCCTGCTTGCGCCGACATGTTCTCGACCGGCGCGCCGATGCTGGCCAGCACGGCGAGCGCATCGGCCTTGGCGTCGAAGGCATCGACCGTTCGCGCGGGGCCGGCCCAGTTGCGCGGCACGGCCATGTTGTGCCGCAGCCCCGCGGCCACGGTGCGCTGCCCGGTGGGGCTCGCGTCCTTGTATTGCGGGCCGACCTCGAACAATGCCGGATCGGAAAGGCCGCGCGCCTCGTTGCGCGTCGCCGCCTCGATCAGGTTGGGCAGGATCGATGGCCGCATGGTGTCGAGCGTTGCATCGATCGAGTTCAGGAGCCTGAGGTCGGGTTGGCCGCCGCCGAAGCGTTCCGCCTTCTTGTAGGGCAGGAATGACCAGGTGACGGCCTCGTTCATGCCGCGCGCGCCCAGCGCCCGGCGGGCCTGTGGCACCCGGCGCTGGATCGGGTCGCGCACCGGCTTTGAGGTGGCCGACAGCCGCGGCAGCGAGGTCGTCGGGATCTTGTCGAAGCCCCAGACGCGGGTCACTTCTTCCACCAGGTCGGCCTCGCCCACGATGTCGGGGCGCCAGGAGGGGACGGCGGCCGTCCACGGGCCCTGGCCGTCGACCTTGAAGCCGAGCTTGCCCAGAATGGAAGCGGTATCCGCGCCCGGCACATCGATGCCGGTGAGAGTCTTCACGCGATCCGGGCGCAGCGTAAAACTCCGCTGCCAGTTCGGCATCACGCCGCTTCTGGTGATCTCGCTCGCTTCGCCGCCGCACAGCTCGAGGATCAGTCGGGTCGCCACCTCGGCGCCCCACAGGCAGGATTCGGGATCGATGCCGCGCTCGTTGCGGTAGCGCGCGTCGGAGAGAATGCCGAGCTTGCGGCCCGAGGCCGCGATGCCGATCGGCTGGAAGTATGCGGCCTCCAGAAACACCTCGGTGGTGTCGTCGCGTACGCCGGTATCCTCGCCGCCCATGATGCCGCCGACGCCGTGCACGCCCTTCGAATCGGCGATCACCGAGATCGTTGGGTCGAGCGTATAGGTCTTGCCGTCGAGCGCCAGGATCTGCTCGCCTTCGCGTGCCTGGCGCATGACGAGATCGCCCGCCAGCTTGCCGGCATCGAACACGTGCAGCGGCCGGTTGAGATCGAACGTCACCAGGTTGGTGATGTCGACCAGGGCCGAGATCGGCCGAAGCCCGATGGCCTTCAGCCGGCGCTGCAGCCAGTCGGGCGAGGGCCCGTTCTTGATGCCGCGGAAATGCCGGCCGACGACGATGGGGCAGGGACTGTCGGGCTTGGCTTCGTAACCATGCGTCCACTTGATCGGGCTGGCGTAACCGCCCTCGACAGCGTCAGCCTTCACGAGCTTCAGCGTGCCGAGGCCAGCGGCAGCGAGGTCGCGCGCGATCCCGTGCACGCCCAGGCAATCGCCGCGGTTGGGCGTCACCTTGATCTCGATCACGGCGTCGTCGAGGCCGAGCGCTTCCGCGGCCGGCTGCCCGATCACGGCTTCAGGGGCGAGGTCGATGATGCCGCTGTGGTCGTCGCCGAGTTGCAGCTCGCGCGAGGAACAGAGCATGCCGTTGCTCTCCTCGCCGCGGATCTTGCCGACCTTCAGGTGCAGGTCGGTGCCGGGGATATAGCTGCCCGGCGGCGCGAAGATGCCCTTCATGCCGGCCCGCGCGTTGGGCGCGCCGCACACGACCTGGACGATGGTGCCCGTGCCGGTGTCGACCTTGCAGACGCGCAGCCGGTCGGCGTTGGGATGCTGGATGGCTTCGACGACATAGCCGACCACGAAGCCTTTCAGGGCCTCGGCGGGATTGGTGATGCCCTCGACCTCGAGGCCGAGCATGGTCAGCGTGTCGCGCACCTCGGCGAGCGTCGCCTTGGTGTCGAGATGTTCCTTCAGCCAGGAGAGCGTGAATTTCATCGCACGGCCTCCAGGGCGGAGAAGCCGTAGTGACGCAGCCAGCGCAGGTCGGCGTCGAAGAACGAGCGTAGATCGGGGATGCCGTACTTCAGCATGGCGATGCGATCGATGCCCATGCCGAAGGCGAAGCCCTGGTAGACGGCGGGATCGAGCCCGCAGTTCCGGATCACATTGGGATGGACCATGCCGGAGCCCAGGATTTCCAGCCACGAATCGCCGGCGCCGATCTTGAGTTCGCCGTCCTTCCACGAACAGCCGATGTCGACCTCGGCCGACGGCTCGGTGAAGGGGAAGTAGGAGGGGCGGAAGCGCAGCGGCAGGTCGTCGACCTCGAAGAAGGCTCGGCAGAAATCGACCAGGCAGCCCTTGAGATGGCCCATGTGCGTCGTGCGGTCGATCACCAGCCCCTCGACCTGGTGGAACATTGGCGTGTGCGTGGCGTCGCTGTCGATGCGGAAGGTGCGGCCCGGCACGATGATGCGAAGAGAGCCGCCGGCGGCCAGCATCTTCTGCACATCCTTGCTCAGCATGGTGCGCGCCTGCACCGGCGAGGTGTGGGTGCGCAGCACGACGGGCGTGCCGTCGGCGCGCGGCGGCAGATAGAACGTGTCCTGCATCTGCCGAGCCGGATGGTCGGGCGGGATGTTGAGCGCGGTGAAGTTGTGCCAGTCGTCCTCGATGTCGGGACCGTCGGCCCAGGTGAAACCCATCTCGCCGAAGATGACGCCGAGTTCATCCATCACCTGGCCGATCGGGTGCAGCGTTCCTTCGCGGGCCGGCCGCGTCGGCAGGCTGACGTCGATCTTCTCCGCTGCCAGTCGTGCTTCCAGCGCCGAGGCGCCGAGCGTGCTCTTGCGCGCCTCGAGCGCGGCTTCGACCTCGCCCTTCAGCTCGTTGACCTTCGCACCAAACTCCTTGCGCTGCTCCGGCGCCATCGCGCCCAGCGTCTTCATCAGTCCGGTGACGCTGCCCTTCTTGCCGAGCACGGCCACGCGCGCCGCCTCGAGCGCCGTCAGATCGGCGGCGGCCGACACGGCCTCAAGCGCCTCGCTGCGTATGGTCGAAAGATCACTCATCCGTCGCTCTCTCCGAACCGAACGCGAAAAAGGGAGCCTGCGGTCCAGGCTCCCTCTTTGCTGTCTCTGCCCGTTGCGCCGTTGTACGGCGCCGCGAACTTACTTGAGGGCGGCCTGGGCCTGATCGACCAAGGCCTTGAACGCCGCCGGCTCCCGCACGGCGAGATCGGCCATGACCTTGCGGTCGACCTCGATCCCGGCCTTGAGGATGCCGTTCATGAACTGCGAGTAGGTGAGGCCATGCTCACGGGTCGCGGCGTTGATGCGCTGGATCCAGAGACCCCGGAACGCACGCTTCTTGTTGCGGCGATCACGGTAGGCATATTGCAGGCCCTTTTCGACCTTCTCGATGCCGACGCGGAACGCCGCCTTGGCGCGGCCGCGATAGCCCTTGGCGAGCTTGAGAACCTTCTTGTGACGAGCGTGTGCAGTCACGCCCCGCTTGACGCGTGACATGGTCTACCTCTCGTACGGAAAGAAGTTGCGCTTGATGATCCGCGTGTCCGGCTCGGACACGATGGCCATCCCGGTCGCCTGGCGGAGGAAGCGGTTACCCCGCTTGCTCATGCCGTGCCGCTTGCCGGCCACGCCATGCTTGATCTTGCCCGAGGCGGTGAAGCGAAAACGCTTCTTGGCCCCGCTCTTGGTCTTCATCTTGGGCATTTTTGTTCCTTTTCAAAGGGTTAGCGCCTGAGCGCAGGTCCCGACCCTCTCGTGAAAGGGGGTCGAAAAGTCCTTACAAAGCAGCCGAGGCAATGCCCTTATTGGCCAGGCCGCTCGAAGGAACGGGGCTTATAGCGGCGGGGGTTCGCCCATGCAAGCACGGGCGGATGTGCCAAAGTCAGTCTTTGCAGGGGGATTTTGCCATGAAACTGGCCGGGAAAGTGGCGCTCGTGACCGGCGCCCAGCAGGGCATCGGGGCCGCCATAGCGGCGGCGCTGGCCGGCGAGGGGGCCGACGTGGCCCTTACCTGGCTCGACGACCGGGCCGGCGCCGAGGCCGTGGCGGCCAGGGTGCGGGCGGCCGGGTGCCGTGCCCACCTGGTCAAGGTCGACGTCGCCCGGCTCGCCGAGGTCGAGGCCATGGTGGCCGAGACCGTCCGCCAGCTCGGGGCGCCCGATATCCTGGTCAACAATGCCGGCGTCTATCCGCGGGTGCCGCTCTTGGAGATGCGCGAGAGCGACTGGGACCTAGTCCTCGACGTCAACCTGAAGGCTGGCTGCTTTGCAACCATTGCGATGGCCAAAGCGTTGATTGCGTCAGGCAAGCAGGGCGGTTCGGTGATCAATCTTTCCTCGTCGGCCATCCGGGGCGCCGTGCGCGGCGTCCACTACAGCGCCAGCAAGGGTGGCGTGGTGTCGATGACCCGGGCGTTGGCGCTCGAACTCGCGCCGCGCGGAATCCGCGTCAATGCCATTGCACCCGGCCTCACCGACACCGCGCAGCCGCGCTACGGCAACAGCGACGACGAACTCGTCGAAATGGCTCGAACCACCATTCCGCTCGGCGGCCGCCTGCTCACGCCGGAGCAGATCGCGCGTACCGCCGTGTTCCTCGCTTCCGACGAATCCAACGCCACGACGGGCCAGGTGCTGCACGTCAACGGCGGCTCATACATGCCGTGAATCGCATGCTAGTCGCCACACGGCGCCTGCTTCTTGCGTGTCTCGACGAAGGCCACGAGACAGGGACCGAACTTGCGCGCGAAGCCAGACTCGCTGCCGGCGCCGTGGCCCTTGAAGCCGTCGGGATCGTCGATCACCAGACCGGTGACGCCGGAGGCGGCGAACGCGGCCTTGGCATCGGCCATGCGGCCGCCGACGTCGTAGGTATCGTCGGCGAAATTCACCACCACGATGGCGGGACCCGGCTTCAGGCCCTTGATCACCTGTTGCCATTCCGAGCGTGCCCGTGTGGTGTCGCGCATCTTGTCGACGGTGCCGTGGTGGGCCGCCGCGATCGAGATCACGCCGTCGACCTTGGCGCCGCGCATGGCGGCCGCCAGCGACACCCAGGCGCCGGCCGACTGGCCGGCCAGCACGACCCGGCGATAGCCCAGTTCGCGGGCTTTGCCGACCGCGGTTGCCAGGGCCGTGGCGTCGCTCGCCCAGTCGGAAATCCACTCGCGGTCGAAACGATAGAGGTCGTAGCCCAGGCGGGTGAAGCGCCCGACCCAGGATTGCGGCGCGCTGTCGGTGGCGTTCTTGCCCGCCATGTAGCCGTGGCTCCAGACGATCAGGCCGGTGGCGAGCTGCGGGCCGCGCATCGACCAGTAGGGTTGCGGCCGCAGACGACCGATATCCGGGGCGTCGGCGGCGCGTGCCGGCACCAGTTGCCGCCAGTCCTGGCCCGTGACGGTGTAATTGTTGACGACGTGCAGGGTGCAGGTTTGCGGCCCGCGGTCTTCGCAGCGCTTCATTGCCGAGGCGATGGCACTGGCAGGATTGGGACCGCTGACGCCGGCCTGCCAGTTCGCCTTGCCGTCCGCACCGACCACGAAGGCGCGGTGCGGCGCGAAGTTCTGGAAATCGTTGAAGAGGCGGGCAGCCTCCGCATTGAGCGGCTGGGGGGTGGGCTGTGTGGCCAGCTGGGCTTCGGCCGTCGCGATCGACGCTGCGAGGACGAGCGTCGCTATCAACCATCTCATGCGGGCATCTCCGGAGACCGAGGCTACCATTGCCGGATGTGGAAGGCCGCAAGGATCGTCGTGGCGGCCGTGGTCGTGGGCTTGGCCGCCGCCGCGCCGCCGGCGGCGGCGCAAACGGCTTCAATCGTGCCCAGCCCGCCCAAGTCCAGCTCCGAGCGCGTGCGCGACAACCCATCCAGCCAGTACGTGCTGATCAAGACGGTGGTCGGCCAGTCGATCGGCATCATCCATGCGCGGGCGCTGCCGGTCGAGCCCGAGGGCTACAATCTGCTGAAATACTGTTGGGCCGTGGCCAACGTGCTCGGCGACTGGTCGGAGCATGCAGGCCTCACCGGCGCCATGGTCACCCGGGCGCTGGAAACCCATTCCTGGGCGCGTGATCTGGTGCGCGCTGGCTATCCCGCGGCGACGGTCGGCGAGGTGATCGGCCACTACGAGGCGGCGTTGATTGCCGCGGGCTTCACCGACGCGGCGCGCGAGCGCGCCCTCGACGCCATGACTGGCAGCCTCGAGGAAATTCGCCGTGCCGCCACGGGCGCGGCCAGGATCTTCAAGGCCAACCGTTGCGGCCTGGAAATCCGATCGACGGCGCTCAACCACAAGACGGCCCCCGAAGGTGGCCGTGTGCGATTCATTCCTTACGTGCTGCACCAGATTTGCCGCGCCCAGCAGCTCGACGCCGACGACCCCGTGCGCTGCGACTATTGGATGAACGCCAGGGCGGACGGTCCGATGTTGTTCCCGGGCGAGATGGTCTACAGCGTGCGCTGGCCGGACGGTGCGGTGGCTGGCGGCCAGTTCGACCCGGACGCCTCGCGCGACGTCGGAAGCGTGACGTTGCGCGCGCGGTCCCTGAAGAAATAGGCGGCAGTTCTGGCGCCTACTTGGGCGCCAGTACCATGATCATCTGCCGGCCTTCCATGCGCGGCATCGATTCGATCTTGGTCAGGGGGTCCATCTCGCCACGCACGCGGTTGAGGACCTGTAGTCCGAGCTCGGAGTGAACCATCTCGCGGCCACGGAAACGCAGGGTGACCTTCACCTTGTCGCCTTCCTCGATGAACCGCTTCATGGCGCGCATCTTCACTTCGTAGTCATGCTCGTCGATGTTCGGGCGCATCTTGATCTCCTTGACCTCGATGACCTTCTGGTGCTTGCGCGCCTCGTGAGCCTTCTTCTGCGCTTCGTACTTGTACTTGCCGTAGTCGGAAATCTTGGCGACCGGCGGAACCGCGTTGGGCGAGATCTCGATCAGGTCGAGACTGGCTTCCTCGGCCATCTCGATGGCCTCGCGGGTGCTGACGACGCCGACCATCTCGCCGTTCTCGTCGATCAGTCGGACTTGCGGCGACTTGATTTCGCCGTTAACGCGCGGACCCTCGCGGGTGGGCGCGCTCTGTTGAGCAGGTCTGGCTATGGCTTTCTCTCCTTCGTTGAAGCCCCCCTTCTTGCGATACGGACGGGGCGGGATGCGAAACCGCGGCCGCCCTAGAAGGGCGGCCGGGCCTCATTTGAAAGTGTAGTGACGGCGGCCCCGAGTTCAAGGACCTCCTGCTTCTCCGAGCCGAGGCGCCGGATGGCGATCGTGCGGGCTTCCATGTCGCGCCGGCCGACCGCGATGATCAGCGGCACGTGCGCCAGCGAATGCTCGCGGACCTTGTAGTTGATCTTCTCGTTGCTGAGGTCGGTGTCGACCCGCATGCCGGCGGCGCGGAGCGCGTCGGCGACTTCGTTGGCATAGCCGTCGGCGTCGTTCACGACCGTGGCCACAACCGCCTGCGTCGGCGCCAGCCACAGTGGGAAGCGACCGGCATAGTTCTCGATCAGGATGCCGATCATGCGTTCGAAGCTGCCGAAGATGGCGCGATGCAGCATGACAGGCCGCTTGCGCGATCCGTCCTCGGCTACGTAGTGCGCATCCAGCCGCTCGGGCAGGACGAAATCGACCTGAAGCGTGCCGCACTGCCAGTCGCGGCCGATGGCGTCGCGCAGCACGAACTCGAGCTTGGGCCCGTAGAACGCGCCCTCACCGGGATTGAGGATGAGGTCGAGTCCCGCGGCCTTGGACGCCGACTTCAGCGCCTCCTCGGCCTGGTCCCACACCGCATCGGTGCCGGCGCGCACCGGCGGACGGTCGGAGAACTTCACGAAATAGTCCGTAAAGCCCAGGTCGCGATAGACCTCGTCCAGGAGCTTGCAGAAGCGGATCGTCTCGCTCTCGATCTGTTCCTCGGTGCAGAAGATATGGGCGTCGTCCTGCGTGAAGTTGCGCACGCGCAGGATGCCGTGCAGCGCGCCCGACGGTTCGAAGCGGTGGCACGAGCCCATCTCGGCCATGCGCAGCGGCAGCTCGCGGTAACTCCTGAGGCCCACGTTGAAGATCTCGACGTGGCACGGGCAGTTCATCGGCTTCAGCGCGAAGATGCGCTGCGCCGGATCGGCCATGTAGTCGCGCAGGCCATCCTCGTTCTCGCTGAGATACATGTTCTCGCGGAACTTCTCCCAGTGACCCGATTCTTCCCACAGCTTGCGGTCGACGAGCTGCGGCGTCTTCACCTCGACATAGCCGCCGGCCTCGAGCTTGCGTCGCAGGTAGCCCTCGAGCGTGCGCCAGAACGTCCAGCCCTTGGGATGCCAGAACACCATGCCGGCCGCTTCTTCCTGCTGGTGGAAGAGGCCCATCTCGCGGCCGATCTTGCGATGGTCGCGCTTCTCGGCCTCCTCGATGCGGTGCAGGTGTTCCTTCAGATCCTGGGTCGTGAAGAAGACCGTGCCGTAGACGCGCTGGAGCTGGGCGTTGTTCCTGTCGCCGCGCCAGTAGGCGCCCGACACCTTCGTGAGCTTGAACGCCTTGCCGAGCTTGCCCGTCGAGGGCAGGTGCGGGCCGAGGCACATGTCGAGCCAGTCGCCCTGCTTGTAGACCGAGATCACCTCGTCCTTGGGCAGTTCGTCGGCCCATTGGGCCTTGAAGCTCTCCCCGTGCTTCTGGAAGTGTTCCTTGATCCTGGCGCGGTCCCACACCTCGCGCACGATCGGCAGGTTGCGGTCGACGATCTCGGCCATCCGCTGCTCGATCCTGGCGAAGTCCTCCGGAGAGAACGGCTGCTCGCGTACGAAGTCGTAGTAGAAGCCATCCTCGGTCGCCGGGCCGAACGTGATCTGCGTGCCGGGGTAGAGTTCCTGGACGGCCTGGGCCAGCACGTGCGCCGCGTCGTGGCGCAGCAGCTCCAGCGCCGCGGGGTCCTTCGACGTCACGATGCCGATCTTGGCGTCGTGGTCGACGACATGGGCAAGGTCGACCATCTTGCCATCGACGCGCAGAGCCAAAGCTGCCTTGGCGAGGCCGGGACCGATCGAGGCGGCGATCTCCGTGCCGCTCACCGGTTTGTCGAATTTCCGGATCGAGCCATCCGGCAGGGAAATATTGATCATGGCAACCACCGCTTGGGAGTCCGAACGCGCTTCATCGCCCGACGCGGAGCGTCGGTCGTAAACGGCCGGGAAGCGGCACAAACGCGCGCGCCCGGCCGAATCAAGTTCGGTCGGTGGTCGGGAAAGCCAGGAAGCTGGAAAACAGCCGGTCCATGCGCCCGGAGATAGTTGCGCGGTGGCCTAGAGTCAAGTTCGGCTGGCTGAACGGGCCGGACCAGACTTTGGCGTCATGACGCCTTGGAGCCGGCGGACAGGCGTTCGTAGAGCTGCAGCAGCCGGCTGTTGGACTGCGCCAGGCTATAGCGGCCACGGACATGTTCCTGGGCGGCGCGGGCGAGTTCGGCGCGCCGCTCGGTCGATAGCGACAGGGCGCTCCGCAAGGCCTCGGCCAGCGCCGAGGCATCGCCCGCCGGCGCCAGCCATCCGGTGACGCCGGGGCGCACGGTCTCGGCGGCGCCGCCGCCATCCTCCGCCACCACCGGCCGGCCCATCGCCTGGGCCTCGACCAGGGTGCGGCTGAAGCCCTGCCGGCTGCCGCCCGTCGCCACCACCACGTCGGCCAGCATGTAGGCTGCCGGCATGTCGTCGACGTAGGGTCCGATCTGAATGCGGCCGTGCAGCTCGGCGGCCTCGATCGCGCGCTCGAGTTCGCGTTCGAACGGTGTCGGCGGGCCGACCGAGCCCAGCAGCAGGCAGAACACGTCGTCGCGGCCCAGCCGCTTCAGCGCCTCGATCAGGATCTTCTGGCCGTTGTCCTCGCCGAAGCGTGCGGGACAGAGCACGAGATGGCTGCCGTCGGGCACGCGCAGCTCGCCGGCGAGGCGGATCAGCCGGTCGGCGCGCACGATCGCCGGATCGAAACGGTCGAAATTGATGCCGGGCGGAATGGTCTCGAGGCGGTCGGTGAGCGTGGGAAAGCGCTGCAGCGCGTCGCGCGCAACGTGATCGGACACCGCGATCACGGCATCGGCGCGCACCTGGCGCCGCTCGAGAAAGCGTCCCATCAAATCCGCGGCGATGAACGGCCGGTGGAGCGTGGCGATCCATTTGATCTCGAGCCGTCGCGCCAGCGCGCGGGCGATCCAGCCGGTGGCCGGGGAACGGGCCTGTACGACATCGACCCGGGCATCGCGCAGCGAACTCGCGAGCTTGGCCGGCAGGGTAAGTCGTCCCCACAGCCGCTGCCGGCCGAGGGGCAGTTCGATGTGCGTCGCGCGCAGCCGCAGCAGGTCGGGCACCAGGGCACCGCCAGGCGAGGCGACGAGCGCCGAACCGCCTGCGGCGACCACGGCCTGCGCCGCGTCGAGCGTGGCGCGGGCGAGGCCGCCACCAGCGAGGGTGGGCACGATCTGCAGGAGCGTGGGCGCGGACACGGCGTCTGATTTTTCGTATGAGTGGAAAGGAAAGAGCAGGTAACACGGGAGCGCCAACGTGGGTAGAGTCGAGCGGCTTCAGCGCCCCGACGGCAACACCGTCGCCTATGCAAAAACCGACGGCCGCACGCCCGCGTTGGTGTTCCTGGGCGGCTTCCGATCCGACATGACCGGCACCAAGGCGATGGCGCTCGAAGCCTGGGCCGAAAAGACCGGTCGTGCCTTCCTGCGCTTCGACTATCTCGGTCACGGCCAGTCCTCGGGCCGTTTCGAGGATGGCACGATCGGCCGCTGGCTCGATGACTCGTTGGCCGCGATCGATCAGCTCACCACCGGCAAGCTGGTCCTGGTGGGCTCGAGCATGGGCGGCTGGTTGTCGCTCCTGGTGGCTCGCCACAGGCCGGATCGTCTGGCCGGGCTGGTGCTGATCGCGGCTGCGCCCGATTTCACCGAGCGCATGCTGCTGAAGGGACTCTCGGCCGAGGACCGTATCGCCCTCGAGCGCGATGGCCGGCTGGAGCGGCCGTCGCAATATTCGCCCGAGCCTTCGGTCTTCACCTGGAAGCTGATCGAGGAGGGACGCAACCATCTCCTGCTCGACAGCAAACTCGCGCTGCCCTGTGCCGTGCGGTTGCTGCACGGCCAGAGCGATCCGGACGTGCCATGGGAATATTCGCTGCAGATCGCGGCGCACCTCGAGGCGCCCGAGGTCATCACGACGCTGATCAAGGGGGGCGATCACCGCCTCAGCACGCCGGCCGACATCGCCCGCCTGATCGCCATCGTGGAAGAGCTGGCGCGCTAGCCCAATTCGGCGATCGCGCGCAGGCCTTCGCGATAGGTCGGGTAGCGCAACACGACGCCCAACTCGCGCTTGAGGCGGTCGTTCCTGACACGCCGGTTCTCGCCATAGAAGGAGCGCGCCATCGCGGTCATCGTGGGTGCCGCTTCCTCCCACGGGATCGCCGGCGGCACCGGCCGGCCCAGCAATGTGAAGGCGAAGCCCACGACTTCACTGTTCGGCGCCGGAAGGTCGTCGGCCACGTTGTAGAGGCCGCCGGGATGTGGCTCGGTCATCGCCTTCAGCACGGTGCCGGCGATGTCGGCGACGTGGACGCGCGAGAAGAATTGGCCAGGCTTGTCGATGCGCCGCGCGGTGCCGGCCTTCACCTGGTCGATCGTGCTGCGGCCGGGACCGTAGATGCCGGGCAGCCGGAAGATGTCGAGGCGGGCACCGGCCTCGAGCGCCATCGCCTGCCAGCCGCGCTCGGCGGCCAGGCGCTCAATGCTGCGCGGCTGCCCGGGGGTGGGCGGCGTGTCCTCGTCGACCCAGCCGCCGCCGTGGTCGCCATAGACGCCGGTGGTCGACAGATAGCCGAGCCACCGCGTCTGGCCCAGCAGCGACGCGCAGGTCCTGAGTGCTGGATCGCCGGTCGGGCCCGGTGCAATGGTGCAGAGAACATGCGAGGCGCCGTCCATAGCCTGGGCAGGCAACGGCGCCGTGCCGTCGAACAGATGGGTTTCGATGCCCATGGCGCGCAGTCGTTCGGCTTTGTCGGCGCCAGTGCAGGTGCCGGCCACGGTCCAGCCGCTGGCCTTCGCAAGCTGGGCGATTTCAAGGCCGCTATAGCCCAGGCCGAAAATGAAAAGGCGTTTGGTCATCTTGTCAGGATCGCTCCGGCGCGCTTCTTTTCAAGGATGTTGTTTCGCGCTCCCGTACTTGCGGTGCTGCTCGGTCTGGTCCTCGCCTCCTCTGTGGCCGCCCAGGGCCTGAGCGCGTTCGAGAGCACGCCCGATCATCTGTTGCGCTACACCGAGTGCATGAAACTGGCGCGCAAAGAGCCGCTCAAAGCGCTCCCGGCGGCCGAGAAATGGAACGCCGAGGGCGGTGGCCTGGGTGCCCGCCACTGTGTTGCCGTGGCGATGTTCCAGGCCGGCAAGTACCTCCAGGCGGCGGCGCAATTCGAATCGATCGCCCGTGACATGGGCCTGGACCGCCCTGGCCTCAGGGCTGAACTTTGGGCCCAGGCCGGCCAGGCCTGGATCGAAGGCGGACAGGCCGACAAGGCGTCGCAGGCGCAAACCCGGGCGATCGAGCTCAAGGGCAACGACCCCGACCTGTGGATCGATCGTGGCCTCAGCAACGCCGCCATGCTCGCCTGGCCGCGGGCCATTTCCGATTTCGATCAGGCGCTTCGCCTGCGGCCGGACGACGTCGAGATCCTGGTGCTGCGCGCCGCCGCCTGGCGCAACGCCCGCAATACGAGCCAGGCTCTGGCCGACGCCGGGCGGGCGCTCCGGATCGCGCCCGACCATACCGAGGCCCTGCTCGAGCGCGGCTTTGCCAACCTGGCAGGAGGCGACCGGGCCCGGGCCAACGACGACTTCAACCGGGTGCTGCGCATCGTGCCTCCCGGCTCCGACAGCGCGCGACGGGCCGAGGCGGGGTTGCGCGGCGAACGACCGGCCGCCACCCTTGCCCCCGCCGGTCCGGGTACGGCTCCCGCCGCGCCAAACGCCGCGCCCAAAGCCTCCGGGAAGCGGTAGTATGCGGGGAACGACTGAGGTAAGAGCCACAGCAATGAACCGACTTCTTTCATCGATCGCACTGCTCTCGCTGCTTGCGACTCAGGCGTTTGCCCAGGCTGCGCCGACCGGCCCGGCCGCGCCGCAGCCACCGTCCTCATATTATCCGGCACCGCCACCCTTGCAGGCGCCGTCGGTCCAGCAGGGCGTGCCGACCACCGGCCTCTCCTCGCCGCTGCCGGCGGCACAGAAGGTCGAGCGCACCGAGATCGCCGCCGACACCGAGGCACAGCTCTTCATCGATGCCCGCAAGATCGTGTGGGGTCGCCACGCCAAGATAAAGGGCGCCAAGGCGGGCGACGTCGTGGTGACCAAGCAGGGCAATCTCTGGACCATCAAGGGCCGCATCGACAGCGTGGCGCCCGGCACCGAAGGCGACTGGGCGTCGATCGACGGCGTGGTCGAGCGGATCTCCGCCGGTGTCGTGCAGATCCGCGGCGAAGTCGCCTTCCGCGTCGCCAAGGTCGAGAAGGGCACGCCCTGCAAGGTGGCGGGAACGCTCACCTTCCGCCGTTCCGGCAAGTCGCAGGTGTGGCGCCTCGCCGAGGGCGACAATCCCTGCGATGGCACGCGCGAGGGCTTCGATCTGGTCTATGAAAAGCCGGTCGAGAAGAAGCCCGTCCCGACTCAGCCGAAACGCAGCTAGCGCAGCTTCTCGATCTCGTCGCGCGCGAGCTGATCGGCGCGCTCGTTCTCGGGATGGCCACTGTGGCCTTTCACCCAATGCCAGTCGACCTTGTGCAGTGCATGCGCGGCGTCGAGGCGCTGCCACAGTTCGACGTTCTTCACCGGCTTCTTGTCGGCAGTCTTCCAGCCGTTCCTCTTCCAGCCCTTGATCCACTTGGTGGCGCCGTCGAGGACGTATTTGCTGTCGGTGGTCAGCCGCACGCGACAGGGCCGTTGCAGCGCCTCGAGGCCGGCAATCACCGCCATCAGTTCCATGCGGTTGTTGGTGGTGGCGGCGTCGCCGCCCGAAAGCTCCCGTTCCTTCTCTCCCATCCGCAGGATGGTGCCCCAGCCACCTGGACCGGGGTTTCCGCTGCACGCGCCATCGGTGAAGATTTCGACCTCGGGGCCATGCTTTGCAGGTGGGGGGGTCACAGGCCGTAATCCGCCAGCGACTCGGCGCGCCTGTGGAAGCGCAGATAGGCGAGATACTCGAGCGGGTCCTTGCGCTTGACCAGCGCGTCGGTCGGCGTGTGGACCCAGTCGTAGAGCCTGGTCAGCAGGAAGCGCAGCGCCGCACCGCGCGCCAGCAGCGGCAGGACGCGCCGCTCCTCGGCGGTGAGCGGCCGCACCTTGTCGTAGCCCTGCAGCAGCGCGCGCGCCTTGGTGGCGTTAAACGAGCGGTCGGGCTCGAAGCACCAGGCGTTGAGGCAGATCGCGACGTCGTACGCCAGGGCATCGTTGCAGGCGAAGTAGAAATCGATCAGCCCCGACAGCTTCTCGTGCAGGAAGAACACGTTGTCGGGAAAGAGATCGGCATGGATGACGCCGCCCGGCAGGCCCTGCGGCCAGTTGGCCTCGAAGAAGTCGATCTCGGCGTCGACCTCGCGTGCCAGGCCGCGGGCCACGTCGTCGGCATGGGCGCGCACGCCGTCGAACAAGGGTCGCCAGCCTTGGACCGAGAGCGCGTTGGGCCGCTTGATCGCGAAATCGCGGCCGGCGAGGTGCAGTCGGGCCATGGCTTCGCCGATCGGGCCGCAGTGATGCACGCCGATACGGCGCGGCCACAGGCCGTGCAGGAATGTGGTGACGGCGGCGGGCTTGCCAGCCAGGGAGCGGATCGCATTGCCGTCGCGGCCGTGGATCGGCCTGGGGCAGGTGATGCCGCGGGCCGCGAGATGGTCCATCAGGCCGAGGAAGAAGGGCAGGTCTTTCGGGTCCACGCGCTTTTCGTAGAGCGTGAGGAAGTATTGCCCCTTGGTCGTGGTCAGCAGGTAGTTGGAATTCTCGACGCCCTCGGCCACGCCTTTCAGCGCCTCGGCCTCGCCGATGTCGTAGTCGACGAGAAAGGCCTCGAGTTCGGCATCGCCGACTTCCGTGTAGACCGCCATGTCACATCACCTGTCACGCCACCAGCTGGCGGGGCAGCTTGAATACGACACTTTCCTCGGTCGTGCGCACTTCCTCGACAGTGACGTCGTAGCGCGCGCGGCAGGCCTCGATCAGTTCGTCGACCAGCAGTTCGGGCGCCGAGGCGCCGGCCGTGATGCCGAGCCGCCGCGCGCCTTCCGACCAATCGGCGTCGAGCCAGTCCCAGTCCATGTCGGCGGCGCGCTGGACGAGGCGCGACCGGGCGCAGCCGTAGTTGGTGGCAACCTCGACCAGCCGCATCGAGTTGGAAGAATTGGGCGCGCCGATCACCACCAGCGCATCGCAGCGTTCGGCGATCGCCTTGACCGCTGCCTGGCGGTTGGTGGTGGCGTAGCAGATGTCCTCCATCTTCGGGCCCTGGATGGCGGGAAAGCGGCGCCGAAGTGCTGTCACGATCTCGGTCGTGTCGTCGACCGACAGCGTTGTCTGCGTGGCGTAGGCGAGGTTATGCGGGTCGGACACCTCGAGCGTCTCGGCCTGCGCCACGTTCTCGACCAGCAGCACCGCGCCGGCGGGCAGCTGGCCCATCGTGCCGATCACTTCGGGATGGCCGGCATGACCGATCAGCACCACGCGCCGCCCCGATTCGTGGTGGCGCTCGGCCTCGCGGTGGACCTTGGAGACCAGGGGGCAGGTGGCATCGACATAGAGCAGGTTGCGCCGTCCGGCCTCGGCCGGCACCGCCTTGGGCACGCCGTGGGCGGAGAACACCACCGGCCGATCGTCGGGCACCTCGTCGAGTTCGTCGACGAACACCGCGCCCTTGGCTTCGAGATTCTCGACCACATAGCGATTGTGGACGATCTCGTGGCGGACATAGACCGGCCGGCCATAGCGCTCGATCGCGCGCTCCACGATCTGGATGGCGCGGTCGACGCCGGCGCAGAAGCCGCGCGGGCTGGCGAGCAGGATCGTGAGCGGCTTCATCGCGGGCATGAGAATTCGTTCTACGGGATGCCGACCCGCTCGCTTGCGGGTCCGCGGACCATTGCCTAGACTCCGCCCTCGAGAGATTGAGTTGAGCGGATTGGCGCGGCACCGTAACAAAGCCGCCGCAACGGGGAAAGCAACATGACCGAGCCGGTTGTCGCGGGCAGGGTGCCTGCGAAAGTGACGCTCGAGGCGGGCAAGGACTATTGGTGGTGCGCCTGCGGGCAGAGCAAGAACCAGCCGTTCTGCGACGGGACCCACAAGGGCAGCGGCTTTTCGCCGATGAAGTACACGCCCGAGAAGGCCGGCGACTACTGGCTCTGTGCCTGCAAGCATTCCAGCAAGAAGCCGCTGTGTGACGGCACGCACAAGACCCTGCCATGAGCCCTGGAAAATCGAGCCCTGGAAAATCGGTCTTGAGAAAGTTCATCGTTGGCGTGCCGGCCGTGGCCCTGCTTGCACTCACGCTCGGAAGCTGTGGCGGTGGCCCGCCGCCGCCTTCGTTCGTCTGCCCTCCGCCGCTCACCGTGCAGGACGCCAGTCGCATCACCCATTTCAGGGATGGACCGGGCCGCGATCCACGCGACATCGCCTATGAGGCAGCACTCGTGAGCTCCGGCTCGTCCTGCCAGCTCGGCTCCCGGGCCCTCGACGTCACCGTGGTGATGGTCGTGGCCGTTAGTGCTGGACCGTCCGTCACGCCCGGCCAGACGCGCGTGCCGTACTTCGTACGTGTCCTCGACGGCAGCGGCACGGTGGTGCAGGGCCAGGACTTCACGGCCGATTTCAAGCTGTCGAGCGCCAGCCCGCGCGGCGAATCGCGCGAGGAGCTGGCGCTGACCATTCCGTTCGGCGAATTGAAGGACCTCACCGGCTACCGCATCGCCGTCGGACTGAAGCCCAGTCCCGAGGAGCTCAACTACAACCGGCGGGCGGCCGGCCGGTGAGCGCCTATGCCGACAGGCTGGAAGCGCTGGCGGCCGACGCGGCCGACCGTTGCACCGGCTGCGGCAAGTGCTTCGAAGTCTGCCCGACGGCGCGCGAGATCGGCCTCGACGCCGGTGAGGCGCGCGCGCGCGTCGGCGAACTCTCGGCCCTGACGCTGAACTGCGGTCCTGCTGCCGACGGTCTGCGGAAATGGCTCGACGCCTGCGATGGCAGTGCCCGCTGCACCGATGCCTGCCCGGAGGGCATCAACGTCCGCCAGTGGGTGACCATCGCCAAGATGAAGGCGATCGATGCGGCCAGGCCGCGCGAGGTGGGTGCGGCCAACGCCGCCGGCCGGTTCCGCCACATGGCGCAGGCGGTGCGGCTGCTGGCCAGCATGCAGCTGCCCTCGGAGACCCTGAAGAAGATCCTGCAGCCGGCCGAGCGGCGCACCGCCGAAATCCTGTTCTATACCGGCTGCAATGTGCTGCGCACACCTCACATCGTGCTCAATGTCATGGACATCCTGGACGCGCTGCAGCTCGACTTCGACGTCGTCGGCGGCGCCTCGCACTGCTGCGGCGTCTACCAATTCCAGGAAGCCGACCTGCCGACCTACGAGCGCATGGGCCACCGTACGTTCCAGCGCTTCGGCCGGTCCGGCGCCTCCAAGGTTCTGACCTGGTGTCCGACCTGCACCAAGAATTTCGACGAGCTGGAGAAGGACGTCGAGGAGCCGTTCTTCGACCTCGGCCACGTCAGCGAGTTCCTCGCCGCCAACCTCGAGGCGCTGAAGGCGCGCTTCGTCGACCAGCCCAGGCGCCGCGTGGTGATCCACGAGCATCTCGGCATCGGCGCCACCGTCGACAGCATCCGCAAGTTGCTGGGCGCCGTGCCCAACCTCGAGCTGGTCGAGCTGGTGCAGGATTCCGGCTTCTCCTACGCCTGTGGCGGCCAGGCGGCGAAATTCAAGGACCGCGAACAGGCGATCCATCGCGGACTGGCCGAAGGCGCGGTCGCGGCCGGTGCCGACACCATCGTCACCATGTACCATTCCTGCCATCGCGCGCTGGCCGGCGCCGAGGCCGCCTATCCGCTGCGCGTCGTGAACTTCACCGACATCCTGGCCGAGGCGCTGGGCCGCGGCGGCCATCCCGACTACTACCGCCTCTACAAGGCCGGCGGTGCGATGGACGAGGCGGTCGCGGCGGCGCGCCGCTTCCTCGCCGACAACGGCGTGCGCGTCGACGAGGCCTCGGTACAGTCGCTGACCGCCGACATCTTCAACGAGACCGGCCTCGCCGGCTCGCGCGACGCCTTCGCCCAGGCCTTCACGGCGCTGGCGAAAGAGGGCTGACGGGCGTTGGTCGACGGCGCCAGCATCTGGCTCTTCTCGTACGGCACGTTGCAGCAGGAGGAAGTACAGCGCGCGACTTTCGGTCGCCTGCTGGAAGGCCGTGCCGATGCCCTGCCGGGCTACGCCACGTCGCTGTTCGAGATCGCGGACGTCGAGGTCGTGAAGACGAGCGGCAAGACCCATCATTTCATGGCCCGTCCCACCGGCCGCGCTGCCGACGAGGTGCCGGGCGTCGTCTTCAGGATCACGCCGGCCGAGCTTGCTGCCGCCGACACCTACGAGGTGTCGGACTACAAGCGCATTGCCGTTCGGTTGAAGTCGGGCCTCGAGGCCTTCGTCTACGTCGGCGGCTGATCAGCCACCGTCTGATCGGCCATCGTCTGATCAGCCATCGTCCCTGAAGGCGTCGACCACCAGGCCCCGCAGCCAGCGGTTCGCCGCGTCATGATCGACCGAGGCATGCCAGTAGAGATAGAGGTCGAGGGTCGGCGTCCGGAACGGCAGCGGCAGGGTTTGGGTCCGCAAGCCGGCCGTGAGCGCGCGGACATAGCGTTCCGCCATGGTGAGCACCAGGTCGGTCCGGGCGACGGCGCGGAGTGCCGCGAGATGGTTGCGGCAGCGCAGCCGGATGCGCCGCTTGAGCCCGCGCGCGCTCAGTTCGACATCCTCGAGGCCCGGGCCCTTGCGCCGCGACGTCACCAGCACATGGTCCTGGGCGAGATAGGTTTCGAGCTTGAGGCCCTTGGTGACACGCGGGTGGCCGCGCCGCGCCACGATCACCATCCGGTCGGCCACCAGCTTCAGCCGCCGGACGCCCTCGGAGAGCGGCAGGGCGATGTCGATGGCAAGGTCGATGGAGCCGCTGGCGAGCGCCGCTTCGAGGTTCCGTCGTCTCACCTGCACGGTCCTGAGGTCGACGCCGGGCGCGGCGCGGGCGATGCGGCCCATGATCGCCGGCAGCATCAGCGTTTCCGTGGGGTCGCGCAGGCCGATCGTGTATTGCGCCTCGGCCCGCGCCGGGTCGAAGCGGCCGGCGTGGGCGACGAGCTGGTCGAGCGATTGCAGGCCCTGCCGCAGCGGCCCGATCAGGCCGCGGGTCAGCGGCGTGGCTGTGAGGCGCCGCCCGTCGCGCGCGAACAGCGGGTCGCCGAACATCACGCGCAGCCGCGCCAGCGAATGGCTGATCGCCGACTGGCTGAGATTGAGTCGCTGGGCGGCGCGCGTCACGCCGCCTTCGTCGTGGATGGCTTCGAGGACCTGCAGGAGGTTGAGGTCGATACGTCGCTCAGGAGCCATGTGACATGATCCATATCGATGAATATTCATGACAAACAATCATTTCATTCATTCTTTGCGCCTCCCTAGGTTCGGTCAACCCGGATCGAAGGAGATCGCCGCATGGAATTCACCTATTCCGACAAGGTAAAGGCGCTGCAGGAGAAGCTCGGCGCCTTCATGGACGCCCACATCTATCCCAACGAAGAGCCTTACGAGCGCGAGGTCGAAAGCGGCGACCGCTGGCAGCCCGTCGCCCTCATGGAGGAACTGAAGGCCAAGGCCAGGTCCGCCGGCCTCTGGAACCTGTTCCTGCCGGGTGGGCATGGCGCCGGCCTCACCAACCTCGAATATGCGCCGCTCTGCGAGATCATGGGACGTTCGCCGATCGCACCCGAGGCCTTCAACTGCTCCGCCCCCGACACCGGCAACATGGAGACGCTCGAGCTCTACGGCACCCCGGCGCAGAAGAAGCAGTGGCTGGTGCCGTTGTTGGAGGGCCGCATCCGCTCGGCCTTCGCCATGACGGAGCCGGCGGTCGCCTCGTCCGACGCCACCAACATCGAGAGCTCGATCGTGCGCGACGGCGACCACTACGTGCTGAACGGCCGCAAGTGGTGGACGACAGGCGCGCCCGATCCGCGCTGCAAGATCTTCATCTTCATGGGCAAGACCGACAAGTCCGCCGACCGCCACCGCCAGCAATCGATGGTCCTGGTGCCACGCGAGACACCCGGGGTGACGGTCGTGCGCGCGCTGCCGGTGTTCGGCTACGACCATGCCCCGCACGGCCATGGCGAGGTCCTGTTCGAGAACGCGCGCGTGCCGGTGGCCAACATCCTGCTGGGCGAGGGCCGCGGTTTCGAGATCGCCCAGGGCCGCCTCGGTCCCGGCCGCATCCATCACTGCATGCGGGCCATCGGTTCGGCCGAGCGGACGCTCGAGAAGATGTGCAAGCGCGTGAAGTCGCGGGTCGCCTTCGGCCGGCCGATCGCCCAGCAGGGCGTGACGCTGGAACGCATCGCCGAGGCCCGCATCATGATCGAGCAGGCCAGGCTCCTGGTGCTGAAGGCCGCCTACATGATGGACACTGTCGGCAACAAGGTCGCCAAGGCCGAGATCGCCATGATCAAGGTGGCGGTGCCGGCCATGCTGACCAGGGTGGCCGACATGGCGATCCAGGCCTACGGTGGGGCGGGCGTCTCCGACGACTTCGGCCTGGCGGCGACCTACGCCTCGGCGCGCACGCTGCGCCTGGTCGACGGGCCGGACGAGGTCCATCGCAACCAGATCGGCAAGCTCGAGCTCGCCAAGTACAATTGAGGTGGCGGTCGCTGGCAGGTACTTTGCCCTCGACCAGTCCTTGAAGTTTTGCCGCTCTGGATTACCCTATCGTCATGAACGCCATGCTGATGAAAGAATTGTCGAAGCTCAGCATCGAGGAGCGTCGAGCGCTGATCGACGACCTGTGGGATAGCATCGATAGTGAACTCGACGCAGGTCCGATTCCGGAAGAGATTGGAAGGATGCTCGATGAGCGTGCCGATGCGCTGGCGCGCGACCCGAACCAGAAGAAATATACGCTCCAGGAAATAGCGGCGCGTCACAACGCCAAGCTATGACGTTTGCTGTTGTTTATGCAGAGGATGCAGCTGACGATATCGATGCCGCCTTCGAATGATTGGCCAGTCGCGTGCCGGCTGCGGCGATCGATCTCCTGAAGGCGATCGATCGGACCGAGAGTCATCTCAAGCGAAACCCCGCCATCTACCGAGTCGTCAGGGAAACACCGTCGGGTGACATACGGCGGGTCAACCTTCGGCCATTCCGCTATCAGCTCTATTTCCAGATTCTTGGCGCCGAGGTCGTCGTCATTGCCTGCCTACACGCCAGTAGGTCGCCCAAGACGCTCACTCGGATCGTATCGGGCCGCACATGAGCGCACCCTTTGGATTTGTCATCGGCCGCGGAATTTGTGGGCGGGTTGGTGCCGCCCGCTCACGAAGATCGCCAGACCGACGACAAGAAGGCTGAGCGTGCTGAAGGCGGTGCGCAGCGTGTTCCACCAGGTCCACGGCACCGAGAAGTCGGACCAGAGTTTCAGGGCCGCTCGCGGATCGGCCGGCACGGTCGCGGTCGCAAGCGCCTCGTTCATCGGCACGTTGACGAGGGCCGTGGGCAGGAGTGCGCCCAGGAAATAGACCAAGCCGGCGAACAGGAAGAGCGCCGCCGCCATCGGTCGTCGTGCGGCGAGGAAGACCACGGCGCTCACGAGGGCGGCAGCCGGCGTTCCGAAGAAGGCCACGAAGAAGACCGGATTTCTGACCGTGAGGTTGATGGCCTGCATCGCCGGGATGGCGTGCCCGGGGCCGGCCGCGTCGAGGCCGAGCATGACGGAGCTCGAATAGGCGAAGAAGAAGCCCGCCATCGTCCCGGTGAGAAGCAGGGTTATGGCCGCGGCCACGAACGCGATGAGCTGCATCGTCCCGGTCCTAGCTTGCCTTGACCGCCAGCACCGCCCAGGCGGCGTCGGCGAAGAAGCGGACATGGGCGGAGAGGGGACCCTCGAAGCGGCCGTAGACCTTGTAGGTCGCGGGCTGCATTACGGCGCCGATCGCCGAGGCGGCCGCAAGGTCGGCATTGCGCCGCGGGATCTCGCCCGCCTTCATCGCCTGGGCGATGACGTCGCGCACGACGTTCACCGGGTTGGGCGTGCCGTCGGGCACCTGGACCAGGAACGAATGCTGGTTGAGCAGATGGTAGGCGAACAGCGTCCAGTCGCGGTCGGCCCAGTCGCAATAGCAGCGCACGATGGCCTCGATCTTGGACCTGAGCGCCGCATGAGGCCGTTGCGCCTCGTCCAGCGCCTCGGCCAGCGCCCGGTGATGGCGCAGGAACAGGTCGACCGCCAGCCTCTCCTTGCTCGGGAAGTAGCGGTAGATCGTGCCCTCGGCGATCGACGCCGCCATGGCGATTTCCCGGGTCGTGGTCTCGGCCACGCCGCGCGCCACGAACAGCACGAGCGCCGCCCGCTCCACCCGCGCCTTGGTTTCCTCGGCCTTGCCCATGCGAGCCACTCTATGAGGGCGCGCTCATATTTGAAAGTTCGACGGCTGCGTCGCGGGGTCACCGGCTTTTCCCCGGGATTCGGGGAGGCTGCGGGGCTTTGTCCGTGGACGGCCCTGGGACCGGTCCCTATGGTCGGTCCACCCAGACGATACCTGTGGGAGAGCCCGCCTTTATCTTATTCGCTTAAGAGGGGGCGGCGCCGAAGGAGCAACCGGCCCCGGAAACTCTCAGGCAAACGGACCGCAGGAGGATGGGTCTCTGGAAAGTGGCGGGCGCCTCATCTGGCGCACGCCCACCGACGAAGTAAGCCGAATCGCATTCGGCGAATCTTTCAGGTCTCCGGACAGAGGGGGTCGCGAACGGCGCAGTCCTTGCGTCGGGGAGTCGCGACTCTAGGAGACCGTTTTGAGTGAACCCGCCGCTGGCCCTCTGAAGCGCACGCCGCTTTACGATCTTCATCGTGAACTCGGCGCCCGCATCGTGCCGTTCGCCGGCTACGAGATGCCGGTGCAGTATCCGACCGGCATCCTGGTCGAGCATGCACACACGCGGAATGCTTGCGGCCTGTTCGACGTCTCCCACATGGGCCAGGTGCGGCTGACGGCCAAGGCCGGTCATACGACCGCCAAGGCGCTGGAGACTTTGGTGCCGGCCGACATCGCAGGGCTGCAGCCCGGGCAGCAGCGATATACGCAGTTCACCAATGAGACCGGCGGCATCCTCGACGATTTGATGGTGACCAGCACCGGCGATCACCTGCAGCTGGTCGTCAACGCCGCCTGCAAGGATGCCGATCTGGCGCATATCCAGGCCAAGCTCTCCGACGCCTGCGAGATCGAGCCGATGTTTTCGCGCGGCCTGCTCGCGTTGCAGGGGCCACAGGCCGTGACCGTGCTGTCGCGGCTGGCGCCCCAGGTCGCCGGCATGAAGTTCATGACCGGCGCCTTCGTCGTGATCGACGGCGCGCGCTGCTACGTCACGCGCTCGGGCTACACCGGCTGCGATGGCTTCGAGATTTCCACCCCGGCCGATGCGACCGACCCCATCGCGCGCAAGCTCTTGTCGCATCCCGAAGTGAAGCCGATCGGCCTCGGCGCCCGCGATTCGCTGCGCCTCGAAGCCGGCCTCTGCCTCTACGGCCACGACATCGACACCACGACCACGCCGGTCGAGGCGGTGCTGCTGTGGAGCGTCGGCAAGGAGCGCCGGGTGCAGGGCGGCTTTCCTGGCGCGGCTGTCATTCAGAAGCAGATCGCCGAGGGCTCACCGCGCAAGCGTGTCGGTCTCCTGCCCGAGGGCAAGGCCATCGCGCGCGAAGGCGCGGAGATCGCCATTGCCGGCAAGATCGTGGGGATCGTCACGTCGGGCGGCTTCGCCCCGACGCTCGGCCGCGCCATCGCCATGGGTTACGTCGAGCGCGCCCAATCTGCCAACGGCACCAGGGTCGAGCTGCTCGTGCGCGGCAAGCCCGTGCCGGCCGAGATCGTGCCGATGCCTTTCGTCAAACACACCTACTACCGCGGATAGGGAGCCTTTCATGGCCGACGTCAGATACAGCGAAGAACACGAGTGGATCCGCGTCGAGGGCGACACGGGCACGATCGGCATCACCCAGTATGCGCAGGAGCAGCTGGGCGATGTGGTGTTCGTCGAAGTGCCCGCGGCCGGCCGCAAGGTCGCCAAGGGCGAGGCCGTGGCGGTAGTCGAATCGGTGAAAGCCGCATCCGACATCTACGCACCGGTGTCGGGCGAGGTGATCGAAGCCAATGCAGCGCTCGCCGACACGCCGGGCGACGTCAATACGGAGCCGATGGGCAAGGGCTGGTTCTTCAAGGTCAAGATGTCCGACAAGGGCGACCTTGCCGGCCTCATGGACGAGGCCGCCTACGCGGCTTTCGTGAAGAGTCTCGGCTAGCAACCCCAGCAACTTTGTCATCCCGAGCGAAGCGAGGGACCTTTGCTGGAGCGAAAACCAAAGGTCCCTCGCTTCGCTCGGGATGACAACGGGCTCAAATCCACTAGGAGCTTCCATGCGTTACCTCCCCCTCACCGATACTGACCGCCGCGAGATGCTGAGCGTGATCGGCGCCCGGTCGGTCGATGAACTGTTCCGCGACGTGCCGGCCTCGGCCCATCTCGGCGCCAAGATCGGCGGGCTGCCGGATCACCAGGGCGAGCTTGAGGTCGAGCGTGCCTTCCAGGCCTATGCGGCGAAGAACCTGTCGCCCGCCACGACGCCGTTCTTCATCGGCGCCGGCGCCTACCGCCATCACGTGCCCTCGACCGTCGATTACATGATCCAGCGCGGCGAGTTCCTGACCTCCTACACGCCCTACCAGCCCGAGATCACGCAAGGGACGCTGCAGTACCTGTTCGAGTTCCAGACCCAGATCACGCTGCTGACCGGCATGGAGGTGGCCAACGCCTCGATGTACGACGGCTCGACCGGTACGTCCGAGGCCGTGCTGATGGCCAACCGCGTCACGCGCCGGCACAAGGCGCTGATCTCGGGCGGGCTGCATCCGCAATACCGCCGCATCATCGAGACCACCGCCAAGTGGGAAGGCTTTAACGCCGTTATCGGCAAGCCCGATGTCGAGGGGCTGGAAGACCTGATCGCCGCCGTCGACAAGGAGACCTCCTGCGTCGTCGTGCAGAACCCGAGCTTCTTCGGGCATGTCCGCGACTTCGCCAGGCTGGCCGCCGCCTGCCATGCCGCCGGCGCGCTGCTGATCGTGGTCGTGACCGAGGTCGTGTCGCTGGGCTTGCTGAAACCGCCGGGCGAGATGGGCGCCGACATCGTGGTCTGCGAGGGCCAGTCGATCGGCAATGGCCTGGGCTTCGGCGGTCCTTACGTGGGCCTGTTCGCGACGCGCGAAAAATACATGCGGCAGATGCCGGGCCGCCTCGTGGGCGAGACCGTCGATGCCGACGGCAAGCGCGGCTTTGTGCTGACGCTCTCCACGCGCGAGCAGCACATCCGCCGCGAGAAGGCGACATCCAACATCTGCACCAATGCGGGCCTCTGCGCGCTCGCCTTCACGGTGCACCTCACCCTGCTGGGCGAGGCGGGTTTCCGGCGCCTGGCCGAGATCAACCACGCCAAGGCCTCGGAGCTGGCCGATCGCGTCGCGGCCATCCCCGGCGTGAAACTGCTGAACGGGAGCTTCTTCAACGAGTTCACCGTGCGGCTGCCCAGGCCCGCCGCGCCGGTGGTCGAGGCGCTGGCGGCCAGGCGCATCCTGGGCGGCCTGCCGGTGTCGCGCCTGATCCCGAATGATCCCTCGGTCGAGAACCTGCTGCTGCTGGCGGCGACCGAAACGGCGACCGAGCACGGCATGGGTCCGCTCGTCGCCGCGATGAAGGAGGTGCTGTGATGGCCAGCTCGCAGGATCGCTCTCAAGGACGGACCGGCGGCATCGTATCGGGCGGTACCGCCGAGGCTGCCACCTACACCGGCAACCGCGCGCTGCAGATCGAGGAACCCTTGATCTTCGAGATGGGTCAGCCGGGACGCTGCGGCGTCGATCTGCCGGAGCCGCCCAGGGTCAAGGATCGGCTCAACGGCCTGCGCCGCACCGGCGACATCGGCCTGCCGGGTCTTTCCGAGCCGCAGGTGGTGCAGCACTACACGCGGCTCAGCCAGAAGAACTACGCCATCGACATGGGCGTCTATCCGCTGGGCTCGTGCACCATGAAGCACAATCCGCGCATCAACGAGAAGGTGGCGCGCCTGCCCGGCATCGGCGATCTCCACCCGCTGCAGCCGGTCTCGACCGTGCAGGGCGCGCTGGAACTGATCGACCGCCTCGCGCATTGGCTGAAGACCCTGACCGGCATGCCGGCCGTGGCCATGTCGCCGGCCGCCGGCGCGCACGGCGAGATGTGCGGCATGATGGCGATCGCCGCCGCCCTCAAGGCGCGCGGTGAACGCGCCCAGCGCAAGACGGTGCTGGCGCCCGAGTCGGCGCACGGCACCAATCCCGCGACGGCGGCGGCGATCGGCTTCACCGTGAAGCCGATCCCGGCCAACGACCGCGGCCGAGTCGATCTCACCGCGTTGAAGGCCGCGCTCGGCCCCGACGTGGCGGCGATCATGCTGACCAATCCCAACACCTGCGGCCTGTTCGAGAGCGAGATCGTCGAGATCGCCCAGGCCGTGCATGCGGCAGGTGCCTACTTCTACTGCGACGGCGCCAACTTCAACGCCATTGCCGGCCGCGTGCGGCCGGGCGACCTTGGCGTCGACTGCATGCACATCAACCTGCACAAGACCTTCTCGACGCCGCACGGCGGCGGCGGGCCGGGTGCGGGACCGGTCGTGCTGTCGGCGGCGCTGGCGCCCTATGCGCCCTATCCATGGATCGTGAAGGACGGCGCGACGTGGCGCGTGGCCGAGGACGAATCAAAGGTCGAGGGCACGCCGCTCGGGCGGCTGAAGGCGTTCCACGGTCAGATGGGCATGTTCACGCGCGCGCTGGCCTACATCATGAGCCACGGCGCCGACGGGTTGAAGCAGGCCTCCGAGGATGCGGTGCTGAGCGCCAACTATGTGATGGCGGCGCTCAAGGACACGATGAGCCCGGCCTTCGACGGCCCGTGCATGCACGAGGCGCTGTTCGACGACAGCTTCCTCAAGGACACCGGCGTCAGCACCCTCGACTTCGCCAAGGCGATGATCGACGAGGGCTATCACCCGATGACCATGTACTTCCCGCTGGTGGTGCATGGCGCGATGCTGATCGAACCGACCGAGAGCGTGGCCAAGGAAGACCTGGACCAGTTCATCGGCGCGCTGCGCTCGCTCGCCGCCAGGGCCAAGACCGGCACCGCGGCCGAGGCGTTCAAGGCAGCCCCGCTCTACGCCCCACGCCGCCGCCTCGACGAGACGCTGGCCGCCCGCAAGCCGATCCTGCGCTGGAAGCCGTCGAACAATCCGCCGGAGACCGATCCGGTGAAGCAGGCGGCGGAGTAGACACTCATGCTTCCTCCATTTCATTTTCCTCTCCCCCGCTAGGGGGAGAGGTTAGGTGAGGGGGAGTCGACGTGCGTAACCCCCTCACCCGCCCTCTCCCCCTATCGGGGGAGAGGAGTCTGAAGGCGATCGTCGGAAAGATTCTGGGCTGCGGCCCGATCCGGGGGCAGGATAGCGCTAATGAGAGTCTTCACCACCCTCCCGCAGGAAGACCTGCGCAAGGTCGGTCCTGCCGCTCAGGCGATCGAGGCGACCGGCTACACCGGCGTCAGCACCCAGGAGAACCGGCACGACCCGTTCCTGGCGCTGGCCGTCGCGGGCGTTGCGACTAGGAAAATCGAGCTGCACACCGGCGTCGCCATCTCCTTTCCGCGCTCGCCGATGGTCGCGGCCAACATCGGCTGGGACCTCGCGGCCAGCACCGGCGGGCGCTTCACGCTGGGTCTCGGTTCGCAGATCCGCGCCCACAACGAGCGGCGCTTCTCCGTGCCGTGGTCGCCGCCGGCACCGCGCATGCGCGAATACATCCAGGCGGTGCGGGCGATCTGGGCGGCGTGGAAGGGCGACGGCAAGCTCAGCTACGAGGGCAAGCACTACCGCTTCACCCTGATGACGCCCAACTTCGTGCCCGAGGCCTATGACGCTCCCGCGCCGCGCATCGGCCTCGCCGCCGTCGGCCCGGCCATGCTGAAGGTGGCGGCGGAGGAAAGCGACGGCGCCAAGCTCCACGTCTTCTGCACACGCAAGTACCTCGAGAACAAGGTCATGCCGATCCTCTCGGAGGGGCTTTCCAGGACGGGACGCGCGCGGGAAAAATTCGAGATCTCGGGTGGCGGCTTCGTCGTCACCGGCAAGGACGACGCGGCGGTCCAGAAGCTGTTCGACTGGGTGCGCTATCGCGTGGCCTTCTATGGCTCGACGCCGGCCTACTGGCCGGTGTTCGAGGAGCACGGGCTGGGCGATCTCGGCCGCAAGCTCAACGCCATGACCAAGGCGGGCCAATGGAACGAGATCGCCGCCGAGGTGCCGGACGATGTCGTGCACCTGTTCGCCGCGGTCGGCCGCCATGACCAGATCGCCCAGGCGATCGAGGCGCGCTTCGGCGGCCTGGTCGATTCCATCAGCGCCAGCGCCAATTCCTCGAAACCGGCCGACCTGCCGCCCGACCTGCTGCAGGACCTGGCCCGGATTCCGACGGTCTACAGGCCGCAGACCTGAAGGCACGAAGATAGATTTGACATTTCAGCAGGTTTTAGCCTATATTTTCGATAGGCTGGCCCTTCTCGTGCCGGCTTTTTTCGTTTTCCGGCAAGACCTGCCCGCGGCCGCCCGCGGGTTCGCGCAGAAGCGCTTGGTGCAGCCGCCACGGGTCCTGACCCGTGGATGAGACAACAACGGACCCCGCCTTCCCGACGGCCGTCGGCAAGGCACGAAACGACGCTGCTGCAAGCGGGCGCGACGGGGCAGGAGATGACGACGGCCGATGAGGGGGAACTGGGGCCCGCCGGGGGCCTCTTCCGGGCCCACTTTCGGGCCCAATACTCCCACGTTTCAGGTGGGCCCGCCGGGCCGGGTAAAATCGCAGATTCATTGGCTTTCCGGCGCGCGGAGAGCCGATTTTGTGTATGTCGGTTTGGGCCAAAATCGAAAAGTTGGGCCAGGCCTGGGCCAAGAATCTGGGCCAAGAAAAAGCCCCCGCCTTGCGGCGGGGGCACCAGGTAGCCCGCGATTGGTTTTGTGCGGGCGATCCGAATTTCGAAAGATCAGTGCAGGCGTTTCGGCAGTTCGGCGATCGCCTCGTCGACCAGGGCCTGCGTGCGGCCCGAACCGACCTGCTCGCGCAGCAGTGCGCGGGTGGCCGCGAGCGCCACGTCGACGGCGGTGTCGCGCACCTGCTTGGTCGCCTGGGCCTCGGACTGGGCAATGCGGTCGAGCGCCTGCTGCTCGCGCAGCGCGACGGCGGTCTCGAGGTTCGCGGCGGCGCGCGCCTGCATGCGGGCGGCTTCCTCGCGGGCCTGCTGGACGATGGCGCCGGCCTCGGTCGCCGCCTGGGCGAGCGTGCGGTCGGCTTCGGTCTTGGCTTTCAGGGCATCGGCGCGCAGCTGATCGGCGTCGGCGAGCGCCTTGGCGATGCCCGCCGTGCGCTTGTCGAGCATCTCCGTGATCTTCTTCCACAGGACCTTGCCCGCGAGGGCAAAGAACAGGAGGAAGGCGACGGCGACCCAGAAGGCCGGGTCGGAAAACAGGCTTTCCTGGCCGGCGCCGGCGCCGGCGGCCCAGGCAGTGCCGATCATCGGCTGGTCCCCTTCACGGCGGTGGCGACCTTGGCCCCGAGCGCCGCGCCGTCGGCCGGCTGACCGGCGAGCTTGGCATAGGCGCTCTGGGCGATCTCGCCCGCCATCTGCTCGAGGCCGGCCATGACCGTATCGCGCTGGCCGGCGATGCGCTTCTCGGCCTCGGCGATGCGGCCGTTCAGCCGCTCGGCGAGTTCGTTGAAGCGCGCCGTGGCCACGGTGCTGTCGGCTTCGGCCTGCTGGCGCTGCAGACGGCGCGATTCCTCGCGCGCGTCGGCCAGGCGCTTCTCGTAGGCCGCGACCAGTGCCCGCGTGTCCTCGTTGGCCTTCTCGGCCGCGTCGAGGTCGCCCTGGATCTTGGCCTGCCGCTTGGCCAGCGTGTCGGAGATCGCGGGCACCGCGAGCCTCGACATCACCAGGTACAGCGCCACGAACGCGATCACGAGCCAGACGAGCTGTGGCGCGAAGCTGTGGACGTCGAGCTGCGGCATGCCGCCGGACTTTGCCGCCGCCGTGCCGCTCACGGCGAACGAGACTAGTCCCGCCGCGAGTGCGCTGTAGACCGGTGTACGCATGATCTTCAGTTCCAAGCCGGCTGGCTTAGAACACGAACAGGATCATGAAGGCGATGACCAGCGCGAACAGCGCGACCGCCTCGGTGAGCGCGAAGCCCAGCAGCACGTTGCCGAACACGCGGGGAGCGGCTTCCGGGTTGCGCAGCGCGCCCGAGACGAAGCTGCCGAAGATGTTGCCGATGCCGACGCCGACGCCGGCGAGGGCGATGGTGGCGAGGCCGGCACCGATGAGCTTGGCTGCAGAAGCGTCCATGATGATTATCCCTTCGTTAGTGATGCAGGTGGATGGCGTCGTTCAGATAAAGGCAGGTCAGGATGGCGAACACATAGGCCTGCAGGAACGCGATCAGGAGTTCCAGGCCGGTGAACACGACGATGAAGGCGAGCGGCGCCCAGCCGCCGATCAGGCCCAGCATGACGACGAAGCCGCCGAACACCTTCAGCATGGTGTGGCCGGCCAGCATGTTGGCGAACAGGCGGATCGACAGGCTGAAGGGGCGGATGAAGTAGGAGATGATCTCGATCGGCACCAGCAGCAGCAGGAGCACCCAGGGAACGCCCTTGGGCACGAACAGCGAGAAGAAGTGCAGGCCGTGCCTGGCGAGGCCGATGAGGGTGACGCCCACGAACACGAACAGCGCCATCGCGAAGGTGACGACGATATGGCTGGTCGGCGTGAACGAGTAGGGCACCATGCCCAGCACGTTGGCGAACAGGATGAAGATGAAGAGCGTCAGGATGAACGGGAAGTACTTCTTGCCCTGGTCGCCGACGTTGTCGCGCACCATGCCGGCGATGAACTCGTAGCCCAGTTCGGCGACCGACTGCAGGCGGCCCGGCACCAGCGCCCGCTGGCGCATGCCCATCACGAACACGCCCGTCGCCAGAATGACGGCGATGATCATCCAGAGGGAGGAATTCGTGAAAGAGGCGTCGAGGCCGCCGATCTTGAAATCGAGCAGTCGCTTGATCTCGAACTGCTCCATCGGGCTATGCATTTAGGCCTTCCCCACTCAATCAACGCCCACGAACCGCTACTAGGGCAGGCGCCGACCTTCGTCGTCGCCTTTCGCCGCCGCATCCGAATAGACCCGGATGGCGCGCCATGCATTGTAGGCGCCTGCGACGAACCCCACCAAGAGGCCGACCACCAAGGCAAACGGTGCCCAGCCCAGCCAGCGGTCGAGCCAGTAGCCGAAGAACCCCCCGACCAAAAGGCCCGCGATCATATCCACCAAGACGCGATAGGCAACGCTCGTTTGCCGGTGCGACATTCCGCTGCGTTGGCCGCCATTCTGAGGCGGTTTCTCGACCTTTCCGCGTGCCGCCTTGAGGCGGGCATCCAGGTCGTCGACACGCCGGCGGTCGCCTACGGGATCGGGTGTTTCCATCGCTTCTGCCCTCGGACGACGTCGATAGATGAATATCCTCGCCGCCCCCCAGGCGGGGCGATGTCTAGGGGGTGGGTCGGGCCCTGTCAAGGAACCGATTTCCGTTGTTTGACAACCGGTTAGTGGCTTCCAGCAGAGCTCGCCGGCGCCTTCAAAACCGAGAAGGTCGCATCGCCGTCGCGCACCACCTGCGGCACCAGATCGACCTCCCAATCGAGGTACTGGCGCATGGCCGCCTCGACGTCCTCCTTGAAGTCGTAAGGCCGGTACCAGACGTCGGTCGGCGGGTCGGCCATCCGGACGTGCCCGGTCTCGAGCGCGAGCTTGGCGTCGCGCCAAGCCTGCATGCCGCCCGCCAGTATGGCCACCGGCAGCGCGCCGGCCGCCGCCTTGGCCTCCGATGCGGCCAGGGCCGCGATCTCGCCGTCGGGCGAGACCAGCACGATGCGGGTCACCCCTTTCTGTTGCGCCAGCATCTCGGGAATGGTCTTGGCCAGGTTGGCGCGTACGGCGAACCAGGCGCCCGGCACATGGCCGTCGCGATAGCGAAGGCTGGTGTCGAGATCGATCACCAGGGTGGCCGCGAGCGACGTGTCGAGCTCAGGCGCCGTCACCGACTTGGGCTTGGGCACCACGAAGCCTTGCGGGTAGCGCGGCTCGGCCTCGGTCGTGAGTTCGGCCGGCACAGGCTTGTGGCCGAGGACGTGGACGTCGTTCCAGCCCATCTGGACCAGCCAGTGCGCCGTCATGGTGGCGCGCACGCCGTCGTTGTCGTGCAGCACGATGGTGGCGTTGCGCGCGCCGACATATTGATCGGTCGCCTGCACGAGCTGGCCGCCGGCGGCATGCCTGAAACCTTTCAGATGGCCCTGGGCGTATTCGGCCGGATCGCGCACATCGAGGCGGTAGAGCGGACCGCCCTTCGCCTCGAGCCTGGCGAGGCCCGCCTTGTCGATCTTCTTGATGTTCATCTTCTTGGCGATATTGGCCGCGGCCGCCTGCGCGAACTTTGCCGCCTCCAGGCCTTGCGGCCCAAAACTCCTGGTCTCGCCGCGCGCCACCTTCAGGCCGGCGAGGTGCCAGCCCATGGTGCCGTTCTTGAGCGCCATCACCTTGTTGGGGAGGCCCGCGTTGATCAGTGACTGGGCGCCGATGATCGAGCGCGTGCGGCCGGCGCAATTGACGACCACCAGCGTGTCGGGGTTCGGCACGAAATCCTTGACGCGATAGACGAGCTCCGCCCCCGGGCAGTCGATGCCGCCGGGGATCGACATGTTGGTGAATTCCGGCAACGGCCGCGAATCGAGGATCACCATGTCGGCCTTGGAGTCCAAGAGCTTCTGCACGTCGGCGGCATCGATGCGTGGCGTGTCGTTGCCGTGCTCGACCACTTCGCCGAACGCCTTGCTGGGCACGTTGACGCCGGTGAAGACCTCATAGCCCGCCGCGGCCCACGCCTTCAGCCCGTCCTTCACGACGGCGACGTTGGTGTAGCCCAGCTTTGACAGGCGCGCGGCGGCGCGGTTGGCGCGGCCACCCCATTGGCTGTCGTGGCCCTCCTCGCCGCTGTCCATCAGCACGATGCGCGTGTGCGGGTCGGGCAACAGGGCGAGCGCGCGCGGCTCGAGCCGGGAGAGGGGAAGGGGCGTGGCGAACAGCGGATGTCCCTGGGTCGAGAACTCGCCTTCCTCGCGCACGTCGAAGAACGCGAACACCTCGCCCGATTTCAGCATCGCCTTCACCTGCTGCACGGTGAGCAGTGGAGTCAGGATCTTGGGGATCGCCATGAAACGCTTGGCGGCGCCGGTGGCCATATCGACGCTGACGCGATCCGGCAGATGTTCGAGGCTGAGACCGTAGAAATGGAGATGGAGCGCATTGCCCGATCCCGCCGGCGTCTCGATGTGGTGAAAATCGTCCGGCAGGTAGGCGATGACGTCGCCGCGCTTCAGGGTCTTTTCCTTGGCCTGTGCCTCGCGCAATTGAACGAAGCCCTCGCGCGCGCCGTTGTCGAGGCGCTCGTAGACGACGTTGCGCTCGGCGCCATGGACGCCGGCGATGATCGCCCAGGTCGTGTGATTGTGCGGCGGCACCTTCTTGCCGGGCCCGCCGGCCGAGGCATAGAGCGCGAAGCGATGGTCGGAATCCTCGCTCAGGCGATAGATGCCGCCATCGGGGCCGAGCGGAAACTCGTCCTGGGGAAAGAGCTCGGCGCGTCCCGCCAGCGACGACAGCAGGCCACCGATCTTCTCCAGGGCGGCGACGGTGACACCACTCTTCTCGATGCGTCGCGCCTCGTCGACCAGGCGCCGCACGGCGGCGGCACGCTCTTGATGCAGGTTCATTTGATCCTCCGTTTGGGCGCAGTATAGCCATCCGGCGCTTGTCGCCACACGGTAAGTCCAACTACGGTGGGACCATGAGAAAGATCCTCCCCGTCGTTATGCTGGGCGCGGCGACCCTGATGGCGGCTTCCGCCCTCATCCAGATCGCGGCGGCGCAAACAACGACGACCAAGCCGCCCGCCAAGCCGCCCGCGGCGGCCAAGCCCGTGGCAGCAACGGCCCGGCCCGCCGCCCGTCCGGCTCCACAAGCCCGCCGCCCCGTCTTCGTGCCGGCAGCACCGGTCATCGAACTCGACGAAGCGCCGGTCGTGGCCGATCTGCCGACCGTCCTTGATACCGAAAGCCGCGACCGCTACCGGCGCATCTTCCAGGCCCAGGCCGCCGGCCAGTGGAGCCAGGCAGATGCCGAGATCGCCAAGCAGACCGACAAGACCCTGATGGGCTACGTCGGCGCCCAGCGCCTGCTGAGCCAGGGCTATCCGGCGCGCTACGAGGAACTCGCCACCTGGCTGCAGGACTACAACGACCATCCGGACGCGCCGGCGATCTACAAGCTGGCGCTGGCCCGTCGCACGCCGGGCGGACCCGCGTTGACGCCGGCGAGTTTCGTCGGCTTCACGCCGGGCTCGCCGAGCTTTGCCGCCGCCCGGACCGTGACCGGCGGCGACGCCTCGCAGGCCGCCGACCTTCGTGCGCGTCTGCAGCACATGATCGATGACAGCGGTTACAACGCCGCCTTCGTCCTGCTCGACCGCAAGTCGACCGCCGACACACTGGGGCCGCAGGAAGTCGAGCTGTGGCGTGGCCGCATCCGCACGCGCGCGCTCGAAGCCGACTCGCAGCGTGGCGTGCAGGTCCCGGTCGAGGTCGGCCTGCCGCCCGATGCCAATTGGACCGCCGCCGTGTCGGCTTTTACACGCGGCAACATGGCCGAGGCGGCGCGTCGCTTCGAGCTGGTGGCCGATGCGCCGCCCGACCGCGCTTCGTCCTGGACGCTCTCCGCCGGCTCCTTCTGGGCCGGGCGCGCCAACCTGCTGGCCGGCAATCCGCAGAAATTCGCGCCCTACCTCAAGCGCGCGGCGCTGCATGGTCGCACCTTCTATGGTCTGGTGGCGCAGAAGGCGCTCGGCATGCAGATCGCGCCGGACTGGAAGGTGCCCGAGCTTGATCGCCGCAAGTCCGATCTGCTGCGTAATGACCGCACCGGCAAGCGCGCTCTTGCCCTGCTGCAGCTCGGTGCCACGACGGCCGCCGAGCGCGAACTCTACGCCGGTTCGATCGATGCCGATCCGCAGTATGTCGAGGCCGTGCTGGGTCTCGCCAACAAGGCGGCACTTCCCGGCCTCTCGGTGCGTGTCGGCAACGCCAACTGGGACCAGCGCCACAATATCAAGGGCTACGATGGCGCCATGTATCCGATCCCGCCGTGGCAGCCCGCGGGCGGCTTCACCGTCGATCGCGCGCTGGTCTACGGTTTCATGCGCCAGGAATCGGCGTTCAACCCCAAGGCGCGCTCCTACGTCGGCGCCATGGGGCTGATGCAGTTGATGCCCAGCACCGCGCGGCTCGTGGCGACCCGGTATATTCCTGACCATGGCGCCGGCAATCCCTACGAGCCGTCGACCAACGTGGCACTTGGCCAAGCCTACATCTCGCAGCTCCTGAACGACGTCGACAACAATCTGGTGCGCACCACCGCCGGCTACAACGGCGGCCCGGGTAACGTCATGAAGTGGGATGGCTCGCTCAACGCCTCGCAGGATCCGCTGCTCTACATCGCCTCGATCCCGCTCCACGAGACCCGAGACTTCGTGCAGCGCGTGCTGGCGAACTACTGGCTGTACCAGGTCCGCCTCGGCCAGCCGACGCCGTCGCTCGACCAGATCGCCGCTCACGAATGGCCGCGCTACACGGCGCAGGATACAAGGCGTTAGCCCATGTTGCCGTTGGCGGGGGTAAAAGTCGTCGAATTCTGCCAGGTCCTGGCCGGCCCCTATTGCGGCATGCTGTTGGCCGACATGGGCGCCGAGGTGATCAAGGTCGAGCCACCCGAAGGCGACATGATGCGCCAGTGGCCGCCGATCAATGAAGGCTTCAGCGAGAATTTCGCCTCGATCAACCGCAACAAGCGCTCGGTCGTGCTCGATCTGAAAAATCCCGCGCACAAGGCGGCGGCGCGCGAGCTGATCCTGTCGGCCGACGTCGTGCTTGAGAACAACCGGCCGGGCGTGATGGATCGCCTCGGCCTCGGCTACGAGTCGTTCGCCAGGGAGAAGCCCGGCCTGGTCTATTGCTCGATCTCGGCCTTCGGCCAGAGCGGGCCGCGCTCCGCCGAGGGCGGCTTCGACGTCACGGTGCAGGCGATGAGCGGCATCATGAGCGTGACCGGCGAGCCGGGTGGCGCGCCGGTGAAATGCGGTGTGCCCGTCTCCGATACCGGCACCGGGCTTTACGCCGCCTTCTCCATCGTCTCGGTTCTGCGTCGCGTGGCGGGCGGCGGGGCGGGCGCGCATATCGATGCCTCGATGCTGGGCTGCAGCCTCGGCATGGCCGCGCTTCAGACCAGCGAATATTTCGGCACCGGCCGCGACCCGAAGAAGCTGGGCTCGGCGCATCCGCGCAACGCGCCCTACCAGGCATTTAGGGCAAGCGACGGTCATTTCGTCATTGCCGCCGGCAACAACAAATTGTGGGAGTCCGTGACCCAAGTCGTGGGCCGGCCCGATCTGCTGGACGATCCGCGCTTCAAGACGACCTTGTCGCGGGCCGAGCACCAGGGGCCGCTAAAAGATCTGCTCGAGGTCGAGTTCGCCAGGCAGGGAGTCGACCACTGGCTGGCCGCCTTCGAGAAGGCGGGCGTCCCGCAGGGCCGCATCAACACCTATAGCGAGATCCTGGCCGATCCGCAGGTCCAGCACATGGGCTGGGTCGAGGAGATGGAACTGCCGTCGGGCGTGAAGACAAAGACCTTCGGCGTGCCCGTGAAGATTTCCGGCACCGATCTTCGCAAGCGTCGCGAACCGCCGGCGCTGGGCGCCAGCACCGAGGCCGTGCTGGGCGGCGAGGGGCTGCGAAAGGCTGCCGAATGAGCGTCGATCGCCTGCGCCGTTTCATCGGCGACATGACATCCCTGGTCGGTGGCGCGTGGCAGGACCGGGACGAGGCGGCGACCATCGAGGTCGGCGCCAAGCTGCTGGGCGAGTTGGTGAGGCACGACGACTGGCTGCCCGAGGCCATGGCGAAATGTCCGCCGCACGGCTACGCGCAGAACCTGCTGTGGTGCGATCCGTTCGAGCGCTTCTGCGTCGTGAGCTTCGTCTGGGCGCCGTCGGCCTGCACGCCGGTCCACGATCATCAGATGTGGGGCCTGGTCGGCATGCTGCGCGGCTCGGAGACGTCGCAGCGTTTTGTGCGCGATCCGGTGACGGGCGCGCTCGCGATGGGAGAGCTTGCGACGCTGGCACCGGGCGACGTCGAGGCGCTGCTACCGGCGCTGGGGGACATTCATCAGGTGACGAATGCCTTGAGCGATTGCGGCTCGATCAGCATCCATGTCTATGGCGGCAACATCGGCGCCGTGCGCCGGCATACGTTCGATGAGGCGAGTGGCGAGCCCAAGTTGTTCGTGTCGGGCTACACCAACCAGGCGCTGCCGAACCTGTGGGACCGGTCGGCGGAGGCGAGGGCGGGGTCTTAGCTGGGAGCGCGCCACTCCAGTGGCGCATCATGTCTATTCTGCGCGGTGCGGGCTCTCGCGCATTCGCGGCTTGTAGCCAAGCCGCTGGAATGCGCTGCCGCCCGCCCACCCTCATAAGCACTAGCGCGCAGCGCTAGTGCTTATGAGGGTGTGGATGCGTGGGATCCACCCAGTAGACTTCTTCGACTTTCTCGGCCGGCGTGATGTCGATGTTGATCGCCACGGCCTCGTTGTCGGAGCGGACCAGCACGCATTCCAGCGGCTCGGTCTCCGAGGCGTTGATCTCCTGGTGCGGCACGTAGGGCGGCACATAGATGAAGTCGCCCGGCCCGGCCTCGGCGGTGAACTGCAACTGGTCGCCCCAGCGCATGCGCGCCTTGCCTTTCACGACATAGATCACGCTCTCGAGGTGACCGTGATGATGGGCGCCGGTTTTGGCGTGGGCATGGATGGTGACCGTGCCGGCCCACAACTTCTGGGCGCCGACGCGGGCGAAATTGATGGCCGCAGCGCGATTCATGCCCGGCGTCTGGGCGGTATTGGTGTCGAGCGAGCCGGCGGGGATGACGCGGACGCCATCGTGTTTCCAATCAGTCATGCCCTCGATTTAGGCCGCCGACCTCGCCTCGGCAAGGTGCTGGCTATAGAATGAAGCCATGAATCGCATCGACGAGAGCAAACCCTTCAAGCCGGTCAACATCGCCGTGCTGACGGTTTCCGACACCCGCACGCTGGAGACCGACAAATCCGGCGACACCCTGGTCGAACGCCTCCAGCGCGACGGCCACACCCTGGCCGACCGCGCCATCGTCACCGACGACGTGGCGCTGATCCGCGCCCAGGTGAAGAAATGGATCGACGATCCCAGGGTCGAGGTCGTGATCACCACAGGCGGCACCGGCGTCACCGGCCGCGATGTCACGCCCGAGGCGCTGGAGGCGCTGTTCGAGAAGAAGATCGAGGGCTTCGGCGAGACCTTCCGCTGGATCAGCTTCCAGAAGATCGGTACCTCGACCATGCAGAGCCGCGCCACCGCGGGCGTGGCCAACGCCACCTACATCTTCGCGCTGCCCGGCTCGACCGGCGCCTGCAAGGACGGCTGGGACGATATCCTGCGCCAGCAGCTCGACATCCGCTTCAGGCCCTGCAACTTCGCCGAGCTGATGCCGCGGCTGAACGAAGGCAAGATGCCCAGGAGCGGGTGAGGGGCAGTGATTGATGCCCTCCTGGCGGCCCTGAAGAACCTGCCGCGCTTCGCCAATCTGACCGCCGAAGATCTCGAACCGCTGCCGGCGACCGGCACGGCGCATGGCCATGTCAGCCTGCCCGGCGGCCTGATCGCGCGCGTGGCTTATGCCTATGAAGGTGACGCGGCGGCGGCGGCGCGGCTCGAAACCCAGGCGGCGGCCTTCCGTCTTCTCGCCCCCAGCAAGTGCACGCCGGCCCTGCACGACATCGTGGAGCCGCGCCCGGGCCTGCCTGGTGGTGCGCTGATCGTGGATCGCATCGACGGCCAGGTTCCGACGCTGCCGCGCGACCTCGGCGCGATCGCGGCCTCGCTGGCGGCGATTCATTCCCTGAAGAAGCCGCCGGCCACCTCGCCGATCCCGCGGCAGAAGAATCCCTTCCTGGAAACGCTGGAAGTGATCGAGCAGGGCGCGCTCCGTTTCCTCGACAAGGCCGTGCCCGACCAGGGCGCGCGCGCCGAGATCGCCGAGGAGCTGCGCCTGATGCGCGGCATGGCGCTGGCCATCGCCAAGCGGCCGCAGCCGCTCACCATCGCGCTGGCCGACACGCATCCGGGCAACTTCATCATGACACCGGATGGCACGGCCTGGTTCGTCGATCTGGAAAAGGTCCACGTCGGCTCGCCCGCCATCGATCTCGCGCATGCCACGCTGCCCACCTCGACGCTCTGGCATCCAGAGGTCGGAAAGATCCTGACGCCGGGGCAGGTGGCGGGCTTCTACGCCCACTATCTCGCAAGGATCGGCAAGACACGGGCGGCGGCGCTCGAACCCTGGCTGGTGCCGATGCGGCGGCTCACCTGGCTCCGGACCACCATGTTCATGGCTCGCTGGCGGGTCCAGACCAGCCAGGCCCGCGATCCGGACGATCCCGGCCAATGGAGCGACGCAGGATTGGAGCCGGCCATGAGGGCCCACCTCAAATCCCGGATCGATCAGTGCTTCGATCGCGAAACCATCCGGGCCATTCGCGCCGAATGGCTATAGCGGCTTCACCATGCGGAGCGTCTCGGCCTCGAAGCTGCCGCGTTTGTAGAAGTCGACCGCCCGCCGATTGTCGGCGAACACGTCGAGGCTCAGGAACCGGTAGCCGCGTGCTCGTGCCCAGTCTTCGGCCGCGGCCATGAGCCGTGTCGCCACGCCCGATCCTTCGGCGTCCTTGTCGACGGCGAGCAGCGAGACATAGCCGCAGGGCTCCTCGGTCACGCCGTCCTTGGCCGGCCGCATATGGACGTAGCCGAGGCGTCGTCCTTCGCTCGACCAGGCGATGAGCGTCTGCGAGCTGTCGTCAGCCGCGGCAAAGGTCGCCGCCATGTAGCGCGCCTGGAAGCCTTCCATTGCCGCGAGGTCGTGCCATGCCGGACCGGGGACACTGGACAGGCGGGGCGACAGGGCTTGCAGGAAGTCCCTGTCTTCGGGGCGAGCGGTGCGTAACTCGATCGTGGTCATGGTTTCTCTCTAGGGATGGCAGCGGCCTGTCACAACGGCTACTAGGGGTGGCAGCTTGACTCGTTCTCTTTTTGTTCCAATAGTCGATGCATGAGGCCAACCGCTCCGCCCGACTATCCCGACGACCCGATCGCCGAGCCCGTGCACAAGGGCCGCGGCGCGCTGTCGAACGAGACGAGCCGCTACGACGCCGAGAAGCGCATCCGCACCACCGACGGCTGGGAAGCCGAAGTCGCGGCGGCGGCCGAGGACGACGAACTGCCGCCCCTGCGCACGACGCTGACGCGCGACGCCACGCGCACCATCCTCGCGCGCAATTCCTCGCCCGACATTCCCTTCGACCGCTCGATCAATCCCTATCGCGGTTGCGAGCACGGCTGCATCTACTGCTTCGCCCGACCGACGCATGCCTATCTCGGCCTCTCGCCCGGCCTCGATTTCGAAACCAAGATCCTGTTCAAGCCCGAGGCGGCCAAGCTGCTCGCGGCCGAGCTGGCCTCGCCCAAGTACCGCTGCGACGTGATCGCCATGGGCACCAACACCGATCCCTACCAGCCGGTCGAGCGCGAGCTGAAGGTCACGCGCCAGATCCTCCGCGTGCTGAGCGATTTCAACAATCCGCTGGGCATCGTCACCAAGAACCACATGGTGACGCGCGATATCGACATCCTGGGCGACATGGCCAAACGCAATCTCGTGGAAGTGTTCCTGTCGGTGACGACCCTCGACAAGGATCTCGCGCGGGCGATGGAACCGCGCGCCTCGACGCCGCAGCGCCGGCTCGACGCCATTCACGCCCTGGCGAGCGCCGGCATTCCCGTGGGCGTCATGACCTCGCCGATGATCCCGGGCCTGAACGACCATGAAATGGAATCGATCCTCGAGGCCGCGGTGGATGCCGGCGCCACGCGCGCCGGTTACATCGTTCTGCGCCTGCCGCTCGAGATCAAGGAACTGTTCGAGGAATGGCTGCGCACCCACCGGCCCGACCGCGCCGAGCGCGTGCTGTCGCTGATCCGGCAGATCCGCGGCGGCGAGCTCTACCAGGCCGAGTTCGGCACGCGCATGAAGGGCGAGGGGCCGATCGCCCAGCTGCTGAGCGCGCGCTTTGCCGCCGCCACCAGGAGGCTCGGCCTCAACCGCACGCGCTACCGGCTCGACACGTCGGCGTTCCATGTGCCTGAGTCCGCGCGCACCGCGCTGGTCGACGCCAGGCGCGACGCGCGGCAGATGAGGTTGTTGTAGGAATACCCACCGTCGTCTCAGGGCGGAGATTACTCCGCCCGAACCGGAGTCGAGCGCAGCGAGGCGAAGTGGAGAGACCTTGCTTCGATCAATCGAGGAACTGCACCTTCGGCCACAGCTCGCGCCAGCGCTTCGTCGAGATGCGCTCCTCATATTCGTGAAGCTTTGTGCGGCCGAATTCCGTCGGCCGGCACCGCAGGTTCAGGAGATCGTCGGTGCCGAGCGGGGCGACCACGGTGAGCCGGTCGTCGGCTTCGAGCCGCACGCCGATCCCGGTCACGCTCTCCAGCCAGTAGATCATCGAGTCCGCCGTATCTTTGTGCTGCGGCAGGTTCTTCCAGACATGCATGCGCGCCTGGTTGCGGACCTGCCAGGGCAGGCCGGGCAGCAGGCAGTCGAGCGCCGCCTCGTAGTCCCGCTCGCGTTCCCTCGAGAGATCCGTCGCGTCGTAATAGATGACGTCGATATCCACAGGCGCGCGCGGCGGCACGATGCCGTGCAGGTGGTCCCACACGCGGTTGCGCACGAAGCCGGCGGCGACGCACCAGTCGGGCAGCGCCAGTTCGCGCGCTGCACGAAGCTGTTTCATTGCCACGGGGTCCTGGGCGATGATGTCTGCGACGACTGACGACTTTGGGGACATGGCCGCAGTCTAGCCGGCCTCGATGGGGATAATGCCGAGCTTCCGATTCGAACTGCGTTGCGACGGACGTGTGGCCGGCATCGACGAGGCCGGGCGCGGACCGCTGGCCGGCCCGGTCTATGCCGCCGCCGCCGTCATCGATCGCGCGCGCGCGACGCGGAAGCTCCTGAAGCTGATCGACGATTCCAAGAAGCTGACGCACGAGCGGCGTGAGGAGGCTTACGAGGCCATGATCGCCTCCGGTGCGGTGCAGTTCGCCATCGCCGAAGCGAGCGTCGAGGAGATCGACCGTATCAACATCCTGCAGGCCACCTTCCTTGCCATGCGTCGCGCGGTGCAGGCGTTGGCCGAACCGCCGGTCGTCGCGCTGGTCGACGGCAACCGCGTCCCGCCCGGCCTCGCCTGTCGTGCCGAGACCATCGTCGGCGGCGACGCGCACTCCTACTCGATCGCCGCCGCCTCGATCTTCGCCAAGGTGGCGCGCGACCGACACATGACGAAGCTTGCCGAAACGTTTCCCGGCTACGGCTGGGAGAGCAACCGCGGCTACGGCAGCGCGCAGCATCTAAAAGCCCTCGAACTTCTCGGGCCGACCCCGCACCACCGTATGAGCTTCGCGCCCCTCAGCAGGTTAGTCTGATCGCATGGGCATCGCCTCGATCCGGAACATCGACTACGTGGTTCTCCTCTGCGAGGACATGGTCCGCGCGCGGAAATTCTATCTCGAGGTGATGAAGTTCCGCCTCGAACGGGAGACGCCCCGGTGGGTGAGCTTCCATGTCGGCTCGGGCCTCCTCTGCCTGCGGCCACGCACCCTGGAGGGCGTCTTTCAGGACGGGCCGGGCGCGCCCGGCTCGGCGTCGGTGCAGCTCGCCTTTCGCGTGTCGCCACCCGAGATCGACGAATGCCAGGCGGAGTTGATCGCCCAGGGCGTCGAGATGCTGGGCCCGCCGCGCGACATTCCGGCCTGGGGCCACCGCGCGATCTTCTTCCGCGACTCCGAGGGCAACGTCATAGAAGTCTACGCCGAAGTCTGACGGAGACATCAGTGCTGAAACTCTACTACGCCGCTCACACCTGTTCGCTCGCCACCCACATCGTGCTCGAAGAGGTCGGCGCCGACTATTCGACCGTGCGCGTCGACTTCGCCAAGGAGCAGCAGAAGTCGCCGGAATTCCTCAAGGTCAATCCCAAGGCCCGCGTGCCGGCGCTTGTCACCGACAGGGGCATCCTGACCGAAACGCCGGCCATGCTGGTCTATGTCGCGCAGAGTTTTCCGAAATCACGGCTCGCGCTTATGGACGATCCCTTCGCCTTCGCCCAGGTCCAGGCGTTCAACGCCTATCTCTGCTCGCACCTGCACGTGGCGCACGCACACCGCATGCGCGGCCATCGCTGGGTCGATGCCGACGACAAGGCTTCCATCGCCGCCATGCAGCGTAAGGTGCCCGAGTCGGTCGGCGCCGCCTTCGAGTTGGTCGAGCGCGACATGCTGAAAGGTCCGTGGGTGATGGGCGAGCACTACACGATCTGCGATCCCTATCTCTTCACCCTCGCGCAATGGCTCGAAGCCGACGGCGTCGAACCTGCGCGCAGCCCGAAGGTGATCGATCACCGCCGCCGCATGGCCGAGCGTCCCGGCGTGCAGAAGGCGATCGCCCAGGAACTCGCTTAAGCACAAGAGTCATGGGGTCTTGCGATTCGCTTGCAGTGAGAATCGCTATCGAATCTAGTAATGTCGTCGTAAGCGCTTCCGGGGTACTGCTTCTCCGCAAGTCATGGCACCGAGCATCACCCGCAGGCCGTTCTGATGTATCGCAAGCGTCGTGGCGATGCGTTGCCACCTCTTGCAATGCCTCTTGTCGACCGCTTGCCTTGTCTCGATGGCTGGCGTGCCGTCTTCTGCGCCGCCGTTCTGTGGAGCCACTTCGTTCGCCCCGGTGATGCCTATGGTCTGCTGGGCGTGCGCTGCTTCTTTGTCTTGAGCGCCTTTCTCATCACCTGCACGCTGCTGTCGGAAGCCGCAAGGACCTCGGGCATCGATTTCCGCAACTATATCCTGCGCCGTGGCCTTCGCCTGTTACCGGTGTATGTCGCGTTCCTGTTGGTATTGGCAGTCACGCAGGCTTGGGGCGCGGCGGATTTCTCCGCCGCCGACTGGATGGCCGCACTCACCTTCACCCAGAGCTTCCTCGGCGACTCCGGCAACGAGTGGTCGAGTTTCCATCTGTGGTCGCTGTCGGTCGAACTGCAGTTCTATCTCCTGTGGCCGGTCTTCTTCGTGCTGCTGGCGCCGTGGCTGTCACTACGCCGCGTGGCGATCTGGAGCGTTGTGCTGGTTGCCGTGGCTATTGGCTTCAGGGTTGCGGCGCGGGTCGTTGCCCTGTCGGTGTCAGTCGACGAGAGCGTGCTCGAGCGCCTCTTCTCCCAGGTGTCGCCGTTCAACTACCTCGACTCGCTCAGCCTCGGCGCCTTGGCCGCCTGCCTCGTCTTCCATTTTCGGCCGGGTCTTCTGAAGTTGCCGCTCTGGGTCGCCGCAGTGCTGGCAGCGGTTGGTGCCGCGATGACGGTGTTGCCCACCGAGGCGCGCCTGGCTGAAATCCCCAGTGTCGCGCTCTACCTCACCGGACACACGATCAGCTCCGTGGGCTGCGCACTTCTCCTCGTCGTTTCGGTTCTGTGGCCGCGGCTCTGGCCGTTCCGTGTGCTGAACACGGCCCCGCTCGTCCTCCTCGGCACCATCTCCTACAGCGTCTACATCTGGCAGCAGCCCTTCACCGAAACCTGGCTGCAGAGCCATTCGACCGAGGTGAGGCTGCTGGCAGCCTTGCTTGCCGGCGCGCTGTCCTACGTCCTGCTGGAAAAGCCTTTCAGCCTGTTGCGGACGTGGCTGCGGCTAGGTGCGCGCGGCGCGGCTCCGGCGGTCGCTGTTCCCGCGATCGGACAAGTCTAGCAACGTCGCTAGGGTGTCGTTCCAAAACCCGACGCTTCGCTGCGCGTCCATGCCTAGGTCTGGTAGGTCCATCGAATCGCGCGACTCGATCTTGTGGATCGATCTCGTAAATAATTGAATCAATTGTAATTTCTTGACCGGGACTCGGTGGATGACTCATCTTCCACAGATGCCTGTGGAAAATCTCGACCGCGTCCTGGTGGGCGACTGCATCGAACTGATGCAGGCGCTGCCCGAAGCTTCCGTCGACATGGTCTTCGCCGACCCGCCCTACAATCTCCAGCTTGGGGGCGAGCTGCTGCGGCCCGACCACAGCAAGGTCGACGCGGTCGACGACGACTGGGACAAGTTCGCCGACTTCGCGCGCTACGACCAGTTCACCCGCGCCTGGCTCGCGGCCGCCCGTCGCGCGCTGAAACCCGGGGGCACGCTCTGGGTGATCGGCAGCTACCACAACATCTTCCGCATCGGCACGGCGCTGCAGGACCAGGGTTTCTGGCTCTTGAACGACATCGTCTGGCGCAAGTCGAACCCGATGCCGAACTTCCGCGGCAAGCGTTTCACCAACGCGCACGAGACCCTGATCTGGGCGGCGCGCGATCGTGCCAACAAGAAGTACACCTTCAACTACGACTCGATGAAGGAGCTGAACGAGGGCCTGCAGATGCGTTCCGACTGGTTGCTGCCGCTCTGCACCGGCGGCGAACGCCTGAAGGGCGAGGACGGCAAGAAGGCGCATCCGACGCAGAAGCCCGAGTCACTGCTGTTCCGCTGTATCATGGCGGCTAGCAATCCGGGCGACGTGATCCTCGATCCCTTCTTCGGCACCGGCACGACGGGCGCCGTCGCGCGCCGCCTCGGCCGCCGCTTCATCGGCCTCGAGCGCGATCCGGATTACGCCGCCATCGCGCGCAAACGCATCGCCGAGATCGAGCCTCTGTCGGGCGAGGACGTGACGCCCAAGCCCAGCAAGCGGAGCGAACCGCGCATCGCCTTCGGCGTGCTGATCGAGGCCGGCCTCCTGCGGCCGGGCACGGTGCTCTGCGACCACAGCGGCCGCCTGCATGCCCGCGTGCGCGCCGACGGATCGCTCTCGGCCGCCAATGCGCTGGGCGAGCATCGCGGCTCGATCCACCAGGTGGGCGCGGCGGTACAGGGCGCGCCGGCCTGCAACGGCTGGACCTTCTGGCATGTCGAGGTCGCGGGCGCCCGCCTGCCGATCGATCATCTCCGCCAGCAGGTGCGGGCGGGGCTTTAGGCCTGCCTGCTCTTCAGCCTGTGTCCGATCCGGACGATCGCGTTGATCGCGGGTACGAGCTCGCACCCTAGTTCCGTCAGCGCGTATTCGACCGACGGCGGCGATGTCGGAACGACCGCGCGCCGGACGACGCCCTTCGCCTCTAGTTTCTTCAGCCGTGCGCTCAACATCTTCGGCGAGATCGGCGGCATGTCGATCCTGAGTTCGCCGAAGCGGCGCGGGCCGCCGCTGAGATGCCAGACGACGTTCGGTGTCCACGCACCGCCAAGAAGCGCCATGCACTCGCCAACCGGACAAGTGGGCGGGGGTGCGGGCGATTTGTTCTTCCGTACCTTGAGCGCCATCGCCGCTTTCGCTGGTTACCGGGAGGTTATCTGAAAATGAAGTAACATATGGTTATGACATATACAAAGGTTACCAACTGCGATTAGCCTGCACCGATGGATACGAACTTCGCCGCCGTCGCCGCCGTTCTCGGCCGGTATTTCGATGGGCTGTACAACAGCGACACGGCCCTGTTGCGCTCGGTGTTTCACCCCAAGGCGCACTATGTCTCTGCGACGGACGGCACGCTCGTCCATCTCGGCATGGATGAGTACTTCCCGATCGTCGACCAGCGGCCATCGCCCGCGAGCCGGAACGAGGTGCGGGCGGACCGCATCGTCGCCATCGAGTTCGCCGGGCCCGTGACGGCCTTCGCCCGCGTCGAATGCGCCATCGGCGCCAAATTCTTCAGCGATCTTCTGACTTTCGTCTTCGTCGAGGGTCGCTGGCAGATCATTTCGAAGGTCTTCCACTTCGACCAGCGCGCACAATCCTGACCCCCTCCGCCCCGTCTTACGGGGCGGAGGGGGCGAGGGCGGGGCTCTACCCTAGCGCCGCATCCAGGCTGGCGTGGAACCGCTGCAGGTTCTGCTCCAGCCGGCCCACGATCAGCCGCTCGTTGGCGCCGCTGCCCATGCCGCGCTGGATCTGCTCGCAGGTCGGCAAGTCCTCGCAGTTGAATACCTTGCCGTCGATCAGCTCGAACGAGCGTGCCCAGTGCGCCGCCGCCTTGTCGTCCTCGGACACATCCGGCGTCAGCATGGAATGCACGAACAGCGTCTCATCAGGCGCGCTCGGGAACAGGCCGAGATGGCTGATGTAGCCGGGATGGCTGATGTAGCCGGGATGGTAGATGAAGATGCTGCTGGGCATCACGAAGTGCACCAGCGTGCCGTGATGCTGCGGGCTCCAGCGCTCGGGCGGCAGCTCGCGGATATCGGCCGTGCGGTCGCGCGCCGCGAGGAAGCGGATGTGGGGGCCGACCGCGTCGCTCACCGAGACCGCGTCGGCGAAGAAGGGTCCGATCGTGCCGGAGTGAAGGCGCGTCAGATGATAGATCTCGAGGAATGCCTCGACGATCAGCTTCCAGTTGGCGGCGCGCTTGATGGCGTGCTGGCGATAGAGGCGATGGCCGCCGAGATCGATCGCCTCGAGGTCGCGGTCGAGCGGGCCCAGGAACGCCGCCATGTCGGGCGCGGGTGCGGCGGGATCGAGCACCGCCCAGATCATGCCGTGCCGCACGGCTGACGGCAGCTCGCGCAAGCCCAGCGTGTGCTTGTCGATCGTCGGGAAGGCCTCTGCGCGCGGCAGGCCGGCCAGGGATCCGTCGAGCCGGTAGGTCCAGCCGTGATAGGGACAGACCAGGCTCTGGCGCTTGCAAGGTTCGTCCTCTTCCACGATCAGCCGAGCGCCGCGATGACGGCAGACATTCAGGAACACCTTTATGTCGCCCTCGCGTGTGCGCGTGATCAGCACCGGCACGCCGCAGATCTCGCGCGCCATGACGCTGCCGGGCTCGCGCAGCTGATCGACGGGACCGAGGCAGAGCGGCATCCGGCGGAACAGGCGCTCGCGCTCGCGTCCGAAGCGCGCCGGGTCGATGTAGAGGGCAGGAGCGAGGCTCGCCTCATCGGCCTGCCAGTCGGGGCTGGTGCGTCCGTCGATCTCGCCGAGAAGGCGTTGGAACAGGTTCTGCCAATGGGGAGCCGCGGTGTCGGTCATGGTCATGATCGGGACTCCTCGTAAGGCCGGGCGGAGACGGCCTGCAGGCAGAAGGCGGTGATCTCGCGCGACAGGGTCAAGGCGTTGGGCGGTGCTTCCGCATCCTGCGCCAGTGGGCCGATCAGTCCCTCGGTCAGGGCGCCGATCAGGCCGGCGGCGGCGATGCGGGCGTTCTGCGGCGGGAACTCTGCGCCAGCGATGCCGTCCTCGATCAGGCCTTGCAGCACATCGGCGAAGGCGCGACGGGATTTCAGGCGGGCGGCGTCGACTTCGGGCTCGGCCGGCTCGGCGATCATCGCCCAGGCCAGCCGCCGTGCCCGCACGGCGCGGAGCGCGAACACGCGTATCGCGTCGGCCAGCCGTGCCGTAGCCGTTCCCTCGCTGTCGGCCACGGCCTGCATGACGCTCACTTCGTGGCCCGCATTGAGGGCCAGCGCCTCGGCGAACAATTCGCCTTTGGACGGGAAATGCCGATAGACCGTTCCCGTCGCCACGCCGGCCGCTTCGGCCACGACCGCGACCTGGGCGCCGCGGAAGCCAACCTCGCCCACAACCGCGCGGACCGCCTGCAGGATGCGGTCGCGCTTGTCCTGAAGCTGCTCCTGGACCCGTTCGGTGCGCCGGTAGGCCATACGCAAAGAAATGAATTCAAATTCATTTCTTGTCAATACGGGCGCATGGGCTTTGTTCGCTAATGCCGGCGTTTGCCTGTATAGGGTCCGCCATGACAACAACCGCAATCGGCAAACACATGGTCTGGGTGGAAAAGCCCAAGGGCGGCCGCCGCATCGGCATCGCCTACTCGACCCTCAAGGAAGCCCAGCTTCAGGCGGTCTCGCTCGAGCGGGACGGCTACTCGGTGATCGAGATCCTTCCTACGAGCCTGCCGAAGCCCAATCTGATCTAGGCGGCGCTTTCTGCGATTTGCAGAATCCGCAGGTTTCGGCTAGGATTTATCCTACGATGGGCGGCATCTGACGCCCCCTCAATGACGCCCGGAGGCTCCGCTTCCGGGCGTTTTTCGTGGTCCACGAAATGGTCCAATCCGGCGTTCCGTCGTGAACACCGATGACGGCGTCGGGCCGGGCTCGGTGGCACAGTTTGTCAGGGGGCGATTGAGCCGCCGGATCAAGGGCTTGGCTGGGGTTTGTGGCACAGGCATCCGGACATCGCGTGGCACAACGAGGTGTGCCGCGAAATGGTCCACTCAGACCTTACGAAAGGCTGGCCTTTTCGATCACCTTGCGCATCACGGTGGGCAGCGCGCGCTCGTCGAGGAGATCGAGGGCGCACCAGGCGCTGCCGGGCAGCAGCCGGGCCAGGCGATCGGTCGTGGCGGTGGCGCGGGCGACGCGGAGCTCGAGATGGAAGTGTGTAAACGTGTGACGCACCAACCCGTCCAGGAGCGTCCAGCGCGCCGGCACGGGCGCGTCGGCCAGGGCATCGGCCGCCACGAACCTGCCCTCGCGCCACGGGCTCGACGGTACCTCGTCCATGCCACCCAAAAGCCCCTTGGTCGGCCGCTTGCGCAACAGGACGGCGCCGTCCTTGCGCGCCAGCACGAAGGCGAGGCCGCGGCGGGTCGGCTTCTCCGCCTTGGGCGCGCGTCGCGGCAGGGTCTCGGCGAGGCCGAGCTTTAGCGCCCGACAGCTCGGGCTGAGCGGGCAGATGACGCAGAGCGGCCTGCGCGGCGTGCACACCGTGGCGCCGAGATCCATCATCGCCTGGGCGTAGTCGCCGGCGCGCGCCTCGGGCACCAGCTCGGCGGCGCTGAGGTGGATTTCGATCTTGGCGTCGGGCAGCGGCGTCTCAATTGCGTAGAGGCGGGCGATCACGCGCTCGACATTGCCGTCGACCGCGGAGGCTTTGTGGTCGAAGGCGATCGAGCGGATGGCGGCGGCGGTGTAGGGCCCGATGCCGGGCAGCGCGCGCAAGCCCGCCTCATCCTCGGGGAAGCGGCCGCCGTGTTTGTCCGCCACGTCCTGGGCGCAGGCATGAAGATTGCGGGCGCGGGCGTAGTAGCCGAGGCCGGCCCAGGCCGAGAGCACCTCGTCCAGCGGGGCGGCGGCCAGCGCCTCGACGGTGGGCCAGCGCTCGACGAAACGGCGGTAATAGTCGCCGACCGTGGCCACGGTGGTCTGCTGCAGCATGATCTCCGACAGCCACACGCGGTAGGGCTCGGTGCGCCGGCCGGCCGGCGCGCGCCACGGCAGGGTGCGACGATGTCGGTCGTACCAGGCAAGCAACCGCTGGGCGTGGGTCATGGTCATGTAAGAGGTCGTGGCCTACCATAAGGAACGGAGTTTGAAAGGGTCCATGCGGGAAAACGGTTTCCGCGCCATTGGCGGTCTTGCCCAGCGGCTCGCGTCCGGCATGGCGAAAGGCCGCGGCGCCTCGATCGCGCGCTTGCGCGCCGAATGGTCGGCCATCGTCGGCCCCGACCTTGCGCGCACCACGCGCCCCGACGCTCTCCTGGCCGGCCGCGGCGCGCGCGGCACTCATGTGGGTGTCCAGGGCGCCGGCAAGGTCTTGAGGCTGCGCGTCTCGGGCGCCGGCGCGCTGGAAGTCCAACACCAGACCGGCCAGGTCGTGGAGCGCGTGAATGCCTATTTCGGACACCGGATGATCGACGACATCCGCTTGGTCCAGGGCGCCATCCCCGGCCTCCCGGCGCCGCCGCCCATTGCCAAGCCCGATCCGGCGACTGTGACCCAGGTCGCCGCCCGGGCCGCGGCGGTGAAAGACCCCGAACTGCGGGCGGCGCTGACGCGGCTCGGTGCCCGCGTGGCGCTCAACCGGCGCGGTGTTCTGGCGGCCGCGCTGGGGGCCCTGTTCGTGGCCGACGACCTCCGTGCCCAGGAACTGTCCCGCGCCAAGCTGCTGGACCCGTTGCCCGGCGATCACATGCTGGGCAAGGCGGACGCGCCCAACACCTTGATCGGCTATTTCTCGTTCACCTGCCCGTACTGCGCCACCTTCTACATGGCCGCCTTGCCGACGCTGCGGCGGGAATGGATCGACGCCGGCCGGCTCAGGCTGATCCACCGCCACTTTCCCTCGGATATCGTGGCCACGCGGGCCGCCCAGCTCGCCGAATGCGCCCCCCCGGACATGTTCTTCGCCCTCACCGAGGCGCTGTATCGCGGCCACATGGACTGGCTGACGGGAAGCGATCCCCTGGTCGATATGGTGAAGGTATTGGCGCCGCAGGGCGTGACCCCGGCGTCGGCCGAGGCTTGCTACGGCAACGACCGCGCTTTGGACAAAGTCGTGTTCGATGTCCAGACCGGCCAGGCGCTGGGGGTGAGGTCGACCCCGACCCTGTACATCAACGAGGAAAACTACCTCAATCCGGGTGGGGCCGAGGCCATAACTGCAATTTTACGCCAAGTGGGGCGGTAATCGTTTGACTCCCCACAGGTGAAATTCCCAAGATGTAGTGGAGAGGAAGACGGAATGCGGAATATCTTGATCGTCGCCGGCGGCGCCGTGGCGGTGGCTGCGATCGTGGCCGGCGTCTACTTCGGCACGCGCGCGCCCTCCCCGGGTCCGGCGCCGACGACCGTCGCGGCAACCCCGGACAAGGCCGCCCTGATGGCCGTCCTGCCGACCGACCATGTGCTGGGCGACCCCAAGGCGCCCGTCACCATCATAGAATATGCCTCGCTCACCTGCTCGCACTGCGCCCACTTCCACACCCAGATCCTGCCCGATCTCAAGAAGAAGTGGATCGACACTGGCAAGGTGAAGCTCGTCTACCGCGACTTCCCGCTCGACCAGGTGGCGGTCAAGGCGGCCCAGATCGCCGAGTGCGCGGGCAAGGACAAATACTTCGGCGTGCTCGACATCATCTTCCGCGGCCAGCCGCAGTGGGCGACCGGCGCCGATCCGATCGCCGAACTCGCCAAGCCGCTGCGCATCGCGGGCCTCGGCGAGGCCGAGATCAAGGCCTGCCTCGCCAACGACGCCATGATGGGCGCCGTGCTCAACGACTATCGCAGCGGCGAGACGCTGGGCGTCAGCGCGACGCCGACATTGTTCATCGGCGGACAACTCTATCGCGGGTCGCGCTCTGTCGAGGATATCGACGGCGTGCTCGCCAAACTCGTCAAATAAGTAACCAGACAGGCGTGGTGTAGATGGTCCAGTTCGACAAGCTCCGGCTCTCCGGCTTCAAGTCCTTCGTCGATCCGACGGAGCTCGCCATCGAGTCCGGCATGACCGGCATCGTCGGCCCCAACGGCTGCGGCAAGTCGAACCTGGTCGAGGCGCTGAAGTGGGTGATGGGCGAGACCTCGGCCAAGCAGATGCGCGGCAGCGAGATGGAGGACGTGATCTTCGCCGGCGCCGGCACGCGGCCGGCGCGCAACATCGCCGAGGTGATGCTGTCGCTCGACAACAAGACCCGCACGGCGCCCGCCATGGTGAACGACACCGACCAGCTCGACGTCGTGCGCCGCATCGAGCGCGGCCATGGTTCGGCCTATTCGGTGAACGGTCGCGAGATTCGCGCCCGCGACGTGCAGACGTTGTTTGCCGATGCGGCGACGGGCTCGCGCTCGACCGCGATGGTGAGCCAGGGCCGCATCGGCTCGCTGATCAACGCCAAGCCGGCCGACCGCCGCACCATCATCGACGAGGCTGCCGGCATCACCGGCCTCTACGCCCGCCGCCATGAAGCCGAGCTCCGTCTGCGCGCCGCCGAGACGAACCTGGCGCGCGTGCAGGACGTCCTTGTCGCGCTGGAGGAACAGCACAAGGGCCTGAAGCGCCAGGCGCGCCAGGCCAGCCGCTACCGCAATCTCTCCGACCATATCCGCCGCGCCGAAGCGGCGGTGCTGGCGCTGAAGCTCGCCACCGCCGAAAGCGATCTCGCGAGCTCAGGCGAGCGCCTGCGCGAAGCCGAAGCCCTGGTCGCCGACCTCACGCGTCTGGTGGGCCTTGCCACCACGGCACAGGCCGAGGCCGCGACCTCGCTGCCGCCGCTGCGCAACGATGAAGCCGCGGCGGCGGCGGCCCTGCAGCGTCTGCGCGTGGCGCACGATGCGCTCACCGCCGAAGCCGAACGGGTCGCCCAGGCCCAGGAGGAGGCGGAGACCCGCCTGCGCCAGACCGACTCCGACCTCGAGCGCGAGCGCGGCCGCAAGGGCGATGCCGAAGCAGCGACCGCCGATCTCGACGGCCAGCGCGGCCGCCTGGAGCAGGAACAGGTGGGCGAGGAAGACCGCGCCGCCGCGGCCCTGCAGGCCCGCGACGTCGCGCAGAACGATACCGCCACGGCCGAGGCCGAGCACGACCGCCTGACCGGCCAGATCGCCGATGACGAGGCGCTGCGCCAGAGCGTTGGCCGCGAGATCGCCGAACTGCAGGAGCGCCTGCGCCGGATGGCCGTCCGCTGCGAGGAGGTCGCGGCCCAGCGCCGCCAGGTCGAGACCGAGCTCGCGGACTTGCCGGCACTGGCCGAAGTGGAAACCGCGCTCGATGCCGCGCGGGCGGCCTTCGAGGCCGCACGGCGCGAGGGCCAGGAGGCGATCGAGAATGCCCGCGAGGCCGCGCGCTACGAATCGGACGCCGCACGTCTGGCCGTGGCCAAGGCCGAGGCCGAGCGCATCGACATGGAGCGCGCCCGTGCCGCCGAGCGCCAGGCCGCCGAGACGAGCCACGCCGCCGCCGCCGAGATCGCGCAGAAGACCAATGCGCGCCTCACCAAGCTGCGTGCCGAGGAAGCAGGCGTTGCCGCGGCGTTGAAGTCGGCAGCCGACTCACTCTGGCCGCCGCTGCTCGATGCGCTCACTGTCGATCCCGGCTTTGAAAAGGCCCTGGGTGCCGCGTTCGGTGACGAACTCGAAGCCTCGTCCGATCGCGGCGCGCCGGTTCACTGGCTGCCGCTCGAGCCGCTCGCCGACGCGCCGGCTCTGCCGGAAGGTGCCACGCCGCTCGGTGCCCATGTGAAGGCGCTGCCGGAACTGGCGCGCCGCATCGCCTTCATCGGCCTCGTCGCCGACGATGCCACCGGCGAGGCGCTGCAATCGACGCTGAAGCCCGGTCAGCAGCTCGTCACAAGCGAGGGCGCGGTGTGGCGCTGGGACGGCTACACGATGCGCGCCGGTGCGCCGTCGAGCGCCGCCGTGCGCCTCAGCCAGCGCAACCGCCTGGCCGAGATCCGCCAGCAGATCGACGCCGTCGCGATCGAACAGGCGGCCGAACAGGCCCGCGTCGATGCCGAAGCGGGCTGGCTTGCCGCCGCCCGCGGAGCCGAGCGGACCTGCGTCGAGCAGGCGCGCCAGCACGAACGCAACGTGGCCGAGGCTGCGCGCCGTAAGACCGAGGATGCCGGTGAAGCGACCCGGACGGCGGAACGCGCCGCCCAGACCGCTATCGTCGCCGCCGAGCGGGCTGCGGCCACAGCGCGCGATCGCCATACCGAGGTGGCGCGCCGCACCGACCAGCTCCGCACGCGCCTCGCCGGCATTGAGCAGGCGCAGCTCGAGATCGCGGGCGACATCGCCGACGCCGAGATGCGTCGCACCTTCCGCGAGGCCCGGCTGTCGGCGATTTCCGACACCCAGGCCGACCGGGTTGCCGCCGGTGCGCTCCGCGTGCGCATCGCCGAACTGCGGGCCGCCCTGGTCGAGGCCGAAGGCACCTGCGACCGTCTCGCCCGCGAAACAGCGATGAGGATCGAGCGTCTCGGCCAGATCGCCCAGGAACATGCCGGCTGGAGCAAGCGCCTGGCCGATGCCGATGGCCAGATCCTCGAACTCGATGCCCGCCGCGAGCAGATCGCCGGCGCCATCGCCGAGCTCGAAGCGAGGCCCGCCGAGATCGAGACCAAGCGCGAAGCGCTGGGCGAGGAAATCGCCAAGGCCGAGGTCAACCGCCAGCAGGCGGCCGACCGGCTGGCCGTGGGCGAGACAAGGCTGGGCGAGGCCGACAAGGCCTTGCGCCAGGCCGAAGGCGAACTGGCGGGCGCACGCGAAAGCCGGGTGCGGCGCGAGGGCCAGGTCGAACAGGCGACCAAGGACCGCGAGGCCGTGGTCGAGCGCATCGTCGAGCGGTTGCGCTGCGAGCCCGACGGCGTGCTGGCGCTGGCCGAAGTCCAGTCGCTGGAGGAACTGCCGGAGATCGACAAGGCCGAACACCGCCTCGAACGGCTGGTCCACGAGCGCGAGACCATGGGTGCGGTCAATCTGCGGGCCGAGGAGGAAGCCAACGAACTGGAACAGCAGATCACTGGCATGACTTCCGAGCGCGACGACCTGGTCGCCGCCATCGGCCGGCTGCGCCAGGGCATCCAGAGCCTCAACCGCGAAGGCCGCGAGCGTTTCCTCGTCGCCTTCGAGCAGGTGAGCGGCCACTTCCAGCAGCTCTTCACCAAGCTGTTCGGCGGCGGCAAGGCGGAACTCCGCCTCACCGAGTCGGAAGATCCGCTCGAGGCCGGCCTCGAAATCCATGCGAGCCCGCCGGGCAAGAAGCTGCAGGTGATGTCGCTGCTGTCCGGTGGCGAACAGGCTTTGACCGCTCTGTCGCTGTTGTTCGCGGTGTTCATGACCAACCCGGCGCCGATCTGCGTGCTGGACGAGGTCGATGCACCGCTGGACGATCTCAACGTGGAACGCTTCTGTGCCCTGGTGCAGGAAATCGCCGGCCGCACCGACACGCGTTTCCTGATCATCACCCATCATCGCGTCACCATGGCGCGCATGGACCGGCTCTACGGCGTGACCATGTCGGAGCAGGGTGTGTCCCAGCTCGTCTCGGTCAACCTGCAGGAAGCCGACCGGATGGTTGCCTGAGTTCCATAAGCAACAAGACTTCTTCCTCTCAAATCGACTTGGGCGCCGGCTTGGCCTAGCTGGCGCCCTTCTCTTTGGAAGGGCGGGGATGTAGTGTTCGGGCATGCCCGATGCCTTGTCTTCCAACGTCATTGACGTGATCGAACTGACGCGTGCGCTGGTGCGCTGCGAGAGCGTGACACCGCGCGAGGCCGGCGCGCTCGACCTGCTCGAACGTACCCTGTCGCCGCTCGGCTTCCGCTGCGAGCGCATGGACTTCACCCAGGCCGGGACCGACGACGTCGCCAACCTCTATGCCCGCATCGGCCAGGCTAGGGAGGCGAACGGCCGCCATTTCTGCTTCGCGGGCCACTCCGACGTCGTGCCGGTGGGCGATCTCTCGTCGTGGACCATCGGCCCCTTCGCGGCCGAGCTTTCGGGCGGCTATCTGTTCGGCCGCGGCGCTGCCGACATGAAGGGTGCGATTGCGGCGTTTACCGAGGCGGTGTCGCATTTCGTTGCAAAGCGCGGGCGCGACTTCGGCGGCGCGATCAGTCTCTTGATCACCGGCGACGAGGAAGGGCCGGCGGTCAACGGCACGGCCAAGATGCTGAAGCGGCTGGCCGACCGCGGCGAAAAGATCGATGTTTGCGTGGTCGGCGAACCGACCAGCTCCAAGCGCTTCGGCGACATGATCAAGATCGGCCGGCGTGGCAGTATGACGGTCGATCTCACGGTGCGCGGCGTGCAGGGCCATGTCGGCTATCCCGAGAGGCTCGACAACCCGCTGCATCGGCTCTCGGCGATGATCGAGGCGCTGGTGCGCGAACCGATCGACCGCGGCAGCAAGCATTTCCAGCCGACTTCGCTCCAGTTCACCACCATCGACGTCGGCAACAAGGCGACCAATATTGCGCCCGGGACCGTGCACGCGCGCTTCAACACGCGATTCAACGATCTGTGGACCTCGAAGACCCTGCTGGCGCATCTGCAGGAGCGCATCGATCGCGCCAGCGCCAGGATCGGCGGCAACGGCATCGTCGAATACAAGGTCGAGGTCTCGGGCGAGTCCTTCTACACGCCGCCGGGACCGTTGAGCGACCTTGTTGCCGGTGCGATCCGCGATGTGACCGGCGTCGAAGCGGAACTCTCGACGACGGGTGGCACGTCGGATGCGCGCTTCATCCGTGCCTATTGCCCGGTCATCGAATTCGGGCTGATCGGCGAGAGCATGCACAAGGTCGACGAGAAGAGCGCGGTCGCCGACCTCAAGACGCTCGCCCGCGTCTACGAGACGGTGCTCGACCGTTTCTTCACGGCCTGAAGGCCGGCCATGTTCAGCGCTGCCGAGATCGCCCGCGGCGTGCAGGGTGCGCTGGCCTTCCTGTGGCGCGACCCCAGGGCACCGAGCTATTTCGACAACACGACTGAAGCCTGCCTGCGGTCATTCCGCCTCATGCTGCTCGTCGCGCCGCTCCACATCATCCTCCTGCTTGTCCGCTACTCCGACGTCACGGTGACGGCCGACGAGATGGAGATCTTCGTCGTCGAGACGTTTAGCTATGTCGTCGAATGGCTGCTGTTCCCGGTGGTCTTCCACGAAATTGCCCGCCGCCAGGGCTGGCTCGACCGCTACGCCCGCTACATCGGGGCGCTCAACTGGATCAACCTGCCGGGCATGGCCCTGGCGGCGGTCTTCGTGCCACTCGCCCACCTGGCGCCGAACGCGATCGGCGACCTGGTCAGCATCATCCTGCAGGGGCTCTTCTTTTACTGGTTCCTCGTGACCACGCGACAGGTGCTGGGCGGCGGCTGGCTGCTCTCGGCGATGCTGCTGATCGTGAGCTGGGTGCCGCTGGCCTTCATCTCATTCCTCGTCGCTCGCTACCTCGGCGTCGTGGCTGTCGCCGGCGCCTAGGTCGTAGCGCACTTCCATCAGGCAGAGGCCCTGCGGCGGCGCGGTCGGGCCGCCACGGGTGCGGTCGCAGGCGGCCAGCGCCTCCTCGACGTCCTGCCGGGACCATTGGCCGCGACCGACAAGCCGGAGCGTTCCGACGAGGATGCGTACCTGGTTGTGCAGGAACGAACGTGCGCCGACGTCGATGCAGATTTCCGAGCTGTCGCGTCCGACGCGGAGCAGGTCGAGTGTCTTGACCGACGATGGCGCCTGGCAAGCCGTCGAGCGGAAGCTGTTGAAGTCGTGATGGCCTTGCAGCACCGAAGCCGCGTCGATCATGGCATCCACATCGAGCCGCGCCGGCACATGCCAGACATGGCCGCGGTCGAGGGTGGGCGGCGCTCGCCTGTTGAGGATGCGGTAGCGATAGCGCCGCCACGTCGCCGAAAAGCGCGCGTGGAACTTCGCCGGTGCAATCTCGACCGAGGGCAGCGCGATCGGGTTGGGTTTTAGATGGAAGTTCAGCGCGGCCTGCACCTTGTCGGCGGCCATCTCGCTCGCGAGATCGAAATGGGCGACCTGGCCCAGCGCGTGGACGCCGGAATCGGTCCGGCCCGCGCCCTGCACAGCCACGCGCTCGCCACTCATGGCGAATATCGCGTCTTCCAGCAGGGCCTGGACCGTCGGACCGTTGGGCTGGCGCTGCCAGCCGACGAAAGGGCCGCCATCGTATTCGACGATGAGCTTGTAGCGTGGCACGGCGTCAGCCGGGTCTGGACGGCGGCAGCGGCACGATGGCCGGCGCCGGCAGAACGGTGCCGGCTGCCAGGGCGAAGCCGCGCAGGAAGGCATCGGCCGGCTGCGCCGACCGGCCGGGGCGCTGGAGCTGCAGCAGTTTCAGCCCACCGATGCCACAGGCGACGACGGGAAAGCCGTCGCGTCCGATGGCGAGCGTGCCCGCGGCGCCGCCGGCCAGGGCGAGGCCTGCTGCCAGTACCTTGATGCGCTCGCCGCCATTCTCCTTGGGCAATTCGAACCAGGTGCCAGGCCAGGGATGGAAGGCGCGGACCTTGCGCTCGAGTTCGGCCGCCGGGCGGCGCCAGTCGAGCGCGCCTTCTTCCTTGCCGAGCTTGTGGGCGTAGGTGACTCCGTCGTCGGGTTGAGCCACCGGTTCGATCGTGTTGCGCACAAGCCCGTCCAGCGTCGATACGATCAGCCGTGCGCCAAGCTCGGCCAGGCGGTCGTGCACCGCCTCGGCGGTATCGGCCGAGGAAATCGGCGTGCGTTCGGCCAGCAGCATGGGGCCGGTATCGAGACCTTCGTCCATACGCATGGTGGTGACACCGGTCTCGGCGTCATCGGCCAGGATGGCGCGATGGATGGGCGCCGCGCCGCGCCAGCGTGGCAGCAGCGAGCCATGGATGTTGATGCAGCCCAGCACCGGGGCATCGAGGAAGCTCTTCGGCAGGATATGGCCGTAGGACACGACCACCGCGGCATCGAGATCGAGCGCCTTGAAGGCTTGCGCTTCTTCGTCGTTCCGGAGGCTCCTGGGTGTGCGCACGGCGAGGCCGAGCGACAAGGCGAGCTCATGCACCGGCGTGCGACGCTCCTGCTGGCCGCGGCCGGCCGGCTTGGGTGCACGCGTATAGACCACGGCCACGTCGTGGCCGGCTTCGGCCAGCGCCTTGAGTGCCGGCACGGCGAAGGCGGAGGTGCCGAGAAACGCAATCTTCATCGCCGCACCTTATAGGCAGCCGCGCGGCAGTGAGCTAGTTATGCCGCAATGGACACTCCGATCCCCGCGACGTCTGGCAAGGGACCCGTCGCCAACCTTGCCCTGCGACGCGCCGCGGGCGAAATCCACGCCGATCCCGTGCAGGAGTGCATCGTTCTGCGACTCCAGGCCGTGCACGACCAACTCGCCGCGATGTCGGCTCACCCGAACCGGCCCGGCCTGCTGGTGCGGCTGGGGCTGGGACGCGCGCCCAAGCCGGTGTCAGGCCCGCACGGCCTCTACATCTGGGGGCCCGTCGGCCGCGGCAAGTCGATGCTGATGGACCTGTTCTTCGCCGACGCGCCGGTGGCCAGGAAGCGGCGCGTGCACTTCCACGAATTCATGCTCGAGGTCCAGGAGCGCCTGCACCGCCGCCGCGAAAAGCTCGCCGCCGAGGGCGCTCCACCGGAAGCCGACACCATCGTGCCGATCGCGCGCGAGATCGCGACTGAGACACGGCTGCTGTGCTTCGACGAATTCCAGGTCACCAACATCGCCGATGCGATGATTCTGGCGCGCCTATTCGAAACCCTGTTCGACGAAGGCATGACGGTGATCGCCACCTCCAACCGCCAGCCCGACGATCTCTACAAGGACGGGCTGCAGCGCGACCGCTTCCTGCCATTCATAGACCTGGTCAAGCAGCGCCTAGAAATCCTCGAGCTGGGTGGCGACCAGGACTACCGCATGAACCGCCTGCGCAACTTCGACGCCTATCTGACGCCCTTGGGCGCCTGGGCCAACGCCAAGCTCGACGAGGCCTTCCGCGCGCTTGCCGCCGGCGCCGACGGCGAGCCGCGCGTGCTGCGCACGCAGGGCCGTGACGTCGAGATTCCGCGCGCCGCCCCCGGCGTCGCCATGGCCCACTATCTCGACTGGTGTGCGAAGCCCATGGGCGCAGCGGATTTCCTCTGCATCGCCGAGAATTTCCACACGGTCATCATGGCCGACATCCCCCGGATGGGGCCCGACAGCCAGGACAAGGCGGTCCGGTTCATCACCATGATCGATGAGTTCTACGAGAAAAAAGTGAAGTTCATCTGCTCCGCCGCCACGGCGCCAGGCGGACTTTACGTCGATGGCGATGGCGCCTTCGAGTTCCAGCGCACGGTGTCGCGGCTGATGGAGATGCAGAGTCCGGAATATCTGGCCCTCGATCACATGGCCTGAGGCTCTCCGGCCCGAGGCTCTCCGGAATGTGATTGTGGTTCATAGCGTCTGCAGCCTAGGCTCCGGCGTTTTTCCCTGGAAGGTAGAAGCATGGACGGCGATCGGATGATTTCCTTGAGCGAGCGCGGACTGTCGCGGCGCGCTGCGATGGCGGCGACGGCACTGGGCAGCACCTTCGCGCTGTCGGTCCAGCCGGTGTCGGCACAGACCATGATCACGACCCCGACCGATGGCCTCACCGCCGGCGCGGTCAAGGTCAAGACTAAGGACGGCAAGGAAATGGACGCCTATCGCGCCATGCCGGCGTCGGGCGCCGGCTTCGGCACGATCCTCGTCGTGCAGGAGATCTTCGGCGTGCACGCCCACATCGCCGACATGTGCCGTCGCTTCGCCAAGGCCGGCTACTGCGCCATCGCGCCGG
>NZ_SCVH01000043.1 GCF_004296935.1 Reyranella sp.
GGCGACGCAATCATGCACGGGGTTTGCGGTGAAGCACCTCCACCACCTGCCCCGGTAAACGATCCCACAGCCGAATCGCCTCTACTTTCTGTGCCGCACGGTGATTTTCCAGTCGCGTCCTGCAGGAAGTGGAATGGAACAATTACTGAGCGAACCGGACTAGGTGATTCTAGGGCCTCGATATCCGGAGTCGTCACCGAGGCCGACGTGTTTGAATACGCTGTGCGCGATCCCGGCGGCACTACGACTCGCGCTGGCGGCAAACTTACGGTCGCGCAGTACTTCGAATCTCTGCGCAAGGAAGTGGGCACTCGATTGTTGGCAACTGCCAACTGCCGAACCGGGGAACTGCAATTCCACTACGGAACTCGGCCGCCCCGAAAGGTAAAATTTCCTCTACCGCCCGGTACCGATGAGAGTTGTGCGTCTGGGATGCCACCTTTAATCGAGCAATTTCGGTTACTTTGCCCGACCTCAGCGAGCAAGGCCGAGCAAACACCACCGCCACCATCCTCTAGCGCCGCCGGTGCGCCGCAATCATCCAGTTCCGGCGTTCTTCCAGTTCCCGTCTCGCCCCAAGCTCCAAGAGAAAACTCGACAATCGTTGCGCCTGATTCACTCCTATCGTTTCGGGACCTTGGAGATATTCAAGCGCTCGAACGGTCCCGCATCACCGAGACCGCGAACCCAAGCGTGCCTATTGAAGTGCTGGTGCTTGTCGCGGCTGAACGCTTCAAGGTCGTTCTCGGCTGCACTAACGTTGGCTCTCGGCCGGATGAAGCGCGTCCTAGCGTCTATCTAGCTGGGCTGCCAGATGGACCCGCTAAATTTCGATGGGCTATTCTTTGGGGAGCAACCGGCAAGCGCGAACTATTCGGAGACGAAATCCAAGGACAAACAGTCAAAACGTCCGCAGGCGCTCTTATGAAGTTGGAATTGTCGGAGGCTCAGCGAGCAGAGTTAAGCGTGATAGTCGGTGGCTACCGTTCGGACTCGGACGGTTTCTATGTCGTGTGGCGCAATGCCAACGAGTCGGTGGGATTCAAGCTGAATCCGCTCCATGCAAAAGTCCGCCAAGAATATTTCAATATGATTATGTCTTGCAGCCCGAGCGCAGCCACAGCAATGGCTGCCGCGAAAGAAAAACAGCAACGAGAGGCAATGCTTGCCGAAATCGTAAACAATGCATGCCCATGCCGCGGATGGTTCCAAATGGCGGCGCGCTTGGGATTCTCAATCCCCGCCGCAGATAAGAATGCGATTGACGAAGCATCACAGGAAGCGAATCGCATCCGCTCGGGTCCGGATGACAGGAACAGAGCTTGGCGCGAGGACGGCTGGGCCTCCGATTGTTCGGCGCTGATCGAGAACCTAAAGCGCCAGTACGGTAGCGAGCCTAGTGTTGTGAAACCACGTGCCGAATCATGTCAGGCTATCGCTAGGCACTGGCGTACTCTGAAAAAGCAGTGAGCGATGCAGAATTTATTTTGCTCAGCGCCATACTCGGCGACGTTCGCCCTTGTCGAAGCGATGATGAAGGAGATGGGGTTCCGGATAGATAGCCGGGAGCCCAAGCAGGGAGTTCTGAAGACATCGAAGCGCTATCACGCACTCGCGCTCCCATGGGAACGACACTTGGTTTCCCTGCTCTTCAGCAACCAAACGGCGGGAGCCGAAGGCCCTATTGTGGTTCAAGTGAGCACTACCAATTGGCTGCCCGGCGCATCTGACCCGCTTCATGCAATTCCCAAGATCGAGGCGGCAGTCACACAGGGAATTGTGGCTGTGGTCGAGAAGGCTTTCCCGGGAAAAATCAGCCAGCAGGCCCCCGATAGCGCTGCCTCGGGGATTCCGTCCATGGCACTTCCAGAAGCGGCGCTAGCCACCGAAAATCGATCACCCGCCTCTGGTCCCGTTGCGCCGCCTCAAATGGCGCTGGATGGCCAGACCGACGTAGGTCCTATAGCAACGGAAAGTGGAAAGAAGTCCAACTCAGCTTCTTCGAAGACTGCTTTGATTGGAATCATCGCCGCCATAGCTGGCTTGGCGCTGGTCATCGTTCTCACCACTGGTAATTCCACCCATCCCAAGAGAGCATACTACTGCATTGGCATCCTCAGTTGGGCGCAGTCGGCCGCCGCCCTTGGGAAGGCCGAGCACTATCAGCAGCGGGAGCTGCTGGATGTTGCCAGCAATGCTGGGAAAGTTTTTCGCGCCACCGCGAAGGATTTGACGGCCGTAGACCTGTCCGACGCTGACGAACGAGTTCGGAGGTGGGCTGCTCTATTCGGGACGACAGGAGGTGGTGCGTGGAACGGCCGAAAAATTTCTGGAACCGATCTGGCCGAAATTGATTCCTGCTTCTCAGAATTTAAGTAAAGAGATCAATAGGGGAATACCAGTCGCTCTGCCGAGACCAGCGTAGAAAGCCTGCGCGGAGTCCGACGTTCTGTTCAATGGGGTACAGAAATCCCCTGAAAAATCCATCCGCCGGGACCCAGCATTTTGGGGCTCCAGACAGGTCCGTCACACCTTGCTCGCTCCCGTACGGAAAACAACTGATTTCCGCACCCTAGGGTAGGGACACCCTTTGGAGGCGGCATGGCTAAGCGAGTGGCGGTCTACGTCCGGGTCTCGACCGGGAGCCAGACGGTCGAGAATCAGGAACGGGAGCTTCGGGCGGTGGCAGCCCAAGCTGGGTGGCGGATCACCAAGGTCTATGCCGACCGGGCGATCTCCGGGGGCAAGTCTCGGGAAGAGAGGCCCGCCTTCCGGGAATTGTGCGACGATGCGGTCCGAAGAAAATTCGACACCGTCGCCGCATGGAGTATCGACCGCCTTTCGCGGAATCTCCAAAACCTGCTCGACTTCGTTGCAGAACTTCAGGCGCTGGGGGTCGGCCTGTATCTGTATCGGCAAAACATCGACACCTCGACGCCGGCCGGCCGAGCGATGTTCCAAATGTGCGGGGTGTTCGGTGAACTGGAAAAGTCCGTGAACCGCGAGCGTGTCGTGGCCGGGCTGGACCGGGCTCGGGCGGAAGGCAAGAAGCTCGGCCGACCCCGGATCGATCCGGAGATCGAAGAGCGCATTAAGGCGGCGCTCATTGCCGGTGATAAAGGGATTAAGAAGATCGCAAAAACTCTCGGTGTCGGCACTGGTACGGTCCAACGGGTGAAGATGACCCTCACGGTATAGAGGTTGCCACCAACGTGTACGGTTGTTCTTGCGCGGGACGATGCTACCGTGCACGTCCAAACGCGGGGGGCGAACGTGGAATCGGAAACTGTCTCAGTTCAAAAACTATTTCAGGACCGTCGGCAGTTTCGAGTGCCTTTCTTCCAACGCAAGTACGTTTGGAATCGTGACGACCAGTGGGAACGCCTGTGGCAGGACATCTCCGGTAAGGCAGACAGTCGAGTCGCCGGCAAACCAACTACCCCGCATTTCCTCGGTGCTACCGTTGTGGAACCGCAACTGCGCACCGGCCTTCTCGGCGTCGATGCCTTGCACATTATCGACGGCCAGCAACGCCTCACGACACTTCAATACGTGCTGGCGGCCCTCGCCATCAATTTGCGTAGCCTTAGTCAGGGCACCCTCCTTACCATCGTCAACGGCTGTCTCCTGAACGGCAACGAATCGACCATGACCGATCCGGGGATGGAGGTGTTCAAGGTCTGGCCGACGTTCCGGGATCGAGAGATGTATCGGCTAGCGATGACAGCGGAGTCGCTTGAAGACCTGCGGTCTCGGTTTCCCGACAGCTTCACCCAAGGCGGGTCGCTAAGGAAGATTGGCATCGATCACTCGCCCCCGCTGGAAGCAATCTGGTACTTCGCTACGGAAGCCGAGGCGTGGATCAAGCAAGAGGATGAGTCCGCCAAAATCACCCATCGGGCTATGGCCTTGACGGAGTCCGTGCTGACCGATCTTCATCTGGTTTCAATCTCACTTGGCACGAAGGACGATGCTCAAGTCATATTCGAAACGCTGAACGGCCACGGTGCTGAACTTCACGCGACGGACCTGATCCGGAACTTCGTCTTCATGCGAGCGGATCGGGAAAACGCCGACCCGAAGCTCCTGTACGACAATCTTTGGACTCCGCTGGAGGGCGACTTCTGGTCGGAGGACCAGCGGCGAGGACGCCTCGTACGGCCCCGGCTTGAATGGTTCATGCACTCGGCTCTGCAATCGGAGACGACCGAAGAGATCGACGTAAGCCGGCTGTATGTTGCCTACAAGGCTTTTGCCGGCGCAGGCGAGACGGCTAAGCCCGCGAAGGCCCAGCTTGAAATTCTGAACAAGCTCGCCGGCCACTACCAGCAACTCATATCCGGTATCGGCGCGAAACCTATCGCGCGATTCGGATACAGGACGCGGGCTTGGGATGCCTCGACTACCCATTCCGTGGCCCTACGGATCGCAACCTCATCAATGTCTGCGGCAGACCAGTTAAGCGCATTCGAGGCCATCGAATCTTACCTCGTTCGCCGGTCCATCTGCGGACTCACCACCAAGAACTACAACAACATATTTTCTTCTCTTCTGAAGAAGACTGCCGAGGAGGCCACCATCACGGCCGCCGGCATTCGCTCGGCTCTCGCCTCACTCGAAGGAGACGCTTCGCGCTGGCCAACCGACGCAGAGTTTCTGAAAGAGTGGGTAGACGGGCCAGCTTACTACGGCCGGCTCGACGCTCAGCGCATCAAGGCCGTGCTGATTGCGCTCGAAATCGGAATGCGCCCCGGACAATCCGAAGAGCAGTTGCCCGTGAATCTGGAGGTGTTGGACGTAGATCACGTCCTTCCCACCCATTGGTTCGAGTATTGGCCGCTCGGCGACGGATCACAGGCGACTTCGACGGAAGCGCAGGAGGCGTACCACGCCCACCTATCCGGGCTTCCTCTGACGAACCGGCTCGGAGCGATATACGAACGAGAGGCCGCCAAATCCACGATGGGCAATCTGACGCTGCTCCACTATGGCGCGAACAGGTCGCTCCAGCACCATGCCTTCCCGGAGAAGAAGGCAAAATTTTTCGAAGTCTCAAATCTTCATCTGAACCGTTTTCTGATGGTCGCATCCGACTGGAACGAAGCGGAAATTCGGGGCAGAGCCCAGAAGACGTTCGATGTCGCCCGGAAAATCTGGCCCGGCCCGTCGAACTGATTCAACATACCTGTAGGTGATACTGGAGTTCACAATGTCGAACGAGAAGAATTTCGAAGAGTTTTCGGCAATTACGGCACTCATCTTGGGTAGATCATTTAGCAATTTTCCAATCGCCTCAGACATCGACTTCAATCGTATTGCGCAGTCGATGGGGTTAAGTGACATACAGGCGAAATTGGAGTCCGGGCGAGTATTTCAGGTCGTCGCGGCTCACACCCTGAAGTGGCTAATGGACAATGACTATGTCCGTGCGGCTGGCGTGCTCCCACGAGATCGAGTGTCAATTACAGATAAGGGCCTAGCTGGAATGCGAGCGAAGTCTGGAACCGGAATTTCGTTTGGAGAGGAGATTGAACAGAAAAGCACGGGCGCGAATACGAGTGAAGGCCGCCGAAACCTCGCAGAGGTCATCGGTTCCTTTGTCGGCTCTGCCGCTGGCTCGTTCACGAAGAGCTTGTCCGGCGGCTAAAGGCCCGCGGGAAATGTGCGCGCTTTTTCCAATCCGCCGGAAATGGATAGGCAATTTTAGAGAATATTGTCGGGGGTTTTGATAATCGCCGATAGATTCCGGCTGGCGCTCGATCCACCGGTCGGTCCGTAGATCGAGACCTAGCGCCTCCGGGCTGGTCGTGCCGGAAGAGACCGATCTCGATTTGCAATCGGCCGAGCTTTCGGCGGACCGCGTGCCGGTGTCTTCCACGTCGCGACGCGCCAGACATCGGCCGGACCGTGACCGGGCCCGGGTGAGCAGTCGCTTTGCCCTCCGGGCCGCGCTAACCAATCCGAAGCTCTCCAACCCTGCTCTTGCCGGAACAGATATCTATACACCCCCCCCTTAGTTTCCCCAGACCATGTCCAATCAACCAGATTTACCAAGTTCCATATCCGGACCAAGGATTGTTCGAAGATACTCAATTGATGCTCTGCGCCTCGGGCAGTCACTAGCTTCTGTTTCCGGTTCTTCATTCTCCGAACGCCGAGCCTGATGGTAAGTCGGATCGGATTACCCTTCCGGTTCCTAAGAGCGGCTTGGAGTTCGACCCATCGAAGCTTCTCCTCCGGAGTAGTCAACGAGTGGTGTTGCCAGTCCGGCTTCCGATTGTGCTTCGGTGCGGTAATAGCGGAGTCGAGCGCGTACGACAGCCATGTTGTTGGGCCGTCCGAATCGTCATTGAGGCGATCCCGGAGTTGGTCCGCCGAGAAGCTACGGAGCCCACTACACCGAGCCCTCAGAGTATTCTCGGCTTCCCCCAGCCTCTCCGATGGTCCAATCAACGCCGCATGAACATGGACCATGACTCGCCCATTTGGCTTTAGAGCGAAGTCGAAACCTCCGACCAAAGCGCACTGTTCCAGTTGCCGTTCATATAGCTTGCTCAATATGACCCGCTGACGCTCGACGGTCTCGGCAACCTCGCACTCGGAAACATCCAAGAGATTGAGTGTCACGCGCCGGACGTTCGTGAGGTCCGAGTTCGATAGGTCTCGTACGTCCTTGGCCAGCGTCCGGGCGGTTTTGCGCTTCCACCTATCACAGCAATGCCGACAGATATGCTGGCCACACCGATAACGGGCTGGGGTTCCCCACGCATTATAAGAGCGTCCGTTCCAAGTCCCGCAGGCACCAAGCATTCCAATGGCCCGTTTCGCCGCCGGGCTGGCCGTGGTCCAAAACGGAAGGAGCGCCGCGACCACCTCCCGGTGCGCCTTAGACTGGAGCACCAGCGGCGGATCGGCTGATCGGTATTTCCTCGATCCAGCCCTATCTGTCTCTAAGATTCGCTCGGCATTCGACACCGCAACTCTGATGCTCCAAAGAAATCGCCCCGGCTGAGGCACCAGCCGGGGCGAAAAGCGTCGAGGTCGCGTTGCGGTCGCGTGGTTCGACGAGGAACCCTAGTCAGACGTATACACTTACATCCGCCATTCCATTGCGACCGCTGTCCTCGCCGATATGCCTTCGGCTCCCAGTATGTAGGTCGGTGGAGTCACAGACCCAAATGGTTCAGTTAGTCCCGGTGTAGGCCGCGCAGCGTGCGCTCGACGATCCGCGGATGCCGATTCGCCAGCCCACGTAACCGATGCTCAAGCGCTCCCATCAGCACATCTGAATCCGGATCGCGGGTGCGTTGCTCCGCGAGCTTGATTGCAGCCAACAGCCCCGTGATCTTGACAGCACGCTGCCTTGCCACCCTGAACCCGATCACTGTCGTCTCGCCTCCATGAACCCGGGGACGACCTCGCTTCCGCTTGCCCACGCCTGCTTCCCCGGCCATTGCCATTCTCCAATTTCGTTAACGATATTTAGGCCGAAGCCAGCTTCGCGATCAGGGTGTTCAGTGCAACGCGAAGATAATCTTCTTGGTTGTCGTCAGGCACAGGCCGCAGGACTCGCACTTCGGGGTGTCGCCGGTCTCCGCTGGGCAGGTGATCGCGCCGTCGGCGTGTCTGCCGCGGGGCGCTGCCTCCATCACCTCCGTCGAACGTTCGCCCTCCGCTCCACTGAAACGAACCTTAAAGCGGTCCCATTCGCGAGAGGCGTCGTCGATGATCTTGCCAATCGGCGTCGACTTCGGCCACGCAGTGAATCCGAAACAGTGCAACCCCGGTCGCCGTCGGACCTGATCCACCCAGAACCGAGCGTATCCTTCATCGAAGAAGTCGCCCAGTTGGTGAAGACGCACGCTGATCCGGCTGAAGCGCGACAGCAGAATCCCGATCTCCGCCTCCAGCTTGGGGATCAGATGCTCGTCGGGACGAACCCGGATAGTGAAGCGTTGGCGGTTTCCGTAACAGGAACGCCACTGCTCACATGATCTGGGGCAGGTCGAACGCTCTGGCAGGCTGAGTGTGACTATCCGAGTGCCCCGCCAGCCCTTCTCCCACAGGCCGCCGATCTTGGAGTTCATTTCGCCCGGAATCAGGATGCGAGCCAGGTCGCGGGCCGAGAACACTCGCGATGTGAACAGCGGCTCGCCGTTGACCACCGCGCGATGGTTTTCCGGCAGAATGCGGGGTTTACCGCCGGGCTTGAAATCGAACCGGCTCCTCACTGAAGCCTCCCCAACTCGATGAGGAAGCGCCGGTTCAGGGCCGGCTCCAGCGGTTCGCGCGTTCCGTCCGGTCCCACTAGAAACAGCGTCAGAGTCGGCGGAATGTCGAGGATGACCTTCTTCCGGCAGGAGTTACCCTTGGCCGTTCTAGCGATCCGTAGGATGCCTTTGACACCCCCAGCGTTGACGATGTGCGTCAGAAGCTCCTCGACGTTAACCTTGCCATCGGCGCAGTAGGCATCTCGGGCAACTCGGATGGCCTTACCATAGAGGGAGATTCGTTCCCGGCTCGGGTAACTAGCGCGATGTCGTCTCCACAGAACTGACGCGACTTCACGGGCCTCCCAATCTTTTCCCTTGCAGGCGATCTCCTTGGCTTGCGGATCGGCATTCTTGAACGCCTCCCACGCCGCTGGGTCATTGTGCTGAATCTCCAGCATCTGGACCCCCGCGCTGATGATCTTGGCCGAGCCGCTTCTATCGGCTTCTTCCGACCGGATCATCGATTTGAGGATGCCGGACACGTCGGCGTCGATCTGTTCGAGCTTCCGACGATTGTCAGCCGGGCTGACATTGGGCTGGGTGCCCAATTCTACTACGCTATCCATGACTACGCCTTTCGGTTCGCGGCACCGTCGCGGAGGTATCGACCTCCCCACGCCCTCGCTGGGCACGACGGCTCGAAACGATTTCGAGCAATTTCGGCTGATCTACTTTTCGGGGACTTCAGTCAAGCAGACCGGAATAAAGATTCAAATGGTCGGCTGTATACGACTCGATGTTGCATCGAAGACACATGCCGGCGCCCCGACTTCCGGGCATCATGGTTACATGGCCTACCCGTCTCTGTCTGTCGTCGTTACATCTCTGCACCATATCGCCGATGCACTAGACCAGTTCAAACCCGACTTCGTCGTTTCGATATTGAGCGCGAAGGAGAGATCGCAGTTCCGAGCGCCCCAGTTTGGGAGCCGGCGGGTTCTCAAACTCGACTTCGAAGATTCCGAGAGAGCGGACAACGCGCTCGGGCCAACCCGAAGCGATATCGAGCGGCTCATTGCATTTGCCCGGGAAGAGTGGCGAGGCCGAGGTCCAATGTTATGCCAATGCCGGGCCGGCGTCGCTCGATCCTCAGCGGCTGGCCTGATTGCGGCGGCAGTGCTTCGCCCCACCCATCCGGAGTTCCTTGCCCGAGTTGCCCGGGCGAAGGCGTACTTCAAGCCGAACACCACAATGCTTCGGCTCGCCGACGATGTGCTCGGCACGAGTCTGGTCGAGCTTGTACGTGGTCTTCCGCCCCCGGACCGGCGGGACGAATGGGGTCCAGCATACGTGCCCCTCGACCGGTAAGTGGTTCGGATAGAGGCCGCCCTATGCGGAAGCCATCCAGACTCTGCCTCAAGAAGGCCCTCCGCAGCCGTTCCGGGACTCGTAGGACGCAATTTGGGCGTCCGGACGGACTTGGGGTCCTCCCGGCGAGAATTGATCCTACAAGGTCCAAATTGCCCCTGTGGATTCGAAACCTCGCCCGTATAGGGTAGGAGGTCTCGAAATGCTCGATCAGCCGAATCCCCTGCTCCACATTGTGGGCGAAGTGATCCGCCCAGAACGCGGCCGGCACATGGTGTTCACCTACGACGAAGCAATGGACGACGGCGTCGTCCGGGCCCGATGCCCCGATCCCAAGTTCGTTTGCACAGCCCGGTGCACGGGTCGCCGAATCATCTTCGGGCCAACCGGCGCGAGCGTAATTCATGCGCTCGGCCGGGAGGTCTACGGTGCCGTGTGGGAAGTCGATGCCGCCGGTTTGGCGGGGCTGGATGCCAGCATGGGCGCACCCGGCGTTAAGGAGCGGCGCGGCGCGTTTGTCAGAACGTCCGAGGGGCGACTGTTGGTGACGGACATCTACGCGCTGACAAATCCCGAACTCGGCGAACCGGACCCCGCATTGGTTCTCCGGATTGCGGAATTGGGAGGTCGCCTCGGATTCCCCATCGGCTACAAGGAGCAAATCAGAGGTTGGCTCGGTGCGTCCATTCACTGAGCCGTTAAGCCTTACTCCGTCGATTGGCTTCACTAAGTGCCAGCACGAGCGGATCGGGCGATGGCCCAATCTGGCGCGTTCGACTGGGTGCAACCCTCTCTTCGCACGTACACTAGAAAGCGCATGTATGATGGTTCCCGGCTGGGGAGTATCCATGGAAAAGATCGTGACCATCCTGACGCAGATCGGGGCCTTCACTGGCTTCGTCGCGTTCGTGTTCAAGGCGTATGAGTTCTGGCGAGACCGGCGGCCAAGCCTGCGGATCAGCACCTCGTTCACTTCCGATCCTAACCGGGGCAGCACGATCCTGATCCTGAACTCCTCCAAGGTCGGAACCACGATCAACTACTACACACTGGAAGCCCTTCCTCCGTCGTGGCTGAGGCGGCGGGGTTGGTGGCGTCGGTTCCCCGAGGGGCACGATCACGTCGAGTTCACCCTTGAGGCCGAACATGTGAAGATTGAAGTTCCCGGGTACGGTCAAGGGATGATCAAATTTTCGGAGGCCGATCACTTCCAATGGGGGGTGAAGCGCACCGATGACCTGTATCTCCGTGTCTGGACCTCGACCCGGGAGGCCCCGTTCAGTTTCTTGGTCGCCCGAGCCGGGGGCAGTTAGAGCCGCTAGGGAGCCCGTACAGCGCGATCCTGAGTTTCTTGGCCGCGTAGAGCGTCAAAAATATCCTGTTCGCCTCTCTAAGGCTCCCAGAACGCATCTATTGAGGAGGTTGAGTTTGACTAGGCTTCGGAATGTGGCAGCCGCCTTGAGCGTCATCTCGCTCCTTTTACTAACACTGCCAGCAACGGCTGGGCCTTCCCGGTCCGACGAGCGCGAGGCCGCCGTCGTCCTGTTCAAGCGTAGCCTCTACATTCTCGGCGCGGCGGCCTACTGCGATAAGCGGATCGGAAGGAATCCGGAACTCATTGAAGCCGCAGCGGCGTGGAACAAGCGCAACATAGCGACCATGGAGCAGATCATCGCCGTCCTGAAAGCGACCGGGGACCTGTCGAAGGACGAGAAAGACCAACTCGACAAAAATGGCCTAGTCGAGGTTCGCACTGCCATGAAGAGCAAGACAGATTGCGACCGGCATCGGGCCGATCTGGAAGGCCAGAAACTTGAACTCGCAACCAACCCCAACACACGAGACCCAACCCGTGCCGTACAAGGCGCATCCCTAGTACAGGCAAAGCTAGTTTGGGTAATTCTGTCGATGGACATCGGGCAGAAGTCCCCCGTTCAAATGACGTTCAGAAATCCAGACCGCCCTCAGGAATCAATGGACGAATGTCGCAAGTCTCTCAAGGCACTGGAGCCTGAACTGATCAAGGCTGCACGTGAGAAAGAGCCAATGCTCAAGTCCGCCAAGTTTGTCCGTGCGGAGTGTATCCTCTCGACGGATGACCCACTCCGGCCGAAGTGAATGTCTATAGACCTCGTCACTACTTGATGAAGGTATTGCGGACCCGCTTGGACACCAACATGTACCAAGTCCAGATGCCCGCCGCGATTGCCATGGGAATCACTTGGCCCAACTGAGTTAGCACCGGGCCTGCGGGCACACTCGTTGCACTCACGACTACAAAGGCGTCTATAAGTGGCAACAAGATCGCCGCTACCGCTTGCGCAATCCAAAGCCTAGGAAACGAGCGCAACTCACGAAACATGATCGTGGTCACGTAGACTACAAACGCAAGGAACGCCGCATTCAAGACAAGTTCAAACGTGACTACCCAATGAAGGTTCTTGGGTAGCTGGTTGTATACGTCGAGATCATCGATAATCGCCTTTAACACACGCAGGGCGCCGACGATCTGGCCGATTACGATCAGGATCAGCCATCCACCTAGCCCTCTGGGCTCCACGTAGCCGGTCCCGGTTCCCCCATCGGCAGTCGCGACCGCCGCTTTCGGCCTCCGACTCCTGACCACCGCGTAAATGACAATTGCGATGGGCACGAGAACAATCACCCAATGCCAAACCGAAAACGATCCCATCGTCTCCCCCGAAGACTCGTTCGAATACATTAGCCGCCACGAATTGCTGACACCAGACTCTATAGGCGATTGCAACCGTTGGTGGCTTGCTCCCGAAATGCTCTCGCACCACCATTTATAGATGCATTGGCTCCTTCTCTTGCTTCTAGTTCCTTACTCGGCCCTCGCGGGAACATGGTCGGGAGTTCCACGGATCGTGGATGGGGATACCGTCGTGATCGATGGGACCCGGCTTCGCTTCATCGCCATGGATGCATTCGAGATCGAGCAGGCTGTCAGAGGGATTCCGGCCTCTACGCGTGCGGGGTCGAGGCACCTATGCGCTGGCCGACCTGATCAGGGGGCGGATCATCACCTGTACCGGGGACAAACGGGATCGGAACGGGCGTCCGCTGGTGGTCTGCGAACTCGACGGGACCGACTTGGGCCGGGCGCTAATTCGGGCTGGCTGGGCAGTTCCCGAGTACGGACATCCGTACGATGCAGAATGGGATAAGGCCCGTATGGGCCGGCTTGGCGCTTGGGCTGGTACCTTTGTGACCTCTAGGGAGTGGCGCTCCGGGAAGCGTTAGAGCAACCACAACCCAAAATTGGTGGCTGCCCACAGGCCGCTGGAGGTAAATGGGTATGGCTATGCCCAATAACGAAGCGAACCTCATGGAGTCCCTCCCTTGAGTAGCCTTCAGCGTCCCGGCGTATTCAAAATCTCACTGGCCGACGAGGAACTGATCTCGCGTCGCGTGACCAGCGACAATCCCGAGGCAGAGCCGAACATCCTCGATTTCATCCCAACTGACCTCAAGGATTGGCTGATTACGCATCGATACGACCGCCCTCGGGGGATGGAAGTCCGATGCCGTCATTGCCGGGCGGTTGGGAAGATGCCCAATCATCGGCGTGGCTACGTCGTCCGATCCGACCATGGGCGCGGCCCCGGCATCCTCGTCGGCAACAAGTGCGGAGCGGACCATTACAAAGACGAATGGGGGATCATTACAGACGTTTGGGATCGGAAGGAGCGTCGGCGTCGCGCTGCCAGCCGATTGCAGGAGCTTGGCTTCCACTGGGAAGTGATCCGGACCGAACTCTTCCAGTTCTCGGATTCCCCGATGTGGGGGATTCACGACACGATCTCGCAGAACATCCGCGAGAAGCTGCCCCGCTTACAGGAGTTCATCAGCCGCACGCTATCGGAGCGCGGCGGAGACCTCTTCGTGATGGAACGGTTCCGGGACCTCAAGGCCGAGGAGAAGCAGTCAGACGACAAGAAGGAGCAAATCTTCAGGATGCGTGAGCGCGGCATGGGCTCCATCGGTGGTCGCGAGTTCGTCGTCGGAACCGGATCGTTGAAGGCGAGCTTCGAGGACTATCGAGCGAAGCTGATCGCCGAGATCGAATCCCTGCGGAAACTCGGCTCCGACCTCGGCACGGAAGAACTCGAAAAGCGGTTGCGCCGCGTCACGGCCCTCTTCAAGCAGATCAGAGCCGCCGTTGAACGCGTTCGGTCATTGCAACGGTTCGTCGATCCCGAGCACCTTCGCAGGCTCTGCCTTTGTGCGACGGATTGGAGCAAGCATCGTGACGGGCGCGATCAGTACACGTTCGACGGCAAGAACGTCATCTGGATCGAGCGCGATGGTCAGGGGCCGGTGAAATGTCCAATCCAAACCTTCGTGATTGCCCCGACGAAGCGGCTCCAGATGTATATCGGCCCATAGAGGCGCATATCCGGATGGCGCGCTGGCTACTAAGGGGTAGGTTGCACAAAGAAGAATCATGGGGAGAGGATGCAAGCTCTTATGGTGGCACTGATGTTGCCCCTCACATTGCTCAATGTCTTCGGCGGTATCGTTTCAGGTATTTGGCTGGCTGTTCTGGGACAGTGGTGGGCTATTGGAATTGGCTTGGCAGCAATCTTCGCGCACGTCTTCATTTCACCCGTTATGTTGCTTGGACTGGCTTTCGGCGCTCCAGCAGCAGCGCTTATTAATAGGGGGCAATACGTTCTAGCATTGCCGTTTGTCTTCCTTAGCCAGCTATTCACCTACGGCGTAATTGCGACGTGGTGTGTCGCGGCCTTCCATATCTTTATGTCACGTGCTGATCATCAGACTTACCTCCCCCTTCTGATTTGGTCTTACGGAGTTGCGGTGGGACCTTGGGGAGCACTTAGCGAACGGGAACGCCGGTCGGGTGGCGGCGAGGCTGGGCTGATGGCGACGTTCTTTGTGCAGATTGCCTACGTCGCTACGGCATTAGTTGTAGTCTTCGGAACGGCGTCTCCAATTACATGGCTGATGATCTTCCTTGGAATCATGCTGGTTGGCCTGTTGGCGCAGACGGCTTTCGCTGCCGCAATCATGTTCAGCCACAAGCCGGTGCGTTAGTCAGTGACTTCGAGAGTGCAGAGGTTTCGATGATCTGGCCATTCAAGAAAAAGCATGTGCCTATGCCGAAGCAGACAATTCCAGAGCCGCTATCAGCGGCTCGTCTTTTCAAGAAAACATTAAGCGAACAGATGCCAAATGGCCGCGCGCAGATTGTTATCGCGCTGTGGCATACACCCATTCACCTATCGGTATTTCGCAGGGCATTAACCGAGGAAGGAAACCACGAGGAATTTAGAATCGAGCATATGCTTCCTGTCTTAGAAGACCAGCTTCAGCGGGCCACAGGCGATATTGCGCCGCGACGCCTAGGCTGGCTGACATTGCCGGAATGCTCTACTATCTTTGCTACCCGGGAGCAGATGTCGCTCCAGCCGTGCAAGACGAGCTCGCAGACATCTTCGTCATGCTGGCCGATTCGATGTACGTCATCCCAAACATTGTCGAGCACAACGTGATCTGGAGCGAGCATGAGAAAGACCCATTCCGAGATGGATTGTTTACGACCAAGGACTACGCGATCAATTTCCTGACGCCTCCCTATCTTCGGAGCCATCCAAGCCTAAAGGCTTACGCTCAGGCAAATGGCGTCTACATCTCGTCTTAAGATTTTTTCTATGCATGGCCGGGAGTTCCATCGTTTGTTCCCGGCGCTGATGCCAGCTAGGCTCCGCTACTTGCGGATATTGGTGGGTTTCCACCTCGGAATAACGACGCCCTCGAATTTCACCTTCCCTATCTCCTCCGCCAAAGCGGCAAGCGAGATGTCCCCGTAGGTCTGCACTACGTCTCTGACAGAGTGGCCGGTCCATCGCGAGAAAATATCGGTCGGAATCTTCGCATTTCGACACGCCGTGATGTGCGTATGTCGGAAAGAATGGGCGTCCTGACGATACAGGTAGATGCTGTTCTCCTTGCGATACTTAGTAAACCAAGTCGAAAAGCGGCCGCCGGAGCGCTTCATCTTGTCGGGTTTGACGAGCGGGAACAGGCGCTCGTCTCCACATTCGCACTTATGCCATTTGAGGAATCGAATGAAGTCATCTCGAATTAGGGGATGCAGAGGTACTTCTCGCTTTGATCCAATATTCTTGACGTGCTGCTCGTCGCCCGCGTCCGTAATGCTTAGACCGATCTGTTCACCCACGTAGATTACATCCGAGACCCGAAGTTGAGCGAATTCGGAGAGCCGATTCCCATGGAGGAGCGACAGCACTGGCAACCACCAAGATGCTTCTCCGCCCCCAACCAAGGGGCGTTCGCCAGATGCCCACACTGGCGTTGCGAATAGCTTGTTGAGTGCTTCGGACGACCAGTCCAAACGCTCGACCGAATCATCCTCTAGCTCCAGTCGAATATCTCGAAACACATCGACGGACACCAATCTGTTGGCCTTCGCAAATGTGAATAGAGCAGAAAGCATGTTCCAACGCTTGCGCTTGGTCCCGTTCTTAACGGGCTCGGCAAGTACAGCGGCTTTGACCTTACGCACGTCGTCATGATCATACTCGTCGATTGCCTTGGTGCCACAGGCCACTTTCAGAACGCGCAGGGCTGTGTTCATATCTGAGCGACTTGAGGGGCGCACGCCCCGCTCTGTTGCCCATTGCTCGACTACCGCGTCCAGCTTGACCAACGCACGATTCGTCGTCACCTGCCCCGGAAGGACGCCCGCCGCGACCAGCTTCTGCGTAAGTTCACGAAGGTCGTGCCCGGGAATCCGAGAATTGACATATGCTGCCGTAACCTCGGGATCGAAACCCGCCAACGAGGGCATCTCGAACTCGAACATGATGGGCTGGATTGGCCGGGGCATACCCTGCTGCTCGCGCCAACTCGCGAGGTCTCGATCCGATTCGGCCATATACTGGCGGTAGAGGCGGGCGGTCGTAGCGTTCCATTCCCGTGCGCGCAGCGTCTTTTGCCAAGTTGTGCGCCCGGCGACAGGTCGCAATTCCTTCGGAATATCGCGCTTAAACAGCAGTCGACCGTCGCCGTGTGTCGTTACGTGTTGCATCTTGATCCACATTGCCCGCCCGCCAATCCGCAGCGTTTTCGTAGCGGCACAAGTGGAAACTGTTGCGCGATTTCAATGACTTCAAGGGCTTATGCGAGAATGGCGTCCCCGAGAGGATTCGAACCTCCGACCTCCGGTTTAGGAAACCGCTGCTCTATCCGGCTGAGCTACGGGGACGTGAGGCGGATATAGCATCCGGTCCATATGGCGTCTGCCATTTTTCAGGGTTCCAAATACGCAACCCGATTATGTGAGTCCGGCAACGTCACCTCGGCGGGATGGGAATCTTGCAGTGCTTCAGGATCTTCTCCAGCTCCCGAATGCCCTCTTCGTACCGGCCGGCTTGGCAGTCCATCATCGCCAGCTCGACCCGCGCCTTCTGGCCAGTGTGGAAGAGAGTCAGGACCGGCTCGTAGCGTACCCAAAGCATCTGGAGCTTCTGGCAATGCGCCATGAGCTCGGGCGACGCGGGCGGGGTCGACGTACAGCCGGACGCGCCGATGATGAACGCGGCCGTGGCCGCGAGCCGCGACGCCAGACGAACAACCATGGACATTTCATGCTCCCTTGCGGCCTCAGTCCAGCAACCCGTGGGCGCCGAACACGCCGGCGGCCGAGACCGTCGTGCCGATCAGCAACAGAAACGCGTGCGCCCGTTGAAGCCGCCGGAACGTGCCTGCCGGATCGGCCGCCACATGGCGGTGGAACCAGCCGCGCAGCAGCAGCGGCTCGACAACGAACAGGATCGCCATGAACAGCAGCCAGACGAGCGCCATCGCCGCCAGCCACCAGCCCGCCGGCTCGAGGAACCGGCTCCACGCGTCGAGACGCCAGACCATCCAGGCGCCGCTGAGGCCTGCCACCGGCACCGAGATCTTCACCTGGGCGGAGAAGCGATGCTCGATCGCCTCGAAAAGCGCGAAGCGGCGCGATGGCTCCTCGAGCGCAGCGATGGCCGGCAGGATCACCGCGGTGACGAACGCGACGCCGCCGAACCAGTGGATCACCGCCAGGACATGAATGGCCCGCGCCACGGTGAGATCGTCCATCTCATGCTGCCCCGCGGCGCCTAGGCGCGCCGCGTTGCGGCTGGCCGCGTCGCATCCCGCGCACCCGGCACCGCGGGCAGGCCCTGCGTCTCGAGCCACGCCGCGATCGCGGCCGGCTCGGCCGGCAGCTCGACGGCGAGCGGGCCGGCGAAGGCGCGCCAGCGATCGAGGTTGCGCGCCGGGACGCCGACCAGGACGGGAATGCCAAGGCCGGCCGCCTCGGCGATCGCGCCACGCAGGCCGCCGCCGTCGGCTTCGATCTTGCCGAACTTGTTGACGACCAGGAGGCGCGGTTCCTCGCTATGGAGGCTGTAGGCGACTGACTCGGCGAGGTCGGTCAGGAGGCTGACGTCGAGCCGGCAGCCGCGCGCCTCGCTGCCGCGATGCTCGGCGATGGCCGAGACCTCGCCGCTCGCGAGATCCTGCAGGAGCATGTCGCAGGGGTGTCGGCCCGGCAGGTCGGTGGACTCGAGCTGCAGCGCGCCCGCCAGGGCAACGCCGCGCTCGCGCAACGGCTCGATGGCGCGCGCGATCACGCGATCGGGATAGATGCCGTCGGCGTAGACCAGCGCGGCGATGAGGACTTCGGACATCGTTCAACTCCCCTTGTTCAACTCCGCTCACAGGTGCATTCGCCGCCGCAGCCCTCGTCCGCACTTTTGGCGTCGTGGCGCAGAGACCATTCGAGCATGTGTTTCAGGCAGGCCGTGCCGGCATCGTCAGCGCGCTCGAGCGCCGTCATGAGGGCGAGCCAGTCTTCATCCGAGGCAATTTGCGCAAAGCGGCGCGAGGCCCCCGCGGCGTATTCCCCGATATCTTCCCCGAACGGCCGTCCGGCCGCCTCGACCTGGACCATCAGGTTGAGATCTTCGAGCGCCACCAGCGTCTCGGCGGCATAGGCCTCGTCGCCCAGACGTTCGAGAACCTCACCCAGCACCATCGCCGCCTCCTACTGAACCAGCGGGCCGCGCGCGGCGGCGAGATCGACACCACTCACCTGGGCGCGTCCGGCCAGGATCGACACGTACTGCTGCTGGGCACGGCGGCGGACCACCTCGTCGAGATAGTCGGCGATGCAGTCGCGGACGAGATCGAAGGGCAGCACCTCGCCGTCGATACGGCGGTCGAGCCGCACGACGTGCAGGCCGTAACGGGTTTCGACCGGCGCGGGATGCACCAGCCCCGGAACCATGCCGCGCAAGGCCGTCTCGAACTCGGGAACGGTCTGGCCGGTGCTGACCTGGCCGAGATTGCCGCCCTGCTTCGACGAGGGGCAGGCCGAGTGAGCGGCGGCCGCGGCGGCGAAGCCGGCCGGGTCCTGCACCAGGTCGGCGATCAGCGCGGTTGCGGCCTCGCGGGCCTTGTCGCGAGCGTCCAGATCGTCAGGTGCCGCCACAAACAGGATGTGTGCCGCCTCGAACAGGTCGGGCGAACGGAAGCGGCGGCCGTTGGCATCGTAGTAGCGACGGCATGCATCTTCGTCGGCGCTCGGCACGACGACCTCGCGCTCGATCAGGGCGCGCAGGCGCGCCTCCTGCGGCGTCTCGCGGCGGCCTTCGCCGTCGTCGAGCGGCTCGGCCACGATCGAGAGCCGCTCGACTTCCTGCGACAGCAGCTCGCGGATCGCCAGCGCCCGCGCCGCCAACATCCAGGCCTGGTCCGGATCGGAGGCCTGGTGATGCTGGGTCTCGCGGGCGATCGCCGCACTCGGGATGATCACGCCGTTGACGCTGACCGGTTCGGGCCGGGTGAAGCGACGGCGGGCCGGGCGCGGCGCGACGGCGGATTGCAAGGTGCTCATGGCCTTCACTCCGCCGGTTGACGAGAAGCCGGTAACGGCCGGCGGCGGCGCACGACCTGGTAGCCGCGACGGCCGAGGTACCACACCGGTGCCGACCAGATGTGCACCAGGCGGCTGAACGGGAAGACCAGGAACAGGGTCATGCCCAGCACGAGGTGCGTCAGGTAGGGCCAGGCAAGTCCCTGCAAGGTCGTCGCATCGACCGGGTGCAGGATGACGATGCCCTGCGCCCAGTGCGACAGGATCAGCATCACCGACCCATCCGAATGCGCGAAGGAGAACGGCAGTGTGGCGAGGCCGAGGCAGAGCTGGAGCCAGAGGATCGCCAGGATCGCGATATCCATCACCGAGCTGTTGGTGCGGATGCGGACATCGAACAGGCGACGGTGCAGCAGCATCGTGAGACCGACGAAACAGACGACCCCGGCAATGCCACCGGCGGCAACGGCAATCAGCTGCTTCTGCTCGACGGTGATGACGAGTGTGTAGAGCCAGGTTGGCGTCAGCAGGCCGACGGTGTGGCCCAGCAGCAGGAACAGGATGCCGACATGGAACAGGTTGGAACCCCAGCGAAGCTGACGCTTGCGCAGGATCTGGCTGGAGCTGGCGCGCCAGGTGTATTGCTCGCGGTCGAAGCGGACCAGGCTGCCGAGCAGGAAGATCGTCAGGCAAATGTAGGGATACCAGACGAACAGCAGGTGGAAGATGTAATCCCTCATGACCGGACTCCCGTGCTGGACGGCGAGGTGGGGCGGCGCCCGGCCGACCTCGCGTGCGCGAGCGGCGGGGCGACGCCGTCGGCCGGCCGCATGGCGGCGCGCAGACGGGTCGAGAGCCCCTCGACGCCGCATGCGCCTTTGGCGTCGGCGGAACCGGGACCGAAGGTCACTTCCTCCTCTTCCCACGCCGCATCCAGCGCCTCGAGATCGTCGGGTTCGGGATCGGGTTCGGCGCGCAGGACTGCGAGAGCCTTGTCATCGAGCCTGGCCTTCGAGATCGCCAGCAGCGCCGACATCACGGCGGCGTAGGGCGAACTCCGCTTCGCCAGGCGCTCCTTCAGGGCCGCGATCACGTTAGCCGGCTGGCCGATGAGTTCGACCGCCGCCTGCGGCGGGCGCGTGGAAGCATATTCCAGGAACAGCGGCAGGAAGTCGGGCAGCTCGGTCGCGGTCGGCGTGTAGCCACTCTCTTCGTAGAGCTTGAGCAGGTCGACCATGGCCTGACCGCGGTCGCGGCTCTCGCCGTGGACATGCTCGAAGAGGTGCAGCGACAGCGAACGCGTGCGATCGAACAGCAGGCCGTAGCGCTCCTGCAGGTCGTAGAGATCGCCGCCGGCAAGATCGTCGATCAGGCGATGCAACTCGGCGCGTTGGGTGGCCGGCAAGACAGTGTCGCCATCGATCACATGGCGGATTTCGTCGGCCGCCGCGATGAGGTCGGCGGACGGATAGGAAAGCAGTGCGGCCAAGGCCCTGAGCGTCTTCATCACACGACCTCCATCGGATTCTTGCTGCGCAGCTTGCCGCCGGAGAACAGATTGCCGCCGTCGTCGCCGGACGAGCAGCCGTTGCCGAAACTGAAGCCGCAGGCGCCACGGAGCTGATAGGCATCCTCGGCGGTCTCTCGATGCGCCGTCGGGATCACGAAGCGGTCCTCGTAGTTGGCGATCGCCATGATCTGGTACATGTCCTCGATCTGCTGCGGGCTCAGCCCGACGCGCGCCGCGACCGCGCCATCGATCACGCCATCGACCGTCTTGGCGCGCATGTAGGCGCGCATGGCGAGCATGCGCTCCAGGCCGCGCGCCACCGGGCCCTCGTCGCCTGCCGTCAAAAGATTGGCGAGATAGCGCAGCGGAATGCGCAATGAACGGACGTCGGGCATGCCGCCGTCGATGCCCATCTTGCCGGCCTCGGCCGCCGCCTGGATCGGCGACAGCGGCGGCACGTACCAGACCATCGGCAGCGTGCGGTACTCGGGATGCAGCGGGAACGCGACCTTCCATTCCATCGCCATCTTCCACACCGGCGAGCGGCGGGCGGCCTCCAGCCAGGCATCGGGCACGCCGTCGCGGCGCGCCTGGGCGATCACCGTCTCGTCGTTGGGATCGAGGAAGATGCCCATCTGCGCGTCGTAGAGCTTCTTGTCGTCGGCGACGCTGGCGGCCTGCTCGATGCGATCGGCATCGTAGAGCATCACGCCGAGGTAGCGGATGCGGCCGACGCAGGTCTCGGAGCAGACCGTCGGCTGGCCCGCCTCGATGCGCGGATAGCAGAAGGTGCACTTCTCCGATTTGCCCGACGACCAGTTGAAATAGATCTTCTTGTAGGGGCAGCCGGACACGCACATGCGCCAGCCGCGGCACTTGTCCTGGTCGATCAGGACGATGCCGTCCTCCTCGCGCTTGTAGATGGCGCCCGACGGGCAGGCCGCGACGCAGGCCGGGTTGAGGCAATGCTCGCACAGCCGCGGCAGGTACATCATGAAGGTGTTCTCGAACTGGCCGTACATCTCCTTCTGCACGCCCTCGAAATTGCTATCGACGGAGCGCTTGGCGAATTCACCGCCCAGGATCTCCTCCCAATTGGGGCCCCACTCGATCTTCTCCATGCGCTTGCCGGTGATCAGCGAGCGCGGTCGCGCGGTCGGGAAAGCCTCGAGCTCGGGCGCCTTCTGCAGGTGCTCATAGTCGAAGGTGAAGGGCTCGTAGTAGTCGTCGATCTCCGGCAGGTCGGGATTGGCGAAGATGTTGGCGAGGATGCGCCACTTAGAGCCGATCTTCGGTTGGATCTTTCCGTTGCGCTTGCGCGTCCAGCCGCCCTTCCAGCGCGTCTGGTTCTCCCAGTCCTTCGGATACCCGATGCCGGGCTTGGTCTCGACGTTGTTGAACCAGGCGTATTCCATGCCCTCGCGGTTGGTCCAGACGTTCTTGCAGGTGACGGAACAGGTATGGCACCCGATGCACTTGTCGAGGTTCAGCACCATCCCGATTTGAGCGCGGATCTTCATGATACTTCTCCCCTTCACTCGGCGGCGCGCAAGACAGGAACGGCGTCCTTGTGCGGGCGTTCGAGCCAGTCGACCTTGCCGAGCTTGCGTAGCACCACGAACTCGTCGCGGTTGGTGCCGATGGTGCCGTAGTAGTTGAAGCCGTAGGCCTGCTGGGCATAGCCGCCGATCATGTGCGTCGGCTTCATCACCGCGCGCGTGACCGAATTGTGGATTCCGCCACGATTGCCGGTCATTTCCGAGCCTGGCACGTTCACGATCTTCTCCTGCGCGTGATACATGAAGAGCGTGCCTTCCTTCATGCGCTGGGAGACGACGGCGCGGGCGACCAGCGCGCCGTTCACGTTGTAGGCCTCGACCCAGTCGTTATCGACGATACCCGCCCTGGCCGCGTCGGTTTCGCTCAGCCAGACGATCGGCCCGCCGCGCGACAGCGTCAGCATCATCAGATTGTCGGTGTAGGTGGAGTGGATGCCCCACTTCTGATGTGGCGTGATGAAGTTCAAAACGATCTGCTTCTCGCCGTTCGGGCGACTGTCGATCACGGGCTTGATCGCCCGCAAGTCGAGCGGCGGCCGGTAGACGCACAGGCCCTCGCCGAACGCCAGCATCCAGAGATGATCCTGGTAGAGCTGCTGGCGTCCGGTCAGCGTGCGCCACGGGATCAGTTCGTGGACGTTGGTGTAGCCGGCGTTGTAGCAGACCTTGTCGCTCTCCAGCCCCGACCAGGTCGGCGCCGAGATGATCTTGCGCGGCTGGGCCACGACATCGCGGAAGCGGATCTTCTCGTCTTCCTTGGGCAGCGCGAGATGGGTGTGGTCGCGGCCGGTCATCTTGGACAAGGCCGCCCACGAACGCACGGCCACCTCGCCGTTGGTCTCTGGCGCCAGCATCAACAGGGTTTCCGCGGCATCGATATCGCTCTCGATCCGCGCCAGTCCCTTGGTGGGGCCCTCGGCCGTGACGACTCCGTTCAGTTGCTTGAGAAGCTCGACTTCGTGTCCGGTCGGCCAGGCGATGCCCTTGATGCCGTTGCCGATCTTGTCCATCAGCGGTCCGAGCGAAGTGAAGCGCTTGTAGACGTTGGGATAGTCGCGCTCGACGACGGCGATGGCCGGCATGGTCTTGCCGGGGATCGGCTCGACCTCGCCACGCTTCCAGTCCTTGACGTCGAACGGTTGTGCGATCTCGCCCGGGCTGTCGTGCATGATCGGCGTCAGCACGACGTCCTTCTCGACGCCGAGGACTTCCGGTGCCACGCGCGAAAAAGCCTTGGCGATGGACTTGTAGATCTCCCAGTCGCTGCGCGCCTCCCAGACAGGATCCACCGCGGCCGTCAGCGGATGGATGAAGGGATGCATGTCGGAGGTGTTGAGATCGTTCTTCTCGTACCAGGTGGCGGTCGGCAGGACGATGTCGGAGTAGACGCAGGTCGTGGACATGCGGAAGTCGAGCGTCACCAGCAGGTCGAGCTTTCCCTGCGGGGCCTCCTCGTGCCACACGGCCTCCGCCGGCTTCGCCTTGCCCTCCTGCCCGAGATCCTTGCCCATGACACCGTGGGCGGTGCCGAGCAGGTGCTTCAGGAAGTACTCGTGGCCCTTGCCTGAGGAGCCGAGCAGGTTGGAGCGCCACACGAACATGTTGCGCGGCCAGTTCTTCGGACCGTCGGGATCCTCGCAGGAGAGCTTGAGTTCGCCGCTCTTGAGCTTCTGTACGACGTAGTCCTTGGCCTCCATGCCGGCGGCGGCGGCATCGCGCGCCACCTGCAGCGGGTTGGTCTCGAGCTGAGGTGCCGACGGCAGCCAGCCCATGCGCTCGGCCCGGATGTTGTAGTCGATGATCGCGCCGTCCCAGGCACCCGGGGGCGCGGTCGGCGAGACGATGTCGCCGACGTTGATCGTCTCGTAGCGCCACTGGTCGCTGTGCGCATAGAACGCCGACGTCGAGTTCTGCTGCCGCGGCGGGCGGCCCCAATCGAGGGCAAAGGCGAGCGGCGCCCAGCCGGCCTGCGGCCGGAGCTTTTCCTGACCGACATAGTGCGCCCAGCCGCCGCCCGACTGGCCGACACAGCCGCACATCGCCAGCATGTTGATCACACCGCGATAATTCATGTCGGCGTGGTACCAGTGGTTCATCGCCGCGCCGATGATGATCATCGAACGGCCATTGGTCTTCTCGGCGTTGGTCGCGAACTCGCGCGCCACCTGGATGATCTTGTCCCGCGAAACGCCGGTGATCTTCTCCGCCCAGGCCGGCGTGTAGGGGACGTCGTCGTCGAGCGATTTGGCGACGTTGGGCCCACCCAGCCCGGCGTCGACGCCATAGTTGGCGACGAACAGGTCGTGGACCGAAGCGACGAAGGTCTCGCCGTCGACCAGCTTCAGCGACTTGACGGGAACGCGCCGCTTGAGCACGCCGTCATGATCGGTCGAGGCGAAGTGCTCGTGCTTGATGTTGCCGAAGTAGGGAAAGCCCACGTCGACCACTTCGTCGCGAACATCGGCGAGCGAGAGCCGAAGGGTGACGTCCTTGCCCGAGGATTCCTTGTTCTCGAGGTTCCACTTGCCGCTCTCGCCCCAGCGGAAGCCGATCGAGCCGCGCGGCGCCACGACGTTGCCCGAGGTCTCGTCGAAGGCGACGGTCTTCCATTCCGGATTGTTGGACTCGCCCAGCGACGCGTCGAAGTCGGACGCGCGCACGAAGCGATCGGGCACGTACATGCCGTCGCGCTTGGCGAGCCTCACCAGCATCGGCATGTCGGTGTACTGGCGGATATAGTCGCGGAAGTACTTGGCCTGCCGGTCGACGTGATATTCCTTCAGGATCACGTGGCCCATCGCCATGGCGAGCGCCGAGTCGGTGCCCTGCTTCACCGACAGCCAGATGTCGCCGAACTTCGACGCCTCGGAGTAGTCGGGGCAGATCACCGCGCTCTTCATGCCGCGATAGCGGGCCTCGGTGTAGAAGTGGGCGTCGGGCGTACGCGTCTGCGGGACGTTCGAGCCCCACAGGATGATGAAGCCCGCGTTGTACCAGTCGGCCGACTCAGGCACGTCGGTCTGCTCGCCCCAGGTCTGCGGCGAGGCCGGCGGCAGGTCGCAGTACCAATCGTAGAACGACATGCAGACGCCGCCGATCAGCGACAGGTAGCGCGAGCCCGCGGCATAGGAGACCATCGACATGGCGGGGATCGGCGAGAAGCCGAAGACGCGGTCCGGCCCGTAGGTCTTGGCGGTATAGGCATTGGCTGCGGCCACGATCTCGGTCGCCTCGTCCCAGCCGACGCGCACGAAGCCGCCGTGCCCGCGCTTGCTGGTGTAGGCTTTGCGCTTCTCCGGGTTCTCGACGATCGACGCCCAGGCCGCGACCGGCGTCAGGGTGGCGCGTGCCTCGCGCCACAGCCTGAGCAGGCGCGAGCGGGCCAGCGGATACTTCACACGGTTGCCGGAATAGAGATACCAGCTGTAGCTCGCGCCGCGCGAGCAGCCGCGTGGCTCATGGTTCGGCAACTCGGGGCGCGTGCGGGGATAATCGGTCTGCTGCGTTTCCCAGGTGACGATCCCGCCCTTGACGTAGATCTTCCACGAGCACGAGCCCGTGCAGTTGGCGCCATGCGTCGAGCGCACGATCTTGTCGTGCTGCCAGCGCTTGCGATAGGCGTCCTCCCAACCGCGATTCTCTTCGGTGGTGATGCCGTGGCCATCGGCAAACGGCTCCCTGACCTTCTTGAAGAACGTCAGCCGATCGAGGAAATGCGACATGATGGATATCCTTCAGCGAGCAGGACTGATTGATGGCGCAGACACCGAGGCGCGACCGCGTTCGATGTCGAACAGCAGGCCGCCCCGGCGGGTGTAGAAGAACCAGGTGATGGCGATGCAGCTCAGGTAGAAGATCAGGAAGCCGTAGAGCGCGAACGACGCCCCGCCGGTCATCGCGATCGACGAACCGAAGCTCTTGGGAATGAAGAAGGCGCCATAGGCCGCGATCGCCGACGTGAAGCCGATGATCGCAGCCGATTCCTTGTCGGACTGCATACGGCGTGTATCCGCCGATGCGCCGGGCATCAGCCGATCCATGTCCTTGCGCATGATCGCGGGGATCATCTGGAAGGTCGACGCATTGCCCACGCCGCTGGCGAAGAACAGCAGCAGGAACATGGCGAAGAAGCCGGTGAAGTTCTTCTCGCCCAGGAAATGCACGACGCCGAGCGCGCCCAGAGCCATGACGACGAACACCCAGAAGGTGACCCGCCCCCCGCCCCAGCGGTCGGCGACCCAGCCGGTCAGCGAACGCGACAGCGCACCGACCAGCGGCCCGAGGAATGCGTACTGGAGCGCGTTGATCTCGGGGAACTGCGTCTTGGCGAGCAGCGGAAAGCCCGCCGAGTAGCCGATGAAGGAGCCGAAGGTGCCGGTATAAAGCCAGCACATGATCCAGTTGTGCCGGCGCTGGAAAATCACCGACTGTTCGGCGAAAGAGGCCTTGGCCGAGGCGATGTCGTTCATGCCGAACCAGGCGGCGAAAGCCGAGGCGGCGATGAACGGCACCCAGATGAAGCCGGCGTTCTGCAGCCACAGCTTGCCGCCGCCGGCGTCGGTCACTGGCTGCGGCGCGCCGCCCAGCCATCCGAACACACCGGCCGTGATCACCATCGGCACGACGAACTGCACGACGCTGACGCCCAGGTTGCCGAGGCCTGCGTTCAGCGCAAGGGCGTTGCCCTTCTCCGCCTTGGGGAAGAAGAAGGAGATGTTGGACATCGAGGAGGCGAAGTTGCCGCCGCCGAAGCCGCAGAGCAGCGCCAGGACCAGGAAGATCCAGTACGGCGTTGCCGGATTCTGTACGGCGTAGCCGACACCGACCGCCGGGATCATCAACGACCAGGTCGCCAGCGTCGTCCACAGCCGCCCGCCGAAGATCGGGACGGTGAAGGAGTAGAAGATGCGCAGCGTGGCGCCCGTGATTCCGGGCAACGACGCCAGCCAGAAAAGCTGGTCGGTGGTGTAACGGAAGCCGATCGACGGCAGCTTGGCCACCACCACCGACCACACCATCCAGACGGCGAACGACAGCAGCAACGCGGGAATCGAGATCGCGAGGTTGCGCCGCGCGATGCGCCGGCCCGTCTGCTCCCAGAAGGTCTTGTCCTCCGGGCGCCAATCCTCAAGGGTCTTGCCCGAGAGCTTGCCGACATGCTCCGGACCGTGGATTTCCCGCATTTCCGGAAGCTCAGGCAGCCTGTCCAGCGCCTCGCCCGCCGCCTCGCGCTCCATGGCGCGGATCGAAACATGCATCCAGACAAGCGAAATTGCAGCGACCAGGAACAAGAGCATGAAACAGCTCGTCCAGACGCCGGTCAGGTCATTCAGTGCACCGAAGGCGATCGGCAGCACGAAGCCGCCCAGACCACCGACCAGGCCGACGACACCGCCGACGGCGCCGACATGCTTGGGATAGTAGACGGGAATGTGCTTGTAGACCGCAGCCTTGCCCAGGCTCATGAAGAAGCCCAGCACGAAGGCGACGACGGTGAAGGGAATGAGACCCATCTCGAGTGTAAAGGAGATCGGTCCGGTGATGCCCTTCACGACATATTGGGTCGGCGGATAGGACATCACGAAGCAGGCCGCGACCGAGACGCCGAAGGTCCAGTACATCACCCGCCGGGCGCCGAACTTATCCGACAGAACGCCGCCGTAGATGCGGAACAGACTGGCCGGCACGGAGTAAGCCGCCCCGATCATGCCCGCGGTCGTGATGTCGAGACCGTAGACGCCGATCAGGTAGCGCGGCAGCCACAACGCCAGAGCCACGAAGCCGCCGAAGACGAAGAAGTAATAGAGCGAGAATCGCCAGACCTGGATGTTGCGCAGCGGCTCGAGCATGGCCGAAATCGGCTCCGGCTTGGTCCCTGCCTTGCGCCGCGCCGCGACCTGCGGGTCGTCCTTGGTGAAGAGCCAGAAGGCCAGCGCCATGATCACCAGGGCGATCGCCCAGATGTCGGCGACGGCTTTCCAGCCGTAGGCGACCATGATGAAGGGCGCCACGAACTTGGTGACGGCGGCGCCGACATTGCCAGCGCCGAAGATGCCCAGCGCGGTGCCCTGCTTGCCCGGCCCGTACCAACGGGACACGTAGGCGATGCCGACCGCGAACGAGCCACCGGCAATGCCGACGCCGAGTGCCGCCAACAGGAAGGTCGGATAGTCGTAAGCGAAGGTGAGCAGCCAGGTCGCCACCGCCGCGGCGAGCATGACGCCGACGTAGACGACGCGCCCGCCATACTGGTCGGCCCAGATACCGAGAATGAGGCGGATCAGCGAGCCGGTCAGGATCGGCGTTCCCACCAGCAGGCCGAACTGCGTGTCGGTGAGCCCGAGGTCCTTCTTGATCTGGATCCCGATGATGGAAAAGATCGTCCAGACCGCAAAACAGACGGTGAAGGCCAGCGTGCTCATGCCGAGCGCCATGCCCCGTCCTTCTGGACCCGCCTCCTGCACACTCATCGGTCGCTGCATCGGATGCTCCCCCGTTGCGCCGCTCGCTGGCACAGGTGAAACATCGGAGCAGTCCGCGTCGGGTTACTTGACGTGAATCAAGCCCGATACCGGCGGCGGCACTCTTCGGCTATTTGTTCTCTTTTACGAACAGGTATCGTTCACATTTGGTAACATCCGAGCGGACAAGGGATTGAGCCATATCAACGAAATTTAAGGTTGAATGGCGCAACGATGCCTTGAGTGGGAGGACACAACCACATCATGCGTACAACCGACATGCCGCTGATCCGTCGCTCGAGGTTGTTCGCTCAAGTGGGCGAGCCCGACCTCGCAGCGATGTTGACCGCCTGCTTTGTCCAGACGCTGCCCGACGGCGCGGTCCTCTGCCGGCAGGGCGAGAAAGCGGAATTTCTCCATGTCGTTCTGTCGGGCCGCGTTGGCCTGTTCGGAGAGGCCGCCCGCGACGAAGCGCTGGTCGAGTTCCTCGGACCGGGCGATGCCTTCATCGTTCCCGCGGTCGTGCTCGACGTGCCCTACCTGCTGACGGCACGGTTGCTGGATGAGGGGCGCATCCTGATGTGGCCGGCCGCGGCGTTCCGCGCCCAGGTGCGGGCCACCGGGCAACTGGCATATGGAGCCGTGCTTCTGTTGTCCGGCTACTGGCGAACCCTGATCGGCCAGATCAAGGACCTGAAACTGCTTTCGGCGATCGAACGTCTGTCGGCCTTCCTGTTGGCGCTGGCGCCGCGCGACACAGGGCCCGTCACCGTCACCCTCCCCGGCGGACGTCGGCTCGTGGCGGGCCGGTTGGGCATCACGCCGCAGAGCCTGTCGCGTGCCTTCGCGGCCCTGCGTCCCCTCGGCGTCAGCGGCGGCGGGCGCGAAGTCGTCATCGCCGATCCGGCACGTCTGCGCGAATTCGCGGGGGTCCGTGCCTTGAAGAACACGTAGAGACGGAAGCAGAGGACCGACCATGGCCGCGATCCCACGTCTAAAGCCTTACGCGGGCCCAGCGTTGCTGTCCTACGGCTTTCGTCCCTTCTTTCTCCTCGGTTCGATCTGGGCCGGCCTGGAAGTCCTGGCCTGGCTGCCGATGTTCTACGGCGAGCTGTCGGTGGCGACGGCCTTCTCGCCGCGCGATTGGCATGTCCACGAGCTGCTGTTCGGCTATGTGCCTGCCATCGTCGCGGGCTTCCTGCTGACGGCCATCCCCAATTGGACCGGGCGCCTGCCGCTGCAAGGGCCGCCACTGGCCGGGCTGGTGCTGGTCTGGCTTGCGGGCCGCTACGCCGTCACCCTGTCCGCCAACATCGGCTGGCTCGGCGCCGCCGCCGTGGATTGCGCCTTCCTGCTCCTCATGGCGGCCGCGGTAGCGCGCGAGATCGTAGCCGGCAAGAACTGGCAGAATCTCAAGATCGTAGCCCTCCTCGGCCTGCTGGCCGCCGGCAATCTGGGATTTCATCTGGAGGCACATTTCGAGGGTATCGCGCTCTACTCCTCGCGGCTCGGCATCGCGGCTGTACTCAGCCTGATCATGGTGGTCGGGGGTCGCATCATCCCCAGCTTCACACGGAACTGGCTGATGCGGCGCCAACCCGGCCGCCTGCCCGTCCCCTTCGATCGCTTCGATACCGCCTGCATAGTACTGAGCGGCATCGGCCTCGCTCTATGGGTCGTCATCCCGGAAGAGGCGCCGACCGGCGTGGCCTTGCTTGCCGCTGCCGTTCTCAATCTCGTCCGGCTTTGCCGTTGGGCAGGCCACCGTACCTTTGCCGACAGGCTCGTGCTGGTATTGCATGTTGGCTACGCCTTCGTGCCACTGGGCTTCCTGCTCGCAGGCCTATCCGCTTTCGACATCACGGCCCCAAGCGCCGGCATCCATGCCTGGACGGCTGGCGCAATCGGCATCATGACGCTCGCCGTCATGAGCCGCGCCAGCCTCGGCCACACCGGCCGTGCGCTCATCGCGTCGCCCGCCCTGCAGGCGGTCTACGCGGCGGCGCTGATCGCAGCGCTCGCACGCATTTGTGCCGTGTTGCATCCGGCATGGAGCGACGGGTTGCTGTATGTCGCGGCCTTTGCCTGGGCCGCGGCGTTCCTGGGTTTCGCTTCTCTCTATGCTCCGATCCTGTGCCTGACACGGCGGAAGGCGGCGGGCGCGCCGTCGTAGGACACTGTCCGGTTGGACGAAGGAAATGCGAGCCGCACGACAGCCACGGTCATGACGGGCGTTCGCTCTAGCTGTCGCCTCGGCCATTCCAAAGCGCCCGGCGGATCAGCGCCAGCGGAAGAAGAAGCACCACGGGCAGCAGCGGATAGGTGATCCATTGGTGGGCGAGCGCGCCCGCCACCACGCCGCCGAGATAGGCGATCCACAGTTGGCCGATCACGGCACCTTCGGCGGCTTCGGACTGGAGCGGCTTCGTCGACCCGGTGAAGCGGCCGAGAAAATCCTGCATCATCTTCTGAAGGTTCCCCGTGAGGAAGACGGTGTTCAGGCTTGCGCCGGCGAAACGCGTCATGGTGGCGTTCTGCAGCCCCATGGCAAAGGCGAGCACCGGCGCCGCGACGGGTGGCGCGATCAGCGCGGCCACGACGATCGCGACCGCCTCGATGCCGAGGATCGCCATCAGCGGGAGCCGGCGCCCCAGGATGGCGCTCGCGGCAACGCCCACCAGAAACGACGCGATGATGATGGCGCTCTGTGCGGCCGCGCCGAAGTCCCGTCCGGCGAGCGCGATGCCCAGCAGCACCGTGTTGCCGGTCATGGCGCCGGCGAAGGCGCCGAAAGTCAGGAACCCCACGGCATCGGCATAGCCCGCGACGATCACCAGGATAGAGGCCTGCCAGGTGGTGTTGTCCGACGAGGAATGGAGATTGGCCAAGAAGCGTTGCAAACCCTGATTTCTTGCCAGTTAAACAGGCCCATACTACGGTCGTCCACCCTTGGCCTGTTGTCCAGGAAACGAGAGTTGACGAGATGATCCGCTGCATTCGCCTGTGGACCGGCGACGACCAGAACTCGCATTTCCAGGAGGGCTGGATCGATCTCGGATCGGGCGTTCGCGGTGACTTGATGAGCGGCACCATGCCGGTCACCAGTGTGTCGTTTCAGGAGACGGTGCCGGGTGGCACCTTCGCCTGGCACACCGCGCCCGCCCGCCAGTTCGTCATCACGCTCTCCGGCACGCTCGACTTCCAGACCCGGTCCAGCCAGCATTTCATCCTCAAGCCCGGCACCGTGCTGCTGGCCGAGGACACGGCCGGCGGCGGACATTCCTGGAAGCTGGTCGATTCCCAGCCGTGGCGGCGTGTCTATGTCGTGCTGGCGCACGGGGCACATGTGCCCTTCAAGGCTTCAGAGGTGAATTCATGAGCAGCGACAAGGTCGACGTGGTGCTGGTCGGCGCCGGCATCATGAGCACCACCTTGGGTGTGTTCCTGAAGGAACTGCAGCCCCACCTCCGCCTCGAGATGATCGAACAGATGCCGGGCGAGGCGCAGGAAAGCTCGGCCGCCTGGAACAACGCCGGTACCGGCCACGCCGCCAACTGCGAGCTGAACTATACGCCGATGCGCGCCGACGGCAGCGTCGACATCGCCAAGGCGCTGGAGGTCAATGTCGAGTTCGACATGTCGCGCCAGTTCTGGTCGTACCTGATCAAGAAGGGCGCCATCGCCTCGCCCGACAACTTCATCCATCCCGTGCCGCACATGAGCTTCGTGATCGGCGCCGATCGCCAGGCCTTCCTCAAGAAGCGCCATGCCACGATGAGCGCCCATCACTGCTACCGCGGCATGGAATATTCCGAGGACCACGCCAGGATCGCGGAATGGGCGCCGCTGATCATGGAGGGACGGGATCCCAGTCAGCCGGTCGCGGCGACTCGCATCGTGAGCGGCGCCGACGTGAATTACGGCGCGCTCACCACCAACCTGCTGGATTATCTCAAGCGCCAGGAAAACTTCACCGTCCGTTTCTCCCAGACGGTGACCCATCTGCACCGCCTGACGGGTGGCGGCTGGCGCGTCGAGGTCAAGGACGAGGCCACCGGCGCGAAGCGGACGATCCTCACTCACTATGTCTTCCTGGGCGCGGGCGGCGCCGCGCTGACGCTGCTGCAGAAGTCGGGCATCCCCGAGGCCAAGGGCTTCGCGGGCTTCCCGGTGAGCGGCATCTGGCTGCGCTGCGGCAAACCCGAGGTGGCCGAGCGCCACGCCGCCAAGGTCTACGGCATGGCGGCCCAGGGCTCGCCGCCGATGTCGGTGCCCCATCTCGACACCCGAATCATCGACGGCAAGCGCTGGCTTCTGTTCGGCCCCTATGCCGGCTTCTCGACCAAGTTCCTGAAGCACGGCTCGCTGTTAGACCTGCCAATGTCGCTCCGGCCAGACAACCTGCTGCCGCTGCTGGCGGTGGCGCGGGACAACTTCCCGCTGGAGGAATATCTGGTCGGCCAGGTGTTGCAGAGCAACGGCCACCGCTTCAAGGCGCTGCGCGAGTTCTATCCCGACGTGAAGGAATCGGACTGGGAGTTCGACGTTGCCGGACAGCGGGTACAGATCATCAGGAAGGACACCGCCCACACCGGCAAGCTGGAGTTCGGCACCGAGATCGTGCACTCGGCCGACTCCTCGATCGTGGCGCTGCTCGGCGCCTCGCCCGGTGCCTCAACTGCGGTCTGGATCATGGTCCACATGCTGGAGAACTGCTTCCACAAGCAGCTCGTCGGCCACTGGGTCCCCAAGCTGAAGGAGATGATTCCCTCCTATGGTCACGACCTGAAGACAGACGCCGCTCTCACCGAGCGTGTCCGAGCCGAGACGGCGGAAGTTCTGGGATTGCACACCGTTTGACCGCCGTTCGGGAAACGCTCGACGTCCTCCTACGCTTCGGCGCGATGATGCTGCAGGCGGGCGACACCGCCTTTCGCGTGCGCGACTCCCTGAAGACGCTGGGCGACCGCCTCGGCGTCGACAGTCTCTCGGTCCAGATCGCGCTCGACGGAATGACCGCCACCGCACGGCGGGGCGACGAGCTGGTGACGATCACAAGAGAGATCGGCCCGCCCGGCATCAACGCCTGGCGCATCTCGGCCTTGGAGCAACTCGCCCGCGAGGGCAGAGCAGGGCTCACGGTCCGCACCCTCAGTGAAGAACTCGATGCCATCGAGGCAGCGGCGCCGCTCCGTTCGATCGCCACGGTGGCGATCGCGATCGGTCTCGCCTCGGGCGCCTTCTCCTTCCTGAACGGCGGCGACTCGCTCGGCACCGCCATGGCGGTCGTTGCCGGCGGCTCCGGCCAGGCGTTGCGCGCCCTGTTGTTCCGGCGTCGGCGCAATCAGTACGCCGTGACCGCTCTCTCCGCCGTCGTCACCGCAGGACTCTACTGCGCCGGAATCGCCAGCCTGGGCGCCACCGGCTTCGGGCCGGGCCACGCCGCTGGCTTCATCTTCTCCGTGCTGTTCCTGGTACCGGGCTTCCCGCTCGTGGCGGCACTGCTCGATATCGTCCAGCACCAGCCTGTGGCGGCAGTGAGCCGTCTCTTCTACGCAACCATGATCCTGCTGGCGGCGGCCATCGGCCTCTCCGCCGTGGCCGCCGTCGCGGGGTTGGCGGCCACCACGGCGCCACTCGCACCTTCCAGTGTCGACCCCGCCACGCTGGCATTGCGCGCGCTGGCAAGCCTGCTGGCCGGCTTCGGCTTCGCCGCGCTCTACAACAGCTCGACGCGCACCGTGCTCGCCGTCGGCATCCTGTCGCTATTCGGCAACGACCTGCGTCTCTTGCTGCACGATCTCGGCATGCCGCTGCCGCCCGCGACCTTCTTCGGCGCTCTGGCGGTCGGCCTGCTGGCCTCGCTGGCGGAGACACGCCTGCAGGAGCCGCGCATCACCTTGACGGTGCCCAGCATCATCATCATGACGCCCGGTCTTTATGCCTTCCAGACCATCGTCATGCTCAACCAGGGCGACGTGCTGACGGCCCTGCAGGCGGGCGCCAATTTCTGCTTCGTGGTCGGCGCCATGGCGATGGGCCTCGCCGCGGCGCGGTTCATGACCGAGCGGCGCTGGCTCGTCGAAAGTTAGCCCCTACTCGGTGGCCACGTACGGCCGCACCATCTTCGTCGGATCGACGACCTTGTCGAACTCGGCCTCGGTCACGAAGCCCAGTTTCAGGGCGGCTGCCTTCAGCGTCAGGTCGTTGTCCATGGCGTAGTGGGCGATCTTGGAAGCCTTGTCGTAGCCGATCACCGGCGCCAGCGCCGTTACCAGCATCAGCGAGCGGTCGACGTATTCCTTGATCTTCTTGAGGTTGGGCCTGGTGCCCTCGACCAGGAACTTGCGGAAGTTGGTGCAGCCGTCGGTCATCAAGGTGATCGAGTGGGTGATGTTGTAGATCATCAGCGGCTTGTAGGCGTTCATTTCCAGATAGCCGCCGGCGCCGCCCATGCCGACAGCCACATCGTTGGCCATCACCTGGACGGCCAGCATGGTGAGCGCCTCGCATTGGGTCGGATTGACCTTGCCCGGCATGATCGAGGAGCCGGGCTCGTTTTCCGGGATTTCCAGCTCGGCGAAGCCGGCGCGCGGCCCGCACGACATCAGGCGGATGTCGTTGGCGATCTTGTAGAGCGAGACCGCGAGCGTCCGCAGCGTCCCCGAGAGCTGGACCAGCGCGTCGTGCGCGCCCTGCACGGTGAACTTGTTGGGCGCCGTGATGAACGGCAGCTTCGTCAGCTTGGCGATCTCCGCCGCCGACGCTTCGGCAAAGCCCGGCGCCGCGTTGATGCCGGTACCGACGGCGGTCCCACCGAGTGCGAGATGGTAAACGCCCTTCAGCGCGTCCTGCAGCCGTTCGAGGTCGTCCGACAGTGCGCCGGCATAGCCCGACCATTCCTGGCCCAGGGTGATCGGCGTGGCGTCCTGCATGTGGGTGCGGCCGATCTTGACGATGTCGTCCCATGCCTTGGCCTTGGCAGCGATGGCATCGCGCAGCGCCGTCACCGACGGCACCAGGCGGCCCGTCACGTTCACCGCCGCGGCGATGTACATGGCGGCCGGAAAAGAATCGTTGGACGACTGGCTCATGTTGACGTGGTCGTTGGGATGAACCGGCTTCTTGCTGCCGAGCGGCGTGCCCGCGAGCTGGCAGCAGCGGTTCGACATCACCTCGTTCACGTTCATGTTGAATTGCGTGCCGCTGCCGGTCATCCAGACGTGCAGCGGGAACATGTCATGGTGCTGGCCGGCCAGGATCTCGTCGCAGACCTGCACGATCAGCTTGTGCGCCGTGTCGTCGAGCCGCTTGCCGTCATGATTGGCGTTGGCCGCGGCTTTCTTCAGGATCGCATAGGCCGTGATCATCTCGCGCGGGATCAGGTCCTTGCCGATGCTGAAATGCTCGAGCGAGCGCTGGGTCTGGGCGCCCCACAGCTTGTCGGCCGGAACGCTCACCTCGCCCAGGCTGTCAGTTTCCTTGCGAACGTCTGCCACAGGGCACCTCTTTCGTTTCCGGCGGCGACACTAGCACGCTGCTAGTCGTCCGCCCGCTTGCTGCGCAGCGACTTGATCGCGCCGTGGTGCTTCTTGTCGTCGACACGGCGGCGCTTGGCGGCCTTGCTGACCCGCGTCTTCTTGCGTGGAGTCGGCGGCCGGGCGGCTTCGCGGATCAGGGCGACCAGGCGGTCGAGCGCCTCCTCGCGGTTGCGCTTCTGGCTGCGCTGGCCCTGCGCCACCAGCACGATCACGCCATCGCGCGTCAAGCGGCGCCCAGCTAGGCGTTCCAGCCTGTGGCGCACGTCGTCGGTCAGCGACGGCGAATGGCGCACGTCGAAGCGGAGCTGCACTGCGGTCGAGGTCGTGTTGACGTGCTGTCCGCCGGGGCCCGTCGCCCGCACGAAGCTCTCCTCGATCTCGGCGGGATCGAGGGTCAGCGCCCCCGTGACCCAGATCGGTGCGGCTTTGGCCGCGGCCATTACTTGCGCCCGCGGGTTTCCTGGTAGCGCACCTCGATGCGATCCCAGATCTGGGCCTCCAGCGACACGCCGTCGAAGCGGTTGATCTGCTGCAGGCCGGTCGGCGAGGTGACGTTGATTTCTGTGAGGTAATCGCCGATCACGTCGATGCCGACGAAGAGCAGCCCGAGCCGGGCGAGCTCGGGGCCGATGATCTCGCACAGCTCGATGTCGCGCCTGGTGAGGGAGGCCTTAACGGCGACGCCGCCGACATGCATGTTGGAGCGCGCCTCGCCTTGGGCCGGCACGCGGTCGATCGCGCCCACCGCCTTGCCGTCGATCAGGATGATGCGCTTGTCGCCCTTGCGGACCTCGGGAAGGTAGCGCTGGGCGATCACCGGTTCGCGGCTGCGCTGCGAGAACATCTCCAGCAGCGAGGCGAAGTTCTCGTCGTCGGGCCGCACGCGGAACACGCCGGCGCCGCCGTTGCCGAACAGCGGCTTCAGGATGATGTCCTTGTGCTCGTCGCGGAATTCCCTGAGCGCGCGGGCGTCGGCGGTGATCAGTGTCGGCGGCATCACATTGTCGAAATGCGTGACGAACAGCTTCTCCGGCGCATTGCGCACGCTGGCAGGATCGTTGACCACCAGCGTCTTGGGATGGATGTGCTCCAGGACGTGCGTCGTGGTGATGTAGGACATGTCGAACGGCGGATCCTGGCGCAGCAGCACGACATCGACCTTCGCGAGGTCGAGCATCTCCGCCGCGCCCAGGGTGAAGTGATTGCCCTTCTCGCGCCGGAGCTTCATCGGCTGGGCCCGTGCCAGCACCTTGCGGTCGCGGAAGATCAGGTCGGTCGGCGTGTAGTGCCACAGTGCATAGCCGCGCCGTTCGGCCTCGAGGCCCAGGACGAACGTCGAATCGCCGTCGATGTCGATGGTCGACACATGGTCCATCTGGATGGCGACGCTGAGCTTCATTCTTTCATCCTCTCGTGACCCGTCAGTTAAGCCCGCGGCGCAGTTCCTGCAACAGGGCGGTGGCGCGCTGGCGCAGCCCGGCATCGCCCTGGCTGCCGACAACCGCGAGAAACCGCTCGAAGGCGGCGATCGCGGCCCGCCGCTTGTCCAGCCGGCTGTTGAGCTGCCCCGCCTCGAACAGCAGCTCGGGCCGGTCGGGCGCGATCGCCAGCATGCGGTCGAGCGACTGGGCGGCACCCGCCCAGTCCTCGCGTTTGACGAGCCGGAGCCGGACATTGTTCTCCAGCCGCAGCAGGACATCGCGATCGAACACCGGATCGAAATGTTCGGGCGCGAGCTCGGCGGTCGGGCCCAACACCTGGCGCAGCAGCTCGCGCAGGTCGGCTGCATCAAGCACGCAGCCGTCATGGAAGGGATCGATCACATGCCGTGCGCCGTCGATTTCGACGCGGATCAGGAAGTGGCCGGGAAACGCCAGGCCTTCGGCATGCCAGCCCTGGGCGCGGGCGACATGGAGATAGAGGATCGACAGCGCCACCGGCAGGCCCTTGCGGCGCTCGATCACGCGCGCGAGGTCGGCATTCTGCAGGTCGTCGTAGGTCTCGCTGTCGCCGCGGTAGGCGTAGGACTGGGCGATCACCTCGGCCAGCGATTCCGGCGTGGCGCCGCGCCGGCGCACCAGGTCGGCCACGGCGGCGGACATGGCCGCCACGTGCTGGCGGAGCGGCGGAAGATCGAGGGCATCGTCGTTCCTGAGGACGCTCAAGGCCAGGGCCGCTTCGAGAAGATCGAGACGCTCGCCGTCGCCGGCGCAGAGATCGCGCAGGCGGGCAAGGTTCTTGGCGGTTTCCAACTCTACGCTCGACACAGGCTACTCCGGGGCGCGCCAGACGTCGGGCAGGTGCCGCGGCCAAAAGCTGCTGACCAGCACGGCGTCGAAGCGCACCGAGCAGGCGGCATGGCGCGGATGGCGGGCGAGGAACAGGCTGGCGGCGCGCGACACGCGGCCGAACTGGCGATTGCCCAGCGCATCGACCGCCGTCAGGAGATCGCCGCGCGCCTTGACCTCGACGAACACCAGCAGGTCGCCGCGCCGCGCGACGATGTCGATCTCGCCCAGCCGGGTCTTGTAGCGCCGGGCCAGGATCGAGAAGCCGGCCAGGCGCAGCCGCCACACGGCGCGCCATTCGGCGGCGTGGCCGAGGCGCTGCGCTCTTTGCCGGGCCGCCGTGGTCACGACGCCGCCTCGCGTTTCAGCTCGAGCGCCCGGGCATAGACGTCGCGGCGTTTCAGGCCAAAGCGCGCCGCCACCTCCGACGCCGCATCCTTGACCGAGGCGCCGGCCATGGCCGTGCGCAGGGCCTGGTCGAGCGCGGCACCATCGGGCGCCTGGTCCTCGCCGGGCGGGCCGATCACGATCACGATCTCGCCCTTCACGTCGGGATGGGCGGCGTAGTGGGCGGCAAGCTCGGTGAGCGGCGCCCGGCGGACCTCCTCGAACAGCTTGGTGAGCTCGCGGGCGACGGCGGCGGGGCGCGGGCCCAGAAGATCGGCGAGATCGACCAGCGATTCCGGCAGACGGTGCGGCGCCTCGAAGAACACCAGGGTTGCCGGCACGCCGGCCGCCGCCCCGATGGCGCGCCGGCGGTCGCCGTCGCGGGCGGGCAAAAAGCCGCCGAAATAGAAGCGGTCGGTCGGCAGGCCCGACAGCGCCAGCGCCATCGGCACCGCCGAGGGGCCGGGCGCCGAGGTGACGGCATGGCCGCCGGCGATCGCCGCCTGGACGAGGCGGTAGCCCGGATCGGAGATCAGCGGCATGCCGGCGTCGGACACCAGCGCCACCCGCTTGCCTGCCGCCAGCGCGCGCACGATGCGCGGCTCGGCCAGGTCCTGCGTGGCATCGCTGTAGGCCACGGTGGGGACCGAAATGCCGTAATGGCTGGCCAGCTTGGCAAACACGCGGGTGTCCTCGCAGGCGACGAGATCGGCGGCCCGCAACACGTCGAGGGCACGCAAGGTTATGTCACCAAGATTGCCGATCGGTGTGGCGACAATGTGCAGCCCCGGCGCGAGCGGCGGTTTACGCCGGCCCTCCCCCCCGGTAGCTTGGCTGTCGCTCGCTTGGGACTGTTCTTCCACGTCCATCTGAATCCGTTCGCCGGAGTATGTCGTTGATGCGCCCAATCTCGCGCCAGTCCTTTTTCGCGCTCGTGGCCACCCTGTTGTTCGCGGGTGCCTGCAGCGATGCGCCCCAGACTAGCACGCCGGCCAAGCCGGCCACGACCCCGACGGGCTCGCCCGTCTCGGCCTCGGGCAAGGCCCGCATCGCGCTCCTGCTGCCGCTCAGCGGCAACGCCGCGCCGATCGGCCAGTCGATGCAGCAGGCCGCCGAAATGGCCCTGTTCGACAGCGGCGCCAAGGAACTGGCCCTCTCCGCCTACGACAGCGGCGACACCACGGAAGCCGCGGTCGAAGCCTATCGCAAGGCGCGCGCCGGCGGCGCCGCCCTGGCGCTGGGCCCGCTGTTCGGCACCTCGGCCACCGCGCTGGCGCCGCTCGTGGCCCAGGGCGGCCCAACGGGTGGTATCAATGTCGTGTCCTTCTCCAACGACGAATCGGCCGCCCAGCGCGGCGTCTGGGTGATGGGCATCGCCGCCCCGCCGCAGGTCCGCCGCGTCGTCGACCATGCGATCGACGCCGGCATCAAACGCTTCGCCACCTTCGCGCCGCAGACGCCCTACGGCGAGCAGATGGCGCGCACCCTGGAAAGCCATGTCGCCGTGCGCGGCGGCACCGTGGTGGCGGCCGAGCTCTACGACCCCAACAGCTACGATCTCATGCCGGCGGCCCGCCGGCTCTCCGCCGAGGCCCAGTCCAAGGGCGGCGTCGGCAAGCTCGCCATTCTCGTCCCCGTGGCGCCGCCGCGCCTGTCGGCCGTGCTCGCCTCGCTGACCGCCGCCGGCATCGACAAGGACCAGGTGCAATTCATCGGTACCGGCGTCTGGGACATCAACGGCATCGGCGCCGACACCATGCTGCGCGGCGCCTGGTATGCCGCCCCCGATCCGGCGCGGCGCGCCGACTTCGAGCGCCGCTTCACCGCGACCTACGGCCGGCCGCCGCATCGCCTGGCCACGCTCGCCTACGACGGCGTTGGCCTCGCCGGCCACCTCGCGCGGCTGAAGCCGGGCGGCGATTTCTCGGCCGAGGCCATCACCAATCCCACCGGCTGGTCCGGCGTCGACGGCATCTTCCGCTTCCTGCCCGACGGCCGTTCCGAACGGGCGCTGGCGGTGATCGAGATCCAGGCCGCGCGCAACGTCGTGGTCAGCCCCGCCCCCGGCACCTTTGCGGCGCGCCCGGTGAACTGACGACGATGGCGGCGCTTCCTAAGGCGATCCTGTTCGACCTCGACGACACGCTGATCCGCGCCTACGCCCAGCCCGAGGAGGCGTGGACGCGCCTGCTGCATGTCTTCGCGGCCCACCTCGATGCCCATGACGCCCAATCCATCGACCGCGTGCGCGTGGCCGTGATGGAAGAGGCCCGCGCCTTCTGGAACGACCGCGCGGAAGCCGCCAAATGGCGGCTGAACATTCCCGGCGCCCGCCGCCTCTCGGTGCGGCGCGGTCTCGCCAGGCTCGGCCGCGCCGACGACGAACTGGCCGACCGCATCGCCGATGCCTTCACCGAGCTGCGCCGCACCGAATACCGGCTCTATCCCGACGCCCACGCCACCGTCGATGCGCTGCGCGACGCCGGCGTCCGCCTCGCCCTCGTGACCAACGGCGCCTCCGAGACCCAGCGCGCCAAGATCGAGCGCTTCGAGCTCGCCCACCGCTTCCACCACATCCAGATCGAGGGCGAGTTCGGCCAGGGCAAGCCCGAGCTCGCCGTCTACCGCCACGCGCTGGAGCGGCTGGACGTGCCGGCGGCCGACGCCTGGATGGTGGGCGACAACTACGAATGGGAAGTGGTGGCGCCGCAGCAGCTCGGCATGTGCGGCATCTGGTACGACCCGTTTGGCGCCGGCGTGCCCGCGCACGCCACCGCCCAGCCGACGCGCATCATCAAGCGGCTCTCCGAACTGGTGGAATAGCCCGGGCCCAAAGGCGCGATTCCGGCCCAACGCCGGTGACGGAATTTCGTGTTCCGACACCGCGAAAAGCCATCACCGGCAGGCTTTTGGGCCCCTCAACGGGCCCACCTGAAACGTGGGAGTGTTGGGCCCGAAGTTGGGCCGGACTCCGAGATGAGCCTTATTCGACGGGCTTTTCTGCATCTCGCTCGTTCTTCGCTCGCACCTGCCCCGGCGCACCCTGTGCCCAGGGTGTCGTTAAGTGTCTGTTCCGGCGTCGTTATTCGGCGCGCGGTTGAGACGGGGTCGTTCTTGGGACTGTCCACGACTGAGGAGCCGCGGCGGCTGCACCAGCGCATTGCGCGATCCCGCGGCCCCTCTTGCGGACTCCAGAGGGCGCGGGCAGGTCTTGCCGGAAATGGAAAAGGCCGACGCATGCCTCGCGCCAGCCTATGGAACAATCTAATGAAAACCTGCTGAACTTGCAACTAAATACTTGCATATCTGGCAGGGCGACTGCGCAGGGCGATCAATCGGCCCCGGCCTACGCCCGCCAGTCGTCGCCGGGCATGATCCGCCGCATGAACTCGTCGAACAGCGGCACGGTGAAGGCGGTGTCGCCGTGGTTGGGACTCCAGATCATGCCCTTGACGATCAACTGGCTGCGCACCGGGCCAAGCGAGGACACCGGGCGGTCGAGTTCCGTGGCGATGTCGCCCGAGCGGTGCGGACCCGGCCCCAGCTCGGCCATGGCGCGCAGGTATTTCTTCTCGCTGGGCGTCAGGCGGTCGAAGCGCACGCGGAAGAAGCTCTCGTCGAGCGCGGCGATGGCGACCACCGACGCGCTCTCGACATGGCGCTCGCTGATCGGCGAGACCTCGGCGGCTTCCCACGAATGCTTTCCCCATTCCTGCACGAAATAGGGATAACCGTGTGTCTCCGTCACGATGCGCTCGAGCGCGGCGGACGTCACGTCGACGCCCTGGTCTCGCAGCGGCTTGGTGATGGCGAGCTTCGCCGCGTCGCGCGGCAGGGCGCCGATCTCGGGAAACTCGAACATGCGCTCGGCATAGGACTTGGCCTCGCCCATGCGGCCGCGCAGTTGCGGCAGGCCGGCACCGATCAGGATGACGGGAAGCTGGCGCTGCGCCGTCCGGTGGAGCGCGGTGATGAGCGCCGCGAGTTCCTCTTCCCGCACATACTGCAGTTCGTCGATGAAGAGGGCGAACGCGGTGCCCGCAGCCTTGGCCGCCTCTCCCGCCGCCGCCAGCAGCGCCTGCAGATCGTGCTCGAGGTCGCCATTGTCGGCGAGCCCCGGTTCGGGGTCGAAGTCGAGGCCGACCTCTATGTCGGCGTATTTCACCTTGAGGCTTTTCGCGAAACCGGCGAGCGCGCGCAGCGCGCGCCGCGACAGCTCGCGCGCCCGCTCGATACGCGACAACCTGAGCAGGGCCTGGCGGAGTTGGGGCGCCAGCAGTGCCGGCAGGGAGCGCCCCTCCGGCGCCTCCATGCGCAGCGTATGGATGCCCGCGCCTTCGGCATCGTCGCGCATGCGATCGAGCAGCACCGTCTTTCCGACCCCGCGAAGGCCGACCAGCATCATGCTCCGGGCCGGCAGGCCCCGGCGGACCCGCTCGATGGCCACCCGGATCGTCTCCCGCAGCTCGTCGCGGCCCGCCAGCTCGGGCGGCGGCGTTCCGGCACCGGGGGCAAAGGGGTTGGAGACAGGATCCATGGCCGAAATATAGGGAAATTAGGGAATTTATCAAGATTAGATAATTTCACTAATTTCCATCAAATCAGGAGATCCCGCTGTGCCCCCTCATCAGACCAGCTCCAGCCGCAGTTTCCGCCCGACCGCGCGGGCGGCGCGGGTGAGCGTGCCCAGCGTCACCGACTCGTTGTCCGGATCGAGCACGCGATCGAGCTGGGCCCGGCTCGTCTGCATGCGTTTTGCCAGCATGGTCTTGGTGAGCTGCTCCTCGCGCATCAGGGCACCGAGCTGGCGGGCGATCACGCGCTTGACCTTGCCGTAGTCGGATTGCTTGTAGTCGCCACGCAGGAGATCGGCGACGGACCAGAGAAAAGAAGAGAGATTGGGATCAGCCATTGGGATTTCGTGTCGCCTGAGATGTCGCCATGGCCGCTAGCTTCCCCCTCGAAACGCGCTCTGGTTGCAGGCCGGCAGTGTTGGCGATGCGGCGCGGCGGCGCAACCGCATGATGATGCGAGGGGGCGCTTCTCAGCCGTCGTGTGACGAAGAATGAGGAGACCCACCTCACCTCGGGAGGAGCCTTTCAGCGCGGTGGCGGCAGAGCCGCGACGATTGACTCCAGCGCAGACACGAGCCGCGGCGCGTCGCGCTCGGCGGTCTTCCAGATTTCGTCCAGGTCGACGCGGCCGTATTCATGGGCGATGACATTGCGCATGCCGACGATGTCCTGCCATGGCACGGCGGGATGGGCCTGCCGCGTGCCGGCGGAGATCCGCCGGGCACATTCTCCAACGAGTTCCAGGGCCCTTTCGAGAGCGCGCAGAAACGCCCTGTCCCGGTCGAGGTCGGCGCGCTTGCGCCCCCGGCTGAACGCCACGACCTCGCGGGCGAAGCCCAGCATGTCGACGAGCGAGGCCCGGTCTTCGTCGTCAGGCGGCATAGAGCGGGCGACGATCGCGGCGAATCGAAGCGAGCCGGTAGGGATTGGTGACGTTGCGCTCGCGCACCAGATCGACCGGACGTCCGAACAGCTCGGCGAGCTCGGCGCGCAGGCGGGCGGTATCGAGGAGGCTCCAGTCGGCCGTGGGATCGTAGTCGACCAGCAGATCGACGTCGCTGTCCGGCCGCGCCTCATCGCGCGCCTGCGAGCCGAAAAGACTCAACTCGCGAATCTTCCAGCGGCGGCACAGCGCTTCCAGCCGATCGGGGGGCGGTGCGGCGAGCGTGGACATGGCGGTATCCTATCATGGCCGCCGGGCGCTGCCCAACGCCGGACCGGGAGCGGCCAGCGCCGGCACTTCGTCAACGCCTCACTCCGCGGCGACGGCGACCTGCTTCGCGCGGATCGCCGCGATCTTCGCCTGGGCCCGCGCACGGCGCTCGTCGAACTTCGCCAGCCGCCGTTGCGGGTTCGCCTGCACGACGTTGTCGGCGGATCCTGGGTTCTTCTGCGACCCGACCCAGCCGTGCGCGGCGATGTCGAAGATGATGCCGTCGAGGTCGGTGTGCTTGATCTCGTAGCCGTTGGGATTGTTGGTGTCGCCCATGATCCAGGTGGCGCCGGTGTTGCGCGCGATCCGGCCCTGTTCGACCACGTCATCGACCCAGAAGCCGATGTGGTGGATGCCGACGAAGTCCGTGCCGGTGCCCTGCGAGGCCTCGTCGTTCTTGAAGTGGAGGATGGCGAGGTTGACCACGCCGTCGGTCAGGAACACGCCCTCGGCCAGCGGGCCGTCGAGTTCCAGGACTTCCTGCAGGCCGACGGCCTGCTTGTAGAATTCGGCGGTCTCCCACGGGTCCTTCACGCTGAGGGCAATGTGGCGGATGCGGCCTCTGGTCTCGGCGGTCATCGGCTTGCTCCCTTCCATCAGTTGGCGGTCATCAGCGATCGGCCGGGCAGTGTAACGGAAATCGGGCCGGCGACCCAGGCGGCCCCCTCCGCCCCCTTCGGGGGCGCCTTCCCCGAGACGCAGGGCAATCGCATATGGCTCTCGTTCTCCTCCCTCGCGCTCTTGCGCGGGGGAGGTGCCCGTAGGGCGGAGGGGGTCGGAAGGCTCGCGCGCTGGTCTTTGACCCCCTCCGGCCTTCGGCCACCTCCCCCAGTCATGCCTATGAAGGCATGACTGGGGGAGGAGAAGAGCTGTTTCGCGCGGTCCCCGGGCAGGGTGGGGTTTTGACTCGGGCCAGCCATTCTGCCTAGCCTTGCGGCGTCATCCTTCCCGGCGACGGAATGAATTGAGAGTTGCCGCCGTGGAGGCGATCGCCCTGGTATTCCTCGTTCGAGGAGGAACGGATGAACCCGGAAGAACTCACCAATTCCCTCGGCCGCGCGGTCGCCGCGGTCTGGGGAGAGCTGCCGGCCAGCGTACAGCACGAGCTGTTCGAGTCGGCGGTACGGCTGTCGGGCCCGGGCACCCGCGAGCAGCTGGCCGTCTTCCTGCATCGCCGGCATCCGCGAACCTTCGACGGCGGAACGCCGTCCCGGGCGGTGCCCGAGCCGGACAGCCTGGGCGGGTAGCGGCCGACGGAGCGGCCGAGCCCTTGCCTTCTCCGCGCCGCTGCGCGGGGGAGGAGAAGAACTATTTCGCGCGATCCTCGGGCAGCTTGTCTTTGGTCTGCAGCATCAGACGCCCGACGCGGCCGCCCTCGACCAGGTGCGTCTTCAGGACCTCATCGATGTCTTCCTTCGTCGGCACCGAATACCAGACGCCTTCAGGATAGATCACCAGGGTGGGCCCGAGCTCGCAGCGGTCGAGGCAGCCGGCGCTGTTGATGCGGACGTTTTTCAGGCCGAGCTCTTTCGCGCGACTCTTCATGTGGTCGCGCAGCGCCTCGCCGTCCTTCTCGGCGCAGCAGCCGCGCGGATGGCCGGCGGGGCGGCGGTTGGTGCAGCAGAAGACGTGGGCTTCGTAGTAGGGCTTCGGATCAGACGACTTCTCACGCTCGCTCATCGCCCGGTCAGCCCTTCTTGGCCGTGCCGGAAGCGATGCCGGCGAGCTGCTGCCAGAAGGCCTGCTGCATCTGCTGCATCTGCTCGACGCCCTGCATCGAGGCCGGCAGCCAGGTCTTGAACACCGTCTCGGGGTTCATGGCGCCCAGGTTGGCGCGCAGCCGCTCCTCGATCTCGCCCATGATGCGGTCCTGCATCGGCTTGAGGTCGGGCAGGCCGAAGAAGGCGCGGGCCTCCTCGGGGGTGCAGGTCACTTCGACATTCACTTTCATGGCTGTCTCTCCGTTTCGGCGACTTTAGCATGCTATGACCCCTCCATGACGACTCCCCTCCTTCCGGCGTGGCTGGCCCCGAATCCCCGGCTCGACCGCGACCTCGCCTTCGGCCGCGACCAGCAGTTCGTGGTCAATCCCAACGGCATCCCCGAGCTGCTGGCGGAGCTGGGCCAATGTCCCGCCCACAAGGTGACGCCGCTGCACCGCCTGCCGGCGCTGGCGGAACGGCTGGGGGTGGGCGAGGTCCGGGTCAAGGACGAGAGCCAGCGCTTCGGCTTCGGCGCCTTCAAGGCACTGGGCGGCGTGCTGGCGGTCTACAACGTGCTGTCGGGCGCGGTGGGCGATGCCTACCATTCGAGCCCGACGTTCGCCGACGTGATGGCGGGCAAGCACCGCGAGGTGACGGCAAAGTACATCTTCACCACCGCGAGCTCGGGCAACCATGGCCGCTCGGTCGCGGCCGGCGCAAAACTGTTCGGCAATCGCTGCGTGATCTTCCTGCCCAGGTTCACCAGCGCGGACAAGGAGGCGGCGATCCGGGCGCGCGGCGCCGAGGTGATCCGCGTCGACGGCGACTACGACACCGCCGTCGCCGAATGCCGCCGCCAGGCCGAGGCCAAGGGCTGGACGATCATCTCCGACACCTCGTGGGAGGGCTACGACGCGATCCCGAGGAGCGTGATGCGCGGCTACACGGTGCTGGTCGAAGAGGTCGTCCGGCAATGGCCCGACGCGCCGACGCATGTGTTCGTGCAGGCCGGTGTCGGCGGACTGGCCGCGGCGGTGATCGGCTACCTGTGGGCGGTGCTGCCCCAGCGTCCGGTTTTCATCGTCGTCGAACCCGTGAGCGCCGACTGCTGGTTCCAGAGCAATCTCGCCGGCAAACCCACGCTCGCCAGCGGCAACGCCGACACGGCGATGGGTGGGCTCGCCTGCCGCGAGATCTCGCCGGTGACGTGGCCGGTGATCGGCCTCGCCGCCGACTGGTTCATGACCATCGAGGAGGACGAGGTGCTGCCGGCGCGCCGGCTGTTCGCCCGGCCGCTGGGCGACGATCCCGCCATCGTGTCCGGTCCGTCGGGCTGCGCGGGCCTGGCCGGCCTCACCCGGATCTGCACCGAGGCCGCCGCCTTCGAGGCCCTGGGCCTCGACCGGAACGCGCGCGTGCTGCTGATCAACAGCGAAGGCGATCTCGGCGAGCCGCTGAGCGACTGAGGCTCCTTGCTCCGCCCTACGAAGCGACGCATCCTCGGGCAAATCCCGAAGGAGTTTCGTTCGTGCAGCTTCAGCTAAAGACCTGGCAATTCGTCGACGACTATCTCAAGACCAAGACCGGCATCATCATCCCGATCGGCTCGACCGAGCAGCACGGGCCGACCGGCCTGATCGGCACCGACGCGCTCACCGCCGAGATGATCGGGCGCGGCGCCGGTGAAAAGGTGGGTGCGCTGGTGGCGCCGACGATTTCTGTCGGCATGGCGCAGCATCACCTGGGGTTCGCGGGGTCGATCACGCTCAAGCCCACGACGCTGATTGCCGTGGTTCGAGATACGGTCGTGTCGCTGGCGCGGCACGGTTTTACACGCTTCTTCTTCGTGAACGGCCACGGCGGCAACATCGCCACGGTGACGGCGGCGTTCTCCGAGATCTATTCCGAGCGTTCGATGGAAAAGATGAGCAACCAGCCCTCGATCAAGTGCGCCCTTCGCAACTGGTGGGACGGGCCCGGCATCAAGAAGCTCAGCCAGGAACTCTATCCCGTGGGCGAGGGCAGCCACGCCACCGCCTCGGAAGTGGCGCTCACCTGGTACAAATATCCCGAGACCATCCAGCGCAAGGAGATGGATCCGAAAATCGCGCCCAACGGCTCGTTCGCCGACGCCGAGGATTATCGGCGCACCTTCCCGGACGGCCGCATCGGCTCCGATCCCAACATGGCAACGCCGGAGCACGGCAAGCGTTTCTACGACACCGCTGTCGACGAAGTGGCACGCGACTATGAATCGTGGGTGGCGAGGTAGAGGAGGCCAATCTGACGAGCATCGACCCTCCCCTGCCCGAGACCCGCTTCGCCCGCGCCGGCGATGTCAGCATCGCCTACCAGACGATGACGCAGAAGGCGGGGACCCAGAAGGCGGGCAAAGCGCCCCTCGACCTGATCGTCGTGCCCGGCATGGTTTCCCATGTCGAGTACCTTCATGAATTGCCGGGCTACACCCGGTTCCTGCGTCGTCTCTCCGCGTTCGCCCGGGTCGTGACGTTCGACAAGCGCGGCCAGGGCCTGTCGGACCGCGTTCCCGGCGTGCCCTCGCTCGAGGAACGCGCGGACGACCTCGATGCCGTGATGTCGGCGATCCGCTCGGAGCGGGTGGCGCTGCTGGGTTTCTCCGAGGGCGCCTCGCTCAGTGCGCTCTATTCGGCCACCCACCCGCAGCGTGTCTCCCATCTCGTCCTCTATGGCGGCTTCGCCCGCTGCGCCAACAGTTCCGATTTCTCGCTGATGTTCAGTCCCGAGACGCTGCGCGCCTCGGCCAAGCAATGGGGCAAGGGCCTGAGCGTGCGTTTGTTCGCGCCGAGCCTCGCCGACGACCCCGACCTGAAGCAGATGTGGGCCAAGGGCGAGCGGCTCTGCGTCAGCCCGGGTGCCTACAGGACGATGATCGACACCAATATCGAGGTCGACGTGCGGGCCATCCTGCCGCAGATTCGAGTGCCGACCCTGGTGACGCACCGCGCCACCGATCTCGCCGTGCCGGTCGCGAACGGACGCTATCTCGCCAGCGCGATTCCCGGCGCGAAGTACATCGAGTATCCGGCCGGCGACCACATGCCTTTTGCCGGCACCGACTTCGAGCCGCTGTGCGGCGACATCGAGGAATTCATCACCGGCCATCGGGTGGCCTCTTCGGCCGACACCGAACGGGTACTGGCGACGGTCCTGTTCACCGACATCGTCGAGTCGACGCAGCAACTGGCGCGCGTGGGCGACCGCGCCTGGCGACAGCTTCTCGACGAGCATGACCGGAGCGCCCGCCGGCTGATCGAGCAACACCGCGGCCGCTTCGTGAAGAACACCGGCGACGGCCTGCTGGCGACCTTCGATGGACCTGCGCGTGCGATCCGCTGCGCGCAAGAGCTTCGCGGTGCCTCGGCTTCGTTGGGCGTCACCATCCGCGCCGGACTGCATACCGGCGAGATCGAGTTGCGCGGCGACGATGTCGGCGGCGTTGCCGTCCACGTCGCCTCGCGCGTGTTGGGAACGGCAGGGCCGGACGAGATCGTGGTTTCGCGGGTCCTGCCCGACCTCGTTGCAGGCTCCGGCCTCACCTTCACGCCGCGCGGACTTTGCGAACTGAAGGGCTTCGACGGCACCTGGGAGCTTTTCACGGTGCGCTGAAGCTGGATCGAGAGAGGGGGGAATCATATGAAAGTCGGATTCATCGGGCTCGGCATCATGGGGGCGAGCCTCGCCGCCAACCTGCAGAAGGCCCAGCACAAGGTCACGGTCCATGACGCGAGACGCGCCGCGGCCGACAGCCACATCGAAGCGGGCGCGATCTGGGCCGAAACGCCCGCCGAGGTGGCGCGCAATTCGGACGTGGTTTTCACTTCCCTGCCCGGCCCGCCCGAGGTCGAGGCGGTGGCGCTCGGCCCCGACGGCATCCTGGCCGGCATGAAGCGCGGCGGCGCCTACTTCGATCTCTCGACCAACTCGCGCGCCACCGTCGCCAAGATCGCCGCCGCCTTCGCCGAGAAGGGCGCGCACATGCTCGACGCGCCGGTGAGCGGCGGGCCCAGAGGCGCCAAGACCGGCAAGCTCGCGATCTGGGTCGGCGGCGAGAAGGACGTGTTCGAGAAGTTCAAGGACGTGCTGGGCGCCATGGGCGACCAGGCGCGCTATGTCGGGCCGATCGGCCAGGCGACGGTGGCCAAGCTGGTGCACAACTGCGCCGGCTACGCCATGAACCTCGCCCTGGCCGAGGTCTTCACCATGGGCGTCAAGGCGGGCGTCGATCCGCTCACCCTGTTCGAGGCGGTGCGCCAGGGAGCGCTGGGACGGCGGCGCACCTTCGACGGGCTGATCGACCAGTTCCTGCCCGGCACCTACGATCCGCCCGCCTTCATGCTGCGCCACGCCCACAAGGACGTGTCGCTGGCGGTGGCGCTCGGCAAGGAGGTGAGCGTGCCGATGCGCGCCTGCAACCTCACGCTCGAGGAGATGACCGAGGCGCTGAACCGCGGCTGGGCCGAACGCGATTCACGCTCCGCCATGCTGCTGCAGCAGGAGCGCGCCGGCGTGAAGATCGCCGTCGATGCCGAGAAGCTGCAGGCCGTGGTGAAGGGCGGCGACGTGATCGGCAATGGCTGAATACGAGATCTTTGCCATCCGCTACGCCTGGCGCGACGCCAAGCGCTCGGATCATTTCATCGGCGGCGACCCGCACGACGGGCCGATGCCGATGGACTATTTCACCTGGGTGATTCGCGGTGAGGGTCGCACCATCGTGGTCGACACCGGCTTCACGGCGGAAGTGTCGGCCAGGCGCGGCCGCACGCACCTGCGCTGCCCGATCGAGACGCTGCCGGCGCTGGGCATCGATCCCGATTCGGTCGAGGACGTGGTGCTGACCCATCTGCACTACGACCACGTCGGCAACTTCCACAAGTTCGCTCACGCCCGCTTCCATCTGCAGACACGCGAGATGGGTTTCGTCACCGGCCCCTACATGCGCTACCCGAAGTTCGGCCACAGCTTCGAGGTCGAGGACGTGGTCGGCATGGTGAAGCTCAACTTCAAGGGCCGCGTCGAGCAGCACAACGGCGACTTCGAGCTGGCGCCGAACGTCACGCTGCATCACGTCGGCGGCCACACGCCCGGCCTGCAGATCGTCCGCGTGATGACCCGGCGCGGCTGGGTGGTGCTCGCTTCCGACGCCGCGCACTATTACGAGCATCTGCAGAAGAACCGCTTCTTCACGCAGGCCTTCAACTTGGGCGACATGGTCGACGGCTACAGGACCTGCGAGCGCCTGGCCGCCTCGCCCGACCACATCATTCCCGGCCACGACCCGCTGGTGATGAAGCTCTATCCCGCCGTCTCGCCCAAGCTGGAAGGCATCATCGTGCGGCTCGACGTGCCGCCGAAGAAAGAGGGCTGACCCCCTCCGCCCCGTCAGACGGGGCACCTCCCCCGATGACGGGGGAGGAGAAAATCAGACTCCTCCCCCGTCTCGGGGGAGGTGGCGCGTAGCGCCGGAGGGGGTCTCACCCCACTACCTCCTCACCCTTTCGCGGTGGAGGATGTAGAGGCCAGAGCCCACGATCACCACGATACCGAAAAGCGCCAGCGCATTGGGCACGTCGCCCCAGACAACATAGCCGATGCCCAGCGCCCACAGAATCGAGGCATAGCGGAACGAGCCGATGACGGAGAATTCCGCGCCGGAGCGGAGCGCGATCACCAGGAACTGGTAGCCCGCCGCCAGCAGCAGCGACGAGGCGAGCAGCAGCCCGATCTCGCGTGCCGTCATCGGCTGCCAGCCTTCCACGAACGTCCAGGCGCACCCCACCAGGGCCACGGCGGCGGCCGAAGCAAAGGAAACCACCAGGGTCGGCACCGACGCCGGCAGGTAGCGGCCGAGGACGTCGCGAAAGGCGCCAAGCACGGTGGCGAACAGCACCACCCAGGCCCAGACGTCGATATCGCCCGGCCGCGGCTGGATCACCAGCAGCACACCCAGGAAGCCCAGGATCACCGCACTCCAGCGCCGCCAGCGCACGGTCTCCTTCAGCAGCAGCACGGCGAGTGCTGTGAAGATGAGCGGCGTCGACAGGTTGATGGCAGTGGCGATGGCGAACTGGATATGGAACAGCGCGACGAGATAGACGATCGACGACGCCGCCTCGAGCGCGCCGCGCAACAGCACGTAGGGATGGGCCACGCCGCCGAGCTGCCGCCATGCGCCGGTCATCGCCAGGGCCAGCGTGACCCAGAGCGTGGCGAAGACGCCGCGCACGCCGATTGCCTGGATAGCGGGCACGGTCTCGGCGGCGATCTTGATCAAGGCATCGTTGAAGATGAAGACGACGACCGCCGCCGACATCGCGAGGATGCCGCGGGTATTGTCGATCATGGCTGGGAGCGCGCCACTCCAGTGGCGCTGTCTTCACATGTTGCAGACGAAGATGCGCGACTGGAGTCGCGCGCTCCCAGCGATGACATGAGGCGTTACGCGCCCGACATCTTCAGGATGAGCTTCCACTGCTCGTCGCTCACCGGCACGACCGAGAGGCGCGACTGGCGCACCAAGCCGAAATCTTTTAGCCGCGGGTCGGCCTTGATCGCGGCCAAGGTCACCGGTGTCTTGACCGGCTCCACCGCCTTCACGTCGACCGTCACCGCCTTGCCGTCCTTGTCGGTGGGATCGGGATAGGCTGCCCTGGCGACCTCGGCGATGCCCACGATCTCCTTGCCCTCGTTGGAATGGTAGAAGAAGCAGCGGTCGCCCGGCTTCATCGCCCTGAGGTTGATCGCGGCCTGGGCGTTGCGCACGCCGGTCCACGAGGTTTTCCTGTCCTTGACGAACTGCGGCCACGAATAGGCCGAGGGCTCGGACTTGATGAGCCAATGAGCCATTCCACTCCCCTTCTTATTCGCCTTCGCGGCGCAACGGCCGCGCCAGCAGCGCGCGGATCGCCTCGTCGAGATCGGCGCCGCGGTGCAGGATAGCATCGACGGCAGCACAGATCGGCATTTCGATGCCGAGCTTCGAGGCGCGCGCCAGCACGGCGGGCGCCGTGGCCTCGCCCTCGACGACCTGGCGCCGTCCCTCCATGTGGCGGGCGAGCGACGTGCCCTTGCCCAGCGCAAGGCCGAGCGAACGGTTGCGCGACAGCGGGCCGTTGCAGGTGAGCACGAGATCGCCGAGGCCACTCAATCCGGTGAGCGTCTCGAGCCGGGCACCCATGGCGGTGCCGAGCCGCGCCATCTCGGCGAAGCCGCGGGTGATCAGCGCGGCGGCGGCGTTGTGGCCGAGGCCTCGGCCCTCGACGATGCCGGCGGCGATGGCCAGCACGTTCTTGACCGCGCCGCCCAGCGACACGCCGGCGACGTCGTCGGTCCAGTAGGGCCGGAACATGCCGGCGGCCAGCGCCGCGGCGAGATCGCGGCCGAGACCAGCATCGGCGGTGGCGATGCTGACGGCGGTCGGCAGACCCTGCACCGCTTCCTCGGCGAAGCTCGGCCCCGACAGCATGGCGAGCGGCCGGCCCGGCAGCACCTCGGCCAATACCTCGGGCATCAGCAGGCCGGTCGCGGCCTCGATGCCCTTGGCGCAGATCAGGACCGGGCTGCTGCCCGACAGCTTCGCCGCCACGACGCGAACGGCCTGCGCCGGGCAGGCCAACAACACCGCGTCGCACGTGCCGAGGCTGGCGAGATCGGGCGCGGCCTCGATGCCGGCATCGAGCGCCAGGCCCGGCAGATAGACCGGGTTGGTGCGCTGCTGGGCGATCACCGTCGAGATCGCCGGATCGCGCGACCACAGGGTGACCTGGCGGCCGGCGCGACGGGCGAGACAGGCGAGCGCCGTGCCCCAGGCGCCGCCGCCGACGACGCCGATGTGATGGACCCCGGTCAAAGGCTGGGCCTCACAGGCTGAGGTTCAAGGCGATGGAGATGCGTTCGGCATTGCCGCGGTAGGGCCTCACCTGGTGCAGGATCCACGCCGGGAACATCACCAGGCGGCCGGCCTTGGGACGCACCGTCTCGTTGGCGCCGGCCGAGAGGCCGCCCGGCATGGCGAAGCCCAGGTGCGGCGCATACATGGCGGGCCCCGGCCCGCGCGGATCCATGAATTCGAGTTCGCCGCCCAGCGACGCATCGGCATCGATGCCGGCATCGTCGACATAGAACACCGCCGACCAGTAGCTGCCGGGGTGGGAATGGAACTCGTTGCCGTGGCCGCTGCGGTTGACGTTCGCCCACATGTTGGCGCGCCAGGTGAGGACGACGGGCTTGCCCTCGCGATCGGTCGTCACGCGGTTGGCGAGATTGCGGGCGAGCGCCAGCAGCTTGATCGCGGGCGCGCCGCCCCAGCGGTCCATGTCCCAGGTCGACTGCCAGCCGCCGAGGTTGGAATGCTGCGTGCCGGGATGGGTCTTCTCGCGCTGCTCGATCACCTTGCGCAGCTCGGCGCAGAGCGCCGGCCCGTCGGGCAGGTCCGAGAGGACGATGGGCGTGGCGAACAGCGGAACGATCTCGAAGTCCTTGCTCATGCCCGCCATCCTACACCCGAACCGCCGTGCCGGCGGCGGCGGGATCGAGCGCAGGATCCAGTGGCCAGCGCGGACGCGGCCGGAAGTCGAGCCCGTCCGTCAGGCCGAGCCGCAGGCGTTCGACGCCGGCCCAGGCGATCATGGCGCCGTTGTCGGTGCAGAGCTTTATCGGTGGCGCCACGAGGCGGGCGCCGTGGGCGGCGGCGAGCGTCTCCAGACGCCCGCGCAGGTAGACATTGGCCGCCACCCCGCCCGCGACGACGAGGGTCGGTGACGGCGCGAGGGCGAGCGCGTTGGCACAGCGATCGGCCAGCACGTCGCCGACCGTGCGCTGGAACGAGGCGCAGAGATCGGCGATGGCGCCGGGATCGTCCGGCGGCAGCTTCTCGATCGTTTGCCGGACCGCTGTCTTGAGGCCGGAAAAGGAGAAGTCGCAGCCGGGCTTTCGCCACATCGGCCGCGGCAGGACAAAGCGCTGCGGGTCGCCGCCGACGGCCGCGCGTTCGACCGCCGGGCCGCCGGGAAAGCCGAGACCGAGCAGCTTGGCCGTCTTGTCGAAACACTCGCCGGCCGCGTCGTCGATGGTCGTGCCCAGTCGCGTGAAATCACCGGGCCCACGCACGGTCAGGAGCTGGCAATGGCCGCCCGACGCCAGCAGCAGCAGATAGGGGAAGGCAACATCCTCGGTCAGGCGGACGGAAAGCGCATGGCCCTCGAGATGGTTGATGGCGAGGAACGGCTTGTCGTGGGCGAAGGCCAGTGCCTTGGCGGTCATGACGCCGACCAGCACGCCGCCGATCAGGCCCGGGCCGCCTGTTGCCGCGATGCCGTCGAGATCGGCGAGGCCGAGGCCTGCCTCGGCCAGCGCCTCCGTCACCAGCCCGTCGAGACGCTCGAGGTGGGCGCGGGCGGCGATTTCCGGCACCACGCCGCCGAACCGGCGGTGCTCGGTGAGCTGGCTGTAGACGACATTGGCCAGGATCCGCCCCTTCGGAAGGTTGGCGACGGGGCCGTTCCCTGCGGGCGCCTCGACGATGGCGACCGCCGTTTCGTCGCAGCTTGTTTCGATGCCCAGTACGCGCATGCGTGTCTTCTAGCGTCGCGCGCCCAGCTACGCTAGAGCAACGCCATGACCACTCCCCTTCTGCGGCCCTCTCCTCTTCTGAGATTGGGCACGCGCGGCAGCAAACTGGCGCTCACCCAGGCGGGCCTCGTCCGCGACGCGCTGGCTGCTGCCATGCCGGCCTTGTCGGCCCCCGGCGCCATCGAAATCGTGGCCATCAAGACAACCGGCGACGCCATCCAGGACCGGCCGCTGTCCGAGGCCGGCGGCAAGGGCCTGTTCGTCAAGGAGATCGAGGAAGCGCTTCTGACCCGCCGGATCGACGCCGCGGTCCACAGCATGAAGGACATGCCGACGGCGCAGCCGCCGGGGCTCGCGATCGCGGCCTTCCTGCCGCGCGAGGATGCGCGCGACGTGCTGATCGCGGGCGACGTCCGGCGCATTGCCGACCTGCGGCAGGGCGCCGTTGTCGGCACCTCGGCGCTCCGGCGGCGTGCGCAGTTGCTGCACCGCCGGCCCGACCTGCAGATCGTGAATTTGCGCGGCAACGTCGAGACGCGCCTGGCCAAGCGTGCGGCCAGCACCGTCGAAGCGACGCTGCTGGCGCTGGCCGGCCTCAAGCGACTCGGCATGGCGCATGTCGGCACGCCGGTGCCGGAAGACGAGATGCTGCCCGCCGTCGGCCAGGGCGCGGTCTGCATCGAATGCCGCGAGGACGATGCCCGCACGCGCGGCTGGCTGGCCGCCATCGATCACGCGCCGACAGCCACCTGCGTGGCAGCCGAGCATGCGATGCTGGCCGTGCTCGACGGTTCGTGTCGCACGCCGATCGCCGGTCACGCGATTCTCACACCCGACGGTGGCCTGCATCTGCGTGGCTTGATCGTGAAGCCCGACGGCTCGGAGGCGATAGCCACGGAGCGGCGCGGTCCGGCCGGCGACGCCGAGGCGATGGGCCGCGACGCCGGCCACGAACTCAAGCGCCGCGGCGGGCCGGGCTTCCTCTCGACCTGATGCTGCCGCACCCTTAGACTCGCGGCATGCGTCCGGCCCTGCGATTGCTTCTGGTTCTGTGCGGATCGGCCTTCGGGCTCGCGGCCTGCGAGACGGCGCCGGTCACCGGCCGCTCGCAGATCATGCTGGTGAGCGACAACGAGGAGCGCCAGATGGGCCTGCAGGCCTATCAGCAGGTGCTGGCCAAGGAGCCGCTGTCGCACGATGCCGCGGCCAACGCGCTGGTCG
>NZ_SCVH01000044.1 GCF_004296935.1 Reyranella sp.
GCTCTTCCGATCTTCGAGCGTCGCAAAGTCCAGGAACGTGAGGCCGCCGGCATCGAGTTTGTCGTTGGCGCGCGCCGAGAATGGAAGGCACAGCGCGGCCCCAGCCGTTGCCAGGAACAGCCGGCGACCGGACTCCTTTTGTTTTACTTCATCTTCCATATTAGGAATATCTCTTAAGTGCCTACTATATAATACTTATTAATCATTGAGATCGATTTAATCATTGAGATCGATGATCAGACCATCCCTGCAGGGATGCACATGCGGCGGCGTCAAACGGTCGATCTCAGCATAATCCATATCGACGTGAAGATTGGTCAAAAAAGCCCGGACCGGACGAACCCGGGCAATCCATTCGAGCGCCCGATCGAGGTGGGCATGGGTCGGATGCGGGCGAAACCGCATGGCGTCGACGATCAATACCTCGACCCCGGCAATGGCCGCGAAGGCGCTCTCCGGCAGCGCGACGACGTCGTTGGCATAGGCCAGCTGCCCAAACCGAAAGCCCATCGAAGGCGCCAGCCCATGGTCCTGAACGAAGGGCATCACCGGTAGCCCGGCGGCCTGAAAAGGCCCCTCGATCAGGTTGGGCTGATAGATCGGATTGTAGACGCCGCTGCCCTCGGCCTCGAAGCAGTAGCCGAACCGCCGTCGCAGGATCGCAAGTGTCCGCTCGTCCGCCCAGGCTTCGATCCTGCCCTGGCGGATCGCATAGGGCCGCAGGTCGTCGATGCCGTGGACCTGGTCGGCGTGCTCGTGCGTCCAGATCACCGCATCGACCCGTTCGACCCGGGCGTCGAGCAATTGCGAGCGCAGGTCGGGCGAGGTGTCGACCAATAGGGTCTTGCCCTTGTCCTGAACCAGGATGGAGCACCGCCGTCGCTGGTTGCGGCCGTCCTCGGGGTTGGCCGCCCCCCACTCGCCCAGCCCGTCCTTGCCGCCCGGCCGCGGAACGCCCCCGGAGGTGCCGCAGCCCAGGATCGTCACCCGCACCGCTGGCGCTCCGCCTTGGCGAACAGCCGGAAGAAATTGGCCGTGGTGGCCGCTTCGAGTTCAGCGATGCTCACGCCCTTGAGTTCGGCGACCTTGGCAGCGGTATGGGCGACATAGGCCGGTTCATTAGTCTTGCCGCGCTTCGGCACCGGCGCAAGGTAGGGCGAATCGGTCTCCACCAGCAGCCGGTCGAGCGGGATATCCCGGACGATACCGCGCAGGCCCTCCGCCGCCTTGAAAGTCACGATGCCTGAAATCGAAATGTAGAAGCCGAGCGCCAGCGCGCAGCGCGCGACGTCAGGCCCCGATGTGAAGCAATGGATCAGGCCGGGGAAAGCCCCCTTGCCCGCTTCTTCCTGGAGAATGTCGATGGTTTCGCGGTCGGCATCCCTTGTGTGGACGATCAACGGCAAGCCGGTTTGGCGCGACGCGGCAATATGGGCACGAAAGCTCTCCGCCTGTTCGTCGCGCGGACTATGCTCGTAGTAGAAGTCGAGGCCCGTCTCGCCGATGCCCACGACCTTGGGGTGGCGCGCGGCCTCGATCAGCCGATCCGGCGTACGTTGCCCCTCCTCCTTCGCCTCATGCGGATGGACGCCGACCGAGCACCAGATGTTGCCGTGGCGCTCGGCAATGGCCCGGACACGCTCGAACTGGTCGAGTCTGGTGCCGATCGTCAGCATCCCGGCCACGCCCGCCGTTCGGGCGCGCGCCAGCACCCCTGCCTCGTCGCCGGCGAGCTCGGGAAAGTCGAGATGGCAGTGGCTGTCGATCAGCATGTCAGCTTGCCGCGGCGGCCGGTTCGACGAAGCGCGGGAACACGCCTTGCGGCTTGGGCAGCGTCGTTCCGGAGACAAGTTCGCGGTCGAACGCAGCGAAGGTCCGCGCCTCGACCGGCACAGCGAGCTGATCGAGGATCTTGCCGGTCGAGTCGGGCATGAAGGGCTGCACCAGCAGCGTCACCCGCCGGATGGTCTCGGCCAGGACCCACAGCACCGTGTCGCGGCGTACCGGGTCGGTCTTGGCGAGGGCCCACGGTGCTTGCGCATCGACATAACGATTGGCGTCGGCGATTACTTCCCAGATCGAGGTAAGCGCACGATGGAAGGCTTGCTCGTCGAACTCTGCACGCACGACGGCAAGCAGGCCTTTTGCGCGGTCGAGCAGTACTGTGTCTGCCTCCACAAGCGTGCCCTTGGGCGGCACCTTCTCCCCGCAATTCTTGGCCACGATCGACAGCACGCGCTGGCAGAGATTGCCATAGGCGTTGGCGAGATCGGCATTGAGGCGGCCGATCAGGGCGCGCCGCTGGAAATCCCCATCGTTGCCGAAGGGAACTTCACGCAACAAGAAATAGCGAAACGGGTCGAGCCCGAATTCTGCCGTCGCGGCCACCGGATCGATGGCATTGCCCAGCGACTTGGAAATCTTCTGCCCTTCGGTCGTCCACCAGCCTGAGGCGAAGACCCGCTTTGGTGCCGCCACCCCTGCGGCCATCAGGAAGGCCGGCCAGAACACGCAATGAAAGCGGATGATGTCCTTGCCGATGATGTGCAGGTCGGCCGGCCAGAACCGCCACAGCGGATTGCTCTCGTCGGGATAGCCGCACTCGGTGATGTAATTGGTCAGCGCATCCAGCCAGACGTACATGATGTGCTTGGGATCGCCCGGCACGGGTATGCCCCAGGAAAAGCTAGTGCGCGAAACCGAGAGATCCTGCAGGCCGCCCTTCACGAAGCTGATGACCTCGTTGCGCCGGCTTTCTGGCGCGATGAAGCGCGGGTTTTTGTCGTAGAACGCGAGCAGCCGGTCGCCCCACGCCGAGAGCTTGAAGAAATACGACGGCTCCTCGACCCATTCGACTTCGTTGCCGACCGGACCGGCGCGCCGCTTGCCGTCGGTGCCGACCTCGGTCTCGCTGTCGGCGTAATAGGCCTCGTCACGCACCGAGTACCAGCCGGCGTATTTGCCGAGATAGATGTCTCCGGCGGCGACGAGCTTTTCCCACAGTGCCTGACAGGCCGCGTAGTGGCGTTTCTCGGTCGTGCGGATGAAACCGTCGGGGGTGAAATTCATCACACCGATGAGATCGCGGAACGACTGACTCACCTTGTCGGTGAATGCCTGCGGCGACAACCCGGCCACCTCGGCGGCCTTCTCGACCTTCTGGCCGTGCTCGTCGGTGCCCGTGAGGAAATGCACGTCATAGCCGTCGAGGCGCTTGAAACGGGCCATCACGTCACAAGCCAGCGTCGCGTAGGCGTGCCCGATATGGGGCACGTCGTTCACGTAGTAGATCGGCGTGGTGACGTAGAAGGTACTTTGGCCCGACATGATGATTGAACTCCGAACGGTCGCCCTTCCCCGACACTCTTCCGGGAGCGCCGGGTTCAGCGCCTCAGCGCATCGCCGTTTGGAGAGCCAGGAAGCTGCCGAGAACCGTTTGCTTGCGGTCGAGATTGACGGCATCGGCACGGGACAACAGATGGGCGACCTTTTCCCATGCCTCCATCCAGCGATCAAGGCTGGCGGCGGCGAGCAAACGGCCGTTCAGACCGCTCTCCGACGGCACGATGGCTGCAGCTTCGGCGCCCAGAGCCCATTGCCGCGCCAGCCCTTTCTGCCAGCCGTCGAACAGGTAGTTCAGCGAACGCCAGTCGGCATTGGCCTCCTCGCCGCGCTTGGCGAAGCGCTCAGCGAAGGCGTGCAGACGCGGCATGTCGAGGTCGGGCAGCGTCGCCAGCACCTCGACCATCTCGCGGTAGAGTTCGAGGCTCCCGGCGCCGGCGAGTTCCAGGGCGCGGCCGATGCTGCCTTCGGCCAGCCGCGCCAATGCGAGCCTCTCCTCGGGCTTCGTATCCGGCGCATAGTCTCCGATCAGGCGCACGACGGTCTCGTCGGCCAGTGGTTGCAGGGCGAGCCGCCGGCAGCGCGACCGGATCGTCGGCAACAGGCGGCCCGGCGCGTGGGCCACGATCAGCAGGACGGCGTTGGGCGGCGGCTCCTCGAGGACCTTCAGCACCGCATTGGCGCTGTTGCGGTTCATCTCGTCGGCCGAGTCGACGATGGCGACCCGCCATTTTCCCATTGCCGGAGTCATGTGCATGAAGGCGCCGAGCCCGCGCACGTCATCGACGGCGATCTCGGCCCGCATGCGGCCGGTGTCGGGATTGAGGGAACGGCGGAGGTGGAACAGGTCGGGATGCGAGCGTGCATCGACCAACGTCCGGCCCGGAGCATCCGGTGCGACCTCCAGGCTTTCCGGTCCGTCGCCGAACAGGCCGCCCTGCTGCTGGCCGCACAACAGGAAGCGCGCAAAGCGCCAGGCGAGCGTCGCTTTGCCGATGCCGCGCGGCCCGGTCAGCAGCCAGGCATGATGCAGGCGCCCGCTTTGTTGGGCGGCCAGCATGGTCTTTTCCGCATCGTCGTGGCCGACCAGATGCTGACTGCGCCAGGGCGGCGACCAATCATAGGGCCACTCCAGCTTCTCGAGCTCGGCTGGGTCGGCGCTGGTCTTACCTCTCGCCACTGCTTCAGATTCCCAGTCGGCTGCCCACCGCGTCGGCAATCGACGCGGCGATGGTCTCGATGTCCTTGCCGGCGTCGATCACAACGCAGCGCTTGGGATCGGCGGCGGCGATATCGAGAAAGCCGGCGCGAACGCGCTCATGGAAGGCGATCGGCAGGCTTTCGTAGCGCGTTTCCCTGCCCCGCCGCGCGGCAGCGCGCGCCAGTCCCGTCTCGACCGGGAGGTCCAGGATCAGCGTGAGGTCGGGGCAGAAATCGCCGACGGCCATGTCGTAAAGAGCGCCCAGCATCGTGCGGTCAGCGCCATGGCCATAACCCTGATAGGCCATCGTCGAATCGGCAAACCGGTCGCTGATCACCCATGCGCCGCGCTTCAGCGCCGGCCACACCGTCGACCGCAGATGATCACGCCGGGCGGCGAAATGCAGCAACGCCTCGGTGATGCCGTCCCAGCGTTCGACGGGCCCTTCCACCAGCAGTTTGCGCACCATCTCCGCCCCTGGTGCGCCGCCGGGCTCTCGAGTGGCCACGGACTCGTGCCCTCGTTCCTTCAGCCACTCCTTGAGGCGCACGACCTGAGTCGATTTCCCCGCCCCCTCACCGCCTTCCAACGTGATGAAACGCCCCGCGGCGGGGTCGGTCACGACAGCCAGCCAAACAGGTAATGCTGGATCATCGTCGTTACGCGGCCGATGACTCCCATGCGGGGTACGTCGGCACCGACTTCGAGCGGATATTCGATGACCCGGCCATCGGGGATCGTCACCGCGACGGTGCCGATCTTGGTGCCCTTCACAAGTGGCGCCGGCAACGGCCCCTCGAAGCGGGCAACTACACGCGGCGACACAGCCTGGCCGGTGGGCGCGGTGATCTGGACGGGGCGCGCGACGACCAGCGGCACCTTGTCCTGGGCGCCAAGCCAGACCGGCGCTTCCACGACGGTGTCGCCGGCGCGGAAGATCGTCGTGTTGGTGAACTCGCGGAACCCCCACTCCATCAGCCGGGACGTCTCCTGAGCGCGTTCGGCCATGGAGGCGAGGCCATTGACCACGAGGATGAGACGGCGGCCGTCGCGCAGCGCCGACGTCGCCTGGCCATAGCCGCCCTCCTCGGTGTGGCCGGTCTTCAGACCGTCGGTACCCGGCGTGATCTTCAGCAGCCGGTTGCGGTTCTCCTGCCGGATGTTGTTATAGGTCCAGTTGGTCTCCGAATAGTAACGGTAGAGTTTCGGGTAGTCGTCGATCGTGCGCCACGCCAGCACCGCGAGATCGCGCGCCGTGGTGAATTGCCCCTCGGCCGGCCAACCCGACGCGTTCTTGAACACCGTTTTAGTCATGCCGAGTTCGCGGCCACGCTTGGTCATGCGCTCCGCAAAGCTTTCCTCGCTGCCCGACAGTCCCTCGGCAATGACCACGCAAGCGTCATTGCCCGACAGGACGATGATGCCCTTGATCAGATCCTCGACCGACACTTCGCTGCCGAGTTCGAGAAACATGCGCGATCCACCCATTGCTCGCGCGCGCTCACTCACCCGGAAGCGTGAATCGAGCTTGAGCCGGCCCGCGGCCAGTTCTTCGAAAATGATGTAGATCGTCATCATCTTCGACATCGATGATGGCGCCATCGGCTGGTCGGCATCCTTGAACAGCATCACCGTCGAGGTTTGCGGGTCGACCATGAAACCCTGGCGGGCGTAAGTCCCGATGCCGACCTGAGAGGGCGGCAGGGCCTCGGTCTTCGCAGCGGCTGGAGGCGTTGCTGGCTTGGCCGGCGTTGCCGCCGGGGGCTTGGTCCTGGCGGCGGGTTTCTGCGGCTGTGTCTGCTGTCGGCGCGGCGGGTCCTGTTGCTGGGCGTAAGCGGCCACGCCGGCCCCAGCGATGCAGGCCGCTGCGAAAAGCGCCACCACCGGGCGCAGTCGATCAATCCCCAACAACACGAGCCTCACCATAACCTGACCGCTTCAGTCGGTCGGCGACAATGCCGGCGGCATCCGAGGTCGTATAGGGCCCCAGCCTGACGCGATAAACATCGCGTCCGCTGGCCGAGGCCTGTGAAATCTCCGAAGACCCGTAGCTGCGCACTGCGCCGCGTTGGCGTTCGGCATTCTCGGCCGTCGAAAAAGAGCCGGTCTGGACGTAGAAACCACCGCCCGACGGTGTTGGCAACGTCGAGGCGAGAGAGGCGATCGTGGGCCCGCTCTTGCCCGGTGCTGCCGTCGTTTGCTCCTGTGCAATGGCGGGGCTGCGCGGATTGGCGGGCCACCCTGCCTGAACCTGGGTCGAAGGGGGTGCCGCCGCTGGCTGCGCGGTCGCCATGACCTGTTGGGGCGGCTGCGGCGCCCGTCTGCCAGAGGCCAACTGGGCGACCGCCTCGTGCTGCTCGGCCGGTCCGCCTCCGTTGATGGCAACCTCCTTCACCGCCAGGCTTTCCGCCTGGAGCTGCTCGATACGGACCCGGGCAGTCCCATTGCGGATGATGTCGAGTTCCTGGGCGGCGGTGCGCGACAGGTCGATCACCCGATTGCTTGCAAACGGGCCGCGATCGTTGATCCGGACCACGGTCGACTGGCCGTTGGAGAGGTTGGTGACCCTGACGATCGAAGGCATCTGCAGGGTTCGGTGCGCCGCGGTGCGGTCGGCCTGGTCGTAGCGCTCGCCGTTGGCGGTCGATTTGCCGTGGAAGCCCGGCCCGTACCAGGACGCGACGCCGGTTTCTACATGGTTGAATTCTTCCTTCGGCGTGTACCAGACGCCGTCGATTTTGTAGGGGGCGCCGACTTTGTAGGCGCCGCGCTGGGCCGTTCCCGCACTGCCCTTGCCGCCCGAGGTCGAACCACAGGCGCCCAGGCAGGCAATTATTAGGATGGCGCCACAGGCGCGGACGAGTGCCATTAAATCTAAGCTTGAGCTTACTAGGGATAGCCGCATGGTGGCAGTATCATACATCATCTTGGGCGACGGGTGGAGCCAGCTCGTCTCAGGGGACTATGCGGCGATCCGGTCCGAGAGCAAGCCCACCGCAAGGGCGAAAAAATCGGACTGATTCCAGCGCAGGATGGCGCGGAAATTCTCGGTCGTCTGGAACGTCGGTCCGCCCGCGCCAGCCGGACGGACGATGCGAGTGCCCTGCGCCGCCGCCGTTCCCGCCGGCACTTCCTCGCCCCAGCGCACGCCCGGCCGCCAGCCGACCCGCCGCAGGTAGTTCACGATCGAGGCGAAGACGTCGAGCTTGTTCGTCCAGATGTCCATCCGGCCGTCGCCATCGCCGTCGGCGGCATAGGCAATGAAGCTGGTCGGAATGAACTGGCACTGGCCCATGGCGCCGGCCCATGAGCCCTTCATCGCGGCCAAGCCGACGTGCCCCTGCGACAGGATCTTGAGTGCTGCGATCAGCTGGGCTCGGAAGAACTGGGCGCGGAATCCATTATAGACCAGCGTGGCGAGCGCCGGCACGACGTCGAAATCGCCGAGCCGGGTGCCATAGTTGCTTTCGATTCCCCACAAGGCGACGACGATCGACGCCGGAACACCCGCGGGCACGGCAAAGCGGTCGATGGCGCTCCGGTTCTCCGCCAGCAGCGCTCGGCCGCGGCTTATCCGCTCGGGTGAGACGACGATCTCCTGGTAGCGTTCGAACGTCATCTTGAATTCGGGTTGATTGCGCGCGAGTTCCATCACCCGGGGCACTTCCTCGATCCCGTCGAGGGCCGCCGCGAGGGTGCCTTCGTCCACACCCGCGCGCGCCGCCTCGGCACGCACGCCGCGCAACCATGCGGCAAACTTGGCCTCGCTCGTCTGGGCCAGGGCCGGCAGGGGTGTGAGCGCTGCCATCGCACACAACATTCGTCGATTGATCATGAGCGACCGTGGGGTGAAGCGGTGGGAGGAGCGATATCCGGTAATTCTAGCAGGATTCATGGCGACAATCGGGATATGTACCGGTTGCTCCGGACGGAGTAACAAACGCATCCCGGATGGGTGGCCGAGCGGTTTAAGGCACCGGTCTTGAAAACCGGCGTGGGTTCACGCTCACCGTGGGTTCGAATCCCACCCCATCCGCCAACGCGGCGGCGGCCTAGTTCACGCCGTATCGCGCGAACTCCTCGGCAACGTTCGGCTGCAAGCCCTTGGCTGTCAGGATATCGGCATCACCGCCGGCCTTGTCGCCGGTCTTTACCTTTGCCAGGCCACGACCGTAGTACGCGCGGGCGCGCTGCGGGTCGATGGCCAGCGCGGCGTCATACTCGGTGATCGCCTTTGCGTACTGGCCTTGCTTCAGCTCAACCAGCCCGCGGTTGATGTGCACGAAAGGATCCTTGGGCTCGAGCTTCAGAGCCTCGTCGCAATCCGCGACGGCCTGATTCAGGTCCCGGCCGACCACCGCATGGGCCATGCAGCGGTTGTTCAGGGCCGGTACCATCCTGGCATCCAGCTGAAGCGCCTCTGTGTAGTCGGCGATCGACCTCTCGTAGTCGCCTTTGCTGAAGTAGGCGATGCCACGATTGAGATAGTTGTTGGGATCCTTGGGGCGGAGCTTGATCACCTTGTCGAAATCCTCGATCGCACTCTCATAGTCGCCAAGCCCGCTGTAGATGGCGGCACGGCTGCTGTAGAACCGCGGGTTCGTAGGGTCGGCACGTATGGCGTCGGTGATTTCCTCGATCGCGCGAGCGTTGTCACCACGAAGTGAGTAGACGAGCCCCAGGTAGTAGTTGGCCGTTGGATCGGCCGGGCTCAACTTCAGAGCTTCGCTGACATCAGCGATGGCCTTGGAAAAATCCTTCTTCAAGGCGTAGGCATAGCCGCGCTGAGTGAGCGCGTTGATGTTGTCGGGGCTGAGCTTGAGCGCTGCATCGAAATCCGCAACGGCGTCGTCGGGCTTGTTCTGAAAGATGTACGCCATACCGCGGTTGACATACGCCAGAGGTTCCTTCGGATCGATTTTGATCGACTCGGTGTAATCGGCGATCGCGTTCTTGTAGTCATCGATGCGATGGTAAGCCGTACCGCGCTCGAAGTAGGCGAACGCCATGCCCGGTGCCAGCCGAATCGCCTCGTTCAGATCCTTGACGGCCTGCTCCGCGTCGCCTTTTTTCAGATAGGCGGCGCCACGCCCGAGGAAGGCGCGCGGTTCCTTGGGATTGATCTGCATGGCGGATTCGAAATCCTTGAGCGCGTCGTCGTATTCCTGCTTGTCGACCTGCGCCATGCCACGCTGGTAGTAGGCGTTCGCCACCTGATCCGCCGCTTGCGCCTTCTCGCCGTCCATCGCGCCCGGACCTTCCTTGCGCAACCGCAGGATCTCGGCGGTCTGCATGCCGAGTTTCAATGCTTCGGTAAAGTCGGTGATCGCGCGATCGGGATTGTTCTTTTGACGATATGTGACGCCACGATTGATGAGCGCGTTCACCTCTTTCGGATTGAGTTTGAGTGCCGCGTCGAAGTCCGCGATGGCTTCGTCGAACTTTCCTTTCTTGGTGTAGAGAACGATGCCGCGATTGACGAGCGGCGAAGGGTCCTTGGGCGTGAGCTTGCTTGCGGCGCTGTAGTCCTCGATCGCACCGTCGGCATCGCCGATCCGGTGGTAGGCAATTACCCGCTGCATGTGGGTGAAGGCTTGTCCCGGCGCCAGCTTGATCGCTTCGTCGAAGTCGGAGATCGCCTTCTTCAGGTCATTCTTGTACATGTAGGCAGCGCCGCGGCCGACCCACGATGAACCGTCATTCGGATTGAGGCGAATGGCCTCGCTGAAGTCTGCAATGGCCTGATCGTAGAGATTCTTGTCGTAGTATGACAAGCCGCGCTGGAAGTAGACGTACGCGCCCTGGAGCGCGATCCTGTTCTGGTCCTTCGTCTGCGGCGCCAGCTGGCTCGTTACCGCATCCGGAAGCAGAGTGGCGCGCACCGGCTCGATCTTGGGCGGCAGCAACTTGATCGCGTCGGTAAAGTCCGTGATGGCCTTGTTCAGGTCACCCTTTTTTCGATAGACAATGCCGCGGTTGATATAGGCGCTGATCTCCCGGGGGTTGATCTTCAACGCCGCAGTTAAGTCGGCGATCGCGCCCTCGTTGTTGTCTTTTCTGGTGTACAGCACGACGGCGCGACTGATCAGCGGGTAGGTCTCCCGTGGTGCAAGGCGGATGGCGTCGCTGTAGTCGATGATCGCGCGGTCGGCCTCGCCGATGGTCTGATAGACGACGCCGCGCTGGGTGTAGAGGTAGGGATTGGTCGGTGCGGCGTTGATCGCTTCGTTGAAGATTCGAATCGCTTCCCGGTAATCAGCCTTGGAACGTGCCGGGCTACCCGCGCCGCTCTCCGACAGGCCACGATTGAGGTAGGCCAGAGCCAGCGGACCGCCGGCGAGCGAACCGCTCTTGATCGCCTCCGTGCACGCGATCACTTTCTGCGCCGCATCTGCGCCCGTCAGCCCGTTGCAGACATCCGCCGGGCTGGGTTGAGCCGATGGTGCAGGCTTGGCTGGCTGCTGCGCCGGCTTGGCCGGCGCCTGGCCATAGGCCGGCGCAAGGCTCCAGCCGAGCATGCTGGCGCTCGCGACACAGGCGGCCAGGCCAAGCGCAATGCGACCCACAAAAACCCACATGACGTACCTCGTGGCACCGCTTGTGGCCCCCAATGCCGACCCGCGGTTCGCGACCATAAGTGACAGCATTTCCCGACTTTTCAAGCGTCAGGAAAGCGTACAATGACGGTGCCGGACACAATCGCGCCACATCGGGCGGAATGTCACCGAAGCGATCGACCGGGCCTCGCATTTTGGCAGCCGAGCGCCGGCAATCCGCAAGTCGGGAACTCGTGTAGACTGGCACGATGCAAACGCTCGCCATCTCCCCCCTGACCACCGCCCAGGCTGTCGTGTCGATGCTGGAAGTGAACGGCATCGACACGATCTACTGCCTGCCCGGCGTCCAGAACGATCCGTTCTTCGACGCCTTGTACGACCGCACCAATGCCATCCGCCCCATCCATGCGCGACATGAACAGGCTTGTGCCTACATGGCCCTGGGCCATGCCATGGCGACCGGTAAGCCCTCTGCCTACGTCGTGGTGCCGGGGCCGGGGTTCCTGAACACAACGGCGGCACTGTCGACGGCCTATGCCGTCAATGCGCCGGTATTTGCGCTCACGGGACAGATCCAGCAGGCGATGATCGGTCGCAACGTGGGCCTGCTGCACGAGTTGCCGGACCAGCTTTCGATCATGCGCGGCCTTACGAAGTGGGCCGATCGCCTGCGCTCACCGGCGGAGGCCCCTGGCATGGTGAACGAGGCGTTCCGCCGCCTGCTCTCCGGTCGGCCGCGTCCGGTCGGCCTCGAGTGCGCCATGGACACCTGGGCGCGGCGGGCTCCGGTGGAACTGATCGCCGAGCCGGCTCGACCCGATCCCTGCCCTGTCGACGAGGAGGCCGTCGAGCGTGCGGTCAAACTCCTGGGTGCGGCCGCCCGACCGCTGATCGTGGTCGGTGGCGGCGCGCAGGAGGCCGGCGAGTGGGTTCGCCTGATCGCCGAAATGCTCGACGCGCCGGTCATGACCGGACGCATGGGACAGGGCGTGCTGGACGGCCGGCACAAATTGTCGGTCACCATGCCGGCCGGCTATCGCTTTTGGGGCGAGGCCGACGTCGTGCTGGCCGTTGGCACGCGGCTGCAGCCGCAGCAGCAGAACTGGGGGCTCGACGACTCGCTCAAGATCATTCGCATCGATATCGACTCCGAGGAACTCGATCGCCAACGCAAGCCGGAGATCGGCATCGTTGGCGATGCCGCCGCGACGCTGAAGGCCCTGGCGAATCGGCTGGCCGGGCACAACGCCAAGCGCAACGGTCGCGCCGAAGCCGTCGCCGAGACGAAAGCGGCGGCCGCCAAAAGGATCCGCGAGACGCTGGCGCCGCAGATCGGCTACCTCGAGGCCATCCGCAGGGCGCTGCCGGAAGACGGCATCCTGGTCGATGAACTGACCCAGATGGGCTACGCCGCCCGCCTCGCCTACCCGACCTACAAGCCCCGCACGTTCCTCTCGCCGGGCTACCAGGGTACGCTGGGCTGGGGCTATGCCACGTCGCTCGGCGCCAAGAGCGCCAGGCCCGACACGCCGGTCGTGTCGATCAGCGGCGATGGCGGCTTTCTGTTCACTGCGATGGAAATGGCGACGGCCGCCCAGCACGGCATCGGCGTCGTGGCCGTTGTCTTCAGCGACGGCGCCTACGGCAACGTCCGCCGCATCCAGCAGCAGTCGTTCAACAACCGCACGATCGCCAGCGACCTGCGCAATCCCGACTTCGTCAAGCTGGCGGAGAGCTTTGGCCTCGATGCGGTGCGGGTGAAATCGCCGGAGGAACTGGGCACGGCGATCTCGCGTGGCATCGCCAAGGGTGGCCCGATGCTGATCGACTGTCCGGTCGGCCAGCTTCCCGACCCGTGGCCGCTGGTCCAGGTACCGCGGATCAGGCCCCGTAAGTCTTGATCACATCGGGGTCGGGGTCTCGGCCCAGCCCCGGCCCGGTCGGCAGTGCAAATCTGCCATCCTTCGGCATGATGAGTTCGCCGTAGAGGCTTGCTTCCAGGTCCATGTGGTAGCGCTCGATCATGCCGCCCGGCGTGCCGTGCGCCGCCAGGAGATGCAGGGTCGCAAGGAAGCCCGGCCCGAAATAGGGCGAGTGCGGCATCAGGGTGACGCCCGCGGCGTCACAGAGCGTTGCCACCTTCAGGAACTCCGTGATGCCGCCCACCTTGGTGACGCTGGGCTGGGCGTAGTCGACGGCACCGGCTGCGAGCATCTCGCGGAACTGGAAGGATGTGCAGAGATTCTCGCCGGCCGCCATGGCAACGCCCGTGCCAGCACGCAGTTTGGCGATCGCGGTGAAATCCTCGGGTGGGAAGATCGGCTCCTCCAGCCAGAAGAGATCGTACGGCCGAAGCTTCAGGGTCATGTGGCGTGCCTGCTCGGGCGTCCACGGGCAGTTGGTGTCGACCATGATTGCAACACCGTCGCCCGCCGCCTCGCGCGCCGCGCGCACCTCGGGCTCCTCGGTCTCGTGTAGCTTGATGTGACGGTAGCCTTCGGCGACCGCCTGCGCGGTCCGCGCCGCGACCTTCTCGGGATCGCGATACTTCAGCAGGCTGGCGTAGGCCGGCAAGCCATCGCGCCGCGCGCCGCCCAGCAGACGATAGAGCGGCAGGTTGGCCGCCTTGCCGGCGATGTCCCACAGCGCGATGTCGAGGCCTGACAGGGCGAAGATGGTGAGACCGTAGCGGCCGAACAGGTGCAGCTTCTGCTGCAGGTCGTAAGAGAGGCCGGCGATGTCGCGTGCGTCCTGTCCAATCGCAAGGGGCGCCACCATGTTGTGGAGCGCGGCCTTCACCGCGTCGGTACAGCCGTAGCAGAAGGCCTCGCCCCAGCCGACCAGGCCGGTGTCGGTTTCGACCCGGACGAGCAGGATGTTGTTGGTCGTCCAGGTGCGCAGGCCTTCGCCTTTGTGGCTGCCCCCGAAGGTGTAAGGCACCTTGACCGAGTGGCTGTCGATGCGGGCGATCTTCATTCGACTTTACCTTTCAAGCGTATGTCGGCGAGAAGTTTCTCGGCAAAAGACTGGTCGGCCAACCGCTTGGACGTGAAACGCGGATCGCGGTGCGGCGCGTCAGCGAGGAAGTGGCTGGTGAGGCGAGCCGAGAGCGGCGGTGGCGTCGTGTCATTCTCGGGCATTTCGACTTCGGCCATGGCGAAGTATGTCTGGCCGTCATCGTTCTTGAAGAAGTCGACATCCCAGTGGAAGCGTCCGTCCGGCCATGAATAGCGCGTCTTGCGCAGCGACTCGCGGCGCTCGGTCCACAGGCGGTCGAAATCCGAGGCGACGATGTCGGTTTCGATCTCCACCACCTGGCCCGCGATCTCCCGCTTGTAGGTGAAGACGTGAGCGCGCTTGCCGTCGGTCTCCACCGACCGGATACGCAGCCCGGGAGCATCGAGATAGGCTTGCCGAAGCAAGGAACGCGTCACGCCGGGCACCTGCGCCAGGCGCGCTTCGAGCTTGCCATCGTCGTCGAGGACAAATTTGCGTTCGTTTTCGATCGGCATGCTAGAATTGTTACCATGGCCATACAGACGATCGACGAACTCCCGACGCCCTCGCTCATTCTCGACCGGGCGATCCTGCGGCGCAACCTCAAGCGCATGAGCGACCGCCTCCGTGATGCCGGCGTAATGCTGCGTCCCCACCTCAAGACCGCGAAATCCATCCAGGTCGGCCGCATGGCCGTCGAGGGCCATGACGGCCGCATCACGGTGTCGACCCTGGCGGAAGCGCGCTACTTCGCCGACGGCGGCTTCAAGGACATTCTCTACGGCGTCGGCATCGTGCCGGCGAAGCTGCCGGCCATCGCCGAGCTGCGCCGCAAGGGCGTCAACCTGCGCGTGGTGACGGACAATCTGGCGGTCGCCAGGGCCATCGCAGCGGCCGCCGCGGCGGGCGACACGTTTTCCGTCTTCATCGAGATCGACAGCGGCGCCGGCCGTGCCGGATTGCCCTTTCCGGAACTGCCGGGCCTGCTCGACATCGCCGCGGTCCTGCACGCTGCGCCAGGCGTCGAACTGGCCGGCGTCATGACCCACGCCGGCCACTCGTATCATCAGAGCACGCCCGGCGGCATTGCCGCCGTCGCCGAACAGGAACGCCGCGCGATCGTGGGCGCAGCCGAGGCGCTGCGCACGGCAGGCATCCCCTGCCCGATCGTGTCCGGTGGCTCGACGCCGACGGCCATGCACTCGCGCGATTTCACCGGGATCACCGAGATGCGGCCGGGTGTCTATGTCTTCAACGACCTCGACCAGGAGTTCATCGGCTCCTGCGCTACCGGCGATCTCGCGCTCTCGGTCCTTGCCTCGGTGATCGGTCACTATCCGCATCGCAACCAGTTGCTGGTCGATGCCGGTGCCTTGGCTTTGTCCAAGGATATCAGCGCCCAGGAGTTCCAGCCCAAGGTTGGCTTCGGTACGATCGCCGGCACTTCGACTGGTGGCCTCGCAGTGGTCGACTGCTCGCAGGAGCACGGCTTCGTGGGCTCCGACGATCCCCTGCCCTACGCCGCCCTCCCGGTGGGCTCGCGGGTCCGCATCCTGCCCAATCATGCCTGTATCACCGCGGCGGCATACGACCGCTACTACGTTGTCGACAGCGATCTCGACGGCGGCAAGTCCGTGGTTGACGTCTACGACCGCATCAACGGCTGGTAAACGCTACAGCGAATTCACTGTGTGGCCGCCGTCGACGGTCACGATGCTGCCGGTCATGAACGCGCCGGCCTCGGACGCCAGCAACAGCAGCGCCCCGTCGAGATGCCCAGGTTGGCCGATGCGGCGCTGAGGGATGCGTTCGATCAGACGCTGGCCACCCGGCGTCTTCCAGAACGGGCTGTTCATTTCGGTTTCGATATAGCCGGGGCAGATCGCATTGACCCGGATGTCATGGCGCGCCCACTCCATCGCCAGCGCCCGCGTGAGGTGAATGAGGCCGGCCTTGGAGGCGTTGTAGGGCGCCACCTGCCCGATGGTGCGCAACCCCAGGATCGAGGCGATGTTGACGATGACACCCGGCCGCTTGTCGACCACCCAGCGTCTGGCCGCTCCCTGCGCCACCAGCCAGGCGCCGCGCAGGTTGGTATCGACGACGGAGTCCCAGTCTTCCTCCGGCATGTCGAGTGCCGGCTTCACGATCGAGATGCCGGCATTGTTGACGACGATGTCCAGCGGCCCGGCTGCCTCGAGGGCAGTGGTGATCGACGTGCCCGACTGCACGTCAAGATCGACGGCGGTAGCCTTAACGCCCTTCTTTTCCAGTTCCGCCTGCAGAGACGCCAGGCGCTCAGCGCGGCGAGCGGCCAGCACGACCGATGCGCCCGCAGCGCCGAGGCAATGCGCGAAATGAGCACCAAGCCCCGACGACGCGCCGGTGACCAACGCCACCTTGCCGCTAAGGTCGAATAGCTTGGACATCGCCGCGGCTCCCTTGTTTCATGCTCGCCTTATAGGCGAGCGCCACATCCGGAGGAAACATGGATCTCGGTCTCAAGGGCGCGCGGGTGCAGTACTGAAGCCAGTATCGCGCACGCCCTGGCCGCTGGTCGGTCTGCTGGTGGCCGCGGGCATCGTTGCCGCCTTCCATGTCGGCAAGGTTCCGCCGTCGATCCCATCGATCCGCGAGGATCTTGGGGCGAGCCTGCGTCAGGCCGGTTGGCTGCTCTCGACCGTCAACCTGATCACGGCGCTGGGCGGCATGGCGATCGCGCTCACCGCCGACCGCTTCGGTCACCGCCGTCTGGTTCTGCTGGGAACGGGTCTCTGTGCCCTGGCGAGCCTGCTCGGCGCCTTCGCCGGCGGCGTCGATCTCCTGTTGGTGTGGCGCGTGGTCGAGGGTCTCGGGTTCATCGCTGTTGCGGTGGCGGTGCCCACTCTGCTGCTGCGCATCGCCAGCACCGCCGATCAGCGGCTCACGATGGCGGTGTGGACCACCTACATGCCGGCCGGCGCCGGCACGATGATGCTGATCGCCGCAATGATCCTGCCCGACACCTCATGGCGGGTCGTCTGGCTGGTGGCGTCGGCCGTGTCGGCTCTCATGCTCGCCGCCCTGCTCCTGGGCGCCTTGAAGCGGCGTGAACTCGACCGCCTGCCGACCAGCCATCACCCGGTGCTTGAAGAAATGAGGGAAGTGGCGACCAGCGGCGGCCCATTGGCCATAGCTCTCTGCTTCGGCGCCTATTCCTGCTGCTGGTTCGCGGTCGTGGGCTTCCTGCCCACGCTGCAGATCGATCGTCTTGGCTTCTCGACCTCGACTGCCGCCATCGTGACCGCCCTGGTCGCCATGGTGAACATCACCGGCAATCTGTCGGCCGGCTGGCTGCTGCATCATGGCGTGTCGCGCGTCGTCGTGATCGTCGGCGCCGCAATCACGATGTCGTTCTGCGCCGCCGGCATTTTCGTCGACGGCGTGCCGGACGTGCTGCGGCTGGTGCTGGCGGGCATCTATTCGGCTGTGATCGGGGTCATTCCTGGCTCCTTGTTCACGGCGATCCCGGTCCACGCACCGCGGCCGCAGCTCGCTGGTGCCGCCACCGGCCTGCTGATGCAGGGCTCGAACATCGGCAGCCTGCTGGGGCCGCCGATCACCGGCGCGCTGGTCGCCGCGGCGGGCTGGCCGAGCGCCGCCTGGCTCACAACCATCGCCCTCTGGGTGGCGGCGGGCGCCGGTCTCTTCCTGCACTGGCGCGAAAAGCGTACGATACCGGGAGCGTCGCAAGGAACAGCGTGATGATCTACGTCGACATCGTCTCGGATACGATCTGCCCCTGGTGCTACATCGGCAAGCGCCGCTTCGAGCGTGCCCTGGCGCTGAGCGGCCGTAACGATGTGGCGATTTCCTGGCGGCCGTTCCAGCTCAATCCCGACATGCCTGCCGAGGGCATGACCCGCGACGATTATGTCCGCGCCAAGTTCGGCGGCGGCGACCGTCCCCGCCAGATCTACCAGGCCATCGCCGAGAGCGGCCGGGAGGCGGGAATCGAGTTCCAGTTTTCCCGCATCCGGCGCACGCCCAATACAGTTCTGTCGCATCGGCTGGTTCATTGGAGTGCCAAGAGCGAGGCACAGGACGAGGTCGTGGCCGAGCTCTTCAAGGCCTATTTCGAGGAGGGGCTCGACATCGGCGACCTTGACACCCTCGTCGCCTGCGCCGTGCGCGCCGGCATCGACGAGACCATGACGCGCAACTATCTCCTGAGCGACGAGGGCCGGCAGGAGGTCGTCGCCTCCGACGTCTATGCCCGCCGCCTCGGCATCAACGGCGTTCCATGTTTCATCGTGAACCGAAAGTACGCCGTTTCCGGCGCCCAGCCGCCGTCCGCCTTCGTCGAGGTATTCAATCTCGCCGAGCGCGATGCAGCCACCAGCGCGGCGCAATCGACGGCCTGAGCAATTTATATGTCGAATAACATATGATATGTTAATCGACATATTATGAGGTCGGAATGCCCGCAAGCCCCGCTCGCAAAGCCCGAACCCGCGCCGAAATCCTCGACCATGCCGCGCGGCTGTTCCGGCTGCGCGGCCATGCCGGCACCAACATCGACGACATCATGCTGGCGGCTGGCCTCACGCGCGGCGCCTTCTACGCCCACTTTACGTCGAAGGACGCGCTGTTCGCCGAGACGGTCCGGGCTGGATACGGCCTGGCCGGCAGGCTGCGGGCCGGTGAGGTCGAGGCTGTGCTCGACGAATACCTAGACAAAGACGCGTTGGCGGCGACCGCGCGCGCCTGCGCCCTGGCCGCCCTCCCCGGCGACGTGGCGCGCGGCCCTCTGGCGGCCCAACTCGCCTACGCCAACCAGCTTCACATCGCGATCGGCGAACTGGCGCGCGGCCGCCGTCGCAAGCTCGACGCCGATGCCACGGCCGCCGCGATCCTGGCGATCGGTGCCGTCATCCTTGCCCGTGCCTCCGGCGACAGGCGGCTCGGCGACTGGCTGCTGCGCTGCGCGCGGCGGACGACGAAGACGCTCCTCAAGCCGCCAGTTTCGCGAGCCCGGCCAAAATCGACGTCACGCCGGAAATCCGCTGCCGCTCGTCGGCCCAAACGCGCTGCACGATCACGCGATGGTCGGGCCTGAGCTTGACCAGCGGCGCATTCTTCTGGATCCAGGCGATCAACTTGTCGGGCCTGGCAAACTTGTTGTCGTGGAATGACAGCACGAGCGCCTTCTCGCCGGCATCGATCCGGTCGACGCTGGCGGCCCGGCAGAGCATCTTCAGGGCCACCGTGTTCAGCAGGAACTCGGCCTCCACCGGCATCTTGCCGAAGCGATCGACCATTTCGGCCGCGAAGGAGTCGATCTCGGCCTGGTTCTCGAGCGCACCGATGCGGCGGTAGAGCCCCATCCGCACGCTGAGCTCGCCGACGTATTCCTCCGGAATGAGCACCGGAATGCCGAGATTGATCTGCGGCGACCAGTCGGCCTTCTCGGCCTCCTCCGCCCGGCCCCGCGCCGAGGCCACGGCCTCGTCGAGGAGCTGCTGGTAGAGCTCGATGCCGACCTCGCGAATATGGCCGGATTGTTCCTCGCCCAGGAGATTGCCGGCGCCGCGGATGTCGAGATCGTAGCTTGCGAGCTGGAAGCCGGCACCCAAGGTGTCGAGGGTCTGCATCACGTCGAGGCGCTTCGAGGCGGCCTCGTTGAGCGCCTTGCCCGGCGGCACCGTGAGATAGGCATAGGCCCGGGTCTTGCCACGGCCGATGCGGCCGCGCAGCTGGTAGAGCTGGG
>NZ_SCVH01000045.1 GCF_004296935.1 Reyranella sp.
CCTTCTCGAGCGGCATGCCGAGCTTCTCGGCCAGCTCCTCGGGCTGCGGCTCGCGGCCGATCTCGTGCAGCATCTGGCGGCTGGTGCGGACCAGCTTGTTGATGGTCTCGATCATGTGCACCGGGATACGGATGGTGCGTGCCTGGTCGGCGATCGAGCGCGTGATGGCCTGGCGGATCCACCAGGTGGCGTAGGTCGAGAACTTGTAGCCGCGGCGGTACTCGAACTTGTCGACGGCCTTCATGAGGCCGATGTTGCCCTCCTGGATGAGATCCAGGAACTGCAGGCCGCGGTTGGTGTACTTCTTGGCGATCGAGATCACGAGGCGCAGGTTGGCCTCGATCATCTCCTTCTTGGCGCGCATCATCTCGCGCTCGCCGTCCTGCACGGTCTTGACCATGCGGCGGTATTCGAAGATCGGCGCGCCGGCGTGGTCGGAGATGACGCGGATTTCCTCGCGCATCTTCTCGACTTCGGCGCCCTTCTTCTTGGCGAAGTCCTTCCAGCCCTTGCCCGGCAGCTTGGCGACCTTGTCGAGCCAGTTCGGATCGATCTCGTGGTTCAGGTAATTGTCGAGGAAGTCCTGGCGCGGAATGCGGAAGCCTTCGGCCAGGCGCAGCAGCTTGCCCTCCAGCATCATCAGCCGGCGGTTGAGATCGTAGAGCTGCAGCTTGAGCTGCTCGATGCGGTGGGCGTTGATGTGGATCTGGCGGACCAGGTCGACGATCTTCTTGCGGTGCTTCTCGTAGCTCTTCTCGAATTCCGGGCTGGGCTTCTGGCCGCGGTTGAGCGTCGACAGGCGCCGGTTCTGCACCTTCGACATGTCGAGATAGACGCGGGCGATCTTGGTGAGGTTGCGCAGCACCTCGGGCTTGAGCTTCTCTTCGAGCGCCGACAGCGAGAGTGCGTTCTCTTCGTCGTCCTCGGCACCCTCGGCTGCGGCTTCGCCGGGTGCTGCCGCCGCGCCGTTGACGGCGGGGGCGGCCGGTCGCACGAGCTTGGGCATCGCCGGGCGCGGCATTGCCGGCGGTGGCGGGTTGGCGGCCATCGCGGCCTTGGCTTCGCCAGGGGCACCGCCCTGGGTGGCTTCTAGATCGATCACGTCGCGCAGCAGGATGCGCCCCTCGTTGATCGCGTCGCGCCACGCCAACAGCGCCGTGATCGTCATCGGGCTCTCGCAGATGCCGCCGATCATCTTGTCCTGGCCGGCCTCGATGCGCTTGGCAATCTCGATTTCGCCTTCGCGACTCAAGAGCTCGACGCTGCCCATCTCGCGCAAATACATGCGGACGGGATCGTCGGTACGGCCGAGTTCCTCGTCCTCGCCAGTCGCTTCGGCCGCGACCACGGCTGTCTTGGCCGGTTCGGTCGGTGCGGCGGCGGGGGCCTCTTCCTGTTCTTCGGCCTCGACCACGTTGACGCCGGCTTCCGACAGCATCGCCATTGTGTCCTCGATCTGCTCGGAGGACACTTCGTCGGGCGGCAGGGCGGCGTTCAGCTCGTCATAGGTGACGTAGCCGCGTTCCTTGCCCTTCTGGACGAGCTTCTTGAGTTCGGCGCCGAGGGTATCGAGGAGGGGGGCATCGGGGCCTTCTTCGCGGGCCTCGGTGGCTTCGGGCTGGGCTGCGGTCGCGGTTTTGGTCGCCATTACTGTTCCTTGGGTGCGACAAACGGTTCCAACGGCCGATCCGGCCGTGGATGTGGCTGCAAGAAGGGGGTGCGGAAGGGCGATCCCGCGAAAACTACCCTTCTACTATATGGGGGTTAAGTTCAAGCGCCGATAGGGTGGGGGCCCATATTCGGCTGCAAGCCTGCTATCCGGCGCCGGATTCGACGCTTTCGCGGCGCATCCGGTCGAGAATGGCCTGAAGGCGCCGCAGATTCTCCTCACTCATGTCCTCCGCCAGGGCCTCTTCCGCCCGTTTCAGCTCCTCGGGATCGGCCGTGAGCTGGCTCATGTGGCGGGCTGCCCGGCGCCACTGGCCGACCAGCCCATCGCCGTCCGGCGGGGCGTCCCGGAAGACCTCCCGGGCCTTGGCCCGTGCCGCGGCCGCCAAGCTCCCGAGCCCGGTCCGCTGGAGATGTTCCTCGATCAGCCGGGCTTCAAGGGGGGCCTCGCCGGCGCCGCCGTCGGCCATGGCGTCATCGGCGGCCGGATCGACCCCGAGGGGGATCATGGAGAGGGCGTCGAGCAGGCCGCTCCGTAGCCGGGCCAAATCCGGGTTGGCGAGCGGCAGGGCCGCCAGATCCTCGGCCAGGACGTGGAGGAGCGCGGGTCGTTCGATCAGTGCCCCCAGGAGCGCCCGCTCCTGGCGTGAACCGTCGGCTTCAGGGCTCGACTGGCGGGCCGCCGAACCGGCTGAGAAGGGGGTGGGGGCGGGATCCCCGGGTCGGCGGAACGGCCGCCGCTCGCCGGGTCGCCAGGCCGGCGTATCCGGTCGGCGTATCCGGTTGAGCCGGTTGCGCATGTCGGTTCGATAGTAGTCCCGGACTATGGGGTCGGCGATCTCGGCCACCCGCTGTTCGACCGCGCGCTGGAGGCTGGCGCGGCGCTCGGGCGTGTCGGCGGCCTTGCCTTCGGTCTCCATCTCCCAGACCACGTCCGAGAGGGGGCGGGCAAGATCGAGGACACGGCGGATGGCCTCGGCGCCGCGGCTGCGGATCACGCTGTCGGGGTCTTCGCCCGCAGGCAGCGCCAGAAATCGAAGGCTCTTGCCCGCTCGCAGCAACGGCAGCGCCCGTTCGGCGGCGCGGGACGCCGCGCGTCGTCCGGCATTGTCGCCGTCGAAACAGAGAAACGGCTCGTCGGCGAGTTTCCAGAGCTCACCGAGCTGGCCTTCGGTGAGCGCGGTGCCGAGTGGCGCGACGGCGCCGGTGAAACCGGCGCCATGGAGCGCGATCACGTCCATGTAGCCTTCGGCCACGATCACCGGCTGGTCTTTGGTCACGGCCTGCCGCGCTCGATCGAGGCAGTAGAGATTGGCGCCCTTGTGAAACAACGGCGTCTCTGGAGAGTTGAGATATTTCGGCTCGCCCGTGCCCATCACGCGTCCGCCGAAGGCGATCATCCGGCCACGGCGGTCGGCGATGGGAAACATCACGCGGCCGCGGAAGCGATCGTAGGGATCGCGGTTGTCCTCGGGCTGGATGGCAAGGCCGGCCTCGACGATTTTGTCGATCGGCACGTTCTCGCGCTTCAGCGCCGCTATCACGCCGTCGCGCGAGTCGGGCGCAAAGCCCAGGCGGAAATCGTCGATCGTCTCCTCACTGAGGCCACGGCCACGCAGATAATCGAGGCCATGGCGCCCGACCGGCAGGCGAAGCTGCTTCTGGAACCAGCGTGTCGCGAGTTCGACGACCTCCTGCAGGGTCGAGGCACGTTCGGCGCGTTCGCGTTCGGCCGGGGTGGCGCGCGGGACCGGCAGATTGACCTCGCGCGCGAGCTTCTCCACCGATTCGGGGAACGAGAGCCCCTCGGTCTTCATCACGAAGCCCACCGCATCGCCGTGCTCGCCGCAGCCGAAGCAATGATAGAAGCCCTTCTTGTCGTTGACCGTGAAGGACGGAGTCTTTTCATTGTGAAAGGGGCAGAGGCCGGCATATTCGCTGCCCGAGCGACGCTTCAGCGAGACCTTGCGGCCGACCACGTCGGACAGGCTGAGGCGCGCGCGCAGTTCGTCGAGGAAGCCTGGTGGAAACGCCATACCTCCGATGTAAAGTTCTCTTTGCACATGTGTCTACCCGCGCTTTTACCCACCGCGGGGGATCATGTTCCTCTCCCGCCGCTAAGGGGAGAGGCTAGGTGAGGGGGCGAGAGACAGTCACCTTTTCGGCACGGTGCGGGCTCTCGCGCCTCAAAAGGCGCTGCCGCCCGCCGCCGGCTAGCCCGAAGACGTGCTAGCCGCTGAGCGCCTTCTTCACCGCAGCTGAGGCCTTGGCGAAATCCATCTGGCCGGCGTACTTGGCCTTGAGGGCGGCCATGACCCCGCCCATGTCCTTGACCGTCGTGGCGCCGGCGGTAGCCACCGCCTCGCGCACGGCGGCTTCGACCGCGGCCTCGTCCATCTGCTGCGGCAGGAAGCGCTCGATGATGGTGATCTCGGCCTTTTCCTTGTCAGCCAGGTCGGCGCGGTTGCCCTTTTCGTAGAGCGCGATCGACTCGTTCCGCTGTTTGATCATGCCCTGCATCATCGACAGGATCTTGTCGTCGGCCACGCCTTCGCGGCTGGCTTCGGTGCGGGCGGCGATATCGACGTCCTTGAGCTTCGCCAGAATGAGGCGAATTGTACCTAGCGCGGCCTGGTCGCGGGCGCGCATGGCCTCTTTCATGGCCTCGTTCAATTTGTCACGCAGCATCATTTGATCCCGTTAAGGTAGCCATTGGTATCCCAATGGCTAAGCGGCGGAAACTAATCGCCTCGGCCGCTGTTGGCAAAGCAAATAAGCTATTGAAATAGCTTGTGAATTAGCTGCCCGCCGCGCCTTGACCCTCTGCGACCGCTTGGTTACAACCCGCGCGGTTCGCAGGTTGCCTCCCCGGGCGACGCCGGGCGGGCCGGAACGGACGCAAGCAATCATGACTTCAACCAAGACCGCCGGCGCGAAAGACGCCGCGCCGCGTTGGGCCACGGCCGCCCTTGTGTTGGCTGACGGCGCGGTGTTTTGGGGCAAGGGAATCGGGGCTGCGGGCCACGCCGTGGGCGAGGTCTGCTTCAACACCTCGATGACCGGCTACCAGGAAATCATCACCGATCCGTCCTACGCCGGGCAGATCATCACCTTCACGTTTCCGCATATCGGCAACGTCGGCACCAATCTCGAGGACATCGAGACCATCACGCCGTTCGCGCGCGGTGTCGTCATGCGCGGCGAGATCACCGAGCCCGCCAACTGGCGCGCGGCCAAGCCGCTCGACGATTGGCTGAAGAGCCACAACCTGCCGGGTATCTGCGGCGTCGACACGCGCGCCATCACGCGGCGCATCCGCGACAAGGGTCCGCCCAATGGCGTCGTGGTCCACGCGCCCGACGGAAAGTTCGACATCCCGAAGATGTGCAAGGTCGCGCAGGACTGGCCGGGTCTCGACGGCATGGATCTCGCCATCGAGGTCACGACCAAGCAGACCTACACATGGGACGAGACTGCGTGGGCGCTGGGCAAGGGCTACGGCAAGCTCACCAAGCCCAAGTATCACGTGGTGGCCGTCGACTACGGCGCCAAGCGCAACATCCTGCGCTGCCTGGCCGACGCCGGCTGCAAGGTGACGGTGGTGCCCGCGACGGCGAGCGGCGAGGACATCCTGCGCCACAAGCCGGACGGCGTGTTCCTGTCCAACGGCCCCGGCGATCCGGCGGCAACGGTGGCCTATACCGTGCCCGCGATCCAGGCCGTGCTCGACAAGAAGGTGCCGCTGTTCGGCATTTGCCTCGGCCATCAGCTTCTGGCGCTCACCATAGGCGGCAAGACGCGCAAGATGGAGCGCGGCCATCGTGGTGCCAACCAGCCGGTCAAGGATCTGACGACGGGTAAGGTCGAGATCACCTCGCAGAACCACGGCTTCTGCGTCATTCCCGAATCGTTGCCGGGGAACGCTGAGGTGACGCACGTCTCGCTGTTCGACGGCATCAACGAAGGCATCCGCTGCACCGACAAGCCGGCTTTCTCGGTGCAGTACCATCCCGAGGCCTCGCCCGGCCCGACCGACAGCCATTATCTCTTCAAACGGTTTGTCGAGATGATCGACAAGAGCAAGGGCAAGTAGAACAACCATGCCCAAGCGCACAGACATCAAGAGCATCCTCGTCATCGGTGCCGGTCCGATCGTGATCGGCCAGGCCTGTGAGTTCGACTATTCGGGCGTGCAGGCCTGCAAGGCGCTGAAGGACGAGGGTTATCGCGTCATCCTGGTGAATTCCAACCCGGCCACGATCATGACAGATCCGGGCCTGGCCGACGCCACCTACATCGAGCCGATCACGCCGGACTTCGTGGCGCGCATCATCGAGAAGGAACGGCCCGACGCCATCCTGCCGACCATGGGCGGGCAGACGGCGCTCAACACGGCGATGTCGCTGCATCGGGACGGCCGCCTCGAGAAGCTGAAGGTCGAACTGATCGGCGCCAACGCCGAGGCGATCGACAAGGCCGAGGACCGCCTGCTGTTCCGCGACGCCATGACGAAGATCGGCCTCGAATCGCCCAAGAGCGAGGTCGTGCACAATCGCGAGGAGGCGGCGCGCGCGCTCGATATCGTCGGCTTGCCGGCGATCATCCGCCCGTCGTTCACGCTGGGCGGTACCGGTGGCGGCATCGCCTACAACCGCGACGAATTCTTCGATATCGTGCAGGGTGGCGTCGAAGCCTCGCCGGTGGGCGAGGTGCTGGTCGAGGAATCCGTGCTCGGCTGGAAAGAGTACGAGATGGAGGTCGTGCGCGACCGCAACGACAACTGCATCATCATCTGCTCGATCGAGAACGTCGATCCGATGGGCATCCACACCGGCGATTCCGTCACCGTGGCGCCGGCGTTGACGCTGACCGACAAGGAATACCAGATCATGCGCGACGCCTCGATCGCGTGCCTGCGCGAGATCGGCGTCGATACTGGCGGCTCGAACGTGCAGTTCGCCGTCGATCCGGCGACCGGCCGCATGGTGGTGATCGAGATGAACCCGCGCGTCTCTCGCTCCTCGGCGCTGGCGTCGAAGGCCACGGGCTTCCCGATCGCCAAGGTCGCCGCGCGCCTGGCCGTGGGCTACACGCTCGACGAGCTGCTGAACGACATCACCGGCTCGACGCCGGCCTCGTTCGAGCCGACCATCGACTACGTCGTCACCAAGATCCCGCGCTTTGCCTTCGAGAAGTTCCCCGGCGCCGAAGCCCTGCTCACGACTTCGATGAAGAGCGTCGGCGAGGCGATGTCGATCGGGCGCACCTTCCAGGAGTCGCTGCAGAAGGCGCTGCGCTCGATGGAAACCGGCCTCACCGGCTTGAACGAGATGGAAATCAAGGGTGCGCCGGACAAGGCCGCCGTCGTGGGCGCGCTGTCGCGGCCGACGCCCGACCGCATCCTGGTGATCGCCCAGGCGTTCCGCCACGGCCTCACGGTCGAGGAGATCGCGCAGGCATCGAAGTACGAGCCGTGGTTCCTGCGTCAGATCGAGCAGCTCGTGCAGATCGAGGCGGAGGTGCGCGCCTCCGGCCTGCCAACCGATGCCAAGGCGTTGCTCGACCTCAAGAAGAAGGGCTTCTCCGACGAGCGGCTCGCCGAGCTCACCAGCCTTCGCGCCGCCGACGTGGTCAAGCGCCGGCACAGCCTCGGCGTGCGCCCCGTCTTCAAGCGCATCGATACCTGCGCCGCTGAGTTCGAGTCTCATACTCCCTATCTCTACTCCTGCTACGAAGGAGATGGCGTCAATCCGGCGGAGTGCGAAGCTCAGCCGACCGACCGCCGCAAGGTCATCATCCTGGGCGGTGGGCCCAACCGCATCGGCCAAGGCATCGAGTTCGACTATTGCTGCGTCCATGCCGTCTACGCGCTCCGCGAGGCCGGCTACGAGACCATCATGGTCAACTGCAATCCGGAAACGGTCTCGACCGACTACGACACCGCCGACCGTCTCTACTTCGAGCCGCTGACGGCCGAAGACGTGATCGAGCTGGTCGAGGTCGAACGCCGGAACGGCGAGTTGCTGGGCCTGATCGTGCAGTTCGGCGGCCAGACCCCGCTCAAGCTCGCCAAGCCTCTCGAGGCGGTGGGCATCCCCATTCTCGGCACCTCGCCCGACGCCATCGACCTCGCCGAGGACCGCGACCGCTTCCAGAAGCTGATCCACCAGCTGAAACTCCGCCAGCCCGACAACGGCACGGCGACCTCGCAGGAGCAGGCGATCGCCGTCGCCGAGAGGATCGGCTACCCGGTCGTCATTCGCCCCTCCTATGTGCTGGGTGGCCGCGCGATGCAGATCGTCTACGACCGCGCCGGCCTCGAGCGCTATACGCGCGAGGCGGTGAAGGTCTCGGGCGAAACGCCGGTGCTGATCGATTCCTACCTGCGCGACGCCATCGAGGTCGATGTCGATGCACTGGCCGATAAGGACCAGAACGTCTTCGTCGCGGGGATCATGGAGCACATCGAGGAGGCCGGGATCCATTCCGGCGATTCAGCCTGCTCGCTGCCACCGCATTCGCTGCCGTCCAAGATCCTGGCCGAGATCGAGCGCCAGACCGAGGCCATGGCGAAGGCACTGAAGGTCGTCGGCCTTATGAACGTGCAGTACGCGATCAAGGACGGCGACGTCTACGTGCTCGAGGTCAATCCGCGCGCCAGCCGTACCGTGCCGTTCGTCGCCAAGGCGACCGGCCAGCCGATCGCCAAGTACGCTGCCCGGCTCATGGTCGGCGAGCCGCTGAAGTCGCTGGCCATCAAGAAGGCGCGTGGCAAGCACATCGCGGTCAAGGAAGCGGTCTTCCCGTTCGCCCGTTTCCCCGGCGTCGACATCATCCTCGGCCCTGAGATGCGTTCGACCGGCGAGGTGATGGGCCTCGACACCAATTTTGGCCGTGCCTTCGCCAAGTCGCAGCTTGGCGCCGGCAGCAAGGTCCCGGTCGAGGGCGTCGTCTTCGTCTCGGTCAAGGACCAGGACAAGGCGGCGATGGTCAAGCCGGTCAAGCGGCTGGTCGAACTCGGCTTCACCGTGGTCGCCACCGGCGGCACGTCCGACTTTCTGCGCAAGCAGGGCATCGAGACCCAGCGGGTCAACAAGGTGCTCGAGGGCCGGCCCCACATCGTCGACCTGATGAAGGACGGTAAGGTCCAGCTTGTCTTCAATACCGTTGACGGGGCCAATGCGCTGACCGACAGCTTTACGCTCCGGCGCACGGCACTGATGAACAAGATCGCATACTATACGACCGTCGCCGGCGCCAAGGCGTCGGTTGAAGGGATTGCGGCATTGCGCGCGGGCGCCCTGGACGTGGCGCCCCTGCAATCCTACTTCAAAACGACGTTCTAAACGCCCGTCTCCGGCCGCCCACACCGGGTGGCCCGGCCTGACCTGCCCACCGCAGGTCTTTTGGCCGGGTCCGTTGGCCGTTGACGCCGCACGATTCATTGAGGACGATCCGGCAATGGAAAGGGTTCCGACGACGGCCGAGGGGCTGAAAAGCCTCGAGGACGAACTCAAGCATCTGAAGAGCGTGGAGCGGCCTTCGATCATCAAGGCGATCGCGGCGGCGCGCGAGCATGGCGACCTGTCGGAGAACGCCGAATACACCTCGGCCCGCGAACGGCAGAGCTTCATCGAAGGCCGGATCGCCGAGATCGAGAACATCATCTCGCGTGCCGAGGTGATCGACTTCAGCAAGCTGACCGGCAAAATCGTGAAATTCGGCGCCACCGTCCGGCTGGCCGACGAGGATACCGATGAGAAGGTGAAGTACCAGATCGTCGGACCCTATGAGGCCGACCTCAGCAAGGGCAGCATTTCGGTGACATCGCCGATTGGCCGGGCGCTGATCGGCAAGACCGTCGGCGACACGGTCGAGGTCCAGACGCCGCGCGGCGCGCGCTCCTACGAGGTCGTGGGCGTCCAGTTCAAGTAGTGGTGGCCATCATTGCCTTGGCGCGGCGTATGCCGGTCGACTTCATGACCGCGTACTGAATCGCGAACAGACCGACTTTGCTGCTGATCGCGTAGACCGATTTTACCGCCGCCCAGGCCGTGGCATCGAGTGTCAATGCGAGCACGATGTTGAGGGCTGCCGAGAAGAACATCAAGCCTGCCCAGATGTAGCCGAACAGGATGCCGAGATCGGGCACCGTCGCTCGTGCGATCGGCGGGATGTAGCGGTTCATCCAGCCGCGCTTCAGCATCACGATGCCCACTACGATGTAGATGATTGTGGGCTTCAGCATGACGAAGCGCGGATCGTCCGTGACGAAGGTGGCGCCGCCCGAGGCGAGGATGATGACCAGGCTCAGCCATTGCAGCGCCTCGACGGGCTGCTTGCGGAACAACTGCCAGCCGATCTGGGCGAGACCCAGCGCCATACCGAGCCCGACCGCCAGGAAGAGGTTGCCGGTCAGCACATAGGCCACGAGGAAGAGCAGCGTCGATGCCAGGTCGAGCAACAGGACTTTGGACGCCTGGAACAGATCCTTCATGGTCCGCAGCCTCCTGTGTCATCTTTATGACAACGGCGTGTATTTATAGGATGCTATCAATACACAATGTTCCCTTCAAGAGGGAATTCGGGTCAGGCGACAACTTTGATGTAGGTATCCTTCATCACGATCAGGCCGTGGCGGAAAGTATAGAGGTCGCAGCCCAGCCACTCCTGGCGCTCGCCGCTCCGCAGTGTGGCGGTGCGATGCCACTCAGTGACCGCCCTGTCGCCGCAGATGAATTCGGCCGTATGCTGCCATTTGACGTCGCCGGCATTGGCGAACAGCGGCTCGAAGTAGCTCCGGATGGCGGCTTTGCCCTTGAAGCTCTGGCCCCAGTGGTGCGGGCCCTTGGCGTTGCGGAACTCGCCGTCCTCGGCGAAGAAGCCGACGATGCCGTCAACGTCGCGACGGGCAAAGGCGTCGGCGATTTCGTGCAGGCGTTCGAAGGTGACGTCCGGCGCTATAGGGCGCGCAGCATTTCCGTCCATGATCGGTCCTCTCTCACTCGACCGGAATTGGCACTCCCGGCACTTGTTTGGCGGTGCGGAACACCATCATCGACTTCACGTGGCTGACGTTGGGGGCGGACGTGAGGCGCGTCGTCAGGAATTTCTGATATTCGTCCCAAGTCTCGGCCACGATCTTCAGCAGAAAGTCGGCCTCGCCGGCGAGCATATGACACTCGCGGACCTCATCCCATCCGGCGATCAGATCCTCGAACGACTTGAGATCTGCCTCGGCTTGGCTGTTCAGCCCGACCAGGGCGAAGACCGATACGCTGTAGCCGAGGGCCTCGGGGCTGAGCTCGGCGTGGTAGCCCTTGATGATGCCGGCACGTTCGAGGGTGCGGACCCTGCGCAGACAGGGCGGTGCGGAAATGCCCGCGCGCTCCGCCAGATCGACGTTGGTCATGCGACCGTTGGATTGCAGATCGCTGAGAATGCGCCGATCGATTCGGTCGAGCTTTGCGCGGGCCATCTTGGGTTTCCTCCGTTGGCCGCGCTCTATGCCAGAACCATGCCAGCCACGCAATAAAGTTGCGAGAACCACCGGCTGACCTGTGAACAATTGCGCTGAAGCCTCATTAGCCCGTGCATCCGTGGCGAGGTTTGCATATATGTAGGAGATATGCGGAAGGCGGGATGCGGGACTCACATGGCAGCAACTCATCGCAGTAAAGTGCTCATTCTGGGGTCAGGCCCTGCGGGCTACACGGCGGCGATCTATGCCGCCCGTGCGAGCCTGAAGCCGCTGCTCGTGCAGGGAATCCAGCCGGGTGGGCAGCTCACCATTACGACGGATGTCGAGAACTATCCGGGCTTCGCCGACGTCATCCAGGGTCCCTGGTTGATGGAGCAGATGCAGAAGCAGGCCGAGCATGTCGGCACTGAGCTGTTCTTCGACACCATCGTCGAGGTCGACCTCAGCCGCCGGCCGTTCGTCTGCAGCGGTGACTCGGGCGATCGCTACGAGGCCGACGCCCTCATCATATCGACTGGCGCCACGGCGAAGTGGCTCGGACTGCCGACCGAAGAGACCTTCCGGGGGGGCGGTGTCTCGGCCTGCGCCACCTGTGACGGGTTTTTCTTCCGCGGCAAGGAAGTGGTCGTTGTCGGAGGCGGCAATACCGCCGTCGAGGAGGCGCTGTATCTCACGCATCACGCGTCGAAGGTGACGCTGGTTCATCGCCGCAATTCGTTCCGCGCCGAGAAGATCCTGCAGGATCGCCTGTTCAAGAATCCCAAGGTCACCGTGCTGTGGGATCACGCGGTCCAGGAAATCCTGGGCGAGAAGACACCGGCGCCGCTGGTCAAGGGAGTACGCTTGCGCAACGTCAAGAGCGGCGCCGAGCAGGAACTTCCCACTGACGGTGTGTTCATCGCCATCGGCCACTCGCCCAACACCGAGCTGTTCAAGGGCAAGCTCGCGATGGACGGTGAAGGCTATCTCATCACCAGGCCGGATTCGACGGCCACTGACATCGAGGGCGTCTACGCCGCCGGAGACGTGCAGGACAAGATCTTCCGCCAGGCCGTCACGGCGGCCGGAACGGGCTGTATGGCGGCGCTTGAAGCGGAGAAGTGGCTGGCCGGACAGGAGGCGCGCCTCGCGCAAGCCGCGGAGTAGGTGGCGGCGTGGGATCGGTGTTTGGCGCGCAACGCCAAACGCCTTAGGGAGGCAATGTCATGGACTGGGACAAGCTGCGGATCTTTCAGGCCGTAGCCGACGCCGGGAGTTTCACGCATGCCGGCGAGACCTTGAAGCTCAGCCAGTCGGCGATATCGCGCCAGATCGGCGCACTCGAAGAACAACTCGGCGTCATGCTGTTCCATCGGCATGCGCGCGGCCTGATCCTGACCGAACAGGGTGAACTGCTGTACCGCACCGCGCGCGACATGGCGGCCAAGGTGAATACCGCCGAGGCATTGCTGCGCGCCAACCAGGACAAGCCGGCGGGCCGTCTGAAAGTGACGGCAACGGTCGGCTTCGGCTCGACCTGGCTCACCGCCCAGATGCACGAGTTCATCGCGATGTATCCCGACATCGACGTCAGCCTCGTGCTGTCGGACAACGAACTCGACCTGGGTATGCGCGAGGCCGACGTGGCGATCCGCATGGTCATGCCGCGCCAGCCGGGCCTCGTGCAACGCCATTTGCTGACGGTGCGGAGCCATGTCTATGCCTCGCACGGCTACATCCAGAAATATGGAAAGCCCAAGACCGTCGAGGAACTCGACCAGCATCGCCTGATCATCTTCGGCGAGGATGCCCGGGCGCCGGTCCAGGACGTCAACTGGCTGCTGCATGAAGGCAACGTCGATCCATCGGCGCGGGTCGTCGTGCTGCGCGTCAACAATGTCTACGGCATCTTCCGTGCGGTGGAATCGGGCCTCGGCATCGCGTCGCTGCCCGACTACCTCGCCCGAGAGTCGACCAAGCTCGAGATGGTGCTGCCCGACCTCAATGTCCGCACAACGGATGTGTATTTCACCTATCCGGAGGAACTGCGGCACTCCAAGCGCATCGCGGTGTTTCGCGACTTTCTCCTACGCAAGGTCGCGGAAACACGATTCTGATGGTCAGACTTGCAGGATTGCACAGCCAATGAAAGGCATGCGCTCACCGCATGCCAGTATTCGCCACATCGCCTCTACCAATACATCCGCCAAGGAATACGTTGGTGTTAGGTCTTCGATACGAAAAGTTTGTTCTGATCGTCATCGAAACTCGGGATCCGTTTGATCCCACGTCTCCCAGACGTGAAGCCTCCCTGTTCAACTCGCCGGGCCCTTTGGCCCGGCGTTTTTTTCCATGAGGCGGAGCGAACGACGCGCGAAATGCCGCTGATTGGTGCAAACGAAGACCTCCGATACCATTTAGTGTGGTAGTGGGCGGACGTCCTCTGTAGCTTCCACTCCGACCCGGCCGATGTTCACCGAAGTTCGCCAAGCCATCCTTCCTCTCGCTCTGCGGCGCATGAAGCGCCGCGACGATCTCGGCCGTGCCGGTCTCCTGATCGAATCGCTGGCGCGCCATTGGCGCGGCCCCCAACCCTTCGAACTGCTCATCGTGGCGCCGCGCCAGGATGTGAAGGAACTGCGCAGTAGCCTGCCGCAGTTCCCGAACATTGACGTTTCGGTCCGGCCCGAGAGCGATTTCTTCCCCATGGGCAGTCGCTTCTACCTGATGACCGGATGGTACCGGCAGCAGATCGTGAAGCTGCAGGTTCCGGCGATGCTGGGCTTTGGCGGCTATCTGACGCTGGATTCGGATGTCTGCTGCGTCGGTGACTTCGATGCCACGACTTTCATCAAGAACAGGGTGGCGATATCACGCTGGGAGCCGAAGGCGCATCACGACTGGTGGCAGCATGTCTCCAAGATCACGGGTGTGCCTTACGATCCCGAGGCGCACGGCCTGTCGGTGACGCCGAACATCCTTCACGGCGATCTGGCGGCGCAGACCCTTCAGCATTTCCGCTTCGGTCCCATCGATGGGATCACATCGCTTTGCTATTGGCTGGGCCGCAAGATCGGCACGGTCCCCTGGACGGAGTATTCGCTCTACACCAGCGTGGCCGAACTCAAGGGCAACCTGTTCGACTATCACGCTCACTGGGATCCCTGCTACTACGCCGACGATCAGCTGTTCTCGAGGAAGTCCTGCGTCTGGGCCGCCGAGGACTTCGAGCGAAAGGTGCTGCTGCCCAACGGGAAAGATCCTGGCGGCAAGTTCATCATCGTCCAGAGCCACGCCCGCATTCCCATAGAACGCGTACGTGAATACTGCCTGAGCTTCGCCGGCTGACGTTCAGATCTTGCCGTCGTGCTCGCCGATTTTCGGCGCCTTCTCCGCGGCCCCGGCGCGCTCGCCGTCGATGCTGAGCGGCAGGCCGTGGAAGAGGGCGTTCGAGCCGGCATAGGGCTGGCTGAACATGGCGAGCGCCGCCACCTGGGCAAGCTCCATCACCTGCGGGACCGAGTTCAGTGGCCCGTTGGGGACGCCCAGAGCGTCGAGTTTGGCCGACCAGTAGGCCCGGCTTTCCTTCTTCATGATCTCGGAGATCATGCCCAGCAGCATCTCGCGTCGCTCGGCGCGCTGCACGTTGGTCTTGAAGCGTGCTTCGTCGGGCCACTCGGGATGGCCCAACACTTCGGCGAACTTGCGCCAGAGGCGATCGTTGCCGGGGCAGATCATCAGCGGCCCATCGCTGCATTCGAACGCCTGGTAGGGCGTGAGCGAGGGATGGCCGGTGCCCTGACGTGGCGGCATCTTGCCCGTCACCGACCAGCCGGCGACGTGGTTCGATGTCCACATCAGGCCACTCTCGAACAGCGAGGTGTTCACCAGGCTGCCCTGACCGGTCGCCGTGCGTTTGGCCAGGGCCGCCAACACACCGATCGCCGTCCACATGCCTGTCGAGAGGTCGATGATCGAGACGCCGATGCGTGCCTCTGGCCCCGAAGGATCGCCGTTCAGCGAAATGAGCCCGGCGACCGCCTGGATGATCGGCTCGTAGCCCGGCCGGTCCTTCCATGGCCCGAGGTGGCCGAAGGCGCCAAGGTCGGCATAGATCAGGCGCGGGAAGCGTTTGGTGAGCGTGGGGCCATCGAAGCCGAACTTAGCCGGCACGTC
>NZ_SCVH01000003.1 GCF_004296935.1 Reyranella sp.
GTGGCGCTGCAGTACGATTCGGGCAACTACCCGCCGATCATCGACGAGGCCATGAAGGTCGCCGACTACAAGGGCTTCGAGGCCCGCCGCGCCGAGGCGAAGTCGCGCGGCAAGCTGCGCGGCATCGGCTTCTCGTCCTACATCGAAGCCTGCGGCCTCGCGCCCTCCCAGGTCATCGGGCAGTTGGGTGGTGGCGTCGGCCAGTGGGAGTCGGCACAGATCAAGTTCAACCCGACCGGCAACGTCCAGGTCATGACCGGTGCGCACAGCCACGGCCAGAGCCACGAGACGACGTTTGCCCAGATCATTCATTCGAAGCTTGGCGTGCCGATGGACCAGATCGAGATCGTCCATGGCGACACGGCGACGACGCCGTTCGGCATGGGCACCTACGGTTCGCGGTCGCTTGCCGTCGGCGGCTCGGCGATCATCAAGGCCACCGAGAAGATCATTGCCAAAGGCAAGAAGGTCGCCGCGCATCTGATGGAAGCGTCGGTTGCCGACGTCGAGTTCGAGAACGGTGTCTTCAAGGTCGCGGGTACGGACAAGAACGTGCCGCTGGCCCAGGTCGTCTTTGCCGCTTACGTGCCGCATAATTACCCGCTGGCGGATACCGAGCCGGGCATGGACGAGAACGCCTTCTACGATCCGGCGAATTTCGTCTATCCCGCCGGCACGCAGATCTGCGAACTCGAGATCGACCCGGAAACCGGCACCACGGAGATCGTTGCCTTCACGGCGATCGACGACTTCGGCAACATCATCAACCCGATGATCGTCGAGGGACAGGTCCACGGCGGCATCGTGCAGGGTGTCGGCCAGGCACTGATGGAAGGCGCCGTCTACGACAAGAACACGGGCCAGCTCATCAGCGGCTCGTACATGGACTACACCATGCCGCGCGCGGACAATTTTCCGTCATTCAAGCTCGGTTACAAGCATACACCCTGCCCGCACAATCCGCTGGGCGTGAAGGGTTGCGGCGAGGCAGGCGCGATCGCTTCGCCGGCCGCCGTGATGAATGCAGTCCACAACGCGCTGGCGCCGATTGGCGTCAAGCACGTGGAGATGCCGGCCACACCGCTCAACGTGTGGCAATCGATCAAGGGCGCCCAACGCCAAGCAGCGGAATAGGGCACCCGAGTAACCGGAGGAAGTTCAGATGTATGATTTCACCTACCATCGTCCGAAGTCGGTCGCCGACGCGGTGGGCCTGCTGAAGAGCAAGCCCGAAGCCCGCGCCATGTCCGGCGGCATGACCCTGATCCCGACGCTGAAGCAGCGCCTGGCGCGGCCGAGCGACGTCGTCGATCTCGGCGGCCTCAAGGAACTGGCTGGCATCAAGGTCGAGGGCAACAACGTCGTGGTCGGCGGCATGACGCGCCATGCCGACGTCGCGACCTCGGCCGAGGTCAAGGCGGCGATCCCGGCGCTGGCCTACCTCGCGGGCCACATCGGCGATCCGCAGGTCCGCAACCGTGGCACGATCGGCGGCTCGGTCGCCAACAACGATCCGGCGGCCGACTATCCGGGTGCGGTCGTGGCGCTCAATGCCACGGTCACCACCAACACCCGCAAGATCGCGGCTGATGACTTCTTCAAGGGCCTTTTCGAGACGGCCCTTGCCGATGGCGAGTTGATCACGTCGATCAGCTTCCCCAAGGCGGAGAAGGCGGCCTATGTGAAGTTCCCGAATCCGGCCTCGCGCTACGCCATGGTCGGCGTGTTCGTGGCCAAGACCGCGGCTGGCGTGCGGGTCGCGGTGACCGGCGCCGGCGCCTGCGTCTTCCGCGTCAAGGCGATGGAAGAGGCGCTGGCCAAGAACTTCTCCTCGGCCGCGATCAAGGACATCAAGATCCCGTTCGAGGGTCTCAACAGCGACATCCACGGCAGCTCCGAATATCGCGCTCACCTGGTGGGCGTGATGGCGCGCCGCGCGGTGGATGCCGCCAACAAGTAGCCCTCTGCGGCTGCACGGACTAACGTCGGGGCGTCCCAAGGGGACGCCCTTTCGTTTTGAGGCGAAGCATGAAGGCACTGGTCACGGGATTTGATGCTTTCGGCGGCGAGACGGTCAATCCGTCGTCGCTCGCGGTCGGTAAGCTCAGGAAGCGGATCGGCGGCATCGCGATCCATACCGCCCAACTGCCGACCTCTTATGCGAACTCGGCCAAGGTGCTCCGTGCGGCGATCGAGAAGGTCAAGCCGGACATCGTGCTGTGCGTGGGCCAGGCGGGTGGGCGTACCGAACTCTGCCTCGAACGTGTCGCCATCAATGTTCAGGATGCCCGTATCCGTGGCAACGACGGCAAGCAGCCGATCGACAGACCGGTGGTGAAGGATGGCCCGGCGGCGCATTTCTCGACGCTCCCGATCAAGGCCTGCGTGGCGGAGATGCGCAAGGCCGGCCTGCCGGCCGCCGTGTCGAACACTGCCGGCACCTTCGTCTGTAACCACATCTTCTACGCCCTGATGGACATCGCCGCCGGCCATCCGATCCCGATGCGTGGCGGCTTCCTGCATATCCCCTACGTGCCGGAGCAGGCGGCCCGGCTGGGCGGCGCGCCTTCCATGGCACTGAACGACATCGTGCGCGGCATCGAGATCATCCTCGAGGTGAGCGCCAGCCGCAGCGGCGACCTTCATACCGTCGAGGGTCGCATTTCGTAACATCATTTGGCAGCAATGGCCGCGATGAGACGTATCCGCTTGTTTGCTCTGAAGACGCATGCAGAGACCGGATTGTCGGAAGACGAATACCGGAGAGCTCGAAAGCTGTACTTCCGTCTGAAGTATCAACTGCTCTTGAGCCATTTCCTGATCGGAGCAGTCGGAGCAGCCGCCTTGTGTATGATGATCATTCCGGCCGCGCTCCTGATGAAGGGCTGGGATGCGACCTGGAGTACTCTTCCATGGGGCAGGCTGATTGTCTTTGGCTGCGTTATTTGCTTGTTGGCTGGATTGAGTTTTGCGCTTGGCAACTTCTTCTTTGCGACACCTTTACCTCCTGACAGAAACCGTGAGGATGGTGGCTAGCGAGGATCCAGCTTTTGATGTCACTCTGCCGCGAGCGCCAGCGACGGCGGGACGTGCCGCATAGGCTGTATTTCCACGGGCTTGGGCTGCTTCACCCGGAACCACGCGGCGTAGAGGGCCGGCAGGAACAACAGCGTGAGCGCCGTGGCCACCAGCAGGCCACCCATAAGGGCAACCGCCATGGGCCCGAAGAACACGCTCCGAGACAGGGGTACCATGGCGAAGATCGCCGTGCCGGCGGTCAGCAGGATCGGCCGGGCGCGGCGCACAGTGGCGTCGATCACGGCGTCCCACTGGCTGTGGCCGGCTTCGATGTCCTGGTCGATCTGGTCCACCAGGATCACCGAGTTGCGCATGATCATGCCGGCCAGCGCAATGGTGCCCAGCAGCGAGACGAAGCCGAAGGGCTGGTTGAAGGCCAGCAGGAACAGCGCCACGCCGATCATGCCGAGTGGCGCCGTCAGCATGACCAGCGCGAGCTTGGAGAAGCTCTGGAGCTGCAGCATCAGGAACAGCACCATCAGGAAGGCCATGACCGGCATCATCTTGAAGATCGAGCCCTGGCTGCGCGCGCTCTCCTCCTTGTCGCCGCCGACCTCGATGCGGTAGCCGGCCGGCAGCTCGGCGCGCACCGGCGCCAGCGCGGTGTCGATGCGGGCGGCGACGTCGGGACCCTGCACGCCGTCGATCACGCCGGCCCGCACCGTCATCAGCAGGTCCTTGTTGCGCCGCCACAGGATCGGCTCCTCGAGCTCGAAGCGCAGCGTGGCGAGCTGCGCGAGGGAGACGACGCCACCGTTGGCCGTGCGGAGGTTGATCGCCTCCAGGCCTTCCAGGCTGAGGCGCTCGCCCGGTACCGCGCGGGCGATCACATCGATGCTCTCGGCGCGGTCGCGATACTGCGTCACCACCACACCCGACAGCAGGGTCTGCAGCGTGTTGCCCAGCAGTTGCGAGTCGACGCCGAGCGCGCGCGCCTTGTTCTGGTCGACCTCGAGCCGCACCGTCTTGGCGAGCTCGTTCCAGTCGAAATTGATGTCGCGCGTGGCGGGGTCGGCCTTGAAGACCTGGCGGACCTTTTCGGCGACGGCGCGGACCTGCTGCGGATCGTCACCCAGCACGCGGAACATGACGGGGTAGCTCACCGGCGGGCCGTTCTGCAGCCGCTGGACGCGGGCCCGCACGGCCTCGAAGTCCTGGGCGAAGGCCTTGTCGAGTGCCGCCAGCACGCGCTCGCGGGCCTCGAGGTCCTTGGTCATGACGATGATCTGGCCGAAGCTCGCGTTGGCCAGTTCCGGCACCGTCGGCAGGTAGAAACGCGGGCTGCCGGCGCCGACGTAGGCCGTGTAGTGGCTGACGTCGGGATCGGCGCCGAGCAGGGCTTCGAGCTTCTTCACCTCGGCATTGGTGGCAGCGAAGGAGGCGCCCTGGGCCAGCCGCATGTCGACGATCAGCTCGGGCCGGTTCGACGTCGGGAAGAACTGCTTTTGCACCAGGCCCATGAGGCCCATGGAACCCAGGAAGGCCAGCGCCGTGATGGCGATGGTGGTCTTGCGCCAGGTCACGCACCACACGAGGACACGCCGGAAGAGTGTGTAGAGACGGCCCTGGTAAGGATCGGCGTGGTGGACCTTGGGCTGTGGCAGCAGCCGGTAGCCGAGCCAGGGCGTGAACAGCACGGCCACGAACCACGAGACGATCAGCGAGATGCCGACCACCCAGAAGATCGAGTTGGTGTATTCGCCGGCGCTCGACTTGGCGAAGCCCACCGGTACGAAGCCCGCCGCCGTCACCAGCGTGCCGGTCAGCATCGGGAATGCCGTCGAAGTGTAGGCGAAGGTCGCGGCCTCCATACGGCTGAAGCCCTGCTCGAGCTTCACCATCATCATCTCGACGGCGATGATGGCGTCGTCGACCAGCAGGCCCAAGGCAATGATCAGGGCGCCGAGCGAGATGCGCTGGAAGTCGATGCCGAGCAGCAGCATGGCGACGAAGGTGATGGCCAGCACCAACGGCACCGAGAGCGCCACGATGATGCCGGTGCGCACGCCCAGGCTGATGAACGACACCACCAGCACGATGGCGAGGGCCTCGAGCAGCGAGGATGTGAACTCCTCGAACGACTTGTCGACCACTTCCGGCTGGTTGGCGACACGGTGCACGGTGATGCCGACCGGCAGCTCGCGCTCGACCTCGGCCATCGTCGCCTCCAGCGCCTTGCCGAGCGTCTGCACATTGCCGCCCGGCGCCATGACGACGCCGAGACCGATCACGGCCTTGCCCTTGAAGCGCATCGAGGTCTGCGTCGGGTCCTGGTAGCCGCGCCGGATCTCGGCCACATCGGCCAGGGTAAGCGTGCGGCCGTTGGCGTTGAAGGGCAGGTTGGCGAGGTCGGCGGCCGAGGTCGGCGCGCCGTCGACGCGCACGGCGACGCGCTCGCCCCGGGTCTCGACGGTGCCCGAGGCCACGATCGAGTTCTGCTTGCGAATGACGTCGAGGATCTGGTCGACCGGCACACCCAGCATGGCCAGGCGCGTGTGGCTGAACTCGATGTAGATCTTTTCGTCCTGCAGGCCGAAAAGGTCGGCCTTGGTGACGTCGGGGACGCGCAACACGCGCTGGCGCACCGCCTTCACGATGTCCTTCACTTCTGCCGACGAGAAGCCATCGGACTCGAAGGCCCAGATCAGGCTGTAGGTGTCGCCGTACTCGTCGTTGAAGAACGGTCCGACGACCCCCTGCGGCAGGCTTCCGCGGATGTCGCCGACCTTCTTGCGCACCTGGTACCACAGGTCGGCCACCCGGGCCGGCGGGACGTCGTCGCGCAGCGAGACGTAGATCACCGTCTCGCCGGGCTTGGTGTAGCTCGTGACGTTGAAGAAGTAGGGGAGCTCCTGCAGCTTGGTCTCGATCTTGTCCGTGACCTGCTGCTCGACCTCGCGCGAGGTGGCGCCGGGCCAGGCCGCCGACACCACCATCTGCTTGATGGTGAAGGGTGGATCCTCGGCGCGGCCGAGATTGATGAAGGCCCAGACGCCCGCGATGCTGAGCGCCAGCATGAAGAAGACGGTGAGCGTGCTGTACTTGAGGGCCAGCGCCGAAAGATTGGTCCGCGTGCTCATGGCCGTGCGGCCTGCTGCACCGGCTTCACTTTCTGTCCGGCCTCGAGCTTGTGCACGCCGGCGGTGGCGATCAGCTCGCCATCCTTTACGCCGGACAGGATTGCGGCGGTATCGTCGCGCCAGCGCGCGATGACCACGAGTCGCAGCTCGACGGCGCCGGTTGACTTGTCGACCACCCAGACGGCCGGCCGGGTACCGCGCTGGAAGATCGCGGCCAGCGGCACTTCGGCCACCGGCGTCGCATCGGGGCGCTCGAATTTCAGCGTCGCGGTCATGCCGAGGCCGATGAATTCAGGCGGATCGATGATGCTGAAGCGCGCCGGATAGGTGCGCGAGGTCGGGTCGGCACTGGGCGAGAGCTCGCGCAGCCTGGCGGCGTGGCGACGGCCAGGGTCGGACCACAGCTCGAAGCCGGCGGCGGCGGACTCGCGCACGACCTTCAGGCGATGCTCCGGCACGCCGACCACGATCTCGAGTTCGTCGGTGCGTGCGACACGGACGACGCCCTGACCCTGGGACATCACCTGGCCGACTTCGGCCTGCACGGCGGTGACGACGCCGGCGGTGTCGGCGCGGAGCTCGGTGTAGGCGAGGTTGTTCTCGGCCGAGGAAAGCTGGCTGCGCGCCTGGTCGACGCGCGCCAGCGCAGTGGCGGCCAGCGACTGGCGCTGTTCGAGGGTCTGTGGCGTGAAGGCAGCACCGCCCTTCAGTGCCTGGTAGCGCTCATGATCGGCCTTGGCGCGCGCATGGTCGGCGTCGGCCGAGGCGAGGGCGGCGCGGGCATTGTCGACGGCAAGGCGATGGTCGGCTGGATCGAGCTGGGCGATCAGGTCGCCCGGCTTCACGACGGTGCCGACATCGACCGCGCGCTGGACGATCTTGCCCGAGACACGGAAGCCCAAGGTGCTCTCGATGCGGGGAACGACGGTGCCGGCGAGAACCAGGGATTGCGCCTGCCGGCTGTAGGCGATTTCGGCGACGCGCGCCGGGCGCACGATCGGCTCGTTGGCGGAGACACGCGACGCATTAGCCGTGAGCGACAGGGCTGCGAAACCGCCGGCGCCGACAGCCGTTGCACCGAGCACTATGGCGGTTACCTTGATCGGGAGACGCATGGCGGGCCTTCCTTCCGAGGTTTACAATGGTCAGCGACGAACTGACCATTGATAACTTATCATTGATAACTTATCTTTGTTCAGTTGAGAGTCAAGAGCAGGGAGACGGTATTTGGCAGCCCTATCAACAGCCGTGGTCTCCGGTCGCAAAAAGCGCGGCGAGGGCCATACGCGTCGCGAGGAAATCCTCCTGGCGGCCAAGGAGCTGTTCCTCGAGGAGGGCTACGACGCCACGACGATCCGCCGGATCGCTGATCGGGTCGGTGTGTCGGCGCCGGCGCTCTATCTCTACTTCCACGACAAGGAAGCGATGATGCTGGCGCTCTGCGACCAGACCTTCGGCCTCCTGGTCGAGCGCATCACCGAAATCGAGAAGACCGTCAGCGATCCCTTGGAGCGCGTACGCCGCTTCGGCGAAGCCTATGCGCGCTTCGGCCTCGAAAACCCCGACGAGTACCGGCTGGTCTTCATCGGCAACAACATTCCGGAGTCGATCCGCAAGGTCGGCCATCGCATGCCGGTCGACGATCCCAGCCGCCCGGGCGTGGGCGGCGCGCTCGTCTTCAGCCGCCTGGTGGCGCTGCTGTCCCAACTCGAGACGTCGGGTGTCAAACTGAACTACCCGCCGGACACTTGCGCGGAGCTCTGCTGGATGGGCATCCACGGCGTGGTGGCGGCCCTCATCATGAAGCCCGACTTTCCCTGGTCGAATCGCGAGACGCTCATCCAGGGCATGCAGGACATCGTCATCAAGGGAATCCTGCGCTAGCGCTTCGGCCAGGCCCGCGGGAAGAGCTCGCACTCCATCGGGGCGCCGGCCGCGAGGTCGGGTTTGTAGGGAAACTGGAAGGTCCCAGGGCGTGGGTCGTAGCGGGCGTCGTCGCCGGTATAGCGCAGCGACAGGCCGCGCCGGCGGGCGCCGGGTGTCGAGTTTCCGGGCGCGCCGTGCACGATCATGGCGTGGAACACCAGGCAGTCGCCGGGTTCCATCTTCCACCATTTGATATCGTACTTGCCGCGGTCGGCATCGATGTCGGGGATCGGCACGAGGTCGCTGTCGGTGAACTTAATCTCGTGACCCTTGCGGAAGGGAGTCGGCCGGTAGTTGACGCCCCAGCGATGGGAGCCCGCGATGAACTCGACGGCGCCGTTGCTGCGGTCGATCGGATCGAGCGCGATCCAGACCGACGTGATCTGCCAGCCTTTCACCGGCCAGTACGGCTGGTCCTGGTGCCACGGTGTCGGATGGGCCGTGCCGGGCTCCTTGACGAAGAGCTGATCGTAGAAAAAACCCGCCGACCGGGATCCCATCAGCTTCGCAGCAATGGCGGGAGCGGGGGACTCGAGCGCGGCGGCACGGAATTCAGGGTCGTGACGCCACATGTACATGTCGCCGAAGAATTTTCCGGCGCTGCTGCCTTCGGCGAAGTTGGTCGCGTTGGGGCCGGGCGAGGCGAGGTCGCGCTCGATCGCCGCGCGCAGGCGCTCGACCCAGCGCCCGTCGAATTGATGGCGCAGGCAGACGACGCCGTCGCGGTCGTAAGCGGCGACGTCTCTATCGGCGATCAAGCGTTTTGCAGGACGTGGACGGCGCGATTGGCGACGAGGTCCTTGTTCTTCTCGCCATAGGCCTTCATGTGCGCCGAGGCGCCGTGGGCCTTGAGGTGGTCCATGCTCTCCCACTTCTCGACCACCACGAAGGTGTCGGGGCCGAACTTGGCGAACGGTCCGCCATCGGTGTCGACCGTGGCGCCATATTCGATGCAGCCCTTCTCGGCATGCACGGCGGGCACGTTGGCTTTGAAGTTCTTCAGGATTTCGTCGCGCTTGCCGGGCTTGGCGGTGATGATGGCGATGACGTGGATCATTTCATTTCCTCCCTTTGAGAATATCAGGCGGCGCGGCCGCTCCGCAGCAGGCGGCCGGGCAGCTTGTCGTTGGCGGCAACGGTGTCCTTGTTGTTCTGTCGGATCAGCCTGCCGTTGACGATGACGGCATCGATACCGCTCGCCTCGGACACCAGGCGATCAGCGCCGGCCGGCAGGTCGTGGACGCGCTTCAACGGCCCCGGACCGACGGTCTTGGGATCGAACACCACGACGTCGGCGGGGCGGCCCTCGGCCAGCACGCCGCGATCGGTGATGCCGAACATCTCGGCCGGGCGTTGCGTCAGGTTGTGCACCGCCTCCTCGATGGTGAAGACCTTGCGCTCGCGCACCCAATGGCTGAGCAGATGGGTCGAGTAGCAGGCATCGCAGAGCTGGCTGGCATGCGCGCCAGCGTCTGACAGGGCGATGATCGTGTTGGGGTCGGTGATCAGCTCGGCCACTTCCTTCTCGTCGAAGTTCATGACGGCCATGCGGAAGCGTGCCTGCAGGTCGTTGGCGAGCGCAATGTCGAGGGCGAGATCGACCGGGTCCTTGCCGAGTTTCGCCGCAGCCTCGGTAAGCGGCTGCTCCTCCAGTTCCTTGTGTGACGGCGCCCAGGCGATGACGACGCGATCCCACCAGCGCTGGAACAGGGGCGTCACCTCGCTCCGGAGCTTCTCGCGCCAGGCCGGGTCGGCATAGGCGCGGCGGCGCGTGCCGGGTGCCTTGGCGTCCGCGACGGCCAGTTCGTTCATGAACTTCATGACGTCGAAGATGAACGGCTCGGCGAAGGTGAACTCGAAGTTGAGCGGCCGGCAGCTCACCTGCGGGATCACCATGGCGCCCGACCTGCGCTGCTCCGCGGCGAGGTCGAGCTGCTTGCGGTGGCCGCCCGGGCCGTAGAGGTAGGAGAGCAGGGCGGTCCATGTGACCGGGACGCCGTGCTTGCGGCTGACCTCGGCCATGTGCCGGGTCGAGAACTCGCGGCCGATGGTGATCTGCATCAGGCCGCGTTTCATGTCGCCCATGACCGAGACGAGCTGCTCCATCTCGTCGTAGGTCGCCTGGCGGCTCGGCACCGGCTTGCCGGCATAGCCGTTGTGGCTGACCGACATCGAGGTGCCGAAGCCGATGGCGCCGGCGTCCATCGCCTCGCGCATCAGCTTCTTCATCGCATCGATCTCGTCCTGCGTCGCCGCCCGCTCGGTCGATTCCTCACCCATGACGTACAGGCGCAGCGGCGTGTGGCCGAACAGGGCTGCGACGTTGATGGCCGATCCGCGCTTTTCGACGGCGTCGAGATACTGCGGGAACGTCTCGAACGGCCAGACATCGCCCAGACCCGCTTGGAGCGCGTCGAGGCTCATTCCTTCGACCTTCTCGAGCGTCTGCAGGATGAGCTTGCGGTGGATCGCCTTGGTCGGGGCGACGCCAAAGCCGCAGTTGCCGATCACCGTCGTCGTCACGCCATGCCAGGGCGAGATGCTGAGCATGCGATCCCACAGGATTTGCGCATCGTAGTGGGTGTGGACGTCGACGAAGCCCGGCGAGACGACCTTGCCCTTGGCGTCGATGGTCGTGGTGGCGGGACCATCGGCCTTGCCGAGGGCCACGACCTTGCCGTCCTTGATGCCGACGTCGCCCACGAAGCCCGCCTTGCCGGTGCCGTCGACGATGGTGCCGCCCGTGATCTTGAGGTCGTAGGACATGGCGTTTCCTTGCTGGGCTTGCTCCTGAATGCCCGTTCAGTATACGTCGTTTGACGCAAGGAGAGGAAACACATGGCCAAGCACAAGATCGCGCTCATTCCGGGGGACGGAATCGGCAAGGAAGTTCTGCCGGAGGGCGTGCGCGTGCTGGAGGCCGCCGGGCGGCGCTTCGGCTTCGAGCTGGAATTCACCGACTTCGACTGGTCGTGCGACCGCCTGGTGAAGAGCGGCAAGATGATGCCGGACGACGGCATGGAGCAGCTGAAAGCCTTCGAGAGCATCTTCCTGGGCGCTGTCGGCTGGCCGGGCGTGCCCGATCACGTCTCGCTGTGGGGCCTGCTGATCCCGATCCGGCGCGACTTCGACGAATACGTGAACCTGCGCCCGGTGCGCCTGTTCGAGGGCGTGCCGAGCCCGCTCGCCAACCGCAAGCCGGGCGAGATCGACTTCTGGGTCGTGCGCGAGAATACCGAGGGCGAGTATTCCGAGCTGGGCGGGCGCATGTTCCGCGGCACCGAGAACGAGATGGCCGTCCAGGAATCGGTCTTCACCCGCAAGGGTGTGGATCGAGTCCTGAAGTTCGCCTTCGAGTTTGCGGCCAAGGGCAAGAAGAAGCACGTGACCTCGGCCACCAAGTCGAACGGCATCATCCACACCATGCCGTTCTGGGACGAGCGCTTCGTCGAGATGCAGAAAAACTATCCCGGCATCAAGGCCGACCAGTATCACATCGACATCCTGACGGCGCATTTCGTGCGCAACCCCGACTGGTTCGACGTCGTGGTCGGCTCCAACCTGTTCGGCGACATTCTCTCGGACCTCGGCCCGGCGCTGACCGGCTCGATCGGCGTGGCGCCGTCGGGCAACATCAACCCGGAGCGCAAGTTCCCGTCGATGTTCGAGCCGGTGCACGGCTCGGCGCCGGACATCGCCGGCAAGGGCATCGCCAATCCGATCGGCATGATCTGGTCGGGCGCCATGATGGTGCGTCACCTGGGCTATCCCGAGGCGGCCGAAGCCATCGAGCGGGCGATCGCGGCCTCGCTGGTCGAAGGCGGGCCGCGGACCAAGGATCTGGGCGGCAACGGCGACACCAGGACGGTGGGCGCCGCCATCGCCGAGCTGGTGAAGACGGCGTAGCGTCATTGTTCTCCTCCCCCGTCATCGGGGGAGGTGTCACCGTCTTACGGTGACGGAGGGGGTCATGAACCCCATCGCCCTCGTAAGACGAGGGCACTTCCCCTTTGCGGACTCCGCAAAGGGGAAGAGGGCCGAGTCTGATGGTTCAGCCAGCAGATCTACTTCAGGGCGAGGCCGATGAGGCGTCGTGTCGGTTCGGGCAGGCTCAGCCCGAGCGCGGCGGCATGGCCGACCGGATCCATCTTGCGCAGCGTCTTTCGGAGAATATCGGCGAGTTTCTCCTCGTCGTAGTCTTTGTGCGTGGCCACGAAGTCGTCGAGGTAGTGATCGACGAAGACGACCGCCACGACGTTCTCGAGTGCCTGGCTCTCGGGATCGCGCTTCAGCTGCTCTTTCCGGATGATTTTTACGACCTGCGCGACCTCGCTGTCGGCATAGCCATGACGGTGCAGAATGGCGGAGGTGAGCGCGGCATGATGATCGCGGCAGGAAGCCCGCCAGGCGTTGTAGCCGTCGCGGCCGAGAGGGTACTTGTCCCGGGGAATCTGCCAGCGGCAGATATGCTGGGCGCGCGCGGCGATCTGCAACGCCTCGGAGGCCTCCGGATAGAGTCGCGACAGGCACTCCGACATCCGCTCCGAATAGACGAGTTCACGCGGACGGGACCCGCCGGCGACGATGTCCTGCCGCGGATCCTGCGCGTTGGCGCCGTCGATCTCTGCGATCACGGCCTGAAAGCGTGGTGAGGAAGGAGTCACTGTCGCTTTCATAGGGTCGTCCTGTCGCGACGCAAAGAGGCAATCGATACGGCACTTGCCCAATAATTGGTCAAGCCGCTCGGAAGCAGTCCCCAGGCGGCCGGTGTTATCTGCGGTTCTCAAGGGCCCTCAGTCTGGCACGGTTCATGCTTCGTACTCTGCGAGGCAATGAAGTCTCACTCATGGGCGTCCAATGGCGGGCGCTCCAGGCAAAGCTGCCAACGGCAATTCGTCCCGTCTCGTGGGGCGTGGGCCTGTTGGGCAGCTTTTTTGTTTTGGGGATTCGCCAGGAACATGGCTGAGAAGCTTGTCATCATTGGAAACGGCATGGCCCCCGGGCGCATGCTGGAGCATCTGCTCGAGACCGCACCCGATCGCTACCAGGTGACGATCTTCAACGCCGAACCCCGGGTGAACTACGACCGCATCATGCTCTCGCCCGTGCTGTCGGGTGAGAAGGATTACGAGCAGATCATCATCCACGGCGACGGCTGGTACGTTCGCAACGGCATCACCCTCTACAAGGGCCACAGGATCGACGCGATCGACCGCGCCGCCAAGACCGTCACCTCCTCGGAAGGCGTGACCGAGAGCTACGACAAGCTCGTGATCGCCACCGGTTCCAATCCGATCATCATCCCTGTGCCCGGCCACGACTTCGCCGGCGTCCTTACCTACCGCGACCTCGACGATGTGAATGCGATGCTGCTGGCCGCCCAGTCGCGCGCCAAGGCGGTTGTGATCGGCGGCGGCCTGCTCGGCCTCGAAGCCGCTGCCGGCCTGCAGGCGCAGGGCATGGACGTCACCGTCGTCCATCTGATGCCGACGCTGATGGAGCGGCAGCTCGATCCCGCCGCGGGTTATCTGCTGCAGAAGGCCTTGGAAGAGCGCGGCATCAAGGTGCTGACCAAGGCCAACACCAAGGCGATCCTGGGCAACGGCAGGGTAGAGGGTGTGGAACTCGCCGACGGCACGATCATTCCAGCGAGCCTGGTCATCATGGCGGCCGGCATCCGGCCCAACGCGGCGCTCGCCAAGGAGGCAGGCCTCACGATCGGTCGCGGCATCGTCGTCGACCACGCCATGCGGACTTCAGATCCCGATATCCTGGCGCTCGGCGAGTGCGCCGAGGTCGGCGGCCATGTCTATGGCCTGGTGGCGCCGCTCTACGAGATGGCGCGGACCGCGGCGGCCCATCTCGCCGGCGACGAGGCCGCCCGCTTCGTGCACATCGACACGCCGACCAAGCTCAAGGTCACGGGCATCGACGTCTATTCTCTGGGCGACTTCGCCGACGGCGACGACCGCGAGGAGATCGTGCTGCGCGACGCCGCGGCCGGCGTCTACAAGCGCCTGATCCTGAAGGACGACAGGATCATCGGCACCGTGCTGTTCGGTGAGGTGGCCGACGGCGCCTGGTTCAACGATCTCAAGAAGAAGTCGGCCAACATCTCGGAGATGCGCGACACGCTGATCTTCGGGCCGGCCTTCCAGGGCGGTGGCGCGCTCGATCCTGGCGCTGCCGTCGCGGCGCTGCCGGACGATGCCGAGATCTGCGGCTGCAACGGCATCTGCAAGGGCAGGATCACGGGCACGATCAAGGCGAAGGGACTCACCACCCTCGACGAGGTGCGGGCGCACACCAAGGCCTCGGCCTCCTGCGGCACCTGTACCGGCCTGGTCGAGCAGCTCATGGAGCTGACCTTGGGCGATGCCTTCAACCGCACCGCCGTCCAGCCGATGTGCGCCTGCACGACCTTGGGTCACGACGACGTCCGCCGCCTGATCGTCGCCAAGTCGCTGAAGACGATGGCCGCGGTCATGCAGGAGCTCGAGTGGAAGACCTCGTGCGGCTGCGCCAAGTGCCGTCCGGCGCTCAACTACTACCTGGTCTGTGACTGGCCCGACGAATATGCCGACGATTACCAGTCGCGCTTCATCAACGAGCGCGCCCACGCCAACATCCAGAAGGACGGCACCTTCTCGGTGGTGCCGCGCATGTGGGGCGGCATCACCAGCGCCAACGAGCTGCGGGCCATCGCCGACGTCGTCGACAAGTTCGCCATCCCCACGGTCAAGGTCACGGGCGGCCAGCGCATCGACATGCTGGGCGTCAGGAAGGAAGACCTGCCCGCGGTGTGGGCCGATCTCGGCAAGGCGGGCTTCGTCTCGGGCCATGCCTATGCCAAGGGCCTGCGCACGGTGAAGACTTGCGTCGGCACCGACTGGTGCCGCTTCGGCACCCAGGATTCGACGGGACTGGGCGTGCGCATCGAGAAGTTCATGTGGGGCTCGTGGACGCCGGCCAAGGTCAAGATGGCGGTCTCGGGCTGCCCCAGGAACTGCGCCGAGGCGACCTGCAAGGATGTCGGCGTGATCTGCGTCGATTCCGGCTACGAGATCCATTTCGCCGGTGCGGCCGGCCTCGACATCAAGGGCACGGAGATCCTGGGCCAGGTGAAGACCGAGGACGAGGCGCTCGAGCACATCGCGGCGCTGGTCCAGATGTACCGGGAGCAGGGGCGCTACCTCGAGCGCATCTACAAGTGGGCCAGGCGCGTCGGCCTCGAGGAGATCCGGCGCCAGATCGTGCAGGACGGCGACAGACGCCGCGTCTATTTCGACCGCTTCGTCTTCTCGCAGAAATTCGCCCAGGTTGATCCGTGGTCCGAGCGCGTCTCGGGCAAGGACAAGCACGAGTTCCGGCCGATGGCGACGGTGGGCTTTGCGGAGGCCGCGGAGTGATGACCATGAAGTGGGTCGAAGTCGGCTCGATCGGTGACATTCCGATTCGCGGCGCGCGTTGCGTGAACACGCCCGAGGGCCGGATCGCGGTGTTCCGCACCGCCGAGGGACAGGTCTTCGCCATCGAGGATCATTGCCCGCACAAGGGTGGGCCGCTGTCCCAGGGCATCGTCCACGGCACGGCAGTCACCTGCCCGCTGCACAACTGGGTGATCTCGCTGGAGACGGGCAAGGCGCAGGGCGCCGACGAGGGTGCGGTCAGGACGGTACCAGCGAGGATCGAGGGCGAGCGGCTGTTCATCGCGCTCGGCGCGGCCGTGGAGAAGGCGGCCTGAAGAACCGCCCGTGAACAAGCTCGCGGCAGCACCGCGAAAATGAACTGAACCAACATCAAACCAGAAACTCTGAGGGAACCCTCGATGGCTTATCTCGCACCGTCTGAATTCGTCGCGAAAATGATCGACGCCGGAGAATCGAAAGTCTTCATGTCGACGCGCGACACGTTGATCCGTGCCTACATGGCCGGCGCGACCCTGGCGCTGGCCGCCGCCTTTGCCATTACCATCAACGTCACCACCGGCGTGCCGCTCCTCGGCGCCGTCCTCTTCCCGGTCGGCTTCGTCATGCTGTACCTGATGGGCTTCGACCTGCTCACCGGTGTCTTCGTCCTGTGTCCACTTGCCCTGATCGACAAGCGCCCGGGCGTGACGATTGGCGGTGTCCTGAGGAACTGGGGACTGGTGTTCGTCGGAAATTTTGCCGGCGCCTTCACCGTCGCCGTCATGATGGCGATCATCGTGACCTTCGGCTTCACGACCCCGCCCGACAAGGTCGGCATGGCGATCGGCGTCATCGGCGAAAGCCGCACCGTCGGTTACGCGGCCCATGGTGCAGCCGGCATGCTGACCCTTTTCATCCGCGGCATGCTCTGCAACTGGATGGTCTCGATGGGCGTCGTCGGAGCCATGATCTCCACATCGGTCAGCGGCAAGGTGATCGCCATGTGGATGCCGATCATGCTGTTCTTCTTCATGACCTTCGAGCATTCGATCGTGAACATGTTCCTGTTCCCGTCGGGCTTGCTGCTGGGCGGCAAGTTCTCGATCATGGACTACCTTATCTGGAACGAGATCCCGACCGTCGTCGGCAACCTGGTCGGCGGACTGGCTTTCACCGGCTTGACCCTGTACGCCACGCACGCGAAGACCGGGCCGAAGCGCAACCTCGGCTGATTTGGACTGTCGTTTGTGGCCCTTCTCCTCCCCCGCGCGTCAGCGCGGGGGAGGTGCCCTCAGGCGCCTGTGAAGGCGCCGCGGCGGAGGGGGTCAGGAGTCTCATGCATCCAGCTATGACCCCCTCCGGCCTACGGCCACCTCCCCCACGCATGCCTATGAAGGCATCCCTGGGGGAGGAGAGGAAAGGCCATATGCGATCGCCCGCCCTGGATGCCGCCGATGTCGCGTGAACTGAAAGTCTCGATCGGGCAGCATTCCGACAAGGGTCGGAAGGAGACCAATCAGGACTTCCACGGGGCGGTCGTCCCCGGGCAACCGGCGCTCAGCCTGAAGGGATTGGCGCTCGCCCTGGCCGACGGGATCAGCAGCAGCAGCGTCAGCCGGGTCGCGAGCGAATCCGCCGTCAAAAGCTTTTTGACGGACTATTACTGCACCTCGGACTCCTGGTCGGTGAAGACATCGGCGCAGCGCGTCATCTCGGCAGCCAATTCCTGGCTCCATGCGCAGACGCGGCGCAGCCAGTTCGCCTACGACATGGACAAGGGTTATGTCTGCACGCTGAGCGTCGTGGTCGTAAAATCCACCACCGCGCATATTTTTCATGTCGGCGACGCGCGCATCTACCGCGTATCCGGAAGCGCGCTGGAACAGCTCACCGACGATCACCGCGTCGTCATATCATCCGAGCAGTCGTATCTCGGCCGCGCGCTCGGGGCCAATTCCCAGATCGACATCGACTATCGGGAGGTTGCTCTCGAGAAGGGCGACGTCCTGGTCATGGCGACCGACGGCGTCTACGAGCATGTCGGCGACGCCTTCGTCACCGGCGCGATCGCCGACCACGCGGACGATCTGGACCGTGCCGCCAGGGCGATCGTCGAGGAGGCTTTCAGGCTCGGCAGCCCGGACAATCTCACCGCCCAGATCGTCCGGATCGACGAACTGCCGGCCGGCGACGCGAGCGAGGTCCTGGGCTCGATTTCCGAACTGCAACTTCCGCCGCTTCTCGAGGCACGGATGACGTTCGACGGCTACAAGGTCCTGCGGCAGATCCATGCCAGCAGCCGCAGCCACATCTATCTGGCGGTCGACACGGAAAGCGACGAGATCGTCGCCCTGAAAATCCCGTCGATCGACCTGCGCGGCGATGAGGCCTATCTCAAGCGATTCATGATGGAGGAGTGGGTCGCCCGTCGCATCGACAACGCCCATGTCCTGAAGCCCCGCCACCAGTCCCGGAAGCGCAACTATCTGTATGTCGTCACTGAGTACGTCGAGGGCCAGACGCTCGCCCAATGGATGAACGACAACCCCAGGCCCGACCTCGAGACCGTGCGGGGCATCGTCGAGCAGGTCGCCAAGGGATTGCAGGCGTTCCATCGTCTGGAAATGCTGCACCAGGATCTGCGGCCCGCGAACATCATGATCGACACGATGGGGACGGTGAAGATCATCGATTTCGGCTCGACGAGGGTAGCCGGCGTGCTCGAAGCGTCGCCATCCATCGACGGCGCCGACATTCTCGGCACCGCGCAATACACCGCGCCGGAGTATTTCCTGGCCGAAGGCGGCTCGCCGCGTTCGGATCTGTTCTCGCTTGGCGTGATCGCCTATCAGATGCTGACGGGGCAGCTTCCCTACGGTGCGCAGGTGGCCCAAGCGCGGACGAGATCGAAGCAGCGCCAACTGGCCTACCATTCCGCGCGCAACCGCAATCCCGACGTTCCCTTGTGGGTCGACGGCGCGATCGAGAAGGCCGTCCATCCCGATCCGTACAAGCGATACGAGGCGCTCTCGGAATTCGTCTTCGACCTGCGTCACCCCCGAGAGGAGTTTCTCCGCGCCTCGCCCCCGCCGCTGCTGGAAAGGAGTCCGCAGTTGTTCTGGAAAGGGCTTTCGTTCGTTCTGGCGTGTGCAGTTCTGGCGCTGCTCGCCTGGCCCATGCGGTAGTAGGCCTATTTGGACATCGACAAGAATAGGCCGCCCTGCAACGGACGGCCCATTTTCATGGGAGCGCGCAACTCCAGTTGCGCGCTCCCATGAACTCAGGTCAGCCCGATCGTCGCGAAATCGATCGTCACGCGGCGCTGCTCTCCGCCCCCTTCGTCGCGCAAGGCGAGCGTCAGCCTGCGCTCCCGCCAATCGATGTCGACCGTGCCGAAATTCGCCCCGGCATAGAGTTCGCCCAGACGATTGGGGCCGGGCTCCCTGGCCGCCCAATAGACCATGTTGAGGCCGCTCGACGTCATCTCGTACAGCGGATAGAGGCCGGCGGGCTGCTCCCTGTAGAGCGCGCCGATGTGGCGGTCGCCCGAGACGAACACCACGCCCTTGGCGCCGCTGTTGCGGATCGTGTCGAACAGCTTCTGGCGTTCGAGCGGGAAATTGCCCCAGCGTTCCCAGCCGTGGCCCTCCGCCAGCACCTGCGTGCCGGACACGACCAGCCGCAGTTCGGCTGGCTTGCGCAGTTCCCCGGCCAGCCACGCCCATTGCACGGCGCCCAGCATCGTCTTCGACGGATCGGGATCGGGCAGATAGCGCTGCTTGCCTGCCGCACCGCGCTGGTCGGTGATCCTGAGCGGCGAGCGGAACCAGCGCACGTCCAGCAGGATGATCTGAATGCGCCGACCGGGCGGGCCGATCACGCGTGAATCGTAGATGCCTTCGCGCGTGCGCCGGATATCGGTGGCGGGTGCGCGCCAGAAGTCGAGGAACAACTCCTTCGATACCGCCTTGTGCGGGAAGTCGGCGCCGCTGTCGTTGGATCCGTAGTCGTGATCGTCCCAGATCGCGAGATGGGGCACGGTATCGCGCAGCCTTTGGTAGCCGGCGATCTGCCGGGCGGCGGCGTAGGCTTCCTTCAGCCCCGTCGCATTGGCGGACTTGAAGTCGCCATAGACATTGTCGCCCATGAAGACGAAAAGTTCGGGGCGCCAGGCCAGCACGGCGTCCCAGATCGGCTGGGGCAGGGTCTGCTTGGCGCACGATCCCAGGGCGATTCGCGTCAGCAGCGGCACGGCCTGCGCCGCCGCCGAAGCGGGAGCCAGGGAGACGGCGGCCATGAGCCGGGTGATCGCGCGACGCTTGAACATGTGAGTGCCTGATTTGCGAGTATCCGGGATTTAGATGACCGTCCGATGAAAAACCATCTCAAACGCGCCCTCGAACTGGCGTTCATACCGCTCGCCGCAGCGATCGTCTTTTTCGAGGAGGTGCTGCTTCATTATCTCGGCGTCGCCATGGCGGCGTTCGGGCGGTGGCCGCCGGTCGCGCGTCTCGAGCGCTGGCTGGCCGGCCTGCCACCGTGGGCCGCGCTGCTTGCCTTCGTGGCGCCCTCGACCCTCGTGCTCCCGGTGAAGCTGGCCGCGGTGTTCTTCGCGCTGCAGGGGCGGTTCGGTCTTGCCGCCGCCAGCATCGCGATCGGCAAGGTCCTGGCCACGGCGCTGCTGGCGCGGCTCTACCAGGTGCTGCGGCCGACGCTGGTGACGATGCCGTGGTTCCTGGCGTCGGAAACCTGGCTCTTCGCCTGGCGTGACAGGCTCTATGCCTTCGTCCGCGCCCTGTCGGCCTGGCAGAGGGCGAAAGCCGCACTGCAGCGCATGCGAAGCTGGCTGATGGAATTGGTTTCCGGTATCGCGCCACGCTAGGGCCGGTTCGGCTTACAGCTTCGATCCTCGCCTTGGTGCCGTCCGTCCTCTCTTCGCCGCGACCTGAGGGGCGGGGAGGATTCCGCTTCCTTCAATGCTTCCCGGTTGCCGTCGTCGGCCCGGAAGTAGAGCATTTTTCCGTCACCGTCCCGAACATCACGCCGTCGCAGAACACACCGGTCGTGCCGAACATGCACCGCGGGGTGACGCGGCCGAGTGATGCCAGCCGCTCGCGCAGGAACTCGGCAAAGCTGTCGCTGGCAACCATTCTCCATCCTCCGTCCCGGCGGGCTCGCCATCCGGCCGGCGGTCCTCGCCCGGGCCAATTTAAGGTAAAATTTCAACGGAATGGTTTCTTCCGCGTCATTGCCTCGCGTCAGCTTCCAGCGGACACTATAATTGTCCCTATTATCCTTGAGTTGATACCAGTGCCTGATCTGCCGGTACGTCAGGACGATGCGGAGCTCGATAGCAAATGGCGACGCCCGAACCACCGACGGAGTCCACAACGGCGAACACGGGTGTCGATGCCGTAGCTGCCCGCGAAAATGAACTCGCCGTCCTTCGCCGGGAGCTGAACGAGTCCCTTCAACAGCAGGCGGCAACGGCAGAGGCGCTCCGAGCCATCAGCCGGTCGTCGTTCAATCTTCAGAAAGTCCTCGAGACGTTGCTTTCGGCCGCCGCCGACCTCTGTTCAGCGGACAATTCCTACATCTACCTGCGGCACGGCGACTCCTACTGGCTGGCCGCCTGCGGCGGCTTTTCCAGCGACGTCGAAGAGTTCCTGAAGCAACGCGCCATCGAGCCGGGCAGGGACACGCTGGTGGCGCGCACGGCGCTGGAAGGCCGTATCATCCATATTCCGGATGTGCTCGCTGATCCCGAGTACACCTATCGGGAGGCTCAGAGCCGGGGCGGATTTCGCACCGTGCTGGGCATCCCGATGGTGCGGGACGGCATGCCGATGGGCGTGTTGTCGCTAAGCCGCGCCACCGTCAGTCCGTTCACCGACAAACAGATCGCGCTTGTCAGCACCTTCGCCGACCAGGCTGTCATTGCGATCCATACCGTCCGGCTGTTCGACGAAGTCCAGGCGCGCACCCAGGAACTCGAAAAATCGCTGGAGCAACAGACTGCCACTGCCGACATCCTGCGCGTGATCTCGCAATCGCCGTCGGACGTCACGCCGGTGCTGGAGGCGGTGGCCGAGGCGGCCGTGAAATTCTGCGGCGCAAGCGATGCCCAGGTCGCTTTGCGCGACGGAGACGCTTGGTTCGTTGGCACTCACCAGGGTCCCGTCGGGGCGATCCTCGGCACCCGCCGTCCGCTGACGAGAGCGACGGCGCCGGGCCGCGCCATCGTCGACGCAACGATGGTGCATATGCCCGACCTCGACTCGCTCGACCCGGCTGAATTCTCCGAGGCCCGCCAGTACGGCGCCCAATTGGGCTTCAAGGCCGTGCTGGCGGCGCCCATGCTGCGGGACGGCGCGGCCGTCGGCGCAATTTCGCTGCGCCGGTCGACACCCGGCCCCTTCAACGATCGACAGATTGCACTGCTCGAGGCCTTCGCCGACCAGGCCGTCATCGCCGTCGAAAACGTCCGGATGTTCAACGAGACCAAGGAGGCGTTGGAGCAGCAGACGGCGACGGCCGAGATCCTGCGCGCCATTTCACAATCGCCGATCGACGTGCAGCCCGTACTCGATGCGGTGGTGAAGGCGGCCCTGCGTTTTTGCGGCGCGACCGACGCGGTCGTCGTCCTGCGCGAGGGCGACGGCGCCGTCTTCGCGGCGCACGAGGGCCCCTTGGTCCCGGCCCCAGGTTCGAGCCTTCCGCTCAACCGGGAAACCGCCCCGGGCCGGGCCATCCTGGACGGCCGGACCTGTCACTTCCCGGACATCCCGTCGCTCGATCCAGTCGAGTTCGCGACGGCCCACCGGCTCGCCGCTGCCCAGGGTTTCCGCGCCGCCGTGTCCGCACCCCTGCTGCGCAAGGGCGTTGCCATCGGTTCGGTGGCGCTGCGCAAGGCCGAGCTCGGGCCGTTCACGCCCCGACAGATCGAGCTGCTTGAAACCTTCGCTGCCCAAGCGGTAATCGCCATCGAGAACGTGCGCCTGTTCACCGAACTCAGGGAGTCGCTGGAGTATCAGACGGCGACTGCCAACGTGATTCAGATCATCAGCCGGTCCACCTTCGACCTTGAGCCGGTACTGCAGACCCTGGCAGATACGGCGCTTCGGCTTTGCGAAGCGGAGATGGGATTCATCGTGCGTCGCGAAGACGAGGTTTTCCGTGTGGTGACGGCCGCCGGTTCCACGCCCGAGACCCTCAAGGACGCGCGCGACTATCAGCAATACCAGCGGGCGTATCCGCTGACGGTCGACCGGGGCTCGGTCACCGGTCGCATCGCTTTGGAAAAGCGCGCCGTCCAGATCGATGACGTTAGCGTCGACCCTGAATACCGGCTCACCCAGGCGTCCATGCTTGGCAAGATTCGCACTCAGATGGGCGCACCGCTGATGCGCGAGGGCTCGCTCATCGGCACGATCATACTCTCACGTCAGAAGGTCCAGCCGTTCACCGATCGTCAGGTCGATCTGCTGCGCACTTTCGCCGATCAGGCCGTGATCGCCATCGAGAACACACGCCTTCTCACCGAGCAGCGTGAGGCGCTCGAGCGGCAGACAGCGACGGCGCAGGTCCTGCAGGTCATCAACGAATCGCCGGGCGACCTGACGCCTGTCTTCGAAGCAATGCTGGAGCGGGCCGTCGGCCTCGGCGAGGCCGCCTTCGGCATCATGAACGTCTACGAGGACGGAGAGTTCAGAGCCGTGGCCCTGCGCGGCGTCCCCGACGGCCTGATCGACCAATGGGCGGCGGCCCCCCGACCAAGCGCACGCAATGCTCTGACCCGCATGGTCAATGGCGAGGACGTAGTCCACATCGACGATCTGGCCGCCTACGAAACCTACCAGGCCGGAGATCTCCGAACCCGCGCTCTCGTGGAGATCGGCGGAGCCAGGAGCCTGCTCGCGGTGGCGCTTCGCAAGGAGGGTGCGTTTCTCGGCTCGATCACCGTCTATCGTCAGGAAGTCCGGCCATTTTCAGACAAGCAGATTTCCCTTCTGCAGAACTTCGCCTCGCAAGGCGTGATTGCGATCGACAACGCCCGTCTGCTCGAGCAGATCCGCCAGCGACAGGCCGAATTGCGTGTCACCTTCGACAACATGGGCGACGGCGTGGCGATGTTCGATGCCGACCTTCGGCTCGCCGCCTGGAACCGGAATTTCCAGGAGATAATGGGCCTGCCGGAGGATCGCCTGGCTGAGCGACCGCGCTATTCCGAGTATCTGCATATGCTCGCGGAGCGGGGAGAGTTCGGCACCGAAGGCATCAAAGCCGAACTCGCCAGCCGGCTCGAAAATACCGACCGCGAACTGCGTCTGGAGCGCACGAGGTCCGATGGGACCGTGATCGAAGTGCGCCGCAATGCCGTGCCGGGCGGAGGGTTCGTTCTGATCTACAGCGACGTGACCGAGCGCAAGCGGGCCGAGGCGGAAATCCGCGCCGCGCGCGACACAGCAGAGGCGGCGCTCGGACAGCTCAAGGCCGCCCAGGCCAACCTGGTGCAGTCCGAGAAGATGGCCTCGCTCGGCCAGCTCACCGCCGGCATCGCGCATGAGATCAAGAACCCGCTGAACTTCGTCAACAATTTCGCCGGCCTCTCGGTCGAGCTGCTGGCCGAGATCAGGGAGGCGGCAGGGCCGGTCTTCGCCCAGCTCGACCAGGACAAACGTGCCGAGATCGACGAGACGATGGCGCTGATCACCGGCAACCTCGCCAAGATCGCCGAGCATGGCAGGCGGGCCGACGGCATCGTCAAGAGCATGCTGTCGCATTCGCGCGGCGGTACCGGCGACTGGCAGGCGGCCGACATCAATGCGCTGATCGAGGAGGCGCTGAATCTCGCCTATCACGGCGCCCGCGCGCAGGACAAAAACTTCAACATCACGCTCGAGCGCGACCTCGGTCCCGCCGCCAGGCCGATCGAGGTCGTGCCCCAGGACGTCACGCGCGTGTTCCTCAATCTTTTCGGCAACGGCTTCTATGCCGCCAACAAGCGCCGCCTGGCGGGAACCGAGGCAGGCTTCAGGCCGCTGCTGCGCGTCTCGACCCGGGACCTCGGCGAAACGGTCGAGATCAAGGTACGCGACAACGGCGCCGGCATTCCCGAGGAGATCCGCGCAAAACTCTTCCAGCCCTTCTTTACCACCAAGCCGACCGGCGAGGGCACGGGCCTGGGGCTTTCGATCAGCTACGACATCGTCACGCAGCAGCATGGCGGGACGATCGAGGTCGAAAGCGAGCTGGGCGCCTTCACCGAATTCACGGTCCGCCTGCCGCGCAGCCGGCGCATTGCCCCAGCGGAGAGAACGGGATGAGCGTCAGTATCCTGATTGTCGACGACGAGCCCGACGTGGCCGATCTGTTCCGCCAGCGTTTTCGCCGCGAGGTGCGCGAAGGCACATACGTGATCCACTTCGCTGGCTCGGGAGAGGAAGCGCTGGGCAAGCTCGCCGACGGCGTGCGTCCGGAGCTGATCGTCCTCCTGTCCGACATCAACATGCCCGGCATGGACGGGCTGGGGCTGTTGCGCGAGGTCAAGCAACGCCATGCCGAACTGCCGGTGATCATGGTGACGGCCTACGGCGACGACGAACGCCGCCGCAAGGCGAGCGAATACGGTGCCGCCGAGTTCGTCACCAAGCCGGTCGATTTCGACCTGTTGAAGCAGCATCTCCAGCAGCTGCCGCCACCGCACCTGCGGGCGCCGGCGTGACCGGGCCCGTCCCGATGCCGGCCCAGAAGATCCTGGCGGTCGACGACGAGCCCGATTTCGAGGCGCTGATCCGCCAGCGCTTTCGCCAGCGCATCCGCGCCAAGGACCTGGAATTCCGTTTTGCCCGGCACGGCGAGGAGGCGCTCGAGGTGCTGGCGGCGGAGCCGGACATCGAGCTGATGCTGCTCGACATCAACATGCCGGTCATGGACGGGCTCACGTTGCTGGCCGAGTTGCGAACGCGCCGGTCGGCGGTGCGGGCCGTGATCGTCTCGGCCTACGGCGACATGGCCAACATCCGCACCGCGATGAACCGCGGCGCCTTCGATTTCGTGACCAAGCCGGTCGATCTCGCCGACCTGGAAGTCACCATCGACAAAACGCTGGAGAGCATCGCCCATGTGCGCGGCCTCGATCGCCAGCGCCAGGCCGCGGAGCGCGCCCGCGCCAATCTCGCGCGCTACTTCTCGCCCAACCTGGTCGAGATGCTGGCCGATCGCGACGAGCCCTTGGGCCCGGTGCGGCGCGAGACCGTGGCCGTGCTGTTCGTCGACATCGTGGGCTTCACGCGCATGGCCGAGGCCATGCCGCCGGAGCAGGTGGTCACCCTGCTGCGCGACTTCCACGAACGAATGGCGGCGCAGATTTTCGCCTGCGGCGGCACGGTCGAGAAATACATCGGCGACGAGATTTTCGCCGTGTTCGGGCTCCTGAAGGCGGAAGCCGGCGATTCCGCCAACGCGCTGCGCTGTGCCAACGGCATGCTGGCGGCGCTCGACGTCTGGAATGCCGAGCGCATCGGACGGGGCGAGCCCGCACTGTCGATCGGGATTGGCCTCAACTACGGGCCGGCCGTCATGGGTGACGTCGGCAGCGACCAGGGCCTCTCCTTCACCGTGATCGGCGACACGGTCAACACCGCGAGCCGGCTGCAGGCGCTGACCCGCGATCTCAAGACGCCGCTGGTGGTGGCCGACGCACTGATCTCCAGCATTGAGGCGGCGCAACCGGCCGACGCCGCGACCCTGCTCGGCACCCTGGCGAACCAGGGCGAGCGGGCGCTGCGCGGCCGCAGCGGCGCTGTCTGCATCTGGACGCGGGCTGCCCGGGACTGAGGCGGCCGAGTGGTGCCAGCTGCTCGCGCGGGAACTCGGCAAAGCTGTCGCTGGCAACCATTCTCCACCTTCCGGCGGGACGGGTGACACGTTGTCGGAACATGCATTAAGGTGCGCCATGCCTGAAATCGTCCCGTCGAACGGAGCCCTGGGTGCCCGCATCGAAGGCCTCGATCGCGCCACGGCCAACGAGCCGGCCGTTGCCGCGATGCTGAACCAGGCGCTGGCCGAGCATCTGCTCGTCGTCGTGCCGGGCGCGCCCATGACCGTGGAGCAGACGCGCGATTTCGCCCGCGCCTTCGGCAAGCCGCAGACCCAGCTGCTGCGCTACAAGCGGAGCGGTGCCGTGCCCGAAGTGTCGGTGATGGTGAGCACCCTGATGGCCGACGGGACGACCGACAAGACGGCGATCCGGGCCGAGGACTGGCACACCGACGATTCGTATTTTGCGACGCCCGCCAAGGCGACGCTCCTGCACAGCATCGAAATCCCGAGCCACGGCGGCTCGACCTGGTTCTGCAACATGCACTCGGTCTACGAGGCCCTGCCGGAGGCGACGAAGAAGCGAATCGAGGGCAGGCGCGCCGTCCATGGCTACGACACCCCCAGGGCACGCAACCGGCCGTCGCCGCGCACGCCCGAGGAGATCGCCGAGACGCCCGACGTCGAGCATCCGCTGGTACGGACGCATCCGGTGACCGGCCGCAAGGCGCTCTACCTCAACCCCAACCGGCTGGACCGCATCGTCGGGATGGAGCGGGCGGAGAGCGACGCCCTGCTCGACGAGCTGGCCGACGAGGCGCGCAAGCCCCGACACCATTTCGGCCACGTCTGGCAGGTGGGCGACATCGTGGTGTGGGACAACCGCGCCACCATGCACCGCGTCATGATCGACTATCCGATGGGCGAGAAGCGGATCATGCAGCGCGTGCTGATCGAGGGCGACCGGCCGGTCTAGCGCGGGGCGGATATGCGGAATTAAAGTTGCAAGTTCAGCAGGTTTATGCTAATGAATTCGATAGGCTGGCGCTTGGACTGCGCCGGCCTTTTTCTTTTCCGGCACGACCTGCCCGCAGCCGCCTGCGGGTTCGCCTCATGGCCTGGTGCAGCCGCCGCGGGTCCTGACCCGTGGACAGTCCCAACAACGACCCCGTCTCAACGCCACGCCAGATAACGCCGTG
>NZ_SCVH01000046.1 GCF_004296935.1 Reyranella sp.
GCCAAAGGTTACATCGTCGATATATTTTTCTAAGTCGTTGAAAATTAGAGATATTTCCGGTCACTCCGTCATGGTCCTGGCCAACTGCTTGCGCGCCCGCGACACCCGGACCTTGAGGGCGCCGACCGTACAGCCGCAAAGACGCGCGGCTTCCTCGTAGGAGAAGCCGCCGGCCCCCACGAGGATGAGGGCTTCGCGAGCCTGTGCACTGAGTTGCCACAGGGCCGACGCCAGTTCCTTCACGGCAAGTGTCGCCTCTGGATTGTCGACTGCGGCGAGTGGTGCCGCCCGATCGGTGTCGACCACCGTGGGGCGGCGGCGCTGGCTGCGCAGATCCGAGTAGAAGCGGTTGCGCATGATGGTGAACATCCAGCCCTTGAGATTGGTCCCCGGCTCGAACTGCTTCTGCTTGTCGAGGGCAGCAAGCACGGTGTTCTGCACGAGATCGTCGGCGGCCTCGCGCTCACGGCACATGAAGCGCGCGAAGGCACGCAGGTCCGGAAGCAGCGCTATGATATCGTCCGTCATCATCGGCCGGGAAATTCCCCTGGAGGCAACGTTCCAGCGAACGCTCTCTGTTCAATGTGGGCAGTCTGGCTCACCACACCAAGGAAAAGGCCCACAGGCAACCCAACGACAACGCTCAACGTTGGTCCGGAACCGGCGAACACACGCCACCCCAACCGAAGGGAACGCGTCGTGAATCGGGATCGGATCGAGGGCGACTGGAAGCAGCTCGTCGGGCGCATCCAGGGGCGCTGCGGCATCGCCAAGGACGAGGCCGAATGCCAGGTGAGCACCCGGGTCGGGCGCATGTGGCGGGCAATCAGACCGGTTTCCGGTGGCGATCCCCCGGGAACCATTCGACTTCTCGCGCGTTGGACCACTGATATCGAGCCAACCTGTTATCGAGGAGAATATGGCATGGGCCGCGCGGCGCTCTTGTGGCTTCTGGGAGTTCCCATTCCCGTCCTTCTCCTGATGTGGGCGCTGGGCTGGCTGCATTAGGCGGTCGTCAAAGGAAGCCATCGACGCGATTTGCAAACGACGTCAAAGTAACGAACCAGCAGCGGGGACCCGTGAGACGCCTCTAGATTGCCAGAAGATTTATATCTTATGGCTCTCGAGACTCGCGGGTAGAGGGAGAGTGACGTGCCAGACGAGTCCGTGACGAAAAAGCTGTCCGAATCGATCACCAGGACGCTGCCGTTTCTACGTCGCTATGCGCGAGCCGTCAGCGGCTCCCAGCAGCGCGGCGACGAGTGGGTCCGCCTCTGCGCCGAGGTGGCCGTGCGCCAGCCGGAGCTGATTGCCAAGGTCGCGGACACCAAACTGAGCGTCTTCAAACTGTTCCACAATCTTCAACAGCCGTTTGGCGGACTCGATCGTACCAGCGCCGGCACGGAAAGTGTCAGTGGCCGGCTCAAGGAGTCCCTGACGGACATGGCGCCCCTGCAGCGCCAGGTGCTTTTGCTGACGGTGTTGGAAGGTTTCACCGTGGGCGACGCCGCGGAAATCCTCGGCATCGACGTCGAGACCGCCGAGCGCAGCCTCGAGGAAGCGCGGCTGGAGTTGCGGCGCGTGGCATCGGTTCGCGTCCTGGTGATAGAGGACGAGGCGATCATTGCCCTGGACGTGGCTGACATCGTTCGCAACGCGGGCCATGAGGTGGTGGGTATCGCGGCGACGGAGAAGGCGGCGGTCGAGCTTGCCCGCAAGCATTCGCCCCACCTCGTGCTGGCGGATATCCAGCTCCGCGGCGCGGACAGCGGCATCTCCGCCGTCAATGAAATCATGCGGGCCATGACCGTACCGGTGATCTTCGTGACCGGCTTTCCCGAGCGGTTGCTGACTGGCAAGCGGGTCGAGCCGGCCTTCGTCATCTCCAAGCCGTTCGATCCCGATCTCCTTCGCGCGGCGATCGCCCAGGCGCTCCACACCGTCTCGATCTGAATCCGGCGCGGCCGATGCTGGCCCGATGGTCGCTGCGCACGAAGCTGGTCACTCTGGTGACCCTGGTGTTTCTGCCGGTGCTCGGCCTTGCAGTTTGGCAAGCCGACAGCGAGCTGGGCGCGGCGGAACGGCAGCGCAGCGAAGCCGTGGCGACGGCGGCGGAACTCGCGGTCTCGCGCCACCGCGTCCTGATCGAAGGTACGCGACGATTGCTCATGGCGGCGTGTTCGGAAGACGACGTGTCGAGAAGCGCCAGTGCAGCGGCCACCCAATCCGACATCACCGGCTGTGAGGTCTATTTTTCACGGATTTTGAAGGCGTTTCCGGGCGAGTACTCCTCGGCACTTGTTACCGACGACAAGGGGATTGCGCGCTGCTCGAGCACCGTGACCGTGATCGGCATGGGATTTTCCGACCGCGAGATATTTCGTCAGGTCCGTGACACCAGGGAGTTCTCCCTCGGAGCCCAGATCGCGAGCCGGATCACGGCCCTCAGCGTCATTCCGGCGGCAATGCCGATCCTGCGCGATGGCGAGTTTGGCGGCATGTGCGCCGTCGGTATCTCGCTCGACAACCTCGCCGACACGGTGCTGGCAGTCCGGTCCGACAGGGGCATCGCGGTGATGCTGGTCGATCGCAGCGGCGCCTCGATCGGCGGCGCGGCCGGGATGGCCCGCGCGCTGCCCGTGGCGACCCGCATCGCCGCGGCGATCGTGGGGGGCCGGACAACCTTCAGGGACTATGGCCAGGACGGCATGCTCTACTCCTTCAGCATCCGGCCCCTGGCGGGGAATGCCATATTCGCCGTCGCTGCGGCGCCGGTAACGGACGAGCTCCTGTCACTGGCGCGCGCAGGAGACGGGCTTGTGCTCGTGATCCTGGCCCTCGTCATGACGCTGGTCGCGGTCTGGTTCGGCGCCGATCGCTGGTGTATCCGTCCGCTGCGTCACATCCGGGACTTTGCCGACAAGGTCGCCCGGGGAGAGCCGGGGGATTTCGGTCCGCGACGTCCCTGGACGCCCGAACTGGCGTCGGTCGGCGAGGGGGTGACGGCGATGGCCGAGGCGATCGCCAGCCGGGAGGCCGAACTGAGGGCCGGTCTGGAACAGCGCGACCACATGCTTCGCGAAATCCACCACAGGGTGAAGAACAACCTGCAGATGATCTCGAGTCTGCTCAATTTGCAGGCCGGCGAAATCCGCTCGCCGCGCATCCGCCGTTTCTTCGGCGATGCCCAGAACCGCGTGCTCACTCTCTCCATCCTGCATCGGCATCTCTATGAAAGGACGAGCTGGTCGCTGGTAGATTTCCAGCGCTTCATCAGCGATCTGGTTCGCCAGATCTCGGTGGCCGGCGCGAGCAGCGGCAGCCCTTCGCCGCCGCGGTTTCACATCCGGGCACCGATCATGGCGGTCGGGCCCGACACGGCCATTCCCGTAGGTCTGATCGTGACCGAGGTGGTGAGCAGCGCCCTCGATCACGATTTCAGCGGCGTCGCCACGCCCGAGATCCGGATCGAGGCAGCCGAAAGCGACGGCCAGGTCACGTTCGTCATCGAGGACAACGGCCTGGACAAGGATATCGGGTCGATCCGGCCAGGTGGCCGGGGCGTTTTCGGCATGACCTTGATCCATGGGCTGGCGATGCAATTGGGCGGCGAAGTGACGATAGCGTCGCGCGACGGTGGCGGAACACGCGTTGTCGTGACCTTCCCGATGGCCGCGGTGCAGTTGGCAGATGCCTAGCGCGTTGCAAACCGCGCGATTGGCCGGCGTGATCGTCGGATTGACGATCGCAGTGGTGATTGCGAGCGGCGTCATGCTGGCCATTACGCATTCCAACTCCGCCGCCCGACAGCAGCGCCTGGTGGTCGGGAACTACGAGACCATGTCGCTGATGCGCGAGACGGTGATCGCGCTGCAGGACGCAGAAATCGGCCAACGGGACTATCTCCTGACCGGCGAACTGGCCAGCCTTGGACCCTACGAACGGGCGCGTCTACGCATCGAGGCCGGCCTTCGTCAGCTCGAGGTTGCCGCGTCCGCCGATCCGGACGCGACGTTGCAGGTCAGGGAGTTCCGCTCCCTCGTCAGCGCAAAGCTCGAGTGGCTCGGCGGCACAGTGGCCGCCTATCAGCTCTACGGCCAGGACGCGGCGCTGGCTCTGGCTCGGACCGGCACGCCCGGTGCGACGCTGGAGCGGATTCGTGGCGTCGGCGACGCGTTCATCGAAGGTCAGCGACTGATGCTCGCCCGCCGGCTCGCGAAGCTGCGCTCGGAGCAGGACAAGGCCGACATCGCGGGCCTGCTGGTCATGGGGGGGGCCTTCGTGTGCCTCGTGGCCGGCATGGTCATCATCGTAAGCGGCGCCGGACGACTGGAACGCGCACAACGCGAACTCGTCTCGCGGTCGAGCCTGCTCAAGACAACGCTGGAAAGTCTGCGGGACCCCATCTTCGTGATCAACGCCGAGGGCGTGGTCGTGGCGTGGAATGACCCGTTCGCGAGGCTCGCGGTATGGGAGCCGGCCAAGAACGGTACTTTGACATGGGATCAGCTGCTTTCTGACAAGTCGCCGGCAACGCGCGCCCTGCTCGAGCCGCTGAAATTCGAAGCGGAGGCGCCGGACCGGTTACTGGTTGCACGCGTTTCGTTCGAGGGCAGGGACTACGATGTCTCACGGAGTGAGATGTCGGGCGGTGGAGCAGTGGTGCGTTGCGTCGACGTCACCGAGAAGCTGCGCGACGAGGCGGCTCTGCGGCAGGGACAGAAAATGGAGGCGACAGGCCAGCTGACGGGTGGCATGGCACACGACTTCAACAATATCCTGCAGGTCGTCCGCGCGAATCTCGACCTCATGAAGGACGATGTCGGTGATCATCCGCAGATCCTGGCGCGCTTGCAGAGCGCCGCGGCGGCGGCGGAACGGGGAGGCCGCCTGACGCAGCAACTCCTGGCCTTTGCCCGGCGACAGCCGTTGGCGCCTCAGCCGACCAGTGTCGCGCGGCTATTGTCGGACCTTGCCGACTTGCTTCAGCATTCGCTCGGCGAGCGCATCACCATCGAGCTGGCGATAGCCGATGACTCGTGGAATGCCAGGATCGATCCTGGCCAGCTCGAGAACGCGATTCTCAATCTTGCGATCAATGCGCGCGACGCCATGCCGGACGGCGGCACGGTGAGGGTCGAGGTATCGAATGTGATGCTCGACCGGAGCTATTCGATATTGCACCCGGATGTGACGCCGGGTTCCTATGTTCTCGTCGCGGTGAGCGACACCGGCACCGGCATGCCGCCGGAAGTCGCGGCCCAGGCATTCGATCCGTTCTTCACGACCAAGCGCGATGGCAAGGGGACCGGGCTCGGCCTCAGTATGGTGTATGGCTTCGTCCGTCAGTCCAACGGCCACATCCGCATAGACAGCGCGATCGGACAGGGCACCAGCGTGAAGCTCTATCTGCCACGCACGCTCGACCCCGTGACCGAGAAGGCGGTGGATCCGGCGGTTGAGCCGACCGGCAAGGAGCGCATTCTGGTTGTCGAGGACCACGACGATGTGCGGCAGGCGGTGGTCGATATGCTCGAAGGCTGGGGCTACCGGATTGCCGCGGCGGAGAACGCCGATGCTGCGGCGGCGCTGCTGAGCGCGGATCCGGAGTTCGATCTCCTGTTCACCGATGTGGTTATGCCTGGAACGCTGCCGGTGATGGAGATGGTGGCGCTGGCGCAACGTCTGCGGCCCGGCATCGCCGTCCTGCTGACATCGGGATACGCCAGGGACCTTATTCCGGAGCCCAGCCGCTCCGGCCACGCAATGATCGCCAAGCCTTATGCCAGCGAAGCGTTGGCCGCAAAGGTACGGGGTGCGTTGGCGGCTCGGCGGATGCCACCTCGGACACAGACCGTGACGCCGCAGGTCAAGGCCGGCGCGACTCCGCCTCGGCGTGTTCTGCTGGTGGAGGATGAAGTCGTCCTTCGCATGTCGGTTTCCGACATGCTGGTTCACCTGGGTTGTTCGGTGGTGGATGTCGGCAGCGCCGAACAGGCCCTCGATCTGCTGGCGCGGGGCGATACCTTTGATCTGCTGCTTACCGACCTTGGCTTGCCGGAAATGAGCGGCGAGGAACTCGCGGCCGAAGTGCGCCGGCGATTTCCCAAGTTGCCGGTGGTTATTGCCAGTGGCTATGCCCGCCCCCAGGGGCAGGCGGAGGGCCACCAGTTCATCAACAAGCCCTATTCCGCGATCGATCTGCAGCAGGCACTCGATCACGCCGCCCAGGCGGCCCCTCCCTCCTGAATTTCGGCGAGGGCGGCGGCAACCGGGATCGCTTTGTGGCGTTTCCTTGGGGAGATTGCATCCCCACGGAGGGCGACATGAGCGTCACGACTCCCCACAGGCATGCAAATGCCGAGGCCAACCATCGGACAGCCAACCGATTGCTGGATGGCGAATTGCTGGACCTATACGCCGCGATCCTGATCGTCGTGCCGGTTGCCATGTTCCTGCGGTCGCTCTGGTCCTAGTGGCGGCCCGAAATCGCCACCTGTGGTTGGCCGCCGGCCGCAACTTCCGGTCGAGGATCCGCGTTGTCTCGACGACTCTTCCGAAGTCACTCACTTCTCAAGAACAGGAGATTCCCATGCGTTCACTTGCAATTCTCGCCGTTTGCGTCGCCGCGGCCGCCTTGCCGATGACAGCTCATGCCCAGGCGACCGGCCAGACGACGACCCAGTCCGATGCCAAGACGATGTGGGAAAAGTTCAAGGGCAGTTGGACGACGACCAAGGGCGCCGTGAAGGAGCAGTGGGGCAAGCTCACCGATGACGACCTGCTGGAAATCGAAGGTCGCCGCGACCAGCTCGTCGGCAAGATCCAGACGCGCTACGGCATTTCTCATGAGGAAGCCGAAGCCCAGGTGAGCACCTGGGAGCAGCGTCGCTATCGTGACATGTGATCGGTGGATCGGGTCTTTCGTCGATCGAAGGAGAATGATTATGGAGCGAGCAACTCGTTTTGCCATGGTCGCCGCGGCGGGCACCCTTGCCCTGGCGCTGATGGCTGCGTCCGTGGTGGCGCAGACCGCGACGGGCCAGTTCCGCGATGAACGGACCGGCAAGGTCTGGACTCCGGAGACCGTGAGCCAGGACAACAAGGCGGGTTCTCCCACGCCGACGTCGGCGCAGGACAAGGCGTTCGATCCCCGGAGCCAGCAGGCCGTCGTCGAGGGCGTCACGGTCCAGAGGCCACGCGGCAACCTGATGGGGGTGCTGCCCGTCACGGCGGGGCCGAGCGTTCCGATCGTCACCCTCGAGGGCGCGTCGCTGCAGGCGGTGCCGGGCGAGCGCTGGCTGACGGTGATCTACATCACCAACAACAGCGCAAACATCATCGAGGCTGTGATCGGCTGCACCTTCACCAATGCCGAACGAAAGGTCGAGGACACGCGGGTAATCATTCCACCGGCGGGCCCGGGTGAACGGTGGGGCGTCCCCGTCTACGGGCCGCGGGTCGATCTGTTCGTTGACCGGGTGACGTGCCGCGTGATGACGCCGGCATAATTTTGTCCACTTGGCGTGTTTCGACGCGCGAAGCGATTGGGGCCGGCCGACTGGGAAAGTCGGCCGGCCCGTTTCCGTTTGTGCCCAAACGTCGTTACGCTGTCTTTTTCTGGCTGGGGTCCGAAGGGGGCGTAAATGCGTAGCAGGGAATTGGGACGGCGGACAGCGTTGACGGCAGGCGCGGCACTGGCGACGACGTCGCTGATCGGAGCGCGCCAGGCGCATGCGGCGAAGTCGCTGACGGTGGTACTCGAGTCCGAGGCAACCATCCTCGATCCGCATGCGACCACTGTGGCCATCACGCGATCGTTCTCGCTTCATGTCTTCGACATGCTGTTTGCCATGAACGAGGCCGGTGAAATCAAGCCGCAGATGGTCGACACTTGGCAAGTCAGCGCCGACAAGCTCACCTGGAGCTTCACCTTGCGCGATGGCCTCAAGTGGCATGACGGCACGCCAGTCACCGCCGAGGATTGCGTGGCCTCGCTCAAGCGCTGGGGCGTCCGCGATGCGCTCGGCAAGATGCTCATGGCTGACACCGCTTCGCTGGAACCGGTCGACGCCAAGACGTTCAAGCTCGTGCTGAAGCAGCCGTTCCCGCTGCTGCTCGACGTCCTCGGAAAGCCGAATGCGCCGCTGCCGGCGATGATGCCGGCGCGCCTGGCTGCCACGCCGGCCGACCAGCGTATCCCCGAACCGATCGGCTCGGGCCCGTTCCGCTTCGTGAAGAGCGAATGGCGGCCGGGCAACGCGATGGTACTGGAGCGCAATCCCGACTACGTGCCGCGCAAGGAGAAGGCCGACTTCCTCGCCGGCGGCAAGAACGTGAAGATCGACCGGCTCGTGTTGCGCGTCATGCCCGACCAGTCCACCGGCGCCAACGCGCTGATGGCGGGCGAGATCGACTACATGCAATACCTGCCGTTCGACATGCTGCCGCTGCTGGAGAAGGATCGGGGTGTGAAGCTGATGGGACTGGGCGGCCTGCATCAGTTCCAGGGCAACTTCCGCCTGAACCATGCGGCCCCGCCTTTCGACAATCCGGCGGTGCGGCGCGTGCTGTGGAAGCTCGCCGACCAGGATGCGACGCTGACGGCGATCGGCGTGCCCGATCGCTTCCGCGCCAAGTCCTGCCCGTCGTTCTGGATGTGCGGCACGCCGCTCAGCACCGACGCAGGCTCGGCCGGCGCCAAGGTGGATCTGGCGGCCGCCCGCGCCGAACTGAAGGCGTCGGGCTACAAGGGCGAACCTGTGATCATCCTCCAGGTCGCGGGCTCGATCAGCCAGACTGCGGCCCGCGTGCTCGCCCAGAACATGCGCGACGTTGGCTTCACCGTCGAGGAGCAGCCGCGCGACTGGCCGACCATTCTGGCTCGGCGGGCCAAGAAGGAGGGCTGGTCGATGTTCCCGGTCTACTCCAACGGTACCGACATGTTCTCACCGCTCACACACTTCTATGTCGCCGCGACCTGCAACGATTTTCCCGGCTGGTCGTGCGACGAGCGCATTCCCAAGCTTCTCAAGGCCTTCACCGCGGCCGCCACGCTCGAGGACCGCAAGCGGATCGCAGCCGAGATCCAGGTCATCGCCTACGAGCTCGTGCCGTCGGTGATGTGGGGCCAGTTCAGCATCGCCTCGGGCTACCGAAGCGACCTCAAGGGCATGATCCAGTCGTCGTACCCGATGTTCTGGGAAGTCGATCGTTGATGGGGACAGTGAGGCACAACGAAGCGCGGAGTCGCTACGAGCTCGACACCGAGCATGGCCTCGCGATCGCGGTCTACAGCAGACTGGGCGACCGGCTGGTCTTCAGCCACACCGAGGTGCCGCCGGAGAGCGAGGGCAAGGGGATCGGCTCACAGCTCGTCCGCTTCGCGCTCGACGACGCCCGCAAGCGTGGCTTCAAGATCGTGCCGGCCTGCAGCTTCGTGGCCGCCTTTGTGCGTCGTCCCCCTGAATATGACGACGCGCGTCCTCAGGGGGCCTGAAGGGACCGTACGACGAGAAACGCCGCGAGGGTCGCGGCCGCTGTTGCGACCGCGCCCCAGACGAGGTCGACCAGGCTCACCGCCATGGGCCAGCCGCGCAGGGTCGCAAGGTTGGTGATGTCGTAGGCGGCATAGACGCAGAAACCGAACAGCGCGCCATAGAGTACGGCGGCGGTCCAGGTGCCGGCGGCCACCGCAGGCGGCATGGCGAACACCGCAATGCCGGCGGCGTGGATCAGATAGAAGAGGATCGCGACCGACCACAGCGGTCGGTCGAGCAGGAGCTGTCCAAGGCGGGCCTTGTAGAACTCGCGGCTGACCAAGCCCAGCCAAAGGGCGTCGAGAACCGCCAACGCCGCGAGGGCGACGAGATAGCCGACAACAAGTGATTTCATCGGCAGCACTGTAGCCCGGCCACGGCACCGGCGCCTATATTCGTGAAAAGACCACGAACCAGGCGAGCCCAAGTGCGAGGACGGCGGCCGCGGTGGAGATCAGCAGGATGCGGATGATGCGGCCGCTGATGACGCCGCCGCGTGCTTCGACCGGTGTGAGCTCGCGTTCCATGACGACTCCAATTCTTTTCCGGCATGTCTGCCCAGTTAACGCGCCGGAACCTGCCGGGTTGCCGGTTCGTGGGCCTCGTCCGGTGGAACTTTTAGGCGATCAGGCGCGCGCGCCCTCAAAGTGGGCCCGCAGCCGTTCGCGCGCGGCATTGCCGGCGTCACGATCCCAGCAATTGATGATCGCGACGCGAAAACCGCCGGGCGGCATGGCGTGGCGATCCGGCGCGATGGCTTCGTGAAAGGTGATCTGCAAGCTCGATACGCCGGGCAGGCTGGCGATTTCTCGCTGCAGGGCGGCTGGCGGATGGCGATAGTGCGGTCCATGCGGAGCGAACAGCACGACGCTGTAACCGGCGCGCCGCTGCGAGTCGTCGAAGCGCCACTCGCCCGCGGCATAGAGACGGACCAGCGCTTCGACCCATCCCTCGCCGTAGAGATCGGGCCACTGGTCGGCGAAGCGCAGGTGGACCTCGATGATGCGCCCGCCGATGGTCTCGAGATTGACCATGCCGGTGTAGCCCGCGAGATGGCGGCGGCACCAGGCGCCGCACCATTCCTCGACCGCCGGCCGGGCGCCGGCGTGGACTTCCCAATGGTCGAACGTGCCGTCGCCGCTCGCCAGGCCGCTGGCATGGCGCCACCAGCGCGGCTCGCCGTCGACGATGGCGATGTCGCTGCTGATGTGATCGCCCTCGAGCAGGGTCGACCACATGTGGCCGGGCCGGTAGGCGGCGGCATAGTCGGCCGCGGAGCGCAACACGCGGCTGCCGACGCCCATGCCCTTGAGATTGTAGATCGGCTTGGAGAACACCGGATAGCCGGCGGGTGCCACGCCGTGCGGTGCCGCGTCGAGGCCCTGGCTCGCCGCCACCGCGAGCTTGTCGTAGACCCAGCGGTGCCGCGGATTCCAGGTCCAGGCGTCGCTGTCCTCAGTCGGAATGAAAATGTCGTCGGGACACGCCGCACTCTCGAAATATTGAGTGCGCCACGGGTCGATTTCGCAAATCGGCACTTGCGTCCCTCTGGTGGACAAGCGGAGGCTGTCGACAGTGAGTGCGCGACGGGTGCATTGCAACCGGCTATCGTCGACGGGCGTTGCGTGCGGTGCGGAGGTGTCGTGTCGAACAAGGTAACGCAAGCCGTCCGGTCCGGGGCTCTCGAGTCCGTTGCGCGCTTCCTGGCCGTTCGCGGCCGGACCGAGCAGCTGGCGGCACCGCTGTCGGCCGAGGATCAGACCGTGCAGTCGATGCCGGATGCCAGCCCGACCAAATGGCATCTCGCACACACCACGTGGTTCTTCGAGACCTTCGTGCTGCGGCCCCATGCGCCGGGCTATCGGATCTTCGATCCGGCCTACGAGTATCTCTTCAACTCCTACTACGAAGCCGTCGGCCCGCGTCATCCGCGCCCGCAGCGTGGCCTGATCTCGCGCCCCGCCGTCGAGGAGATCATGGTCTATCGCCGCCACGTCTCCGACGCCATGGCCGCACTGCTCGAGCGCGGCGCCGGCAACGTGGCTGCGCTGGTCGAGCTCGGCCTGCATCATGAGCAGCAGCATCAGGAGCTGATCCTGATGGATGCCAAGCACATGCTGTCGCTCAATCCGCTGCGACCGGCCTACCGGCCGGCGCCGCACGCCGTGGTGGCCGATGCCGCACCGATCGCCTGGGTTCGCTTCGAGGGCGGGCTGGTCGAAATCGGGCATGACGGCCCCGGAACGCAGGGGGGCTTCGCCTTCGACAACGAAGGCCCGCGCCATCGCGTCTGGCTGGATCCGTTTGCCCTCGCGTCGCGCCCGACCAATGGCGCCGAGTATCTTGCCTTCATCGAGGACGGTGGCTACCGCCGCGCCGAGCTTTGGCTGTCAGCCGGTTGGGACTGCGTCAGACAGCAGGGCTGGGAAGCGCCGCTCTACTGGGAGAAGAAGAACGGGCGCTGGCATGTCTTCACGCTGTCGGGCCTGCGCGCGCTGCAGCCGTCCGAGCCGGTGTGCCACGTCAGCACCTACGAGGCCGCGGCCTTCGCCAAGTGGGCGGGCAAGCGCCTGCCGCGCGAAGCCGAGTGGGAGACGGGCGCTCTTGCCGTGCAGGGTGTCGGCGAGGTCTGGGAATGGACGGCCAGTCCCTATGTCGCCTATCCCGGCTATCGCGAGCCGCCGGGTGCGATCGGCGAATACAACGGCAAGTTCATGGCCAGCCAGATGGTCCTGCGCGGCGGTTGCGTCGCGACTCCGGCGGACCATATACGCACGACCTATCGCAACTTCTTCCCCCCCCGATGCGCGATGGATGTTCGGTGGCATTCGCCTGGCGGAGGATCTGCGATGAACGTTTCCCTGGTTGCCCCGGATCGCGTCGAGGCCGGTGACCGCGAGGAATTCCGCGATGCCGTCGTGGCCGGTCTCACGCGCTCGCCGCGCGCCATCCCGGCCAAATTCCTCTACGATGCGCGCGGCTCCGAGCTGTTCGATGCGATCTGCGAGCTGCCGGAATATTACCTCACGCGTACCGAGACCGGCATCCTGACTGACTGTGCCGCGGAGCTGGCGCGGCTGGCCGGACCGGGTTGCGCCCTGGTCGAGTTCGGCAGCGGCTCCAGCGTCAAGACGCGGCTGCTGCTCGATGCCATGCCCGATCTCGCGGCCTATGTGCCGATCGACATCTCGCGCCAGCATCTCGACGCCACGACGGAACGGCTGCGCCGCGACTATCCGCGGCTCAGGGTCGAGCCAGTGTGCGCCGACTACATGGCGTTGGACACATTGCCAATCGATTTGAACGACGCGCCGCGTCTCGGCTTCTTTCCCGGCTCCACCATCGGCAACCTCCAGCCCCACGAGGCGACGGCTTTCCTGCGCCGCACCCGTGCCCTGCTGGGTGATCGTGGTGCCCTGGTGCTGGGAGTCGACCTCAAGAAGGATCCGCAGCACCTGCACGATGCCTACAACGACTCCGCCGGCGTCACCGCCGCCTTCACGCTCAACCTGCTGCGCCGCATGAACCGCGAGCTCGGCGCCAGCTTCGACCTCTCTGCGTTCATCCACGAGGCCTTCTACGATCCGGTCGAGGGCCGCATCGAAATCTACTTCCGCAGCCTCGCCGCGCAGTCGGTCACGGTCGCCGGCCGTACCTTCGCCTTCGCCGAGGGCGAGCGGGTCCATACCGAATATTCCTACAAGTATGACGACGCCGGCATCGCGGCGCTGGCGCACAGCGCCGGCTTCACGATCGACCGGACCTGGACAGATCCGGCGCGTCTGTTCGCCGTCATCTACCTGGAAGCGGCTTCCTGAAACAGGCGACCCGCCCCCGGGTTGCCCCGGGGACGGGTCAATATGGTCGAGCGGGGAGGGTTAGCGTCGCTGAGCGGGGGAGCAGGGGCGACGCCGGATAGGCCCGGCCATGCTCCTTCAACGACTCGCCGGCTGTGGAGGTTGCGGCCCCCAAAAGCAAAAATCGCACTCCTCTAAATGCCTGATTTCACGGCCTCAATAGCCGCCAACCGGAGGCTGATCTCCTTGTGCAGGACATCGTCGCGGATGCGCGGCAGCATTTTCCGGATCGAATCGGCGTCCATCTGGTCGATGTCCTTCAGGAACGCCGCGATCTCGGCCCTGGTGGCGAAGCCCATGTAGGCGTCGTCGGCCTCGTGGGCGAGGCAGGCCGGAGAACTCGATTCCTTCGGCTCGTTCATCACACCGGATGCCACCAGCGGCCCGCCAGCACCACGCCGGCCGAGAGCAGCCGCTTGTCCCCGATCATGCGCTCGCCGATCGAGTCGGCATAGTCGAACTTGCCGCTCGCGATATCGATCACGGTGGCCTCGCCGATGCTGCCGACTTTCAGCGTGCCGAGATCGGGCCGCTTGATCGCCGCCGCGGCGTTCGAGGTCGCGAGTTTGATCACTGTCGGCAGGTCGACGCCGAGGCAGAGGAACTTCGACATGGTGGTCAGGAGATCGAATGCCGGGCCCTCGATCGAGATCACATGCACGTCCGAGGAGATCACGTCGGGCAGGAAGCCGGCCGCCAGCATCTTGGTGGTTGTGCCGAAACCGAACGAGCCGCCGCCATGGCCGATGTCGAAGATCACGCCGCGCTTGCGCGCCGCCAAAATCTCCTCGCGCACGCGGCCGTCGGCACGGACCGGCGCATTCGGGAAAGGGCGGAAGCAGTGGGTGAGGATGTCGCCCGGACGCAGCCGGCTCACCACCTCATGGCGCGCGGGCGGCGGCGCGTCGAGATGCGCCATCAGCGGCAGGCCCGTCTCCTCGGCGACGTCGAGGGCGATGTCGAGCGGCATGATGCCCGAATCGCCGCTCGCCGATTTGCCGACGCGCACTTTTATGCCCAGCACGAGATCCTTGTTCTCCAGCGCCACGCGCACCGCCTCGCGCGGATCGAGCAGGCGCATGTCGGCGCTCTCGCCCACCATCACGGTCTTCGAGAAGGCGAAGATGCCGGGGAAGGAGACATTGAGGAAAGGCAGGATGCGGACGGGCGAGGGCTCGATCACATGTTTGCGGAAACCATGGAAGTTGCCGGGACCGGCGCTGCCGGCATCGATCGAGGTGGTGACGCCGCCGGTCCGCGCCAGCAGCTCGGCTTCTACGCCGAGCGACGTGCCGCCCCAGTAGACGTGGGTGTGCAGGTCGATCAGGCCGGGGGAGACGATCTTGCCCGCGACGTCGCGCGTGTCCTTGGCCGAGAGATTGTCGCCGATCGCCGAGACCTTGCCGCCTGAGAAGGCGATGTCGGTCATCTTGTCGAGCCCCTGCGAGGGATCGACGACCCGCCCACCCTTCAGAACCAGATCGTTCATTTCAACTTCCTCTGCTGACACGCATTCCCGCGAGAGTCAGTGGGACACGGGTCTACGTCGTTTGCCGCGTTACGCGCACTCTGCCAACCGGTTGATTTCGCAGGGGAATGTATAGTCGTCCGAGCAGGGGACGTGGGACACCAAACGAGCTGCTTAAAGTCGTTTCCCCGCCAGCAAAGGGTGGCGCCAGAAGCTCGAGCGGGATGCGCGCGGTTGGTGGCGGAATTTCATGCCTTCTAGTTACTAGGAAATAGGTCTAATGTCAACCTATCAAATCCTACTCTTGGTTTTATCCAAGGTGCCGACTCACGCCAGATTGAAGGGCAGCTGGCGCAGCGGCTTGCCGGTCAGGCGCGCAATGGCGTTGGCGAACGCCGGCGCCAGCGGCGGCAGGCCGGGCTCGCCCATGCCGGTGGGCGGCGCGGCGCTGGGCACGATGTGGACCTCGAAAGCCGGCATGTCGGTGATACGGGCCACGGTGTAGTCGGCAAAGTTGCTCTGCTCGACCACGCCGTCCTTCAGCGTGATGGCGGCACCCGACAGGCACATCGACAGGCCCATGACCGCCGCACCCTGCACCTGGGCCTCCACGCTGCGCGGGTTGACCACGAGATTGCAGTGCACGCCGGCGGTTACGCGATGCAGTACCGGTTGGCCGTCCTTAACCGAGGCTTCCACCACGTAGGCCACGACGCTTTGGAAGGACTCGTGCACCGCCACGCCCCACGCGCGGCCGGTGGGCAAGCGCTGCTTGCCATAGCCACTTTTGTCGATCGCGACCTGCAGCGCCGCGCGGTGGCGCGGGTGCTTGTCGCCGAACAGCCCCAACCGGTAGGCCACCGGGTCCTGGTTCACGGAGCGCGCGATCTCGTCGATCAGGGTCTCCATCACGAAGGCGGTATGCGTGGAACCGACGCTGCGCCACCACAGCACCGGCACGTTGAGCACGGGGTGATGCACGGTAAGCCGCATCGGCACCGCGTAGGGTCCACGCATGCCCTCGGTCGCCGTGGCGTCGATGCCGTTCTTCACCTGGAATTCGCCGAACACCGTGCCTGTGGTGATGGACTGGCCGACGATGACATGGTCCCAGGCCAGCACCTTGCCACGCTCGTCGAAGCCGATGCGCGCGCGGTGCAGGTGCATGGGCCGGTAGTAGCCACCCTTCATGTCGTCCTCGCGGCTCCACAGCGTGCGCACCGGCACGCCGAGGCCGGCGGCACGCGCGGCCTTGGCGATCTCGCAGGCCTCGACCACGAAGTCGCTCGTGGCTGCGAAACGCCGGCCAAAGCCACCGCCCGCCATCTGCACATGCACCTTCACCTGTCCGGGCTCGAGGCCCAGAACGCGCGCGACCGCGGCGGCGTCCAGGCCGGGGCACTGCGAGCCGGTCCATACCTCGGCGTGCCCGTCGGCGAGGGCAACAGTGCAGTTTAGTGGCTCCATCGCCGCGTGAGCCAGATAGGGGAAGACGAACTCCGCCTCCAGTCGCCGGGGCGCGGTCGTCAGCGGTGCCATGTCGGCGTCGAACTTGCGCGAGCCAGGACGTTCGGCCAGCGCGCGGTACTGGGCCAGTTGCTTTTCGCTGTCGACCTTCTCCACGGCCGACGTGTCCCACTGCAGCTTCAGCGCCTCGCGGCCCTGAAGCGCCGGCCAATAGCCGTCGGCCACCACGGCCACGCCTTCGGCGCCGCGATCGAGCGGCACGCGCAGCACGGCTTTCACGCCTTTGATGGCGCGCGCCGCGCTATCGTCGACTGAGGCGAGACGGGCACCGAAGACCGTCGGACGGGCCACCACGGCCGTGAGCTGCCCGGGCAGGCGAACGTCGATGCCGAAGTCCTGGCGTCCGCTGCTCTTGGCGCGCGCGTCGAGGCGCGCGTTCGGGCGGCCGATGATGCGGAAGTCCTTCGGATCCTTCAGCGTTACCTTCTCCGGCACCGGCAGGGCCATCGCGGCCTCGGCGAGCTCGCCGTACGCCAGTTTGCGGCCGTCCGGACCTAGTACCGTGCCGGCCTCCGTGCGCAGGCTCGTCACATCGACCTTCCAGCGCGCCGCGGCGGCGGCCAGCAGCATGGCGCGGGCGCGTGCGCCGAGCTCGCGGTACTGCGTAAAACTGTTCTTGATCGAATTCGAACCGCCGGTGAGGTGAATGCCGAACAGCGGGTCGACGTAGGCGGGGTCGTTCGAACCGTGCCGGCTGCGCACGAGGCTCCAGTCCGCGTCGAGTTCCTCGGCCAGGATCATCGGCAAGCCCGTCTGCACGCCCTGGCCGAACTCCAGCCGGTTAATGGCCACTGTGACCTCGCCATTGGGCGCGATCTGCACGAAGGCCGAGGGCTGTTGCGTCGGCTTGAGAGCGCCAGGGGACTGGGCCGTGGCGAGGTGCGGAAAGGCGCCGAGCGCAAGGCCGCCGGCACCGGCCAGCTTCAGGAAGCTGCGGCGCGCCAGCGGCACGGCGTCGTCGGTTCGGCCCCGGGCCAACAGATGCTGTAGGGCGCGCGGCAATTCGAGGCGGTCAAGATCGGGCAACATGGCGGTGGCTCCTTCAGGCGAGGGCGCGGGCGGCATCGGCGACGGCGGCGCGGATGCGGGCGTAGGTGCCGCAGCGGCAGATGTTGCCATCCATGGCCGCGTCGATCTCGGCGGCCGTCGGCTGCTTGCCGCGAGGCAGCGACTTCAGGAAGGCGGTCGCACTCATGATCTGGCCGCTCTGGCAGTAGCCGCACTGCGCCACATCGTGCTTGAGCCATGCCGCATGCACCGCCGCACCGACCGTGTCGGCACCATCAGTCGTCGCTTCGATCGTGGTGATCTTCCTGCCCTCGGCGGCGGAGAGAGGCGTGACGCAGGAGCGGATGGCCTCGCCGTCGAGATGGACGGTGCAGGCGCCACACTGCGCGGCGCCGCAACCGAACTTGGTGCCGGTCATGCCCAGCGTGTCGCGCAGGACCCAAAGGATGGGAGTGCCGGGGTCGGTGTCGACCGTGTGGTCACGGCCATTGACGTTGAGCGCGCTCATGGTGGGTCAACTCTCCGTAGGTTGGCGTGTGGATCAACGCGGGACGCGTCGGTACTGTTCTGTGGTGACCTGCTCCATCCAGTCGACGCTCTTGCCGTCGAGTGCTTCGGCGATTGCGACGTGGCTCATTGCCGAGGTGGCCGTGGCGCCGTGCCAGTGGCGCGTCCGCGGTGGGATGAAGACGACGTCGCCGGTGCGGATCTCCTCGACCGGACCGCCCTCGAGCTGTACCCAGCCGGTGCCCGAGGTGACGATCAGGGTCTGGCCCAGCGGATGGGTGTGCCAGGCGGTGCGGGCACCCGGCTGGAAGGTAACGGTGCCGCCGCCGACGCGCGCCGGATCGCTGCGTTGAAAGCGCTGGTCGACCGACACGGAGCCGATGAAATTGTCCGACGAGCCTTTGGTGGCCGGCTGCGAGCCTTGGCGCAGGATTTCTAGGATCATGCTTCCTTTGAGGGGGTTGCGCGCCTCGAACACCTTCTTCGCCACCGGCACCGCAGACACCGCGCGCGGCCAGCCGGCATAGAAAGCCAGGTGAGTGATCGTCTCCGAGATCTCGGTCCGGGTGAGGTCGTTGGTCATGCCCCGGTCGAGATGGAACAGGAGCTGGTCGACCTGGCCCGCTGCAATCAGGGCCGTGATAGTCACCAGGCTGCGGTCGCGCGGCGCGAGGTCGGGCCGCCGCCACAGGTCGCCGAACAGCACGTCGTTGGTATAGCGGGCGAGTGCCGGCGCCGTACCGCCCATCTGGGCTTCGACGGCGGCCGAGCGCGGTACTTCACTGGCCTGATCGACGGGCAGAAGCTCGGTCGACCCCATCGCAAGCTTGTCCGTCGCGATGCCGCGCTTGGCGAAGACTTCCTTCGCGACTCCAATGGCCGACACCGCGCGCGGCCAGCCGGCATAGAAGGCAAGGTGGGTGATGACGGCGGCGATCTCGGCCGGCTTCACGCCGTTGTCGAGCGCGCGGTTGAAGTGCCCCGTCATCTGCTGGGTGTGGCCGCCGGCGATGAGCGCGGCGACGGTGACCAGGCTGCGATCGCGCAGCGCCAACTCCGTGCGCTTCCAGACGTCGCCGAACAACACCTCGTCGGTGTAGGTCGCGAGCGGTGGCGTGATCGCCTGCATGTTGGGCGGCGCCACCCGGGTCGGAGTGCGTTGCTGAGCCTCGGCCGCTGCGGCGACCGCACAGATGGCGAGTGTCATGCCAAACAGCCTCATCGGTCCTCTCGGCGGTCTCATCCACTCAACATAGGTCGTGCTTCGCCTAGCGATTAGCTGCTAAGAAGTGCATGGACTTATATCTGGAATTCATGAATGAGACGCGAGGAACTTGCCGATCTCAACGCCTTCGCAGCCGTCGCCGAGGAGCGCAGTTTTACGCGGGCCGCGGCGCAGCTCGGGACTTCCCAGTCGGCGCTGAGCTTCACCGTCCGCAGGCTCGAGGAGCGGCTTGGCGTCCGGCTGCTGAGCCGAACCACGCGCAGCGTTGCGCCCACCCAGGCCGGTGAACGGCTGCTTCGCACGCTCGGTCCGGCGCTCGACAGTATCGGCGCCGAGCTGGCCTCCTTGAGCGAGCTTCGGGAAAAGCCCGCCGGCACCATCCGGATCACGACGGGCGAGCACGCGGCCGAAACGATCCTCTGGCCGGCGCTGGCGACGCTGCTGCCGCGTTTTCCCGACATCAAGGTAGAGCTGGTTCTCGACTACGGCCTGACCGACATCGTTGCGGAGCGTTTCGACGCGGGCGTTCGTCTCGGCGAACAGGTGGCCAAGGATATGATCGCGGTGCCGATCGGCCCGAACGTCCGCCTGGTCGTCGTCGGGGCGCCGTCGTACTTCGCGAAACGGCCGAGGCCCAGGAAGCCGCAGGATCTTACCGCACACGACTGCATCAATATCCGATTCCCCACCCATGGCGGACTCTTTGCCTGGGAATTCGAGAAACGCGGGCGTGAGCTGAAGGTACGGGTTGAAGGTCCGCTGGTGTGCAACAGCCTCGCGCTCCGACTACACGCGGTCGTGGCTGGATTGGGCCTGACGTACCTGCCGGAGGATCAGGTGCAGACTCATCTCGCCGACGGACGGCTCATCCAGGTGCTCGACGACTGGTGCCCATCCTTTTCGGGATATCACCTCTACTATCCCAGCCGCCGCCAGCTCACACCGGCCTTTGCCATGCTGGCGGATGCGCTGCGCTACCGCAGGTGATCAGGCGCGCAGAGTCTCAGCGTCGCCGCGTTTGAGCGCTCATCGCCTTGCCGAGCGCCCCGGTGCGCGGCAACGACACGCCCTCGAGGCCCAACCAGTCGGCCATCAGGCGCAGCTCCTCGCGAAGAGGTCCGGCGACCTTCGCCGCGTCATTGCCCGGTTCGAGATGGGCGGCATGGGCGAGCAGGCGTGAGTTGGCGCGGTCGGCCTTGAGATCGACGCGTGCCACCAATTTGTCGTCGAGCAGGAAGGGCAGCACGTAGTAGCCGTGCGTGCGCTTGGCCACCGGCGTGTAGATTTCGATGCGATAGAAGAAGTCGAAGATCCGCTCGGTGCGGTCGCGCTCCCAGATCAGCGGATCGAACGGCGCCAGCAGCGCGCGCGCCTCGATCCTGCGCGGCTGGCGCGCGTTGGGATCGAGGTAGGCCGGATGGCTCCAGCCCTCGACGGCCACCGGCAGCAGGTCGCCGGCCTCGACCAGCTCGGCCAGTCGCGCCTTGAAGTCGTCGACCGGGAGGCGGAAATAGTCGCGCAGGTCGCGCGCGGTGGCGACGCCCAGTGCGCGCGAGGCAATGCGCACCAGTTCGCGCTGCGCCTCGGCCGGCTCCGGTGTCGGCAGCGCCCGCACGGCGGCCGGCAGCACGCGCTCGGTGAGGTCGTAGACGCGCTCGAAGGCGCCGCGCCGCGTGGCCGTCGTCACCTCGCCGGCGAAGAACAGCCACTCCATGGCGTACTTGGCGTCGCTCCAGCCCCACCACGGCCCTGTCTTGGACGTGCCCGCCTCGAGGTCGGAGGCGGCGAGGGGACCGCGGCTGACGAGTTGGCGCCGTACCTCATCGATGAAGGCGCCCTTCTCGCGGCGGAAGACGTGCAGCTTGCCCTTGATGTCGCCGGCGTGGGCCGCCGCCGCGCGTGCCATGCGCCAGCGCCACAGCGGATGGCTGGCGACCGGCAGCAGCGAGGCCTCGTGCGCCCAGAACTCGAACAGACCGCGCTGGCTCTTGCGTCCCCAGGCGAGGCGATCGAGATGGTCCGAGTCGTAGTTTCCCAGCCGCGAGAACAGGGGCAGATAGTGCGCGCGGGCCAGCACGTTGACCGAATCGATCTGCAGCAGGCCCAGGCGATCGATGGCGCGTTTGACATGGCCGGCGTTGGTGGCGCCATCGGGGCGGGGGACGCCGAAGCCTTGCGCCGCCAAGGCGATGCGACGGGCGGCCGACGCCGAGACGGTTTCACGTTTGCGGGACACACGCCACGCTAACAGGGATGCTTGAGGGCAGTCATGGGAATGATGCAGGTCAAATGCCGGCATCCGACCTGTGCCATACTCATTCGCATATGCTGCGGCTCAAGAAGCTTGGAATCGATACCTGCCATGAGACGGTGGCGTTTCTGTCACGTCGCTGCCCGCTCTACCGGGCCGAGGAATTCGTGGCCCTGGCCCGCATCGAGATCACCGGCGGCGGGCGGCGGATCGTCGCCACCCTGAACATCGTCGACGACGAGACGATCATGGCCGCCGACGAGTTGGGGCTTTCCCTGCTCGCCCATCGCCATCTGGGGCTGCCCGACGGCACGCCGGTCGAGATCGCCCAGGCCGCGCCGCCGCCCAGCCTCGATCACGTGCGCGCCAAGATCGACGGCGCCGTATTGTCGCCCGAGGCCTACCGGGCGATCGCCCAGGACCTGGTGGCACATCGTTATTCCAAGATGGAGATCGCCGCCTTCCTGATCGCCAGCGCGCGCTTCACGACGGCGCCCGAGGTGCTGTCGCTCACCCGGGCGATGGCGGCGGTGGGCGGCAAGCTGGTGTGGGACGGCGACGTGATCGTCGACAAGCATTGCATCGGCGGTATTCCCGGCAACCGCACCTCGATGATCGTGGTGCCGATCGTGGCGGCGCACGGACTCAAGATTCCCAAGACCTCGTCCCGCGCCATCACCTCGCCGGCGGGAACGGCCGACACGATGGAGGTTCTGGCCCGTGTCGATGTCGGGCCGGACGAGATGCGTGAGATCGTGGCCGCCGAGAACGGCTGCCTGGTGTGGGGTGGCCATGCCAATCTGTCGCCGGCCGACGACGTGCTGATCTCGGTCGAGCGTCCGCTGGCGCTCGACACTCCCGAACAGATGGTGGCCTCGATCCTGTCGAAGAAGCTGGCGGCCGGCTCGACGCACCTCGTGCTCGACCTGCCGGTCGGCCCGACCGCCAAGCTGCGCAGCCGCGAGTCCTTCGTGCGCCTGCGCAAGCTGTTCGAGTACATCGCCGACGAGGTCGACCTGAACGTCGTCGTGGTCGGCACCGACGGCAGCCAGCCGGTCGGCCGCGGCATCGGCCCCTGGCTCGAGGCGCGCGACGCGATGCAGGTTCTCGAGCGCGATCCGGCGGCACCGCGCGATCTCGAGGAGCGGGCGCTGCTGCTGGCGGGCCACGTGCTGGAGTTCGATCCGGCGCTGCGCGGCGGCCGCGGCATCGTGCGAGCGCGCGAATTGCTGGAAAGCGGGGCGGCGGCACGCAAGATGCGGCGGCTCATGGCGGCACAAGGCCCGCCACCGGAGACCTCGACGCTCGGTGTCTTGCGGCACGACGTCGTGGCCTCGCGCGACGGCGTGGTTACGGCGGTCGACTGCCTCCGGCTGGCGCGCGTCGCGCGGCTGGCCGGCGCGCCCATCGACAAGGGCGCCGGAGTCGACTTCTTCAAGAAGATCGGCGATCCGGTCGAGAAGGGCGAGCCGCTCTATCGCATCCATGCCGCGTTCGAGGCCGACTTCCGCTTTGCGTCCAAGTTCGCCTCCGAGGGCGACGGCGTCACTCTTTCAGGTCCGGCATGACGGTATCGCTGCACATTCACGGCGCGGCGGGGACGGTGACGGGCTCGTGCTTCCGGCTGGTCACCGCCCATGGCGCGCTGCTGGTCGACTGCGGGATGTTCCAGGGGCCGAAGTCGCTACGCGCTCTCAACTATCGTCCGTTTCCCTTCGAGGCTGCCGGGATCGGCGCCGTGCTGCTGACGCACGCACACATCGACCATACCGGCCTTTTCCCCAAGTTGGCGCTGGCCGGGTTCCGCGGACGTGCGTGGACGACGCCGGCAACGCGCGACCTGCTGCACTGGCTGCTGCCCGATGCTGGCGCCATCCAGGAGAACGACGTCGAGCGGCTGAACCGGCGCAACGCGCGCCGCGCCGAGGCCGAGGTGACGGCGATCTACACCAAGGCCGACGCCGAGGCCTCGCTCGAGCTCCTTCACCCGATTGCCTACGACCGCTGGTTCAAGCCGATTCCCGGCGTGCGCGCCCGGATGCGCAATGCCGGACATATCCTGGGCAGCGCCTTCATCGAACTGGAGGTCGACGCCAAGCCGGCGCCGATCCGGCTGGTCTTCTCGGGCGACCTCGGTCCGCTGGAAAAGGCGTTGCAGCCAGATCCCACACCGCCGGCTCCGGCGGATATCGCCCTGATCGAGTCGACATACGGTGACACGGTTCGCGAGCGGCTCACCGAAGCAGAACGCCGCGCCATCCTTGGCCGCGAGTTGACCGAGGGTTTGAAGGCCGGTGGCAACGTCATCGTGCCGGTCTTCGCGGTCGAACGGACACAGGAAATCCTGGACGATATCGCGGCATTGAAGCGCGCAGGCGAATTTGCGTCGGTGCCCATCTTCCTCGACTCGCCGCTGGCGGGGCGCACCACCGAGGTGTTCCATCGCCATCACGCCGCGCTGGAACGGTCCGCGGATGGCCATCCATTCTCCACCGGCGACTTCCGCCTCACCGAGACGATCGAGCAGAGCAAGGCTATCGGCCGGCTGCACGGCGGCGCGGTGGTGTTGGCGGGATCGGGCATGTGCGATGCCGGGCGGGTCAAGCATCACCTGAAGGATCATCTCTGGCGCCATGACTCGACGGTCCTGTTCGTCGGCTATCAGGCGCCGGGCACGCTGGGTGCGCTGGTCCGCAGCGGTCTGAAGCAGGTGCGGATCCATGGCGAGGAGGTGAGGGTCAAGGCGCGGATTCGCACCATCGATTCCTATTCGGGTCATGCCGACCGCGAGGAACTGGTGAACTGGGCGCGGCCGCTACTTGCCGGCCTTGCGACGGCGATCCTGGTCCATGGCGAAGCCGATTCGATCGCTGGCCTCGCCGAGGGTCTGGCGGCCGCGGGATTGGCGCGCGAGCGTGTCGCCGTGCCGTCGCTCGACCAGAGTTTCGAACTGGTTCAGCGCGACGGTCGCTGGACCGCCGTGGCGACGACAGCCGGCGCAGAGGCCCCGCGTTTGCCGGCCGAGGAGGCCAGCGCCCGCCGCGACTGGCACAACGACTACGCCCAGATCCTGCTCGACCTGCGCGGTGCGCTGCGTACGGCGCCGGATGACCGCAGCCGCCGCCGTCTCCTGCAGGAGATGCGTCGCGTGATCGGCGCGGCGAACGGCGGGCGCTGATTGCGGCCATTGACGGGCCGGCGGCGGCGGGCTCCATTTCGCCGCGTGACAATCGGGGGAGAATCAATGATGTCGACGGGGCTGCGCGGACACCGCCGCGCGATCACAGCACTATCCCTGGGCCTGCTGGCGATGGCCTGCGCCCCGGCGGTTCCCGATGAGCAGATCTTCACGCTGACCTGGGGCAAGCTCGGCCGGGGTTACGAGGCGTTCGTCAACGACCGCAACAATTGCGTCCAGGCCGCGAGCGTGGTGACCCGGGATGCCTCCGGACGGGAGCAGCCGATGCCGGCCGTCAGCGTCAGCCGCTTCAAGTCGTGCATGCGCTCGAGCGGCTGGGAACCGGTCGCCGGCGGCTACAGCGCACCGCTCGGCTATGACGTGCGCATCGTGCAGTAAGGCGCGATCGGCAGAGGCACCCGAATCACCCGCTGCGCTTCGGATCCGGGCGCGCCGCCTCGAGGCGCGCGATCGCCTTGGCGACCGTCTTGGCCTGGCGGTCCGAGAGGTGGCCGTTCGTCCGGTATTGCCGGCAGAGGTGCGCGAGGAAGGGGCTCTCGCTCGCATAGACCTGCGCCCGTTTCATCAAGACGTCGTGGACGTGGGGTGGTGCCTGCTTGGCCGATCGGGCCCGGTAGACCCTGATTGCGATGGCGACGACGAGGGCCATGCCCATGGCGATCAGGATCTGCGTCAGCGTGGGCATGCCGCTGGTCATGGGTGAAGCGCCGCCTCCGCGCGCCACTCCAGTGGCGCTCATTGTTCCCGAGAAAAAGCGCAACTGGAGTTGCGCGCTCCCAGCCATGATACACTCTTCTCCGCATGCCGTTGGAGAGTGATCTCTATGCGCCGGTGAAGGCGCTGCTCGAAGGACAGGGCTATGTCGTGAAGGGCGAGGTGCGCGGCTGCGATGTCGTGGCCGTGCGCGGCGCCGAGCCGCCGGTGGTGGTCGAGCTGAAGCGCGCCTTCGGCCTCGGCCTCGTCCTGCAAGGCGTCGATCGCCTGGCGCTCACCGATCTTGTCTATCTCGCGGTCGGCCAATGGCCCAAGCAGATGAAGAACGTCCGGAAGCTCTGCCGCCGGCTGGGCCTGGGCTTCATCGTGGTGAGCGGGAAAAAGGCCGACGTCGTGCTCGATCCGGCGCCTTACAGGCCGCGCCCGAACAAGCGCAAGGCCGGCCGCATGCTGGGCGAGCATGCGCGCCGCGTCGGCGATCCCAACCTTGGCGGCCAGGCAATGCGGGCGCCGCTGATGACGGCCTATCGCCAGGAGGCGCTGCGCTGCGCCGTGCTGCTGGACGGTGGCGGGCCGATGAAGCTCGCCGACATGCGCAAGGCCGCCGACGTGCCAAACGCCGCCAAGATCCTGCAGCAGGATGTCTATGGCTGGTTCGAACGGGTCGAGCGCGGCGTCTATGCGCTGACACCGGCCGGCAAGGCGGGACTGCAGCGCTTCGACCGCAAGAGCGCGTAGATGCCGATCGGGACTTTCCCGAGCCCGTACCAAAGGGGCAACATCTTTGACATTCATGCGCGGTGGCGGATGAGCTAATGTAGCAGCTGCCGCGTTCGGCTCGTCTTCGGGATGGCTCTGTCGTGAAATCACTCAATTGGCCGTTGCGCGGTCTGCTGGGACTCGCCGGCGCCATCCTCGCCTACCAGGCCTGGCCGGTGGCCCAAGGTGCATGGCAGGCCCAGAAGGCCGACGCCGTCCTTAACCAGCTACGCAACGGAGAGCCCGTCAAGATCGCCGACATCAACGCCGGGATCGTCGCCCTCAACAGCGCGGTCGCCGCCGATCCCGCCGCCGGTCGCTACCTGCAGCGCTCGCAACTGGTGGTTGGCGCCGCGCTCACGCCGACGCTCGACGTGCCGGTGGAGCAACGGGTGAACTGGCTCCGGAGCGCAGAGGGCGATCTCGTTGCCGGCCTGGGCTCCGCCCCGGGGCGTGGCGTTGCGTGGGCGCGCCTGGCCTCGGTGCGTCAGGGACTGGAGGGAAGCTCGCGCGGCGTGGTGGCCGCGCTTTTGATGTCGATCGACACCTCGCCACTGCTAAGCCCGCTCTGGCCGGCGCGGCTGCAGTTGATCCTCGACAATTGGGTTGCCTTCACGCCACAGGAGCGCGATCGGATCGCGGCCTATGTCGTCATGACGTGGCGTCTCAGTTCGGAGCGACGCTGGTTCGCCGGGGCCATCCGCACGCCGGTCGACGAACTGCTGATCCGCTATTTCCTGCGCGACGAGACCAAGGCGCAGGAAGAACTCGCCTACTGGATCGGCATCATCAAGAGGGACGGGAAATGACGCCGCACGGGGCGGGGCAAGACGCCGGCGAACAGGGCGCCGCAGAGCGCCGGCGGCCGCTGGTTCTCAGGCTGGCCGACACTCTCGTCATCGCGCTGTTCTTCGCGACGGTCATGCTGGCCGCGCTGCCGATGGGCGCCAACCGCGACTGGGCGTGGGCGCCGATCGCCGTGGCGCTCGGCCTGCTGGCGGTGCTCGTGGCGGCGGGCTTCGGCGCGGGGCGAGGCTTCGCGGTCGGCGAACGCGAACGCTGGCCGCTGCTGGTGCTGATCGTCTGCTTCGGCCTCTTCGTCGCCTTCGTCCTGCTGCAGGGCTCGTCGATCGCGCCGGGGTCGGGCAGCACCTGGCTCTATTTCGCGGCGCTTCGTATCCTGGGAAGTGCCCACGCCGCGGTGCCCGACATCGCCATCGACGCGGCGCGGAACGGATTGATGAAGTGCATCGCCTGCGGGCTGATCTTCGTGATGGCGCGGGCCATCTGCAAAGATCGCGATCACGCGCGGACACTGCTGGTGCTGCTGGTCGCCAGCGCCGCCCTGGTCATGACCTATGCCCTGATCATGCAGGTGACGACGCACAACTGCTACGTCGGCGGCTACCTCAAGAAGCAGGGCGTCTACGATCCGCGCGGGCAATGCCTGATGTCGGGCACCTTCGTGAACAGCAATTCCTTCGCCTGCTACATCGGCATGGGCGTGGTCGCGGCCATCGCCCTGATCCTGGCCGGCGGCCGCCGTGAGTCCGCCGCCCACTTCGACGGGCACGACATCCAGAGGCTCGAGTCGAT
>NZ_SCVH01000047.1 GCF_004296935.1 Reyranella sp.
TCGACGGCATCCGGCTCACGGTGCAGGCGGGCGACAGTGTCGCACTGGTCGGCGAGAGCGGCTCGGGCAAGTCGACCCTGTTGCGCGTGCTGCTCGGTTTGACGGAGAGCAGCGACGGTCGCGCACTCTATCGCGGCGACGACATCGAAACCCTGACGAACGACAAGCGGCGCTCGTTCCAGCGCGACGTCGCCATGATCTATCAGGATGCGCGCGCCTCGCTGAATCCGCGGCTCAAGACGCTCGACCTGATCGGCGAGCCGATCCGCCAGCACGCGCTGTGTCCGGAGTCGGCGCTGCGCGCCCGCGTCGCCGCCCTGCTCGCCCGCGTGGGCATGCCGGCCGATACCGCGGACCGCTATCCGAGCCAGCTGTCGGGCGGCCAGGTGCGGCGCGTCGCGATCGCCCGCGCGCTTGCCTCGGAGCCGAAAGTGATCGTGGCCGACGAGGCGGTCTCGGGGCTCGACGTGTCTACCCAGGCGCAGCTGCTCAATCTTCTGCGTGGCCTGCAGCACGAGATGGGATTGACGCTGCTGTTCATCACTCATGACCTGGCGGTGGCGAGCTATCTCTGCCGTCGGATCGCGGTGATGTATCTCGGCCGGATCGTCGAGGCCGGTCCGACAAAGGAGGTGCTGCGATACCCTCTACACCCCTATACAAGGGCGCTCCTCAACGCCTCGCCCCGGTTCTTCGAGCCGATCGCCGAGACCTTGCCCGGTGAGATCCCGAGCCCGATCGACCTGCCGCCGGGCTGCCGGTTCGCCGGCCGCTGCCCGCGGGCGGCACAGGACTGCCGCACGCACGAGCCGCCGCTTGCCACGACACGCGCCGGACGCGAGGTTGCCTGCCTCCACCCGCTGATCGACTGACAGCGCTCCTGTGGACAGCGACTTGCCGCGGGCTGTGGCATACTCGCGACCGCAAAGGAGTGTTGAATGAACAAGTTTATTGCGGCCGCCGCGGTGGCAGTTCTCGCAGCGGCGACCGGCGCCTGTCAGACAGGCCAGCCCACGGCGCAGGCCATGAACAAGCAGTATGCGGATTCCAAGGTCTATATCGGCGCCCTCACCTGCAACGTGAGCGGCAGCACCGGCTACGTCTTCGGCTCGACCAAGGACCTGAGCTGCGTCTACCTCACCAAGGAAGGCGTCTCGCAGGCCTACACCGGCAAGATCCACAAGTTCGGCATCGACATCGGCTATACGAAGTCCGCTCACCTGATCTGGCACGTTTTCCAGCTCGGCGGCCTGGTCGGTGACGCCACGAGCACCAATCCCAGGGTCCTGGCGGGCAACTATGGCGGCGAACAGGTCTCGGTCGCGGTGAGTTCGAGCGCCGGTGGCAACTGGCTCTATGGCGGCAGCAACAACCAGATCGTGCTGCAGGCGACGCAGATCCAGGATAGCGGCAACGCCGGCTACAACCTGGCCTATGGCATCGCCGAGATGGGTCTCACCCTCAGGAACTAGCGCAACGTTCGTCGCAAGGAGTACTCAGTGAACAAGTATCTTTCGGCCGCCGCGGCGGTCGCCCTGGCTCTGGCCGCTGGTGCCTGCATGCAGCAGTCGACGCCCCAGGAACTCAATACCACCAACGCCAATTCCCGGATCTTCATCGGGTCGCTGACCTGCAACATCGCCGGCGGCACGGGCTACATCCTGGGCTCGAGCAAGAGCATGGATTGCGTCTTCCTCGGCAAAGACGGCGTGTCGACCGCCCAGTACAGCGGCACGATCAACAAGGTCGGCGTCGACATCGGTTACACCAAGGCCATGCACACGATCTGGCGCGTCTATTCGCTGGGCTCCGAGCGCGCGGCGAATTCGCTGAGCGGCACCTATGTCGGCGAGCAAGGTACGGCCGCGGTCGGCGGCCAGGCCGGCGGCAACTGGCTCTACGGCGGCCCCAACGCCGAGATCGGCATGGTCGCCTCGGGCATCGTGCAGGACGCGGGCTACAACCTAGCGATGGGCATCGGCGAGATGTCGCTGAAGCTCCACCGGTAACGTCGACTTCTAGGCCGTCGCCGCCTGCAGCGCGCAGCCGGCGACGGTGATGCGGTGCATCAGGCGGCGCTCGCCCTGATAGTCGTTGGCGGCATAGTGCCAGGTGGCGCGATTGTCCCAGAAGGCGATCGAGCCCTCGCGCCAGCGGAAGCGGCAGGTGAATTCCGGCCGCGCCGCGTGCTGGTAGAGATGGTCGAGCAGCGGCTTGCTGTCTTCGGCCGTCCAGCCGTCGAAGCGCAGGGTGAAGGCGCGGTTGACGTAGAGCGCCTTGCGGCCGCTCAGCGGGTGCTTGATCACGACCGGGTGCACGACATCGGCGCCGACCTTGTCGTGATTTTCGTAACGGCTCGCACCTTCGGGATTCTTGTCATTGACGCCACCCTTGCCGAAGATGTGCGCCGAACCATGTACGGCACGCATTCCTTCCAGCGTGCGCTGCAGTCCGGGCGAGAGCGTCTCGAAGGCGCGGTACATGTTGGCGAACAGCGTGTCGCCGCCCTCCTCCGGCACTTCGCGGGCCAGCAGGATGGAGCCCATTGCCGGCTCCTGGTCGTAGCTGTGGTCGGTGTGCCAGCCGCCGCCGATATTGGTCTTCTGCTCCGGCTCCTTGCGCACCTCGGCGATCTCGGGATAGCCCGGCGCGGCCTTGAAGAAGCGGTTGACGTCGATCGGCGCCCAGCGCCGCGCGAATTCGATGTGCTGCTCGGGCGTGAGCTTCTGGTCGCGGAAGAAGATGACTCCGTGCTCGACGAAGGCGCGCTGGACCTCGTCCCACTGGCGGTTGCTCATGACGTTGAGATCGATGCCCAGCACCTCCGCGCCGCAGCCACCGGTGATCTTCTGCACCTGAATCGTTTCGTAGGTCATGACCTTTCCCTCCGGACGAAATACTAGCGCGCCTGAACGCCCAGCAACAACAGCGCGATCGACAGCGTGAACACGCTGGCCGCCGTCGAGATGACGACGGCGTTGGTCGCCCGCGCGACTCCGACTCCGTACATCTGGGCGACCAGATAGACGTTGGCGCCGGCCGGCAGGGCGGCGTTCAGGGTCGCCACGGTGAGCCACAGCGGATCGAGCGGGAAGACGTAGCGCCCCAGCGTCCACACCAGCAGCGGCAGCGCCGCCAGCTTGAAGGCCGTGGCCAACGCTGCCGACTGCCAGTGCCCCTTCAAGCCGACGTGGGCGAGCGAGGCGCCGACCATGATCAGGCCGCAGGGCGGCGCCGCCATCGCCAGGGCCTGCAGGATGCGGTCGATCACGGCCGGCGTCGCGAGGCCGGGGACCAGCCGGGTGAGTTCACCCCAGGCGAGGCCGGCGAAGATCGCCGGAATGACGGGATGCTTCAGCATGTTGAGCGCCGCCCCGCCCAGCCGGCCGAGCAGCCGTCGGCGGGCGCCGCCCGGCGCATCCATCTCCATCAGGAAGGACGAGAAGGTGAGCAGGATCAGCGAATGTACGCTGATGATCATCAGCAGCGGCACCAGCCCCTGCTCGCCAAAGGCGTAGGTGATGAAGGGGATGCCGATGCCGACGCCGTTGGAGAAGACGCCGGAGAGCGCCAGCATGGTGCGGTCGCCGATGCCCATGCCCAAGGCGCGGCCGAGCAGCATCAGCACGCCATAGAGCAGGAAGACGGCGCCGAAGAAGACCAGCAGGATGTCGGGCTCGAGCGTCTCGATCCGCACCTTGGCCATGGAGCGGAAGAGCAGCGCCGGAAACAGCGCGTAGAAGGTGACGCCGGTGAGCCCGCGCAATCCCTCGGCGCTGAGCAGCGGCGTGCGGCCGATCACCCAGCCGATCAGCACCATGCCGAACACCGGCACGATGATGTCGACGATCGCGCTCATGGTCTCCGCCGCGTGAAAGCGGCGTTTACGCCGCCATCGCGAGGTTGCTGTAGCGCGTCAGGTGATGCTGCTGGTTGCCGAACATCAGGTCGATCATGGTCAGCCGCTTGAAGTAGTGGCTGACCGAAAGCTCGTCGGTGACGCCCATGCCGCCGTGCATCTGGACGGCACTCTGGCCGCAGAACTTGCCCGACTTGCCGATCTGCACCTTGGCGCCCGATGCCGCCTTGGCGCGCACGACGGGATCCTTGTCGTCGATCTTGAGCGACGCCATCAGGGTCATCGAGCGCGCTTCCTGGGCGTTGGTGAAGCAGTCGACCATGCGATGCTGCAGCACCTGGAACTTGCCGATCGGCACGCCGAACTGCTTGCGGGTCTTGATGTATTCCAGCGTCGCCGCGTTGATCGCGTCCATGCAGCCGGTGGCCTCGGCGCAGAGCGCCACGATGGCACGGTCGACGCCGTCCTCGACGATGCCGAAGCCCTCGTCGACCTTGCCCAGCACGGCGTCTGCGCCGGCCGAGACTTTGTCGAAGGTGAGTTCGGAGGCGCGCAGCGAATCCTGGGTCGGATAGTCGCGGCGTGAAAGTCCCTTGGCCTTGCCGTCGACGATGAAGAGTGTGAGGCCCTTGGGCTCGCGCGCGCTGCCGGCGGTGCGGGCGAGCACGATGATGTGGTCGGCCGAGGCCGCGTTATAGACCACGCCCTTGTGGCCGGAGAGCGACCAGCCGGCACCCTCCTTGGTGGCCTTGAGCGAAACGTCGGCCAGATTGTAGCGCGACTGGCGTTCTAGCCAGGCCAGGGCGAACTGCTTCTTGCCCTCGATCATCGGCGCCAGCAGCGCCTCCTTCTGGGCCTTGGAGCCTGAGCGGGCGATCATGCCGCCGCCCAGCACGACCGTCGGCAGGAACGGCTCCAGCACCAGGCCTTTGCCGAACTGCTCCATCACGATCATGGTCTCGATCGGACCGCCGCCGTAGCCGCCGTCCTCTTCCGAAAACGACATGCCGAGCCAGCCCAGCTCGGCGAACTGCGCCCAGTTCTCGGGCAGCCAGCCGCGCTCGGTCGCCGCGATCTTGCGGCGGGCATCGAACGCGTACTTGTCGCGCACGAAACGCTCGGCCTGCTCCTGCAGCTGTTTCTGCTCGTCGGAAAGGGACAGATCCATCTCGTCTTCCTCCAGATATTGCGCGTCTTATAGCCCGAGGATGGCCTTGGACACGATGTTCTTCTGAACCTCGGTGCTGCCGCCGTAGATCGTGGTCTTGCGCATGTTGAAATAGCGCGGCGCGGCGGGCGGCGCATGGTCGGGGCCGATCGGCGTCTCGTTCGTATCCTGAAACAGCATGCCCGGCTGATAGGGCGCGGCGTACTCGCCACAGGCTTCCATGGCCAGTTCCGCGATACGCTGCTGGATTTCCGAGCCGCGGACCTTGAGGATCGAGGCCTCGGGTCCCGGCGCGCCACCCAGCGCCATGGTCGAGAGCGCCCGCAGCTCGCTCATCTCCAGCGCCTGAACCTGAAGGTCGATATCGGCGATCTTCTCGGCCATCGACGGATCGTCGCTGAGCGTGCGCAGCATCGAGACGCCGCGCTTGGATGACGGCACCTCGGCGATGCCCAGGCGCTCGTTGGCGAGCAGGAACTTGGCGCAGGTCCAGCCCTCGTTCTCCTTGCCCACCAGGTTGGCGACGGGAACCTTCACATTGTCGAGGAACACGTCGTTCACGGCATGGGCGCCGTCGAGCATGATGATCGGCCGCACGGTGACGCCCGGCGTCTTCATGTCGATCAGCAGGAAGGAGATGCCTTCCTGCGCCTTGGCCTCGGTGTTGGTCCGCACCAGGCAGAAGATCCAATCGCCCCAATGGGCGTAGGAGGTCCAGGTCTTCTGCCCGTTCACGATGTAGTGGTCGCCCTCGCGCACCGCCCTCGTGCGTAGATTGGCGAGATCGGAGCCGGCGCCCGGCTCGGAATAGCCCTGGCACCATGACACCGTCGATTCACGGATGCCCGGCAGGAAGCGCGCCTTCTGCTCCTCGTTGCCGAAGGTGTAGATCACCGGCCCGACCATTTTGGGCCCGAACGGCAGGATGCGCGGTGCGCCCTCCTCCGCCAGCACGTTCTCGAACAGGAAGCGCTGCGTCACGTCCCAGCCCGGCCCGCCGAATTTCCTGGGCCAGGTGTAGGCGAGCCAACCCTTCTTGCCGAGCGCCTGCTGCCAGACCATGTGGTCGTCGCGGTCGTAGTGCTTGCCCGAGAAGGTCTTTTCCTTGGTCGCGGGCGACAGGTTTTTGCGGGCGAAGTCCCGTACTTCGTCGGCGAACGCCTTGTGATCGGGCTTGAGCGCGAGGTCCATCCTAGAGTCCCAGCACCATCTTGGAGATGATGCCCTTCTGGATCTCGTTGCTGCCGCCGTAGATCGTGGTCTTGCGTGTGTTGAAGTAGCGCGGTGCCGCGAGATGGGCGTAGTCGGGCCCGACCGGCGCCTCGTTGGTGCCCTGCCACAACAGGCCCGGCAGGTATGGCGCGGAATATTCGCCAACCGCTTCCATGGTGAGTTCGGTGAGGCGCTGCTGGATCTCCGAGCCCCGGATCTTGAGCCCCGAAACTTCCGGACCGGGCTGGCCGCCGTGCGCCATCGCCGACAGCACGCGTAGTTCGGTGTACTCGAGCGCCGTCACCTGGATTTCGAGATCGGCGATCTTCTCGGCGAAGCTCTGGTTCTCGATCAGGGGCTTGCCGTTGTCCTGCTCGGCGCGGGCGATGTCCTTCAAGGCCGCGACGCCGCGCTTGGACTGCGGCACGGCGGCGATCCCCAGCCGTTCGTTGGCCAGCAGGAACTTGGCGCAGGTCCAGCCCTCGTTCTCCTTGCCCACCAGGTTGGCGACCGGAACTTTTACGTTGTCGAAGAAGACCTCGTTCACCTCGTGGCCGCCGTCGGCCATGATGATGGGCTTCACGGTGATGCCCGGAGTCTTCATGTCGATCAGCAGGAAGGAGATGCCCTCCTGCGGCTTGGCCTTGGGGTCGGTCCGCACCAGGCAGAAGATCCAGTCGGCCCAGTGGCCCATCGTGTTCCAGGTCTTGGACCCGTTCACGATGTAATGGTCGCCTTCCTTCTCGGCCTTGGTACGCAGCGAGGCGAGGTCGGAGCCCGAGCCCGGCTCGGAGTAGCCCTGGCACCACCACACCGTGCTGAGGCGAATCGGGTCGAGATACTTCGCCTTCTGCTCCTCGTTGCCGAAGGTGTAGATCACCGGACCCACCATCTTGGTGCCGAACGGGATGATGCCGGGCGCATATTCCTCGGCGCAGATGTTCTCGAAGATGTAGCGCTCGGCCGGCGTAAAACCCGGGCCGCCGTGCTTCTTCGGCCACGTGTAGACCAGCCAGCCCTTCTTCCCGAGCGCCTGCTGCCAGCGCATGTAGTCGTCGCGGCCGAGGTGCTTGCCGTTCTTGACCTTGTCGCGCACGTCGGCCGGCAGATTGGCGCGGACAAACGCACGCACGTCGTCGGCGAATTTCTGTTCTTCAGGGGTGAAAGCGAGGTCCATCAGTCCCTCCCGGGCCGGGTTTTGGATTTGGCCGGAGTTTAGCCACGAGCCCGTTCCGGACAAGCGTTACGCCATCGGCAGGCGGCTGGGTACGCCGCGAAGCGGAACAAGTTTACGTAGGAAATCGGTTACGTCATGGCACCAGCAACGCCCCGTCCGCCTTCAGTTTCTCGATGGCAGCGTCGCTCAGGCCCGCCTCGCGCAGCACTTCCACGCCGTCGCCGCCGATGCGCGGCGCATGGCGGCGGAACTCGGTCTTGGTCTTCTCGAAATCGAGCGGACTGGCGAAGGTCGTGATCGGGCCTTCGGTCGGATGCTCGCGCTCGGTGAAGAAGCCGGTGGCTTTCAGATGCGGGTCGTCGACCAGCTCCTCGAGCGTGTGCACCGGCATGGCCGGGATGTCGGCCTTGTCGAACATTTCGAGCCAGTCCTCGGTGGTTCGGTCCTTCAGAAGGCTGTCGAGCACCTGGTAGAGCTCGCTGAAATGCTTCGGCCGCTCGGTGCGGTCGACGAACTTCTTCTCCTTGGCGAGATCGGGCCGGCCGGCCAGCTCGAAGAAGGCGATCCAGTGCTGGTCGGTGTAGGGCAGCGCGCAGATGTAGCCGTTCTTCGTGGGAAACGGATGGCGGTACTTGTTGATGATGCGGTCGTAGCCCATGGCGCCGCGTTCCGGCTTCCAGGTCGCGCCGAACAGATGCTCGGTCAGCCAGAACGAGGCCAGCGTCTCCAGCATCGGCACCTCGATCATCTGGCCCTCGCCGGTGCATTTGCGATGATAGAGCGCGCCCAGCACGGCGATGCAGAGATGCAGCCCCGTCGTCTTGTCGGCGATCAGGCTCGGCATGAAGCGCGGCGGCGCGCCGTCGACGCGGCTCTGCAACGAGGCCGCCCCGCTCACGCCCTGCACGAGATCGTCGAACGCAGGCTTGTGGCCGTACGGTCCCTTGCGCGCATAGCCCAGCGAATAGGCAAAGATGATCGAGGGATTGATCTTCTTCAGGTCCTCGTAGCCCAGGCCCAGCCGCTCGATCGCCGCCGGCCGGCTGTTGTGGATGAACAGGTCGGCGGTCTTGATCATGCCTTTCAGAACCTCGACGGCCTCGGGCTTCTTGAGGTCGAGGCAGATCGAGCGCTTGTTGCGGTTGGCCGCCATGTAGATCGGGCCCATGCTCTTGTCGCGGCCCATCACGCCGCCCGACAGCCGCAGCAGATCGCCCTCGGGCGGCTCGACCTTGATCACGTCGGCGCCCATGTCGGCCAGATGTTGCGTGGCGAACGGGCCCAGCAGCACCGCCGTCAGATCGATCACCCGCACGCCCGTCAACGGTCCCGGCATTTACGCTCCCCATCCTTCTTCGTTTCGGCGCGCACTATGGCATAGCCCGAGAGGCTAAGGCATGTTGCGGGCCCCGAACGGAAAGAAGAGCTGCAATGTCTGGAGCGTTGGACGGCCTCCTGGTGGTGAGTGTCGAGCAGGCGGTGGCCGCCCCCTACTGCGCGGCACGGCTGGCCGACGCCGGCGCCCGCGTCATCAAGATCGAGCGGCCCGAGGGCGATTTCGCGCGAGCCTACGACGGCTACGTGAAAGGCGAGTCGAGCTATTTCGTCTGGCTCAATCGCGGCAAGCAGTCGGTCGCGCTCGACTTCAAGCAGGCCGAGGATCTCGCCCTTCTCCATCGCATGATCGCCAGGGCCGACGTGCTGATCCAGAACCTGGCGCCGGGGGCTGCCGAGCGTGCCGGCTTCGGCTCGGCCGCCATGCGAACCAAGCACAGGAAGCTCATCACCGTCGACGTCTCGGGCTACGGCGACCATGGGCCCTACAAGAACCGCCGCGCCTACGATCTCCTCGTACAGGCCGAGAGCGGCCTCGCGTCGATCACCGGCACCGCGGACGCGCCGGGCCGCGTCGGCATTTCGGCCACCGACATCGGCACCGGCATGTATGCCCACGCCGCGGTGCTGGAAGCGTTGCTGGCGCGCCAGAAGACCGGCGAAGGCCGGGCCATCTCGGTCTCGCTGTTCTCCTCCATGGCCGAATGGATGACGGTGCCGCTGCTCGCCATGGACTACGCCGCCTACGAGTGGCCGCGCCTTGGCCTCACGCATCCGTTCATCGCGCCCTACGGCGTCTATCCGAGCGCCGACAAGGTGCCACTCCTGATCTCGATCCAGAACGACCGCGAGTTCGAGCGCCTGTGCCACGGCGTGCTCGACCGGCCGGGGCTGGAGAAGGATCCCGACTACGCCACCAACAAGGCGCGCAATTCGCGGCGCGACGACACCAACGCCATCGTCGCGAAGAGTTTCGGCGCGCAGAGCTTCGAGACGCTGGCCGCGCGGCTCGATGCCGCTCAGATCGCCTGGGCGCGCGTGAGCTCGGTCGGCGATCTCTCCAGGCATCCGCAGCTTCGCCGCACCGTCTTCACCTCGAACAAGGGCGAGGTTTCCATCCCGGCGCTCGCCGCCTCCTACGACGGCGAACCCGAGCGGCTGGGTGAGGTGCCGGCCTTGGGACAGCACACCGCCGAGGCGCGCCGCGAGTTTGCGGCCTGATGGACCGTCGGCTGACGGGCCGCCTGCTGACGGGTTTGAGGCTCGCCGGCTATGGCGCGGCGTACTTCTTCGCCGCCGGCGCCTTCATGAGCTACTGGCCGGTGTGGCTGCGCGACCGCGGCGTCACCGACACCGAGATCGGCACGCTCTTCATGTCGCGCCAGATCGTCTCTGTGATCGCCACGCTCTCCGTCGGCTGGATCGCCCACCGGCTGGGCGGCCCGCGCGGCGTGCTGGTGACGCTGGGTCTCGCGGCGGTCGTGATGATCGTGGCCTACGACTTCTCCACCTCGTTCCTCGCGATCTTCGTCGTCACCATGATCTGGGGCTTCATGTGGTCGCCGCCGATGCCGCTTTACGACGGCGTGCTGGTGACGGAGACCAAGCGCCGCGGCCTCGACTATGCACGCGTGCGCATGTGGAGTTCGGTCGCCTTCATCGGCGGCACCTTCGTGGCCGGCATCGCCGTCGACCGCTACGGCCCGCCCTGGGTGCTCTATGTCGGCATGGCGAGCATCGTGCTGCTGGCGCCCTTCGCGCTCCTGCTGCCGGCGGCGCCAGCCCGTGCCCAGGCTGCCGGACATGTCCACGCCTCGTTCCGCGTCAGCGATCTCCTGCGCCAGCCGCCCTTCCTGCTGTTCCTCATGGCGACCGGCCTCTGCGCCGCCAGCCACTCCGTGCTCTACAGCTTCGGCACGCTCACCTGGCGCGCCGCCGGCATCGACGACATCACCATCAGCGCGCTGTGGGCGGAGAGCGTCGCCATAGAAATCGTGCTGATGCTGTTCGGCGGCTGGCTGCTGGCGAGGGTGGGAGTCTGCGGCCTGATCGGGCTCGGCCTCGCAGCCGGCATCGTGCGCTGGACGGCGATGGCCTTCACGACGGAACTCTGGGCGCTGGTGCTGCTGCAGGCGCTCCATTCCTGCACCTTCGCCGCCAACCATCTCGGCGCCATGGCCTTCCTGCAGCGGGCGCTACCGGCGCACGGCGCCGCCATCGGCCAGAGTCTTTATTATGCGCTCGGCACCGGCGCCACGCAGGCGCTGGTCTACCAGTTCTCCGGCCTGCTCTATTCGCACTACGGCCAGCACGCGTTTCTCGCGATGACCCTTGTCAGCGCCGTCGGCATGTGTGCGCTGGTCGCGCTCGCCCGCACCTGGAAGGGCGGACTGCTGGTCGGCGAACCTCATGTTCCTCTCCCCCGCTAGGGGGAGAGGAGTTTGATGTTCAGCGCGAGCGCCCTCTTCCCGTGACCGGCCAGATCTCGACCAGCGTGTCACCCTTCACCACGTGATAGCTCTCGTAGAGGTTGACCGTGGGGTCGCAGTGCGGCGGCACCAGGATCACCTGGTCGCCCAAGGCAGGTGCTGCCTGGCCCTCCGGCGCGATCACCGCCAGGTGCTCGTCGCCCATGAAGCGCGTCGTCGAGCCGGGGGCGGCGCCTTTCAGGATCATGGGCGGCCCCTTCTCCGTCGCCATCGCCTTCAGGCCGGCATCGACCGTGACCATGCCCGGCGTGTTGGCGCTCACCGCCCGCGCATCGATCTGCAGCGCCTGCTCGAAGGTGGGCTTGTCGGCCCCGCGCAGGTCGCAGACGTTGTAGTCGTGATCCATGAAGACGTAGGAGCCGACCTGCAGCTCGGTGTAGACGCCCAGCTTGGCGTCGATGAAGTGGGTGCCGGTGCCGGAGCCGGTAACGATGGCGGGTTTTAGCCCGGCGGCCTCCAGCTTCGCGAGGATTCCCTTCAGGTAGTCGGTGCGCTCCTCGATCTCGGCCTTGCGCTGCTTGAAATCGACGATGTGCTGGTGCCGGCCGCAGTAGAACTGCACGCCACCATATTTCAGAGCCTTCTGCTTGGCGACCAGTTGCGCAAGCTCGACCGCGGCCTCGGGCGAGGCGACGCCGGTGCGGTGGATACCGGGATCGATGTCGACGATCACGGTGAGCGTTTGGCCGGCCTTCGCCGCCGCCGCGGCCAGTGCCGCGGCGTTGGCCGGATGGTCGACCACCACCATAAGCCCCTTCACCTTGGCGTTGAGCGCAATCAGCCGCGCGATCGCCTGCGGCGTCACCACCGGCGAAGTGATGTGCAGCCCCTCGATACCGGCCTCGCCCAGCGCCTCGGCCTCGCCCAGCTTGGCGCAGCAAACGCCCAGCGCCCCCGATGCGATCTGGCGGCGGGCGATGTCGGCCGACTTGTGGGTCTTGGAATGCGGGCGCAGCTTCACATTGTGCGCCTTGGCGAAGGACGCCATCTCGGCGATGTTGCGGTCGAGCATCTCCAGATCGAGCACCAGCGCCGGCGTGTTCAGCGACCGCCTGGACCCCTGCTGGCCGATGAGATGTCCGTGCAGTTTTTGCGCTTCGCTCGTCATTTCTTCTGGTCTCCGGATTGAAGGTTGCGCACGACCATGGCCTCGCCCGTCGTGCCGCGGTTGACGCCCGCGCTTTTCATGAAAGTGTTGTCGCGGCCGGTGCCCCACAGCGCCACGCCCTGCGCCAGCAGGCCACCGTCGACCTTGACCGTCTCGCCGGTGATGAAGCGCGCCTCGTCGGAGCACAGGAAGGACGCCACATCGGCGATGTGGTCGGGCTCGCCGCGGTCGGGCCACGGCTGCTGGCTGAACTGCTTCTCGAATTTTTCCGGCCGGCCGCGATGGACCAGCGGCGTCGAGATCACGCCGGGGGCGATGCCGACGACGCGGATGCGGTCGGGGCCGAGCTCGGCCGCGACATTCTCGATCAGGCTGATGAGGGCGGCCTTGGCCGCCGAATAGGCGTGGCTGCCGCCGCCGCCCACCATGCCCGCGATCGAGGCCGTCACCAGGATCACGCCGCCGCCGTACTTCTTCATGGCCGGCGAGGCGTGTTTCATGCCGAGGAACACCGAGCGGGTCAGCACCGCGAAAGTATAGTCCCAGTCCTCGACGCTGATTTCGGCGATCGGCCCGAAGGCGCCGCCGACGCCGGCATTGAGATAGGCGATGTCGAGCCGGTCGAAGCGCGTCTCGGCCGCCGCCACGGTGGCCGCGACATCGGACTCGTTGGCCACGTCGCAGCGCACGAAGGCGATGTTGTCGCCGTGGCCCTGGGCCTTGGCCACGGCCATCGTCTCGGCGCCGTTCGCCTCGTTGAGGTCGGCCACCATCACCTTGGCGCCGTCGGCGAGAAAACGCATGACGGTCGCGCGGCCCATGCCGCTCGCGCCGCCGGTGACGATCGCCACCTTGCCTGCCAATCGTTTGTTCATGGCTTCATCCTACCTCGATCACGCCCTCGCCGCCGGCATAGAGTTTTTCCACCAGCGCCTTGCGGCGCTCCAGCGTGGCGCGCTGGTTGATGTAGCCCTTGTCGGTGATCTCGTGACCGTCGACCGCGGGCGGCTCGGCCATCAGCAGCACGCGGCGCACCCGCATCGACGAGCCCTTGCTGCCGGCATTCAGGCGGGCGAGGCCATCGCGCACGGTGCCGACCACGGCGGGATGCGCCAGCAGCTCTGCCGTCGTGAGGTTTGCCGCCGTGTCGCCGGCGAGCTGGCGACAGGCGGCGATGTTGGGAAAGCCCAGCAGGCCGACATAGTCGCGGTCCTGCCCGCAGATCACGGCGTCCTGCAGCACCGGCGTTGCCGCCGCGATCGCCGTCGTGCGCAAGGTGCCGACCAGCACGAAGGTGCCGCTGCTGAGCTTGAAGTCCTCGACCACACGGCCGTCGAAGATCAGGCCCCAGCTCGGATCCTCGGGATCGACGAAGCGGCCGGCGTCGCCGATCCTGTAGAAGCCCTCCTCGTCGAACATCTGCGCCGTGAGCTCGGGCTGCTTGAAATAGCCCGGCGTCACGATCACGCTCTTCAGCCGCAGCTCGTAGCGTCCCTCTTCGCCGGTCGGCACCATTTTCAGCTGCACGCCGGGATAGGGCAGGCCGACGAGACCGACGCGGTCCGATGCCCAATGGACCGACGTCGCGGTCGGCGCCGTCTCGGTCGAGCCCCAGCCGGTGACGAAGGGGATGCGATAGCCGGTGTGCTTCACCGCCAGCGTCTCCATGCGCTCATAGAGATCGTTCGGCAGGGTGGCGCCGCCGTAGGACAGCACGTTGATGTTCTTGAAGAAGCGCCTGGCCAGGCTCTCGTCCTTCTCGAGCGCGGTGGCCAGCATGGCGTAGCCCGCCGGCACGTTGGAGAACGACGTCGGCGAGACCTCGCGCAGGTTGCGCAGCGTCTCCTCAAACAGGCCTGGCAGCGGCTTGCCGTCGTCGATCCAGGTCGTGCCGCCCTCGTTGAGGTTGCCCTGGAAGGTGGCGTTACCGCCCATCGTGTGGTTCCACGGCAGCCAGTCGAGCATGACCGGCGCGGGCTCGCCGGGCTTGCGCACGCGCGCCATGCTCATCATCGCTACGTTGGCGCACATCATCTCCTGGGTGTTGATCACCGCCTTGGGCAGGCCGGTGCTGCCCGAGGTGAACAGGAATTTTCCAACGGTCCTGGGCTCGATCATCGTGACCGATTTCGCGACCGCGTCCGTCGCCCGGGTCGCCACCAGCTCGCTCCACGGCATCGACTGCATCCTGGGCGGCGGCTTGTCGACATGGACCAGCAGCACGCCCTCTAGGTCGAGGGCGGCCAGCGCACGGGCGTAGATCTCGCCGTTCTGCACGAACACCAGCCCGGGCCTGACGAGGTCGAAGACGTATTTCAGCTTGGCGTGATCCTGGCTCATCACCGAATAGGCCGGCGACACCGGCGCCACGGGCGCGCGCGCCTGCATGGCCGCCAGGGTGAGCAGCGCGAACTCGATCGAATTCGACGACAGGATCATGACGGGCTTCCCGGGCCCGAAGCCGCGGTCGAGCAGCGCCTGCGTCACGGCATCGACCTGCTTCTTGGCCTCGGCGTAGGTGAGCTTCAGCCAGTCGCGGTCCGGCCCGCGGCGCTGCGCCAGCCAGACTCGGTCCGGCGCCTCCTTCGCCCACTTCGCCAGCAGTGCTGGCACATGCTTCTCGTAAGGCTTCAGCTTGTGGTTCGACTGCAAAACGATCGTGCCGTCACTGCGCCGCTCGACCTCGATGTCGCGGCTCAGGAACTCGATGGGCTTGAATGGAACCTGCACAACACTGTCCAACGACGGTTCTCCCAGCATTCTATTTGGCATTGATTTAGGAGGGTCGCCGGGTCGCCCGCAAGTGACTTGCTAGGATTCGTCGATAAGTCTTTCGCAGAATGCGACAAAGGCAATGGCATCGTCGCGCGCGGCACTTGCGTCTTCTGTCTTCAAGATGTCTACGGCGTCATAGTCGGCAATCAAGCGGCGCTCCAAGGCACGCCCCAATCTTCTGACTTGATCTCGTCCATCGGGCTCGACTTGCCGAAAATGTTCGCCGAAGCGCGCATGGACCCCCGCATGGGTCTTGGGCAACGGCGCGCCGCGCCTGCCGAATAGCGCGATCGCCGCATGGTACATCGCATAGTAGGCAGTGTGTGCCACGATCTCGGGAGTTCCTGGTCCCATCGACTCTCGACCATTGTCAGGAGGCGCCGCGCCCGCACGCGGTGTAGCCGGACCTCCTCGATCACAAGGTAATCCCTTCCGAACGGATTGCCCGCATCAGATAGCTATCCTCGGCTTCCCTGCGCGACGGAAGAGCCACCGATTGAATGACCTGGCCGGTGTCCATGAGAACATCGCTGCCGAGGTCGGTCAGTCTATGACGATCCTCCATCGTCGGATCGTCCGTCAGGAAAACGGCGATGTCCCAGTCCGACTCTTCGTGCGCCTCGCCGCGCGCCCGCGACCCGAACAGCACCATCTTGGCTACGCGGCCGTTGAAGGCACTGTCGACGCGGCGCTTGTATTCGAGCGCAAGAGAGAGGTCCGCATTCATGACCACATTATAACACGTCGCGCTGGGGAAGGCTGCGCCGGGGCCTAAGCCTTGAACCTTGCGATCGCCTTCTCGTCGAACTTGAGCCCGAGGCCGGGCTTGGTCGGCAGCACCAGCTCGCCCTTCTCGATCGCCGGCGTCTCTTCGTAGAGCGCCAGCATCCACGGCATGTATTCCACCGTGAGGCCGTTCGGGCAGGCAGCCACCATGTGGCACAGCACTTCGGGCATGACATGGCTTACGATCGGCAAGTTGAAGGCCTCGGCCATGGCGGCGACCTTCATCCACTGCGTCGGACCGCCGACCCGCGCGATGTCGACCATCACGATGTCGACCGAGCGCGCCTCGATCATGTGACGAAAGGGCACGATGCCCCAGACATACTCACCGCCCGCGACCGGGGTCTTGAGCGCGGCAGTGACGCGCGCGAGGCCCGCGTAGTCGTCGGCCGTCGTCACGTCCTCCAGCCAGAACAGTCCGATACCCGCCTGCTCGACCCTGGAACCGATGTCGATCGCATGCTCGGGCCGCCAGCGCTGGTTGATGTCGCACATCAGCGGGATGTCGGGACCGATTGCATCGCGCACGACCCGCATACGGCGAAGCTCGTCGGCCGGCGTCGGATCGCCGGGCAGCGCCATCTGGGTCTTCATCGAGCGGAAGCCCTTCTGCACCAGGATGCGCGCGGCCTGCTCCGTCTGCTTGTCGGTGAGGCCGCGGCGCAGCGAGCCTGAGGCATAAGTCGGCACGCGGTCGCGATGGCCGCCCAGGAGCTTCCACAGCGGCTGGTCGAGCGCCTTGCCCCTGATGTCCCACAACGCCGTGTCGATCGCCGACAGGGCGAGGGTGAAGATGCCGCCCGGGCCGCCGGTGTCGCCGGCACGCAGTTTGGCGAGAAGCGCCTCGTTGCACATCGGGTCCTCGCCGACGATGCCCGCGCACAGGTCTTCCATCATCGCATGCAGGCTACGCGTCACGCGGCCGCCGTAGAGCGTGACACCGATGCCCTCGATGCCGTTGTCGGTGCGCAGGCGCAGAATCACCGTCGGCCGCTTGCGGTTGGCGTCCTCCGGCATATTGGCCAGCGGATCGTCCTCTGGCACCGCAAGGGTCACGACCTGGTAACTGGCGATTTTCATTACGCTTTCTCCATCTTCCCGTCCGCAAGCCGGAACCGGGCTGCGCCTGAATGCCCGTTCACATTGGCACCATTTTCAGCCAGAGTCCGCCGCAGCACAAAGGGAGAGAGCGATGGACTTCGAATACTCGGATCGCAGCAAGGCGCTGCTTGAGAAACTCAACAAATTCATGGACGAGGTCATCTACCCGGCCGAGCCCGTCTACGAAGAGCAGATGGAGAAGGCCAAGGACCGCTGGCAGCTCCCGCCCGTCCTCGAGCAGTGCAAGGCCGAGGCGAAGAAGCGTGGCCTGTGGAACATGTTCTTGCCGGCCGACCGCGAGACCGGCGACACCCACGGCACGATGGGCCTCAGCAACCTCGAATACGCGCCGATCTGCGAAGTGCTGGGCCGCGCCTCGATCGCCTCCGAAGCGGTCAATTGCTCGGCGCCCGATACCGGCAACATGGAAGTGTTCGCCCGCTACGGCACCAAGGAGCACAAGGAGAAGTGGCTGAAGCCGCTTCTCAATGGCGAGATCCGCTCCTGCTTCGCCATGACCGAGCCGGCGGTGGCCTCCTCGGACGCGCGCAACGTCGAGTGCCGCATCGAGAGCGACGGCAACGATTATGTCATCAACGGCCGCAAGTGGTGGTCGTCGGGCATGGGCGATCCGCGCTGCGCCGTCATCATCCTGATGGGCAAGAGCGATCCCAACGCGCCGGCCTACCGCCAGCAGTCGATGATCGTGGTGCCGCGCGACGCCAAGGGCATCAAGATCGTGAAGATGCTGCATGTGTTCGGCTACGACGATGCCCCGCACGGCCACGCCGAAGTGGTCTACGACAACGTCCGCGTGCCCAAGTCGGCCATCCTCCTCGGCGAGGGCCGCGGCTTCGAGATCGCCCAGGGCCGCCTCGGTCCCGGCCGCATCCATCACTGCATGCGTGCCATCGGCGTCGCCGAGCGGGCGCTCGAGATGGCGATCAAGCGCGCCAAGAGCCGCGTCGCCTTCGGCCAGCGCATCTCGGAGATGGGCGTCACCAAGGCCCATGTCGCCGACATGCGCATGGAGATCGACATGGCCCGCCTGCTGGTGCTGAAGGCCGCCTGGGCGATGGACAAGTTCGGCAACAAGGAAGCCCGCCAGCAGATCGCGATGATCAAGGTGGCGGTGCCCAACATCACATCGAAGGTCGTGGACCGCTGCCTGCAGCTCCATGGCGCCGGCGGCGTCTCCCAGGTGTTCAAGCTCGCCAGCATGTACGCCCACCAGCGCACGCTGCGCCTGGCCGACGGTCCGGACGAGGTCCATCGCGACCAGGTCGGCCGGCTGGAGATCGCCAAGTACAACTGATCCGGCACGCCCGGACCGGGAATGGGCCACCCTCGGGTGGCCTTTTCTTTTGGGGCACCGAGATATGCGAAAAGCGGGGTCAACGTAAACGTGCACGGCCCGTGACAATTACGCTATGGTCTGGCCATGCGGGCCGGGGGGCTCGACGCATGCAGACCGTCACCTCGAGCATCGGATGAGCGAACTTGAAGCGAGGCTCGCGCGGCTGCGCGCGCTGAACGCCGATATTTGCCTGGCGGATCCGCTGCTCGCCGAGGAAAGCCGCGACACCGCACCGGCCGGCGGTCTCGAATCCATGACGGGCGCGACCTCGACCGAGCAGGAGATCGGCCTTGAGAGTATCATCTTGCGACGCACGCGACCGGTCCTCGAGATCCGGCAAAACGCCACCAAGCTGGTCTTCGCCGACGCAGCGGACAGCGAAATCTGGAAGGGGCGACTGACGAAGGCCAGGCCCCTGCTCGATCGGGCCATTCGCGCCATCGGCCGCATCGACCTCAAGGGCGCAGGGCTCGACTGGGTCGGTACGGGATGGCTGATCGCCGAGGACATCGTGGTCACCAACCGCCACGTCGCGGTGGAGTTCGCAGCGCGCCAGGGCGAGGGCTTCAGCTTCAGGATCGGCACGGCCGGTCCGATCATCGCCGGCATCGACTTCCTGCAGGAGATCGGCAATCCCGCGACACTGATCTTCAACCTGATCGCACCGCTCCACATCGAGGAAGAGCCGGGGCCGGATGTCGCCTTCTTCCGCGTGCAACCGGCCAACGGCAAGGCCGCGATCGCCAAGCCCATCGAGCTCGCCGACAAGCCGGCGCTGACGCAGAACGCCGCGACCATCGGCTATCCCGCCTACGACAGCCGCATTCCCGAGCCGGACCTCATGGAGAAGATCTTCGGCCGGACCTACAACAAGAAGCGCCTCGCGCCCGGCGCCGTGACCAAGGTCGACGAGAGCTGGCTCCTGCACAATTGCACCACGCTCGGCGGCAATTCGGGCTCCGCCATCATCGATCTCGACAGCGGTCATGCGCTCGGCCTGCACTTCAGCGGCAGCTTTCTCACGACCAACTACGCCGTGCGCTCCGACATCGTGAAGCAGTTGCTCGAGGATGTCCGGGCGGGACGCCGTCGTCCCGTGCCGGTCGAGGCCGCCGCGCGGCAGCCGGTCGTCGCCACGGTTGGCGGAACGCCGCTGCCCGCCATGCGCCAGGATCGGCGCGGCGCGAGCTTCACCATTCCCATCACCGTCACCGTGTCGCTGGGCGACATGCCGGTCGCGACGCCCGCGCCGCGCCTTCCACCACCGGCGGCCGGATCCGGAGGCGGCAGCGTTGCCGGCGACGAGGCCGTCGTTGCCGACTATCGCGACCGCAAGGGATATGTCCCGTCGTTCCTCGGGAAGAACAAGTTCGCGGTCAAGCTGCCGTCGATCGTGAGCCGCACCGACGACGTTCTCCGCTTCAAGGTCAACGGCAAGGCCGAGACCGAACTTCGCTACGAGCACTACTCCGTCGTCATGAGCCGAAGCCGTCGCATGTGCTTCTTCAGCGCCGTCAACATCGACGGCGCCCAGTCCAAGAAAGCCAGGCGCGTGGCGTGGAAATGGGATCCGCGGATTCCGAAAGAGCAGCAGATCATGAACGAGTGCTACGGCAACCCGCCGAAATTCAGCCGCGGACACATGACGCGACGCGAGGATCCGGGGTGGGGCAGCACGGCGACCTCCAAGCGCGGCAACGAAGACTCGATGCACGTCACCAACACCACTCCCCAGATGCAGGCCTTCAACGCCCCGATCTGGCTCGCGCTCGAGGACTACGCGCTCGACCACACCAGGGAAGACGGCATGAAGGTCTCGGTCTTCACCGGCCCGTACTTCCGCGACAACGATCCGGAGATGTATGGCGTGCTGATCCCGCGCGCCTTCTGGAAGGTCATCGCGTTCGTCCATGACGACACCAGGAAGCTCTGCGCGACGGGCTACGAGATGAACCAGGAGAAGAGTTTCCTGCCGGCCGAGGAGTTCGTGTTCGGCGGCTTCACCTCGCCGCAGCTCAATGTTGCGACCCAGATCCCGATCCGCTCCATCGAGGCGCGCAGCGGTATCACCTTCCACGGGCTCGCCGGCGTTGACCCGCTGGCCGGCACGCACGAGAGCCTGGGTGGTGCCGACACGCCGCCGCCGCTGGCCAGCCTCGAGCAGATCCGATTCGTGTGATGAACGGCAACGGTGTCCAGCCCGCCATGACGGCGCCGTCTCCCGCGCAGAAGGATGAGCTGGCCAAGCTCCTGTCGAAGGCCATGGGCGATCTGCCGGCGCTGGAGAGGATGGTCTATCTGGCGACCGGCGACGATGTCTTCGAGGCCTACCTCGGCGCGCACAACGACGACCCGCTGCGGACGATGGTCCAGAAGCTCCTGAAGAAATTCGACAACGAAGGCATCGCCGAGCGCTTCCTGACCGTCGTCTATCGGGAGAAGCCGTTCCGGAACGACGTCCGCAGCGCAATCGCCGGACTCTATCCCGGCGTCGCCGGTCAGGCCCAGCAGGCGCCCGTCGATTTCCGCCTGCAGATCGGCGGCGTGGACCAGGGGATCGAGCTGGGCGCCGCGCCCGGGTTGCAGAAGAACATCAGACCCGCCCTCAAGTCGCCCGACGTGAGCGTGTGGATGGACAAGCTCGAAACCGTGCGCCGACAGGTCTGCCGGGTCGAGATCCCGGGGCAGGCGCTGGGCACCGGCTTTCTCGTCGGACCCGCCGCCGTGCTGACCAACTGGCATGTCGTCGAGGATGCCCGGAAGGCCGGCGCGGAGGCCCAGATGAACTGCCGCTTCGACTACCGGCGTCTGTCGAACGGCACCGTCGAGCCGGGCCTCTCCGTTCCGGTCGTCTCGATCGCGGACGAGCGCCGGTGCAGCCCGGCCGAATTGACCGCGAAGCCCGACGACCCGGCGCCGAAGCCGGACGAGCTCGACTATGCGCTGCTGCTTCTGTCGCCCCTTCCCGGTGTCGCGCGCGGCGCGATCACCATGACCGGCGCCCCGGTCCAGAAGGACGAAGCCCTGATCATCGTCCAGCATCCGCGCGGCGATCCCGTGCGCTTCGCGATCGATACCAGCGCGGTGGAAGCCTACAAGCACGCCGGACTGCGGCTGCGCTACCGGACGAACACGGAAGCCGGTTCTTCCGGCTCGCCCTGCTTCAACATGGACTTCGATCTGGTCGCGCTCCACCACCTGGGAGATCCGGGCCGGCCGCCACCCACCTACAATCAAGGCATACCGATCGGCCTTATCCGCGCGAACATCGTCAACCGCGGCCACGGCGCGCTTCTTACCTGAGACAGCCCATGCCCCCACCGCCCTTCTCGCCTCAGCAGATCGACCGCCTCGGCCTGGAAATCGCGCGGGTCTTCGTGATCGACGATTTCGGCATCGTGCTGGGGCGCTACCCCGGCCGGGGCGAGCCCGCCACCTTCCTTCCCGCCGACCTCGCCGGCCGCCCCATGCTCTTCGTGACCTCTGCATGCCTGAAGGAGGTCGACAGGGAGGGAACGCTCGTCCCGTTCCTGTCGCGCGTCGTCGAACACAAATGGGAGAAGGAGGCCTTCCGGTGGGCGATCTTCGGCCAGGCCCGCTTCCTGATACGCTCCGCCTCCGAGACGGCGCCGCATATCGCCACGATCATCGCGGCATTGGAGGCCCTGACGCCCATCGTCGCCACCGATCCGGCGGCCAGCCAGTGCGGAAACAAGCCGGCCTGCAAATACGTGCAGGGCCACAGACCTGCCATCGACACGATCGTGGAGTCGCTCGATCATTTCGAGGCTCTCAAGATCCTGCACGACAGCCTTCATGTTCTTCAGGTCAAGGGCGCCGACTGGCTCGACCAGGACGACACGGATACCGAACCGGACATCCCTCTTCCCGTCCTGCAGGGGATCGTCGCAGACGTCGGCAAGGCCGCCACCGACGTCAAGCACCGGATTCCGGCGACTGCCTCCGCAAGTCTCCAGCGATGCGCCGACACCGCCGCCGATGCAGCAACGCGGCTGGCCACCAGCGACCCCAATCAGCACGACTTCGCGCTGGCTCAGCTTCGCGCACTCGTCGTCGCTGAATTGCCCCGGCTCGACGAGTGCATGTTCGTCCTGTCCCGCGACCTTCCGATCAAGCAGTTGCGCGGACTGCTCGAGGAGGCGCCCGTTCCCGCGCCGCCGATCAACGGTCCGACGATGACGGCTGCCGAGGCCCTCGACCGTCTGAGCGAGACGATGCGCGCGCACATCCTCGAGCACGCGCTCTGGCAGGCCACCGAAGTGCACATCCATGCCGTTGCACGGCTCCTCGCCCACCCTGGCCCCGGCTTCCTTCGTGACCTCTCCTCCGAGTGGACCGCCGTCAGGCAGAACCTGCAGACACTCGTCGATACTCCCAGCGGCGGGATTTCCATCGATACGACGCTCAACTCTGCGATGGTGCTCTACGAGAAAGCGCTGCCGATGCAGGGCATGCCCGCCCCGTCCGGACCTACCCCGGAAGAACGCCTTGGCGACATGGCGAAAGCTTTCAATGACTTCCGCCCGAAGGCGCGATTGCGCTTTCTCGCCGTCGATCAGTCACTGAAATCGGTGTTCTCCAGCCTGCTGCCGCTCAGAGCGTCGCTGGATCGCCTGCGAAAGCGCGTCCCCCTATTCAGCCCGTGCCTGCCATGAGCACGACATCGCCCACCAGCACTGTCGAGCAGTTGCGCCGACGACATCAGGATCTCCTGAAGGAGAATCTGGCCAAGTCGGCATCGCCGGAGCAGTGCCGGCAATTCGTCGAGCAGCTGATTGAGGCAGGGCGCGGCGTGGCGGCGCGGCGTGATCGCGAGGCGCTGCGCAAGATGCTCTATTTCTGGGCCGCCGACGCCGTCGCCAGGGGCGAGTTGAGCCGCGATACCCCACTGCCGGAGCTCGCACCCTACAGCGGCAGCGGACCGGAAGAACAAGGCGGCTCCTCCACCGTCAGTACGTCATTCACCGAGGACATCGAAGCCGCGCCTGACACGCGGGCGATCATCCGTATCGCCGCGCTCGCCCGACAATGGCAGGTCGCCGGCCAGAATCCCGGTTACCTCCTCTCCGGCGCGGCGTTGGAAGAGGCGAAGAATTACAGGGACAATGATCTCGATATCCGCGCCTTCGTCGATGCCAGCGAGGTCGCGGCGGCAAGCGCCAAGAGCAAGCGTTGGAAGGCATTGACCATCGCCACGACACTGCTCGCGAGCCTGCTTGCCGCGGGAATCTGGCGGCTCGTGGATCTCAACGCCGAACTCGAGCAGGCCAACGCCGATCTCGCGCGGGAAAGCGTGGAACTGCGACTGGCCCGCGACGCCGTCGAGATCGCGCGCACGCGCGAAAGCCAGCAGACACGCGACGAAGCGCGGCGTGCGATCGAAGCGTTGGATGCCAGCGGACCGGATCCGCTGAAACTGCTTCGGGCACTGCTGAAACGCCTCGGCGATGCGCAGCCCAAGGAACTCAGTCGTCTGCAGGTCGGCCCTCCGACCGGTCCGCCCAATGTCACCTCGTCGGAGAATACGGTGAGCCCGGCCGGGGTGGAACAGAGAGCCATTGCCCCGACAGAGGACAGCGAGTGCAAAGGCGTTCTTTGGCTCGGCAACGAGTCCGACAAGCTCATCACCAACGGCGGCCCTCTTTCGGGCCTCCAGAGCGGCGAGACCATCACTGTGAGGGACGGCAGCTCCGTTCGCCTTCGCAAGAGCATGCCATTGCCGGGCTATATCATGGCAGCGCAGATCGGTGTTGTGCCGGGTGGCGCGTCGCTGATCCTGACAAGCAAGGCGGAAATGCACAGATCGTCCAGCCCCTCGGCACTGGACCAATATTTCGCGTCGGTGACGGCGCCACAGCAATATTGCACCCGGGTCTTCGTGCAGTACACGGGAGACGACAGCAAGGCGCAGGCCCTGCGGTCGCGTCTCCTCGGCATGAGTTTCCAGGTGCCGCCGGTACAAGAAGTCAAGAGTGCAGGAAAGACCGACGACGTTCGCGTCTTCTGGAAGCAGGACCTGCCGATGGCGAATCTCGTCGCCAAGGATCTCGGCACGTTCAACGGCGACAAGCCCCTGACAGTGCGGCAGCTCTTCGATTTCCCCAACCGGCCGCCGGCCGGAACGCTCGAAGTCTGGATCGACCTCAATCGTTAGGCAGCGGCCACCGTGGCGGCTCCGCGCTGATCTGGCTGTTCTAGCGCGACTGACCCGGTGCCGGCGGGCCCTCGGGCATCTCGAGCAGCTCGGCCTCCGGCGCGCCCGCCTCGTAGGCCTGCACCAGCGCCTCGGGGTCGAAGGCGACGCCGATCGGATTCTTCCTGAAGGCCGCCGTCTGGAAGTAGGCCGCGGTCGCCTCCTTGGTGGCGTAGCGGTCGACCTGCAGCTCGACGCCGTTGCCGTCGGGATCGCGATAGTAGATCGACACGGTCGGCCCGTGATGGATGCAGCGCGACGGCGCGATGCCGAGCTTCTTCACGCGGGCGTAGGTCGAGAGCAGCGCGCCGATGTCGGCGAAGGTGTAGGCGACATGCGCCAGGCCCGAATTGCTGGCGTCGGGCGCCGCGAGCCCCGCCAGGTTCACGATGCCGAGGCGATGATGCTCGTCGTCGTAGGTCAGGAAGCAGATGTAATCCGTCCGCTGCACCACATGCATGTTCAGCACGGCCGAGTACCAGTCGATCATCGGCTGGATGTTCGACGAGCGCAGCACGAAGTGGGCGAACAGCACCGGCGTGGCGGGCTTGGGGTCGAGCGTGCGGCGGCTACGCGAGGTCGTCTCGAGAACTGTGTCCATGGGAACCTCCGTGATTCGACTTTAGACACCTCGCCGGACGAAGTCACCGGCCCCGATGCGATCGCTCTGGATGCCGGGGAAGTGTGGTAGTCTTCGGCAACAAGTCTGTGGGGGAACGAACATGCGGCTTACCGCGCTGCTCTGCGGCGTCCTGGTGCTCGGATGTTTTCAGCCGGCGGCGGCCGAGATCGTGTCCCAGCAGGCCGAGAACAAGGTCCCGGTGACCATGATCGGCGTCGTCACGTCGGCGCGCTATACCGAAGTACGGCTGCAGACGCAGGCCGCCTTGAACGGGGTTTGCTGGACCTCGCAAGGTACCGACAGCCCCTATCTGCTGGCCGGCGGCCGGCGCTATCGCTTCCTCGGCGGCGACGGCATTACGGCCTGCCCGGCAGTGCGCAACTACGCGGCGCACGAAAGCATGGCGCTGCGCTTCGAACCGCTCGATCCGCAAGCGAAGGAGTTCTCGCTCGTCGAAGGACAGGGCGGCGAGAACCAGATGATCGATCCGGGATCGTCCAAGACGCGGTTCTGGAACTTCCTGCGCGTCAAACTGAAATGAGCTCCAGCTGAACGAACGTTGCGCCGGCTCGCTCCCCGGAATAGCCAGCGCGCTTGACCGGCGCGGCGTGCGGGGGCAAGCCCCAGCGTCATGTCCGCGCCCGCGATCGACGCTCCCGATGCCCTGAGCCACCTGATTCCGTCGCGGGTGGCGCGCGGCTTCTTCCTCGCCATCGTCGCCGGCCTGTTCTTCAATTTCCTGAACGGCGCGGTGAAGGAGCTGGCGACCGACATGCCGCCGCTCTACGTGGCGTGGGGGCGCTGGATCGCCGGCATCCTGCTGGTCGCGCCCTATCTCTGGTGGCGCGTCGGACTCGACGGCATGCGCACCCACGACATGAAGCTCCATTGCCTGCGCGGGCTCTTCCACACGCCGGGCTATGGCCTGTGGTACGAGGCCGTCGTCTGGCTGCCGCTCGCCACCATGGCGGCACTGGGCTTCACCGGCCCGATCTTCGTCACCCTGGGCGCGGTGCTCTTCCTGCGCGAGACCGTGCACTGGCGGCGCTGGCTGGGCGTCGCGGTCGGCTTCGCCGGCATGCTGGTGATCGTCCGTCCCGGCATCATCGAGATGAACCCCGGCATATTGATGATGATGCTGGCGGTGCCGCTGATCGCCGGCTCCAACCTGATCGCCAAGGTCGTCTCGGGCCGCGACAAGCCCGCCGTCGTCGTGCTGTGGCAGAGCGTGGTCGGCGCGATCTGCTTCACGCCGCTGGGGATCTGGTTCTGGCAGACGCCGACCTTGACCCAGCTCGGCCTGTTCGTGGCCTCGGGCTTCTTCGGCACGATGGGCTACTTCTTCATCACCTGGGCCTACCGTCTGCTCGACATTTCCGCCCTGCAGTCCATCACCTTCCTCGCCATCGTCTGGGCCGCCTTGATGGACGTGGCGGTCTGGGGCAAGACGGCCGATGTCTGGACCTTCGTGGGAGCTGCGATCATCGTGGCGGCCACGACCTACATCGCCCATCGCGAATCGAAAGCCGCAGCAATCGCGGGAGGAAAAAAGAAATGACGGATCGTCTGGCCGGCAAGGTGGCCCTCATCACCGGCGGCGCGTCGGGTCTGGGCGAGTGTTCTGCCATCCTGATGGCCCACGAGGGCGCCCGGGTGGTGATCGCCGACATCCAGGAAGACAAGGGCCGCGCCCTCGCCGCCAGGATCGGCAAGGCCGCGCATTTCGTGAAGCTCGACGTCACCAGCGAAGACAACTGGCAGGCCGCCATCGCCGAAGCGGTGAAGACCTTCGGCGCACTGCACGTCCTGGTCAATTCCGCCGGCATCGGCCTCACCAAGACGGTCGAGGACATCACGCTCGAGGAATGGCGGCGCGTCCATGCCATCGATCTCGACGGCGTGTTCCTCGGCTGCAAGCACGGCGTCGCCGAGATCAAGAAGCATACGAAGACGCTGGGCGGCTCGATCATCAACATCTCGTCGATCTCGGGCATCATCGCCGGTGCCAACATGGCGGCCTACAACTCGGCCAAGGCGGGCGTGCGGCTCCTCAGCAAGTCGGTGGCGTTGCACTGCGCCAAGTCGGGCTACAACATCCGCTCCAACTCGGTTCATCCCACCTTCATCGACACCCCGATCCTCGACCGCCACCGCGTCCGCTTCGGCCAGGAGATCATGCAGCAGAAGCTCGGCAAGCAGGTCCCGATCGGCCGCCTCGGCCGGCCCGAGGAAGTGGGCTGGGCGCTGGTCTTCCTCGCCTCCGACGAATCGAGCTTCATGACCGGCTCGGAAGTGGTCATCGACGGCGGCATTTCGGCAATGTGATTCGGAGGACCTGGCATGCTTCTCTCCCTCAACAATCGTCGCGTCTATTTCGATCTTGCCGGACCGCAGAATGCCCCTGTCGTCTGCTTCACCCATTCGCTCAATTCCGACGGCGGCATGTGGGTCGAACAGATGGTGCCGCTGCTGGCCGCGGGCTACCGCGTGCTGCGCCTCGACATGCGCGGCCACGGCGGCAGCGAGGCGGTCCCGGGCGACTACACGATGGACGCGCTGGCGGCCGACGTGAAAGGCGCGCTCGACGTGCTCGACATCAAGAAGGTGCATTTCATCGGTCTCTCGATCGGCGGCATGATCGGCCAGGGCTTTGCGCTCGCCAATCCCGGCGCCCTCGCCTCGCTCACGCTCTGCGACACCCAGCCCTCGACGCCACCGGGCTCGGCCGGCACATGGGAAGAGCGCAAGGCCACGGTGCGCAGCAAGGGACTTGCGGCGCTCGCCGACGCCACGATGCAGCGCTGGTTCACCGACGAGTTCAGGAATGTCAATCCCGTGCGCTGGCGCGAGATCCGCGACACGATCAGCGGCACGACGCCGGAAGGCTCCGCCGGCTGCATGTCGGCAATCCAGCACTTCGACTATCTCGACCGCCTCAACACCATCAAGGTCCCGACCCTGGTGATCTGCGGCGACCAGGACGAAGGCACGCCGCCCGAGCGCAACAAGCTGATCGCGTCCAAGATTCCCGGCGGCCGCTACGAGGAGATCGCCAAGGCCCGCCACCTGCCCAACGTCGAGCGGCCGGAGCAATTCAACCGCATCATGATGTCGTGGCTTGGTTCGAATCGCTGATAGTGCTCTGACCCCCTCCGCCCCGTAAGACGGGGCACCTCCCCCGCTTCGCGAGGGAGGAGAAGAAATCAAACTCCTCCCCCGTCTGCGGGGGAGGTGGCCGAAGGCCGGAGGGGTCAAGCGGTGATGACAGGAGTAACTGGAAAATGGATTTCGCCTTCACCGAACAGCAGCTCGCGATCAAGGACAGCGTGGCGAAGCTGTGCGCCCAGTTCGACGGCAAGTACTGGCTGAAGAAGGACAAGGAAGGCGGCTTCCCCGAGGACTTCTACCGCGCCATGGCCGACGCCGGCTGGCTCGGTATCGCCATGCCCGAGGAATACGGCGGCTCGGGCCTCGGCATCGCCGAGGCCGCGATCATGATGCAGGCGGTGGCCGAATCGGGCGCGGCGCTGCAGGGCGCCTCGGCCATCCATCTCAACGTCTTCGGTCCCAACCCGATCGTGGTGTTCGGCACCGAGGAGCAGAAGAAGCGCATCCTGCCCGACATCATCGCCGGCAAGGTGAAGGGCTGCTTCGCCGTCACCGAGCCCGACGCCGGCCTCAACACCACGGCGCTCGACACCAAGGCCGAGCGCGACGGCAACGGCTACATCGTGCACGGCAAGAAGACTTTTACGACCACGGCCTCGGTCGCCGACAAGATGCTGCTGATCGCCCGCACCACGCCCAAGGACAAGTGCAGGAAGGCGACCGACGGGCTCACGCTGTTCTATACCGACCTCGACCGCTCCAAGGTCGAGATCACCGAGATCGACAAGATGGGCCGCAAGGCGATCGACACCAACCAGGTGTTCATCGACGGATTGAAAATCCCGCTCGAGGACCGCATCGGCGAGGAAGGCAAGGGCTTCCACTATCTCCTGCACGGCCTCAACCCCGAACGCATCCTGATCGCGGCCGAAGCGATCGGCATCGGCAAGGCAGCACTTGCCAAGGCCACGCAATACGCCAAGGAGCGCATCGTGTTCGGCCGGCCCATCGGCAAGAACCAGGCGATCCAGCACCCGCTGGCCGAGAGCTGGATGCAGCTCGAGGCGGCCAACCTGCTCGCCTTCAAGGCGGCCTGGCTCTACGACAACGGCCAGGACTGCGGCGCCGAGGCCAACTCGGCCAAGTATCTCGGCGCCCGCTGGGCCTACGAGGCCTGCGAGCGCGCGATCCTGACCCACGGCGGCTACGGCTACGCCAAGGAGTTCCACGTCGAGCGCTTCCTGCGCGAGGTCATGATCGCCCGCATCGCGCCGGTGAGCGAGCAGCTGATCCTGTGCTACGTCGCCGAAAGGGTGTTGGGCCTGCCCAAGAGCTACTGAGGGCCGCCCCGCGGTTGGGGGGCAAACCCTTGAACGGGCTTCCCGTTTTTCCTTTCATTTGAGTTGCAACCTCGCGCCCCGGCGTGCGTTCCCCCGTCGGACCGTTAGTCGTTCGGTAGGGGGAGACTTCCATGACCCGCAGCCAGATTCACGCCGGCATAGCCCTGGGGACCATCGCCATCCTCGCGGGCGTCGCTCTGCTCTCGCCCGCCGTGCCGCCGTTCCTGAAACGACGGGCCAGGCTGCCCTTGTCCGTCGGCGCATTTCCGCATTAGCCTTCCCGTCGGCTCATGCCGAGCCGAAGGGGAGGATTCAACATGACCGTTACAGTAGTGACGCGTTGGACCACGCCGAATGTTCCGGCATCGACAAAAGTCGCGACGCGTTCAAGAGCGTTGTGGAAGAAGCTTGGCGCACTGGATGTCCGGCTGAACCAGATGTTCACCGGGCCGCAGACCGGCCAATGGCTCTTCGTCGTCGTTTTTCCCGATATGGCTGTCTATGCGAAAGCATCGGCAGCCGCGACCGCTAGCGCGGACATGCAGGAACTCCTGGCGGACAATGCGAAGATCGGCGCGGTCATGCACGAACGCGAAATCCTCGTCGGCCTCGATTTCTAAAGCGAAACTCAACCCGCTCGAGGGTTGAGCACCAAATCGCAGCCTTGCCGCGTCATGGCGGCAAGGCTGCGCCGTTCCAACGTCGATTGAATCGCGTCTTTCCTCCCCTTGCTTGCAAGGGGAGGTGCCCGCGTCTTCGCGGGCGGGGTCATGGGCCGCCAGTGGGACTCATGACCCCTCCGGCCCGTAAGACGGCCCACCTCCCCAGCTTCGCTGGGGAGGAGAAGAAGCGGGCCTCTAGCGCGGATAGCGCGCCTCGTATTGCTGCTCGATATTGCCGAAGACCGTCCAGAAGGCCTTCGGCACGCGGCCGTTGGCGCGCTCCACCAGGATGTCGAGATGGGTGTGCCAGCCGCCCGAGGTCTGGACCATGCTCGCGCGATCCGGCAGGTGCCGGTGGGTCAGGATCAGCCGCACGTTCCGGCCTTCGGGCGCCAGTTCGAACGTCACCTCCGACGTGCCCCACGAGATCGCGAGCAGCCGCGGCGGCTCGACCCGCAGCACGCGCTCGCGGCTGACATGGCCTTTCTCATCCATTTCCTTGTAGCGTTCGGGCGGCGCCACCTTGTGCGGCGACAGATCGCGATGCTGGAAGCGCAATTCGACCGCGCCGCCTTCCTTCAGCTCCATCGGCCCGCTAGCCAGCCACTGGCCGCGCTTGTCGGAATCGACGAGGAATTCCCACACCGTCTCGATCGGTCCGGGCAACAGGCGTTCGAAACGCACTTCGGCGGGTGCTGTCAGTTGGCCGTAGGCAGTGTCGGTCATTTGCGGCTCCTTTTCTTCGTCTTGCGGACATGACGCAGCAGCGCGGTCTCCAGCGCATCGAGGCGTCCCGTCCAGAAGCGTTGGTAGTAAGCGATCCAGCGGTCAGCCTCGGCGAGCGCCCGCGCCTCGAGGCGGCAGTGGTGGGTGCGGCCCTCGACCGTCCGGCTGAGCAGCCCCGCCCCCTCCAGCACCTTCACGTGCTTGGCGGCGGCGGCGAAGGACATGTCGAAGGGCGCCGCCAGTTCGCCCACGCTGTGCTCGCCCGCCGACAACTTGCGCAGCATGGCGCGGCGGGTGGGGTCAGCGAGGGCGTGGAAGACGCGGTCGAGGGCGGCGGCGTTATGTTCAACCATGTGGTTTAATATAGCGCCGCCGCCGGACTATTCAACCCTTCAGTTGAATATTTTTCAGATGCCGAATTTCACGCGGCCCTCGGCATCGATCGGCCAGGCCGGATTCCAGGCGATCTCCCAGGCGTGGTCGTCGGGATCGGCGACGTAGCCGCGGAAGCCGCCGTGCGGCGGCGCGTCGGCCACGCGCAGCATCCGCCCGCCCGCCGCCGCCAGCCGGTCGAGCAGCGGCTGCACGTCGGCCTGCGTCGCCACGTTGTGCGCCAGGGCGAAGGCGCCGGGCCGCACCAGGACCGGGCGCTGCCCAGGACGCTGCATGTCGGCCTCGAGGTCCGGCGTCGGCCACAGGCCGAGCATCAGGCCGTTCATCTGGTAGAAGACGATCCCCGGCGTTTCGAACACCGGCGTCCAGCCGAAGCCTTCGCCATAGAAGCGCTTGGAGCGGGCAATATCGGCAATGCCCAGAGTGATGAGAGAAATCTGCTGCTGCATGGTCGTCGTCATGATCCACGTCCCTCTGATTCGCCGGCGCGGAATTGCGCGGGCGCGAGGTCGCGGGACAAAGACGCCTCAAATTCAAGAGAACTTGCTGCGTCCGACAGGACCGCCGCCCGCACTGCGGACGGAAGCGCCGGGCTAAACCACACCGGCCTGCCTTTTTCGACTTTGCCAGCGTAGAAAAGCGGACGCCTCCGATCAAGTGACCCTTCGATTAAATGACAAGGCAATGACCGCTCTCGATCCCCTGCCCGCTTCCGTCCTGCCCGCCGGCGTCCGCGCGCGGATCCTGCCCGGCATCAACGGCCTCGATATCCATGTGCTCGAGGCCGGCCATGACAAGGGCCGGCCAGCGGTGCTGCTGCTGCACGGTTTCCCCGAACTCGCCTACAGCTGGCGCAAGGTCCTGCCGGCGCTCGCCGCCGCCGGCTATCACGCCATCGCGCCCGACCAGCGCGGCTATGGCCGCACCACCGGCTGGGACGCCGACTACGACGGCAACCTGAACGACTTCCGCTTCATGAATTTGCTGTGCGACGCCATCGGCGTGCTGTTTGCGTTGGGCCACCGCACGGCGGAGGCGGTCGTCGGCCACGACTTCGGTGCCTCGGTGGCGGCCCAGGCGGCCCTCGTGCGGCCCGACATCTTCAAGCGCCTGGTGCTGATGAGCGCGCCTTACGCCGGGCCGCCCTCAGTACCGTTCGACACGGCGGACCGGAAGCCGCCGCCCAAGGGCCCGGACATTCATGCCGCGATGGCCGCCCTCGCGCGGCCGCGCAAGCATTACCAGTGGTACTACTCGACCCGGCCGGCCAACGAGAACATGTGGCGCGCACCGCAGGGCGTGCACGATTTCCTGCGCGGCTACTACCATCACAAGAGCGCCGACTGGAAAGCCAACAAGCCGTTCGAGCTCGCCGGCTGGACGGCCGAGGAACTCGCGAAGATGCCGACCTACTACATCATGGATATGGCCGACGGCATGGCCGAGACGGTGGCCAGGGAAATGCCTTCGCCCGGCGAGATCGCCGCCAACAAATGGCTCACCGAGGACGAACTCACGGTCTACAGCAGCGAATATGCCCGCACCGGCTTCCAGGGCGGTCTCAACTGGTATCGTGTGCGTACCACCGGCCGGCTCACCGCGGAACTGGAGGTCTTCTCCGGCCGCACCATCGACGTGCCCGCGACCTTCATCTCGGGCAAGAGCGACTGGGGCATCTACCAGACACCGGGCGCCATCGCGAAGATGCAGAAGGTCGCCTGCACGAACATGAAGGAGATCCATCTCCTCGACGGCGCCGGCCACTGGGTGCAGCAGGAGCAGGCGGAGGCGGTGAACCGGCTGCTGATCGAGTTCCTGAAAAACGCCCGCTAGAGCGGATTCCGATCAGGTGGCATCGTTTCGGTGCTTTCATGTTCCTCTCCCCCGCTAGGGGGAGAGGTGTATGAAGGTGATGACGTCCAATCGGAACGCGCCCTAGGCCCCCAGGGCGTCCGCCAGCGCGACGAAGCTGTCCGCATAGAGATCGAACCAGGGTTCCGGCGCGACGTCGGGCTTGGCACCCGGACCGAATTCCAGCGGGCGGACCACGAAGGCCGTGCGCATCCCGAAGGCGCGGGCCGCCTTCAGGTCGTACTTGTGGCAGGCCACCATCATGATCTCGTCGGGCCGGTAGCCGAGATAGTCGACCGCGAGCTGATAGACGGCAGGCGCGGGCTTGTAGCTCCGCGCAAGTTCCGCCGTCAGCACGGCGTCGAACGGCAGGCCCGCGTGCTTGACCACCGCGACCATGGCTCTCATGCCGGCATTGGAAAGCGTCGAGACGACGAAACGACGACGCAACCGTGCGAGTCCTTCGACGCTGTCCGGCCAGGCATCGAGCCGGCTCCAGATCTGGTTCAGCTCGTCGCGCTCGGCAGCCGTGAACACCGCGGACAGACCGTGCTTCTCGAGCAACGTATCGAGGGTTTCACGGTAGATGCGGTCGACCCGGAGCCACGGCCGCTCGCCCGCGATGATCTGGTCGAGCACCGCGCGATAGAGCCCGCGCCAGTCGGAGGACAACGCGCCCCAGTCGATCTGCAGGCCCTTGGCCCGGTTCACGGCCTCGCCCATGCGCAGGAGCGGCCGGCAAAAATCGACGCAGGTGCCCTGGACGTCGAAAGTGAGCGCCCGGACGTTCGCAAGTGATGCCGCGTGCGCCATGTCCCTCATCATCCCCATTTGCCCGGCCGAGCATCGCCTGCGAATTCGGCTGGCGTCAAACCACCGCCGCGCGATACCGTGCCTGATGACTGAAGCCACTCCGGGTCCCCTCTCGATCGGGGCGCTTCGCGCGGCGGTGCTCGAGGGGCGCGAGCCGCCGCCGCTGCAGGCCGTCGCCCGCCTCGCTTCGTACCGCTGGTTCGTCGTCGCAACGGTGTGCATCGGCGCCTGCATGGGCCAGCTCGACGCCAGCATGACCCAGATGCTCCTGCCCAGACTCGAGCGCGAGTTCGCGGCACGTCTTAGCACCGTGAGCTGGGTCGCCATCTCCTACCTGCTGACGCTCGCCGCCTTCGCGCCGATCTTCGGTCGCCTGGCCGACCTGATCGGCCGCAAGCTGATGTACACCAGCGGCTTCCTGATCTTCCTCGCGGGTTCGACGTTGTGCGGCTTCGCCACGGACCTTCCGATGCTGATCGCGTTCCGGATCCTCCAGGCGACCGGCGCGGCGCTGCTGACATCGAACGGCATCGCCATCATCGTCATGGCCGTCGGCCCCGAGGAACGCGGGCGCGCCCTCGGGCTGCTGTCGGCGGCCCAGGCCGTCGGCCTCGGCGCCGGACCGGCGGTCGGCGGTCTGGTCCTGGATACGCTGGGCTGGCAATGGGCCTTCTGGATCAATGTGCCGGTCGGCCTTGCGGGGGCCGTCCTGGGTTGGCTCGTCCTGCCACGGTCGAGCCTGTCGCCGGACACGGGCGGCTTCGACTGGCGGGGCGCGATCCTGATCGCGCCGGCCATGACGGCGGTCATGGCGGTCCTGAACCAGCTGCACGCCTGGGGACCGACATCGCCTGCCCTGCTCGGCTGCCTGCTGCTGGCGATCGTCCTTCTCGTCCTGTTCATCCGTACCGAGCGCCGCGCCGCAGCACCTTTGCTCGACCTGCATCTCCTGGGCAAGCCCGCGTTCCTGCTCGGCAACATGTCGAACTTCCTGTCCTACGCCGCCCTGTTCGGGGTGTTCTTCGTCATCCCCTTCGCTCTGGTGCGCGTCTACCACGACTCGGAGCTGGCGGCGGGACTCAGGCTGTCGATCCTGCCGGTGGTGCTGGGACTGGTGGCACCGATCGGCGGCGCGCTCTCCGATCGGCTGGGATCCCGGGTACCGACCTTCTGCGGCATGTTGATCTGCGTCGTCGGCCTCGCCCTCCTCTATGTCTTTCTCGATGGCACTCCCGGCAATATGCCCATGGTCATGCTGGCGCTGGCCGTCTTCGGCGCGGGGCAAGGCCTGTTCATCTCGCCCAACAGCAGCGCGATCATGGCGACGGCGCCCGCCGACAAGACCGGCCAGGCGGGCAGTGCGCTGAACGTGGTGCGTTTCCTCGGCATCAGCGCTGGCGTCTCCGCGGGGTCGACGGTGCTGGCGCTCGGCCTCGGCCGGATCGAGGGCAGCACGCTGGATGTCGCGCCGGCGCTGCTGGTGGGGGCCAGCCGCGACGTCGTTCTGATGCTGGGCATCCTAGCCGCCCTCGCGGGCCTGATCGCGCTGATCCGTCCCGCGCGCCCACAGACGACCGAAGCAGGCGGTGACGGTCACAAGACCGCGTAGGCCGTCGTCGCCACCAGCGCCGCGGCGAAGGCGATGTTGACGCGCCGCGACCACAGCGGATCGTGGAAGATCCGCGAGAAGGCCGCGCCGGCCAGCAGCCACACGAGATGGATGAGCACGATCATGACCGCCAGCACCGCCGTCTTCAGCGCGGGCTCGAGCGCCGAGCCGGCGAAGACGGCGGCGATCGCGACATAGGCCTTGGGATTGGCGATCGCCAGCAGCACGCCGCCCGCGAAGGAGGGTGCGGCCGCCGCTGCGTCCGGCTTCGACAGGGGCGACGCGGTGGCGATCCGGTAGGCGAGATAAAGAATGTAGGCGGCGGACGCCGCCAGCAGCACCGGCGTGAGGCGTGGCACCGCGAGCAGAAGCGCGACCACGCCGGTCGCCACCGCGAGCAGGACGGCGACCGTGCCGGCGATCAGCCCCGACAGATAGCCGAGCGAGCGGCGCAAACCGAAGGCCGCGCCGACCGCCGTCACGCTGATCGTCGAGGGGCCCGGGCTGCCCATGACGACGAGGCACGCCACGATCAGCGACAGCAACATGGGCGAAGGCTATCGCCCGCCGCCAACCGCCGTCTTGAACGATCGTGCGAGATCTACTGCAGGATCTTGGCGAAGAACGCCCTGGTGCGTGCCTCGGCGTCGGGCGCGCCGACGGAATCGTAGACCAGCCGGTGCGTCTTGCCGCCGGCGCCGGGCACGCTGCGGTCGGGCGCCTTGTTGTCGAAGCTGTGATAGGCGTTGGGATAATAGACCGCCTCGACCATCGCCGGCCTGGCAAGGCCCGCGACCATCTGCCGGCAGCGGTCGGCCGGCGTCCAGTCGTCCTTGTCGCCGGCCAGCAGCAGCACCGGGACGTCGATGCCGGTATCGAACGCCGGATTGCAGCCGGGATAATAGGCGACGCCGCCCGCCAGGCCGCGCTGGGCGAGACCGAAGATCTTCTGCGACGAGCGGATGGTGGTCGAGCCGCCGTGGCTGTGGCCGATGATGCCGACCTTGCCCTTGATCACGTCGGGACGGGTGGCGAGATAGTCGAGCGCGCCCGCGATGTCGGCGATGCGCATGTTGGGCGTCACCGCGCCGGGCGTGGTGCACACTGCCTTGGTCCCGCGCGGGCCGAACGAGTCGGGCGCCAGCACGAGGTAACCCCAGCTCACCAGCAGCCTGCCCCAGACGTCGGTATGCGGGCTCGTGCCCGAGCAGGAGTGCGCCAGGACGATGGCCCGGAACGGGCCCGGGCCGGCCGGCTTGTAGATCCAGCCCTTGATCTCGGGGCCGGCGGCCGAGCTGCCGACGGCGACGCTGGGAAAGCTGACGGACTGCGCCGAGGCGCCGCCGGCAAACAGCACAAGCAATGCAATCGCGAGCGCGCGGATCATGAGCGATACTAGACCGATCTGCGGGAGGCCTCAAAGGCTGGAGGAATGCACCATGATCAAGACCATCGGACTGCTCGCGCGCAAGCCCGGCTGGACGCACGACCAATTCATGAAGCACTGGGTCGAGGTCCATGCGCCGCTCGCCCATGCCGTGCCCGGCCTCAGGCGCTACGTGCAGAACCACATCCGGGATGAACGCACCCGCGCCGACATTCCTGCGATCGACGTCGAGATCGACGGCGTGGCCGAACTGTGGTTCGACGATCGCGCCGCGCTGGAAGCCGCGGCGCGCACGCCCGAGATGCAGGCGCTGCACGCCGACGGCGCGATCTTCATCGGCCGCATCCGGAGCTACGTCGTCGAGGAGAAGACGATCGTGGGCTGAGCCTTGCGCCGGTTATTCCGGCTGGATGCCCGCTTCCTTGGCGATCGCGCGCCAGGTTGCGAGCTCCGTCTTGACGCGTTCGGCGAAGACGGCCGGCGCCTCGCCGCCCGGCTCGCTGGCGAGATCGGCGATCTTGGCCCGGACCTCCGGCTCGGCGAGCACGGCGACCACATCGTCGCGCAGGCGCTGCGCCAGCGCCGGCGGCATGCCGCCCGGACCGAACAGCGAGAACCAGGCCGACTGGTCGACGCCGGGAGCGCCGATCTCGGCCATGGTCGGGATTTCCGGCAGCACCGCCAGCCGCTTGCCGCTGCTCACCGCCAGCATGCGCAAGGTGCCGGCGCGGTGGTGCGACATCACGGTCAGCGGGCTGGTGAAGCCGACCGGGATATGGCCGCCGGCCAGCTCCTGCATCATCGGCGCCGCGCCCTTGTAGGCCACGTTCTCGATCTTGAGCCCGCTCTTGAGGCGGAACAGCTCGCCCACCATGCGCGTCGTGTTCTCGGTGCTGCCGAAGGTGTACTTGCCCGGCGCCGCGCGCGCCGCCGTCATGAACTTCTCGGCCGTGTCGAAGCCTGCCTTGGGCGAGCCCACCAGGGCGATGACGCCGGCCACCAGCGGCGTGATCGGCGTGAAGTCGCGCTCGGTGTCGTAGGGCAGCGTCTTGGTGGTGAAGGGATTGATGGTGTGGGCGCTGGTCATGATCAGGAGCGTGTAGCCATCGGGCGCCGACTTGGCGACGATCTCGCTGCCCAGGATACCGCTGGCGCCGCCCTTGTTGTCGATGACGACGGTCTGCTTCCAGCGATCGGCCAGCCGCGGCACGATCAGCCGCGCCACCAGGTCGGTGCCGCCGCCCGCCGGATAGGGCACCACGACCCGGACCGGCTTGGTGGGAAACTCCTGGGCGCGAACGACTGCTGGCGCCAGTACGGCACCGGCCGCGCCCACAATGACGCCACGACGCTTCAACTCTCTCACCAGATCCTCCCTGATCCATCTTCTTGCCGCGCAATCTAGAGGGATTGCGTTCCGCCAACCAGTGCCGGCAGGCCATCGAGGCGGCCCTGGTCGCGCGGCGTCGGACCGCAGGCTGGTCCCGGCGCGGCACGCCGCACGGATTGCAATCTGGAGTTGCTGGCTGCCTGAAAGTTGGGTTGTATAATTCTCCCATCATCCGAGAGACGACGATGCCCCGACTTCTTCTGCTTCTCCTGGCCGCGCTGGCGCTGGCCGGCTGTTCGGCCACCGCGCCGGCCTATGGCATCGTCGGCGACGAGGACGATCTCTACACCGGCACGGCAACCGGCTACGCCGATCGCACCGGCAAGATCGAAGTCAGGAACACCAGCGGCAACCGCTGCACCGGCGACTTCGCCTACTACCCCGGCGTTCTCGAGGGTCGCGGCATCATCGGCTGCGACGACGGCCAGCGCGCCCTCATCCGCTTCACCGGCCTGACGCCGGTCAGCGGCTACGGCGTGGGAACCTCCGGCACCGGCAGTCCAGTGACCTTCACCTACGGCATGGATCGCCAGCAGAGCGCGCGTTACCTCGGCTTCGGCGCCACGACGATCGCCGGCACGGCGCCCGGAGCGGGACAAGGCGCAGGACAGGGGGCAGGACAGGGAGCAGGACAAGCGGCGGCACCAGGCACCGCGCCGCCCGCTGCGACGAAGCGGGTCGCCACGGGGACCGGCTTCTACATCAGCCGCCAGGGCCATGTGCTCACCAACGCCCATGTCATCGACAAGTGTCGGGAAATCACGGTTTCCCGCCAGGGCAGCGCCGCGGTCCCGGCAAGCGTCGTGAAGTCGGACGCCTCGAACGATCTCGCCGTCCTCATCGCAACCCCCTCGCCCGCGGTCGCGGCCTTCCGCACTGGCCGGCCGGTGCGCCCCGGCGAGGCCGTGGTCGTCTACGGCTATCCGATGACCGGGACACTCTCCTCCAGTGGCGTGGTGACCAACGGCAGCATCAGCGCCCTGTCCGGCTTTCGCGACGACTCGCGCTATCTGCAGGTTTCCGCGCCGATCCAGGGCGGCAACAGCGGCGGCCCCGTGCTCGACACCGCCGGCAGCGTCGTCGGCATCGCCACGTCGTCCCTCGGCCTGCGCGGCCGCGACGTGCCGCAGAACGTCAACTTCGCGCTCAAGGCCGATGTCGCCCGGACCTTCCTCGCCGCCGCGGGCGTCCCGGCCGAATCCGCGGGCGGCGGCCGCGACCTCAGCGTCGCCGACATCGGCGACAAGGCGCGCGCCTTCTCCGTCCTCGTCGACTGCAAGCGCTGAGCGGACGCCCTACGGCCAGCGCTTGACCGCGCGGGCGGCCTCGCCCAGCGCGCGGTCGAGTTCGTTGCGCGTGGCATCGGCGTCGCCGCGCGACGGCGTCATGTAGACCACCATGTTGACGTCGAGGGCGCTCAACCGCACCGCGAAGGTGGCGTAGGAGATGTTGAGATGCCCGTCGAAGGCGTTGTCCAGCGTGAAGGTCCAGCTTCCCCAGTGCCAGAAGTTGCCGCCGCCCGGCGTCGGCCGCACCATCGTGCCGAGGCCGTAGTGGGCGCCGCCGCCGATCTGCTTGCCTTCCGGTGACATCATCCAGCGCCGCGCCGCCGGGCCAATCGCGGGACTGTTCGCGGCGAAGGCCTGGTAGAAGCGGCCGTAGTCGGCGAGCGGCATGCGCCAGCCGCCGTAGCTCGCGAGGATGCGCCACGCCGGGTCGAGTGCCGCGCCGCGGACGCCGAGCGGCGCCAGCATGGTGTTGCGGCAATAGCTTTCGTAGTCCTGTCCGCTCGCCTCCTCGACCACGGCGCCCAGCATCAGGTAGGTGGCGTTGGTGTAGGCAAAGCGTTCACCGGGGGCCAGCGGCAGGCGGCGGCGCAGCACCCATTTCATCTGCTCGTCGATCGAGGGCCGGGTCGCGGTGGCGGTCCGCAGGTAGGTGGCCAGGCGACCGGTCACCGGATCGCCGCCATCGGAGCGGTCGAAGCCGGCGCGATGGACCAGCAGCTGGCCGATCGTGACGCCCTGCAGGCGGGGATCGGCCGGCGCGCCCAGCCGCGCGAAGGTGCGGGGGAGCGCCCGCGACAGCGGCGTGTCGAACGAGAGCCGGCCGCGGTCGACCAGGCCCGCGACGCAGACGCCGGTCACCGCCTTGGAGAGGCTGGCAAGCGGCACCGATGCGCCGGGCGCCTCGCGGCCCATCACGGCCTGGTGGGCGAGGCGGCCGCCATGCATCACCGCGAGGCCGCCGGTCGAGCGCCCGGACTTGGTCATCCAGCCGCGCCAGGCCGCCTCGATGCCGGCCACCGTCTCGGCGCGTGCTTCGACCGCCCAGGCGGCCAGCAGCAGGGCAAGGCTCAGGACGCGAAAGCGGCGCATTGCGGAAAGCCTCCGGGGGCGGGTAAAAGCGGCACCAGCAAAGAGGATACACTGGCATGGCCGTCCAGCACTTCGCCAAGGTGAGCGCCACCGATCACGAGAAGCTGCAGAAACTCGTGAAGCACTACCCTGCCTCCTCCTATGCCGACTGGCACCTGAAGGAAGCGGCCCGCATGGCCGAGTGGCGGGCCCGGCGGCACACCATCCAGATGGTCGCGGTCACGCCCGAGGAGTTCGTCGCCTATTGCGAGCGCACCGGCTCGCCGTGCGACATCATCACCTTCAAGGCCTTCATCTGCCGCTGACGTGGTGGGCCATTGGCACGACGCTTGCGACCTAGCTGTCTTCTCTGACCCCCTCCGGCCTTCGGCCACCTCCCCCGCTTCGCGAGGGAGGAGAAGAAAAACGGACTCCTCCCCCGTCTCGGGGGAGGTGGCCGAAGGCCGGAGGGGGTCATGGGCCCCAAAGGAGATAGTGCGATGACCCTCGCCCCCTACGACCTGATCCTGCGCGGTGGACACGTCATCGACCCGGCCACCGGTCTCGACGGCATCGCCGATGTCGCGATCACGGATGGCCGCATCGCGGCGATGCAGACCGATCTCCCCGGCATGGCGCGCGAGACCATCGACGTGCGCGGCCGGATCGTCCTGCCGGGCATGATCGACACCCACGCCCACATCTACACCTACGTCTCCGGCCGCTTCGGCCTGCCGGCCGACATGGTGGGCGTGGAAAGCGGCGTCACCACCCTCGTCGACCAGGGCGGCGCCTCGTGCATGACCTTCCCCGGTTTCCGCAAGTTCATCGCCGAGCCGGCCAGGAGCCGCGTGCTGTCCTTCCTCTCGGCCTATGTCGTGGGCGGCCTCGAAGGCCATTTCTACCCGAGCCTCTACGGCCCCGAAGGCGTTGACGTCGCCGCCACCGTGAAGACCGCGCTCGCCAACCGCGATCTGATTCGCGGCATAAAAGTCCATGCCGAGGTCGGCGGCGTCACGCGCTGGGGCTACGAGGTCCTGCGCAAGGCGGCCGAAATCGGCCGCGAGGCCGATCTCCCTGTCTATATGCACTTCGGCCAGATGTGGGCTCTGCCGGATGGCAGCAACGGCGTCGACCCCGACGAAATCCTGCCTGCCGTCGTCGAGTTGATGCGGCCCGGTGATATTTTGGCCCATCCCTTCACCCGCCATCCCGGCGGCTTCGTCGACAGGCACGGCAAGCTCCATCCCGTCGTGCAGCGGGCGCTCGAGCGCGGCCTGAAAGTCGACGTCGGCCACGGCAGCCACTTCTCCTTCCGCATGGCCCGCCTCGCGCTCGATGCCGGCGTGCTGCCCGACACGCTGGGCGCCGACATGCACGGCTACAACACGCGCATGACGCCACCACCCGGCACGCCCGCCAGACATCCCGACGACGAGGAGGCGCATCCCTTCGCCGGCGCCGCCCGCTTCAGCCTCTGCTACGCCATGACCGAGCTTTTGACGCTCGGCCTCACGCTGCCGCAGATCGTGCCCATGGTGACAACGAATGCCGCCGCCATGCTCGGCCTCGCGGACGAGATCGGCACCTTGAGGCCGGGCGCCATCGCCGATGTCTCGGTGCTGGCCGACGACCGCGGCCGCTTCAGGCTGGGCGACAACGAGGGCACGGAAGTGATCGCCGACCGCATGCTGACGCCGCTGTTCTGCCTCCGCGCCGGCACACGCCACGACGCCGCGGCGCCGATCCTGCCGGAAGTGCTGGCGGCCTGACACGGGCCCCTGACACGGGCCCCTGACACGGGCCCAGGCACGGATCCAGGCGGGGGCATCGTGGCCCCCGGGCCGGCACGCTATGATGCGGCCGGGGTTGGGGAAAATGTCATGCGTTTCGGCAGGATTCTGATGGGAGCAGGAGTCGTCGTCTGCGCGGCGGCGGCGTTTTACGGCTACGCCTACTACAAGTATGCGCAGCGGCACGCCGCCCCTGACATCGTTGCCGTCCCCGCTCCCGCGGCTTCTCCAATGCCCGTTTCCGCGCCGGCAGCGGCAACACGCGCGCCGTCGACCAGAACCCTCTACGACAAATGCGTGCGGGGCAGCTTCCCCACGCTGGACGATGCCGAGCAGCGCAATGCCGATTGTTCCAGGGCGATCCAGAGCCGCGAACTCACGCCCGACGAACTGGCGCTGGCGCGCCTGATCCGCGGCAGCGCGCGCATGGCGCTGGGCGACAAGCAGCTGGGGGGTGACGACTACAGCGACGCGCTGAGGCGCTACGACAGCATGTTCGATTCGAGGAACCCCGACGCGCTCAACCTGTTCCGGCGCGCCGTGGCGGAGGATGCGCTCGGCAATACCGACAAGGCGCTGGAGCTCTACAGCGAAGCCATCCGCCTCGACCCCAGGTCGACCCTGGCCTTCCTGGGACGCGGCATCCTGCTGGCGAGCCGCAAGCGCACCTACGAGCGGGCCATCGAGGACCTGGACAAGGTCCTCGTGCTCGAGCCGGACAATGTACTGGCCCTGATCCGCCGCGGCGCGGCCTTCGGCGAACTGGGCGAGACCGGGCGCGGCCTGGTCGACCTCGATCGCGCCATCGCGCTCGCGCCCAGCAGCTCGCAGGCCTATTTCTACCGCGGCCTGATCCACTCCCGGCGCAACGAGACGGCGGCCGCCCTCAGCGACTACGACGCGGCCGTGCAGCGCGGCCCGCGCAATGTCGATGCGCTCACGAGCCGCGCGGCGATCCATTCGCTCGACGGCAAGCTCGACCTCGCGATCCAGGACCTCGATGCGGCGATCGCCGTCGACAATCGGAACCCCAACGTCTTCTTCAACCGCGGCTATGCCCGTTTCGCCAAGGCGGAGTACCAGAAGGCGATCACCGACTACACCTCGGGCATCGATCTCGATGAGAACTTCGGCCTCGCCTACAACAACCGCTGCCTCACGCGCGCCATCGTCGGCCAGGATCTCCTGCGGGCGCTCGCCGATTGCGACGTGGCGCTCCGGCTCATGCCGCTCAACCTCGACGTTCGCGACACGCGCGGCTTCATCTACCTGAAGCTGGGCGATCCGGCGCTGGCGCTGAACGAGTACAACGCCGCCCTCGAGAAGGACCCCAATCGCGCGACGGCCCTGTTCGGCCGCGGCCTGGCCCGGATCAGGAGCGGCGACATCAGGGGCGGCGAAGGCGACCAGGCCGCCGCACGGACGATCAATCCCGAGATCGACCAGCAGTTCGCCGTCTACGGGCTGAACTAGGGCCTTTCCGGCGTGGCTTGAACCATCAGGGTCGCGATCTTTCTCTTCCCCTGCGCGGACTCCGCGCAGGGGAAGTGCCCTCGTCTTACGAGGGCGATGGGGTCATGACCCCTCCGCCCCTACGGGGCACCTCCCCATCTGAATGGGGAGGAGATTGATTCTACTTCAGTCGGAAAGACTCCAGGACAAAGTCGACCCCGAAGGCCCCCTTGGACGGGGCCCCGACTTGGTCCTACTCTTCCCGCCATGACAGCCTACCAACGCATCACCGTTTCGCCGATTGCCGGCGCGCTCGGGGCCGAGATCGGCGGCGTCGATATCGAAGCGGGCCTCGACGACGCCACGATCGCCGAGATCCGCCGCGCGCTGCTCGAACACCTGGTCATCTTCTTCCGCGACCAGAAGCTCGACGACCGCAGCCACAAGGAATTCTCGCGCCGCTTCGGCCGGCTCTTCGTCCATCCCAACTTCGACCTCGGCCAGGCCGACCCCGAGATCGTGCGCGTGGTGCGCCAGCCCGGCGACGAGCGCATCATCGGCGAGGACTGGCACAGCGACACCACGATGATGGCCGAGCCGCCGATGGGCGCCATCCTCTATGCCCTGGAGGTGCCGCCTTACGGCGGCGACACGCTGTTCGCCAACCAGTACCTCGCCTGGGAGACCCTGTCGGACGGCATGAAGGCGATGCTGTCCGGCCTCAAAGCCGTGCACAGTGACATCAAGGTGGCGGGCCCGCACAACAAGCTCAATGCGCGGCGCTCCAGCAAGATCCGCGAGGATTCGAACTGGCAGGCGACCGAGAGCGTGCATCCGGTGGTGCGCACCCATCCCGAGACCGGCCGCAAGTGCCTGTTCGTCAACCGCTCCTACTCGATGCGCTTCGACGGCATGACCGAACGCGAGAGCGCGCCGTTGCTCGAGTTCCTGATGGAACACGGCCACCGGCCGGAGTTCACCTGCCGCTTCCGCTGGCAGGCGGGCTCGATCGCCTTCTGGGACAACCGCTGCACCAAGCACCTCGCCGTGCACGATGCCGGCCCGTTCCACCGCCGCCTGCAGCGCACGCAGATCGCCGGCGACGCGGTGGTGTGAGGGCGGCCGGCCGCAAGGAGGACATCGCGATGACGGGCTCTCGATACATCAAGCGTATCGATGCCTTGCGCGCGGTTTATGAGGTCGTGGGCCGCCGCAACGAGGCAGGCGGCGAGCCGGTGTGGGTCCTGCGGGCGACCGACGGATCCCACCGCGAGGAATACGTCACCGACGACGCGCTGCGTCAGGAATGGATGCGGGCCAGGTAGGCCCAAATGGCGAACGGATTCTACTCTCGGCTGGATCAAATTTGGGGCTCAGGTCAGACAGCACACGCTGATCGCGGGCGATAATGTGCTGTCAAGCTCCGGTGGGCGCCAGAGGTGCTGACGGCGAAAGGGCGCTACTGGTCTTTCGGCTTAACCTTTGACCCAGTCAGCACATTCTCAAATATAATATAGAGACGAGCACTGTTAGACGATGCGCATGAGGTCAGGCGTGCCTCCGGCCATTTTGACGCCTGTGCACAAGCGCACCAGCACGAACATGACTTTCCACGCGACCTATCAACTCTCCTACGCTCCTACAGACTTCATTAAGTCCTTGAGAAATCATCGGATTGTTCCCCGTTGGCAGTGCCCGTCGGATATCAGTCTGAAGACCAATACATACCCTCCCAAGGGCACACATGAAGCCGATCTCAAACGCGACCCCTTCATCTATGTGTCCTCCGTCAAGAACGGCAACCAGAAAGTCCGCAGCGGACATGGCTGCTACATCTTGATCAAAAACCCTTCTTTCAGCGGCAGGTCCCGGCACGCCCAACGCGACAAGCTCACTTAACAAAGCTCCGTTCCGTTGAGGGAGAAAGACACAAGCGTGTTCCTCTAACGTATGCGCAAGTTGAATATTGAATTGCCGCTCACGATCATTAAACAATGGAGCGGCCAGATAGATTTGGGGTCGCGGAATGGTCATGACTGGCCAGCCGATACTTTGGCAAGAGCTTCTTGGACATCAGTGCCATTGTATCGTTCGAGAAATATGGTCTTTGCAATCTCTCTCGTCACATCGCTGATGGTACGACCGCGCGTGCATATCAATGAAGTCGAGACGTCTTTGTAGACGTCCTGAAGCGCCGAAAGATGTCTTTCTAACTCGTCATCGGGCCAATAACGATGCTTGAGGCTGTTCCGCAGTCGCAACTCGGCCAAGTCGCCATCGAGAAATATGATGTGACCTCGCTCGATCCGGCGTTCTCCCGAATCCGTGATTTTCTCAATTAACGACTTTGCCTTCGTAGGTCTCTCTTCTGGCGAACCAAACGCCAGGGGATCCAGCGGGCATCGATCAACCAAATGAATACCTTCATGCGCCATGTTAAGTGCGTAGTTCTTCTTTCTGAACTGCTCTGCAACCCACCGATTTACATCAGCGATTTCTGATGGCGGGAGACTGTCTTCTGGAACGGCGAGTTCAGCCTTCCGTTCGTCGAACCACTCATCATACGTAATCAAACTACGGAAATTACTCGCCGCAGTGCTTTTTCCCGCACCCATGCAACCTACGACGTAGTAGACGAATTTCCGACTAGCACCTGGAAATTTCATATCGAATGGCTGAGTTGGCATGGACACCAACTCGGCTAGCGCTTTGATACCAGCACTATCGAGGAACAACGTGTAAAGATTGTAAGAAGAAAAATTCGATTCGAATACAGCTTCCAAAGTCTGGTCATCGGGGCGATCACCCTCGGGCAGAAATTGGACGATGTAGTGCACATTCCCCGGATTCGTCACTGCATTCTGTCGAAGGAGACTTTGGAGAGTCGAATCATCCAAGGACAGACCAATCAAAAGGCAAGTATTTCGAAGCAGATGATTAGACAGGTGAACGTACTTTCCAGTAGCAGCACTAATCAGACGATCTTGAAACGCGTCGTCTGAAAACACCACCTCGACACTGGTGCCATCGTCGAATGCCGATGGCAGATAACCGTTTGGATGATAGATAACGCCGAAATCCTTTTGGAATTGCGCGTTAGGTTTGTCTGTCACCTCATATCCACGAGTTGATACCGCCTCTTTATGGTCACGAGCGTTCAACAGCATCTTTTCAAGTGTATCGTCAAAATTGTAGTTAACCGTTAGCGGCGACGTCTTAATAATTTCGAGAAATGCCTTTAGATAAACGTGCCCATTGATTAGCTCTTCTCGATTCTCGCCCGATATATCTCTGTACAAGCAGCTATGAATTATCTTGAGCCAGTCACTTCGTATGCGCTGTTCTTTCAAGAAGGTAAGAGATCCGCTCAGGCCCTCCTTCCTAGCGCAACCGTCGCGATAGTGACTAAATAGCATCTGCGTGATTGATGCTAAGGATCTCACTTGCTTGGATGAACCTGCTTCACCTTGAGGTTGAAATTTTTCAAGAATCTTTTGGCCTTGGACGTTACCGTCTTCAGCTATCCGCGCAACTAGCTGATCCCAGTCGGGGAAGCCCAATTCTTTGCTCGCGCCTGATCCAAAAATTAGACCAAGCCGCTTGCGTTGATATTGAGCACGCAAATGAACGACCGCTTTGGGCATGTCACT
>NZ_SCVH01000048.1 GCF_004296935.1 Reyranella sp.
GTCGTGCTCGAGTTCCCGAGCACGACGACGCGTGGCGGCACCCAGCCGCCTTCCAGGGTCTTGGTCTTGCCGCCGCGCACGATGAACTTGCCGCCGAACTTGGCGATCGCGCCGGGCGTGTGCTTGCGGTACTCGGCCATCAGGGCCTCGTCGGTCGTCTCGACTTCCACGATGATGTAGGCAGCCACAGCTCTTCCTCCTCAACCAACTTCCATCGGCAGGCTGGGATCGTTGGCCCATTCCTGCATCGAATTGTCGTACACCGAGACGTTCCGGTGGCCCAGCATTGCCGTCAGCACAAAGGCGTCGAGCGTGGCTGCTATGCCGCCGCCGCAATAGACCAGCACGCGCTTGTCCGGCGCGGCGCCGACACCGTCGAACGCCGCGCGCAGATCGGCGATCGGCTTCAGCGCCTTGTCCGGTCCGAACAGGCTGGCCGCCGGCACGCAGGACGAGCCCGCGACACGGCCGGCGCGGCCGTAGGCGACGCCGCCCGTGCCTTTGTGCTGGTCGAGGCTGAGCGCATTCAAGGTGAGCGTGCCGGCCTGGCCGATGGCGCCCTTAAGGGCGGCCTTGTCGACGAAGATCTCCGGCCGGCCGCGCAAGGTGAGGGTTGCCGGCGGATGGACCGTGGCCTCGGTCGCGAGCGGGCGATTTTCGGCCTTCCACTTGTCGAGGCCGCCGTCGAGCAGGACGGCATCGTCGAAGCCGATGGCGCGCAGCATCCACCAGATGCGGCTCGCCCAAACCGGCGAGGCGTGGCTGTAGAGCACGACCGAGGTACCGTGACCGACGCCCTTGGCGGCGAAGGCCTTGGTCAGCTCTTCGAGCGGCGGCAGGGTGAAGCGGAGCTTGGACGTCTTGTCCGAGAGATCGGCCTGGAGGTCGAGAAAGGCCGCGCCGGGAATGTGGCCCTTGTCGTAGTTGGCGCGACCGCTCTCGGCGATGTAGCGGCCGTCGGGCCCCGGCTTCAGGTAGGTGGTGCAGTCGAAGACGCGCAACGCCGGGGCGCCGAGGCGGCGCGCCAGGTCTTCGGTCGAAATCAGCGCAGCAGAATGGGCAGCCATCTCGCTCTCCCGTGGTTGGGAGAGCGGAGACTAGACTAGATCGTCTTCGACGGCAGCGGCGGCACGGCGACGGTGCCGGCGGGAGCGGCAGCCGGCGCGGCGGCCGGCGGCAGTTGCGCCGAATCGGGCTGCTTCGGTGCCGCGGTCGTGGCGGGCTTCTTGGCCTTGGCCTTCGACGCGGTCTTCGTGGTGGCTTTGGCCGGAGCCTTGGCCGCGGTCGCCTTCTTCAGGCAGGCGCTGCGCGACGAGGCGCTCTTCAGCGTCTGGCAGTAGGCGGATGTGCCGGGCTTGGGCTTGGTTGTGGGGACGGGCGCCGGGGTTTCGTCCTGGGCGAAGGACGGTGTCGCGAAGGCGACAGCAATCAGGGCGGCGACGCTGGCGAACAAGAGACGCATTTTTCTTCTCCCGGGCCGCTTGCGAGGGGGGACAGTACGGCCTCGATAGTCAGGTAAAATGCTATTGTATTTGTGCCATTTATGTCAAATTCTTAATCAATCACTACAAGTGAAGTCGGGACCCCGTGCAGGCCATCCTCAACGTCGCCTTTCCCATCTTCGGGGTCATCCTGGCGGGTTATCTAGCCGGCCGCTGGCGCATCCTGGGGGGCGAGGCGACCGGCGCCCTCAATGCCTTTGTGAGCTATTTCGCCCTGCCGGTGCTGTTCTTCGGCACCCTGGCGCGAACCCCGGTGCAGGCCGTGCTCGACCCCGCCCTGATGCTGGGCTTCAGCCTCGCCGTCGTCGCCACCTTCGGGGTCGGCATGATTTCGACCCGCCTAGCGGCGCGGGAGCGGGGTCGTGGTGGCCTCGCCGCCATGAGCCTGCAGGGTATCGCGTCATCGTGGGGTAACGTCGGCTACATGGGCGTGCCGCTCTGCCTCGCCGCCTTCGGCGAAGCGGGCCTGCCGCCGGCCATGCTCACCGTAATCGTGACCGCCGTGGTCTCCATGGTGTTCGGCGTCATGCTGATCGAGCTCGAGGTGGCGGCGGGCCACGGGCCGGTGAAGACCTTCCTGCGTGCCGCCTTCAATGTCGCGCGCAATCCGCTGCCGATGTCGATCGCGCTCGGCATCCTCGTCTCAGCCGTCGGCGTGCCGATTCCGACACCGGCCGAGAAGTGGCTCGACCTGCTGGGTTCGGCGGCGGCCCCCTGTGCGCTGTTCGCCATCGGCCTCTTCCTCTCCGACAAGTCGATCAAGAGCGGCCTCGCCGAGGCCGGGCTCGCCACGATCATCAAGCTCCTGCTGCAGCCACTGCTCGCCGTGCTGGTGCTGCCGTTCTTCATCGATCTGAATTCGGTGGCCGGCAAAGTGGCGCTCCTGATGGCGGCGCTGCCGACCGCCGCCAATGCCTTCGTGCTGGCCAAGCAGTTCGACATCTCGGTCGAGCAGAACACCGCCGCCGTGCTACTCTCGACCGCCTTCTCGGTGATTAGCGTCTCTGCCTTGCTGGTGTGGCTGCGCGTATCCTGACGACCACGGAGGGAAAGATGCTCGGGGAATTCAAGAAATTCGCGATGCGCGGCAACGTCGTCGACCTCGCCATCGGCGTCATCATCGGCGCCGCTTTCGGCAAGATCATCGACTCGCTGGTGAACGACATCATCATGCCGGTCATCGGTCGCATCGCCGGTGGCCTTGACTTCACGAACTACTTCATCGGGCTGACGCCGGCCGCGAGCCAGGCCGCGACCTACGATGCCGCCAAGAAAGCGGGAGCTACGCTGGGCTACGGCACCTTCCTGACGGTGACGGTGAACTTCCTCATCATCGCCTGGGTCCTCTTCATGATCATCAAGGCGATCAATCGCGTGTCGAGAGAGGAAGCGGCCGCGCCCGCCGCGCCGCGGCCGCCATCGCAAGAGGAAGTCCTGCTGACAGAGATCCGCGACCTGCTGAAGGCGCGAGGCTAGGCCGCCGCGCGTTCGACGAAGAACGAGTCGAGCTTCCTCGCCAACCCATCGGAAATCTTCGTGAGCGGCAGCCGGCATTCCGGCGAGGCGATCAGGCCCTGCCGCCACAGCAGATACTTGATCGGCATCGGATTGGCCTCGGCGAACAAGAGCGGCACGGACTGGGCGAGCGGCGCCCAGGCGGCGCGGGCACCGGCCACATCATTGGCGGCAAAGCGTCGACCGACTTCTATGAAGCGTTCGGTCATGAGGTGGCTGGCGGCCAGGATGCCGCCGTCGCCGCCATGGGCCATCATGGTTAAATAGAGCGCATCCTCACCTGTCAGCACCGCGAAGCCTTTCGGCTTGCGTGCCAGAAGCTCGAGCGATTGCGTCACGCTGCCGGAACTGTCCTTCACACCCACGATGTTCGGCACCTCCGCGAGCTCGAGCAGCGAGTCGTTCGAGAGGTTCACCGCCGTGCGATAGGGAATGTTGTAGATTACCATGTCCCGGTCGGTCGCCGCGGCGATGGCGCGGAAGTGCGCGATCAATCCGTCCTGGCCCGGCCGGTTGTAGTAGGGGCAGACCGAGACGATGCCCTCGAAGGCAAAGCGTTCCAGCCGTCTCAGAGTCTTCGTCACCTTGTGCGTGGCGTTGCCGCCCACGCCGGCGAACACCGGCACGCGGCCGGCCGCCCGCGCCACCGTGCGGTCGACCAGCTCGTCGATCTCGGCCTCGTCGAGCGTCGGCGACTCGCCGGTGGTGCCGAGCGGGAACAGCCCGTCGACGCCCAGTCCGATGTAGTGGTCGATCAATCGCTCGTAGCTTGCGAAGTCGACGGCACCGTCCTTGAACGGCGTGATGAGCGGCAGCCAGAGTCCGGAGATCTTGGTCGGCATGGGGTTCCTCCTGCTCGAACGCTAGGCCTTCCATATAAATAAGAAAAACGAATGTTTTTGATATAATCGTTCGGAAATGGTTATGTATTGGCATGCGCAAGGACCTCGACATGGCGCTGGTGCGCGCCTTTCTCGCCGTCGTCGAAGCCGGTGGCGTCACGCGGGCGGCGGCGTCGCTCGGCGTCTCCCAAGCCGCGGCCAGCCAGCAGATCAGGCGGCTGGAAGAGGCGCTCGACTGCCGCTTGTTTGAGCGCATCGGTCGGCGGCTGGCGCTGGCGCCCGCCGGCGAGCGGCTGCTTGCCCAGGCGCGACGGCTGCTCGCCCTGAATGATGAGGTGTGGTCGTCGATGCGTACGCCGTCGTTCGAGGGCGAGGTTCGCCTGGGCGTGCCCTACGATATCGTGGGCTCCTTCGTGCCAGCGGTGCTGCGCCGCTTCGCCAAGGCCCAGCCGCGCGTCCGCGTCAGCTTGGTATGCGAGGATTCGAAGATCGTGCGCGAGGTGCTGAAATCGGGTGGCGTCGATCTCGCCCTCACCACCGAGACCGAGTGCGGGCGCCACGGCGAGACGCTTCGCATCGACCGCCTGGTCTGGGTCGGCGTGCCGGGCGGCAACGCCCACCTCAGGGACCCGCTACCGGTCTCGCTCGGCGCCCCCAGTTGCGTCTTCCGGCCGGTGGCGATCGAGGCCCTGGGCAAGGCGCGGCGCGACTGGCGGGCGGTCTGCGAAGTGAGCCGCATGGAGCCGGTCCATGCCGTGCTCGAGGCCGGACTCGCGGTGGCCCCGCTGCTACGCTCCTCGGTGCCCGAGCGCTTCGAGATCTTGGGCAGGGATGCTCGCCTGCCGCCGCTGCCCGAATTTCGCATCAATCTCTACGCTCTGCCGGGTCTCAGCCCCGCCGCCCGCGATCTCGCCGACCATGTACGCGCGAGCTTCTCGGGTCGGGCGGCCTGATCCTCTCCGACTACTCTGCACAACAATTGATACCAACCGATGGCTGTTTCGACAGCACGTGCGCAATTACACTCCGTCCCGTCATTCAGGGAACTGGTTCATGCGCTTTATCCTCGGTTGGACGCTGAAGCTGGCCTTCATGGGCCTCATCTATGCCGGCGTTACCGGAGCCATTCCCCTGCAGCTGCCGGATACGATCCTGGGCTATCAGCTCCCCGACGCGGCCAAGCGTTTCGCTGGCAGCGGCGGCCAGATTCAGGACATCGCCGGCAAGACTCAGGCAGGCTTCAAGGGCATCGCCGACAGCCTGAAGTAATCCTGTTGTAAGGAATCAGAGGGGGCGTCCAAGGGCCCGCCGCTGCACGATCTCCGGATCGCGCAGCGGCGGGCTTCTTTTTGAGGTGAGCTACGTCTTTCTACAGATACATTCTGTGCAGAACTGCCTTGTGGCGCGCGCTTTGCTGCTTTGCTTGTCGAGGCAACGGCGCGCTGGATTTTCAATAGTGTTCGCTGTTACCTTGCAACCGGTTGGGATGCCGATGTGTCGCCGTTCCGACCGTAGTGCGACCCGGGCGTGGGGATGGCCGTGGGTAAATTATGCCACCGGTTGAGGTAAAATGAAAAACAACGTCGTTATCGCCACG
>NZ_SCVH01000171.1 GCF_004296935.1 Reyranella sp.
GACGACGGCGTCGACCTGGTCGCTGGCCAGGCGCACGTGGCGACCCCTGCGGTGGCGGGGTGGCTGGACCGCGACCGCTGCGGTGCGGGCGACCGTCTCGTCCACGCCGGGGGCGTGCTTGTCGTCGGCGGCTGCCAGCAGGCGGGTCTCCGCGTCCAGGATGATCCGGTGGCTGAACCGGTCCTCGTCCGGCCGGTCGAACGCCGTGGTGCCGTCGGGGCGGCGCCACCCCTCCGGCACGGTCCACCGGTCCGGGCCGGTCAACGGCACGCACCCGGCAAGGGCGGTCGCGACGACGCGGTCGTGCAGAGCGATCCGCTCCGCCGCGTCCGGCAGCCGCAGACCGCGGGTGGCGCGCGCTGCCTCGGCGAGCAGGTTCCACCGGGTCCACGTCGAGCGCCTCGCCAGCACCGAGTCCAGGGCTACCGCGGCGAGGTGCTCGACAACGTCGTCGGTGACGCTCGGACGGGCTGCGTGGGTGGGGCGTTGGTGCAGGCGGCTTCGGGGCGTCCCGCCGACTCGTGCCGTGCCGCGCCGGCGTCGGTTGCTGACGGTGGAGGTGTCGTCGCTGGTCAGGTTCTCGTGACGGAGTCCGTGACGGAGTCCGTCACGGAGTGCCCCCGTGACTCCGTCAGTGTCGTGACCGACTCCGACGCGGCTGCGGCCGCGACCAAAAGCGGCGCCTGAAGCCGGTGCTGCCGCGTGCTTGGCGCTCCACGCCGGGGCGAGCAGGGGGTGCGGGGCGCGGCGCAGCAGGCGGCGGGCCCGCGAGCGCCACCATGCCATCAGCTCGGGCAGCGGTCGCATCGTCTTGGCCGGGCGGGTTGCGGTGGTCAGCCGCTGGCGCAGCCGGGTTGTCTCCGCCCGGTTGGGTCCGCGTCCGTGCGCGGCGTGGAAGTCGACCAGGGCGTCGGTCATCGCGGTGGCGATCGCCGCCGACCGGGTCGAGAACTCGCCGAGCAGGTCGTCGGGGACGGCGTCGAGCTCGAACGCCGGGGTGCGCCGCGGTCCGCGGTCCCGCCACCCCCACGACGACCCGCCACGGTGCCCGACGTTCTGGTCGAGGGCGGTCGTGAGGCGGTCGGCGAGCAGGTCGTCGTAGAGCTCGGACACCGCGACCGCGGCGTGGTGCAGGGCCCGGGAGTCCAGCGACCGCCACACCCCGTCCAGGCCCTGGACCTTGTTCGCGACCACGACATGGGTGTGCAGGTTCGGGTCGCCGGTGCGGGTGTCCCAATGGTCGAACAGCGCGGCGACCATCCCCCGGGTCGGGACCTGCGCGATCGAGTTGCGCCCGACCCGTGTGAACAGGGCCCGGTCCTGCAGGAACGCGAGCGCGTCGCGGACCGCCGCCCGGTGCGCAGCCGCCACCATGGCCTGGATGTCGGGGTCGGCCAACGCCCACAGAACGCTGGCCGACTTCGGTGCGGTGAACGTGAGATCGAACCCGGCAACTGCGGCCCGCGGCCGGCGCGCGCCTTCAAGGCGGGTGATCGCCTCGACCGCGGCAGCGCGGGCGGAGTCCGTCATCGACTCCGGCAGCGCCGCGACGGAGTCGGCGATCCGCTGCGCCTGGCTGCGGAACGCCGGGTAGGGGCGGCCCAGCGGCGTCCCGCTGGTGGGGTGCTGGCCGTGGCCGTAGAGACGGGCCATGCCCTCCTCGGTCACCGTCGCGCCGGACGCGATCCCGAGGCCGGCGAGCCCGGCGCCGTACCAGGACCCGGGCGGATAGCCCGACGCCGTGTAGTACGCCGTCAACGGCGTCGAAGGGTCCCGTTGCACATCACCGCACGCGGTGTGGCGCAACAGGTACTGGTACCCCGCGCCCGCGGACATCCGCGCCATGGACATCACGACACAGCGCTCCCAAGAGCGCGGCGCGCGAGATCATCCACACCTCAAGATGCGCGTCATCCGATGTCGAAAGCGCGCCGTCAGCGGCCGTCCGCTCCTTGGAGCCAGAGGAGTCCGCGCTGACGATCTTGATCGTCGGGTTGTGAGGATGAGAATGGTGGGGCCGCTCGGCGACGCCGTTTCACTCTGGTGCCGGAGCCCGAAGAAGAGTCCGGTGCGGGGACCTCGGGTGTGTCTGATTGTTGCTGCGAGCACGTGGGTCTGTATCCATGGCAGAGGTCCCTCCGGGTGGCGCTTCATCGATGAGCGCGGAGGTGGTCGTGATGGATGTGCTGTTCGACCGGGTTGCCGGGATCGATGTCGGCAAGGCGACGGTGACGGTGTGCGTGCGGACGCCGGGCACGGGGCGCAAGCGGGCGTCGGAGACTCGGACGTTCCGGACGATGACCAGGTCGTTGGTGGTGATGGCGGACTGGCTCGAGGAGTGCGGTGTGACGCTGGCGGCGATGGAGTCCACGGCTACGTACTGGAAGCCGATCTTCTACTGCCTGGAGGAGCGGATGGAGTGCTGGTTGCTCAACGCCGCGCATATGAAGGCGGTCCCGGGTCGCAAGACCGACGTGCGGGATGCGGAGTGGATCGCTCAGCTCCTCGAGCATGGGCTGGTGAGTCCGTCGTTCGTGCCGCCGCCGGAGGTCCGCACCTTGCGGAACCTGACCCGCTACCGGCTCCAGCTCATGGGGGACCGGACCCGGGACGCTGGCCGGTTGGAGAAGCTGCTCGAGGACGCCTCGATCAAGCTGTCGGTGGTCGCGTCCAACATCACCGGGACGTCGTCGCGGGAGATGCTCGCTGCGCTGGTCGCCGGTGAGCGGGACGCGGCGGTGATGGCCGACATGGCGCACTCGACGCTGCGGCGCAAGATCCCGGATCTGACCGAGGCGTTGACCGGGCGCTTCGACGATCACCACGCGGCGATCGTGGGGCAGCTGCTCACCAAGCTGGAGCAGACCGAGGCCGGGCTTCGGCGCATCGACGCCGAGCTCGAGATCCGGATGGTGCCGTTCGCGCGGCAGCTCGAGCTGCTGCGCACCATCCCGGGTGTCGGGTTGGTGACTGCGCAGGTCTTCATCGCCGAGACCGGTGCAGACATGTCGAAGTTCGGGTCCCCTGAGCACCTCGCTGCGTGGGTCGGTCTTGCCCCCGCGATCCACGAGTCGGCCGGGAAGCGAACGCCGGCGGGATCCCGTCGCGGCAACAAGTTCCTGACCTCGATGCTGGTCGAGGCCGCGAACTCCGCGTCGCGCACGAAGAACACCTACCTGGCCTCGCAGTTCAAGCGGATCGCCTCCCGGCGAGGACACGGTCGAGCCGCGGTCGCCGTCGCGCACTCCATGCTCGTGTCCGCCTACTGGATGCTCGTGCGCGACGAGCCCTACCAAGACCTCGGCCCTGACTGGCTGTCCAAGCGCAACGACGAGGCGCACGCACGGCGCCTGGTCGCCCAGCTCGAACGGCTCGGCCACACCGTCGTGCTCGACCCTGTCGCCTGAACTAGGG
>NZ_SCVH01000004.1 GCF_004296935.1 Reyranella sp.
TGTATGGTTTGTCGGGAAGCGCCAGCGGAGCGTCCACAGGCTGAGGAGTTACAGCAACTGGCGGCATTGCTGCCGCTGGCGGCGCGATCTTCCAATCCGTCGCATCCCATTTCACGCCGAACGCGTGAACGGGTCGCTCGATATTCTTGAGCGCGAGGCTGCCGAGGTCCTCGAAGGTCGCCTTCAAACGTCCGGCAACCGCCTCATGAACGGTTCGCGAGATCACAACGCCGCCTGCCGGTGCCTCTCCTTCCAGGCGCGCGGCGACATTGACGCCATCACCGTAAAGATCATCACCATCCACGATCAGGTCGCCGAGATGCAGGCCGATGCGAAAGACGATGGCGGTGTCGGCGGGCGCGTCCTTGTTGGCCTCGATCATTGCCTGCTGGAACTCGATGGCCGCGCCCAAGGCATCCACTGCACTGGGAAACTCGACGAGCACGCCGTCGCCGGTCAGCTTGACCAGCCGGCCGCCGTGACGCGCAAGTATCGGCTCCAGCCGGTCGGTGCGATGGGCCTTCAACCGGGCAAGGGTGCCGTTCTCATCGCGGCCCATCAGGCGTGAGTAGCCAACGACATCCGCCGCCAGGATCGCTGCCAGTCGCCTTGTCACCCGCTCGCCGGTCAAAAAGGCCCCCAAATTCCTCGCTCAACGTAGCTCAGGAGGTTTGTATCTTAGGTAACGTGGGCGGTGGTGTCGTCCCTGTTTTGGGGGCTCGCAACTGGCAGGACTTTCGCGGGACGGACGCAACCTAGTACGCTTGGGCCTTCTCGGCCCGGACGCGCTGCATCTGCTAGGGTCGGCTTACTGCCTAAGGAAACGCATCTGGAGATCGGTGTTACGCTCGCCGGGCGCACACACTGCGGTTCTCGCTTTGACAGCCCGGTCGCGGCATGCAAGTTTTCAACTGGCGCCGGCCATGAGATGGGCTTAGCGATTTTCTCTCGGCCGCCGACGTCGCAACGCGTGGTCCCGTGATCGGGCATCCTGTTGCGTTGTTGCAGTGTGGCGTTTGTCCCGCAACACGATTTGCCTGCTTCTCAAGCGGACCTCACGAAATAACAAACGGGAGGTTAATGTCATGTCAGGCATAGCTCGTGCGTTACTTGTGTCGGCCGCAGTCGCCATGACCGCTGCCGTGGTTGCCCTTCCCGCGCAGGCACAGGACAAGGTGCGCTGGAAGATGCAGAGTACCTTCGGCAGCCAGCTGCCGCATATCGGCACCTCGGCCGTGCGCTTTTCCAAGAACGTCGACCGGCTGTCCGCCGGCAAGTTCGAGATCAAGTTCTACGAACCGGGAGCACTGATCCCGCCACTGGAATGCTTCGACGCGGTGTCGAAGGGCTCCATCGAATCGTGCTGGACCACGCCGGGCTACCATACCGGCAAGTACCCGGCGCTCGCCTTCTTCACCACCGTGCCGTTCGGACCGCCGATCGGCGAATTCCTCGGCTGGAAGTGGTTCGGCGGCGGCAACAAGCTCCGTGACGAAATCTATGCAAAGCACGGCCTGGTCGCGATCGACTCCTTCGCCATCGCACCGGAGACTTCGGGCTGGTTCCGCAACGAAGTGAAGTCGGTGGCCGAACTCAAGGGCATGAAGATGCGCTTCTTCGGCCTCGGTGCGCAGGTCATGCAGAAGCTCGGCGTGTCGACCCAGCTGCTGGCGGCCGCAGACATCTATCAGGCATTGGAGCGAGGTGTCATCGATGCCACCGAGTTCTCCATGCCGACCATGGACACGAGGCTCGGCTTCCACCAGATCGCCAAGTACAACTACTTCCCCGGCTGGCACCAGCAGGTCTCGGTGAGCGAACTGCTCATGAACAAGGCCGCCTGGGACAAGCTGTCGGATCAGAACAAGGCGATAATCGAGATCGCACTCGGCGAATCGACCATGCACACCTACGTCGAGAGCGACCACTCCCAGTTCGCCGCCATGGCGGAATACCAGGCGAAGAACGGCGTCAAGGTGAAGCGCTGGAGCGACGAGGACCTGGCCGCGTTCGAGAAGGCCTGGATGGAGGTTCTGGCTGAGGAATCGGCCAAGGATCCGCTGTTCAAGAAGGTCGCTGACCACTACCTCGACTATCGCAAGAAGTTCTCGGTGTGGGGCGCATCGCAGACGATGAAGCCGACCTATCTCAGCAAGTGAACGCGATGCCGGCGCGGCTCCTGCCGCGCCGGCACCTTCAACCAACGGAAACATGTCGATGCACGGAGCCGGCGATCCGGATCCATGGTGCATCTTGCACCCGCGGCTGGGTGAAATGACGAGATCGGGAGGGGACATGCCGAGAGAAACCTTACGGCCAGCGTCGCGCCGGCTGATCGGCGGTCCCGGGACGGCGTCATCATGAACGCAGTGCTGAAGCTGGCAGAGGCTTTGCGGCGGATGCTCGAGTGGATCGCGCTGGCTTCCGGCTGGTTGCTCGTCGTCATGGCCTGCGTGACCACCTTCGACGTGGTGGCGCGCAAATTCGGATTGCAGCTGCCCTATACCAAGCTGCAGGAGCTCGAGTGGCACTTCCACGCGGTGATCTTCTCGATGTGGATGGGCTACTGCTACACGATCAACGCCCATCCACGGGTCGATTCTTTTCTGGAAGGCAAGTCGTATCGCGCCCGGGCGTGGGTCGAGTTGTTCGGATGCCTGCTGCTGGCGCTGCCCTACGTCACGCTGGTCGCCTACTTCAGCCTCGACTACGTGGCCAATTCGTATGCTCTCAACGAGCAGTCGGACAGCACCGTAGGTCTCACCCACCGCTGGGTCATCAAGGGCATCTTCGCCCTCGGCCTGTGGCTGGTCGTGCTCGGCATCCTGAGCGTGCTGCTGCGCGTCATCGTGTTCCTGTTCGGTCAAAAATCGAACGAGGAAGTCAACCTGCAGATCGGCCATGTGGAGGCGGACGTCTAGTCCGGCGAAAGGGGAAACCATCGTGATCGATTGGCTGACCGACTACCTCTCGCTCATCATGTTCGTGAGCATGTTCTTCTTCATCTTCCTGGGCTATCCCGTGGCCTTCATCATGGGCGGGCTGGCGCTGGCTTTCGCCCTCGCCGGGGCCTATCTCGGCGTTTTCAATCTCGTCAGCCTATCCGACATCGTGCTGCGCATGTGGGCCGGCGTCGCCGCCGACCCGGTGCTCGCCTCGATTCCCATGTTCATCTTCATGGGCGCTATCCTGGAACGGTCGGGATCGGCCAAGGACATGCTGTCCGCCACCGAGCTCCTGATGAAATGGTGCCCCGGAGCGCTCGCCGTCTCCGTCATGGTCATGGGCACCATCCTGGCCGCGCCCATCGGCGTGGTCGGCGCCGCAGTGATCACCCTGTCGGTGATCGCGCTGCCGCAGATGATGGCGGCGGGCTACAACAAACAACTCGCCATCGGCACCATCGCGTCGGCCGGCACGCTCGGTATCCTGATCCCGCCGGCGATCATGCTGGTGGTGATGGCCGAGATGCTGGCGACGTCGGCCGGCAACCTGTTCCTGGGCGCGATCATGCCGGGCTTCGTGCTGTCCGGCCTTTACACCGTGTACATCATCGCCGTCGCGATCCTGAAGCCGGGCATGGCCCCGAAGATGCCGGCGGATTTCGGGCCGCAGACCCGCACCGAGTTCTGGCGCGCGCTGTGGCGTGGGCTGTTCCCGATGACCGCCCTCCTGGTGGTCGTCCTTGGCTCGATCTTCGCCGGCTGGGCGACGCCGACGGAAAGCGGCGCGGTGGGCGTGCTCGGCTCGATGCTGATCGCCGCCCTGAACAAGCGCATGACCATGCGGATGATGACCGAGTCGATCTTCCAGAGCTGCCGGGCCAACGGTCTGGTCTTCATGATCTTCCTCGGCGCCACCGGCTTCTCCTACGTGTTCCGCGTGCTTGGCGGCGACGACGTGATGATCTCGACGCTGCAGTACTTCGGCATCACGACGAAGTGGGAAATGCTGACATTCATCATGGTGCTGATCTTCCTGCTCGGCTTTCCGTTCGAGTGGATCGAGATCTGCCTGATCGTGCTGCCGATCTTTGGGCCGATCCTGATGAAGTTCGATTTCTCCGACCACCTGGGTGGCAGCAACACCGGACTGATGACCTGGTTCGGAACGCTGGTCGCGGTCAACCTGCAGACGGCCTTCATGACACCGCCTTTTGGCGCCACGCTTTTCTACATGAAAGGCACCGCGCCACCCGGCGTCACCATGAAGGACGTCTACCAGGCGATGTATCCCTTCGTCGGCCTGCAGGTTCTCGGCTTGCTTCTCTGCATCTGGTTCCCGGAGATCAGCCTGTGGCTGCCTCGGCTGGCCGGCTTCATCGACTGAGGCGTGTTGGCTCGTAGCGGATCGCTAGCTTGATGGATCTGAAATAGTCCGGTCTTCGTTGGCGTGTCCTTCTTGGACGATGTCAGATGCTCATGAATGTCCAGTCGATGGCATCGACGATCCTGTCGCGGAACGCCCTCAGGTCTCCCACCGAGCCGCGCAGCTTCGTCACCGGCACGTTGGTGAGCGACGGCATGAGCAGGACGAACTCCCGGCCGCCGATCTCGACGACGGGCATCAGCCGGCCGCCGACCAGACCAATCGCCGGGCGCGCACGAGTGGATTGGAAAGACCTCAAGCTGCATCGCCAGGCTGGGCTGGTCATCACGGGCGGCGAGATGATCCCGTAGCATCTCGGCGCGGACCTTCTCGGTCATGCGCGCGGCCAGCGCCTCGGCCAAGGCCGTTTCGGCCACCTGCGACGCGTCGATGCCCTGGGCCTACGCCTTGGCGTAGAGGTCGCCGTTCAGGGTGAGGCGGACCGTGCGTTTCCGGGCCACGGGATCGTAGGCGAGCCGCCGCATTGCAAGTCTCCTCACTGTTGGCGCCGACGGCGGGACAGGAGGGCCTGCGCGACGAATACCAGGGCAAGATAGGCCACGATACACAGCACCAGCACGCCGACCTCGCCCACGGTCGGTTCGGTGATGAGGGCAACGAGGCGGTCGCCCACGATGGAAACGAGCAGCAGGCCCGGCGTCATGCCGACGACCGACCCGATGGCGAAGTCGGCGAACCGGATGCCGCTCGCGCCCAGGGCCAGATTGACCACCGTGCCGGGCGCCACCGGTACCACCCGGAAGGCCACGACCACCAGGACGCCGCGCTTCCTTGCCCCCTCGAGGATGCGCCGGAGCTTCGGACCGAGGAGGCGCTCCACCGTCGCCTTTCCGAGCCAGGCACCGACGAAGTAGACGAGAAACGCGCTCGTGAAGACGCCCAGCGCCGAATAGGCGAAGCCGAGCCACGGCCCGAAAACCGCCGCCGTGGCAAGCATGAGCAAGTTGACCGGGAAGGCCACGGCGGCGGCGATCAGATACGCCGCCAGGACCCAGATTGGTGCCCAGGGGTCGCCTCTGGCACTGGCCAGGAAGTGCCGTATCCGGTCGGCGGTGACGATCTCGGCAAGGCCCGTGAAGTGCCAGGCGAAGGCGATTGCCATGATCCCGAGCAGGAGGATCGCGACGGTCAGGAGGGCCTTGGTCTGCATGACGGGACGCACAGTACGGCAAAGGGCGCCGGACGCCACCGGGACGGAATGCCGGAAATTAAATTTGCAAGTTCAGCAAGTTTATGCCATGTTTTCTGTCAGGCTGGCGGGGATTGCGCCGGCCTCTTTCGTTTGTTCCGGCAAGACCTGCCCGCGGCCGCCCGCGGGTTCGCCTAAGGGCTTGGTGCAGCCGCCGCGGGTCCTGACCCGCGGGTGAGACACAATCCAAACCGCCCAAAGGGCTTCGTGCCGGCCGTGCCGGTGCCAACAGGAAAAAGAGCCACGCCTCGAACCGTGGACAGACATTGGTGCGCCGGGTCGGGAGACAGATCCGGGCCCAACACTCCCACGTTTCAGGTGGGCCCGCCGGGACGGGTAAAAGCCCGTATTCATTGGCTTTCCGGCGCGCGGAGAGCCGATATTCTGTCGGTCGAGTTGGGCCAGTTTTGAAAAGTTGGGCCCGCAGCGAGAGGAGCTAGCCGCCGCCCTCGCCGCCGACGGCGATCACCGTCAGCTTCTCCGGCAGCTGCTCCTTCACGATCTCGACCGAGCGCCGGTCGGGCCAGATGAAATCTGCGTCGAGGGTCGCCATCAGGCCCTCGAAGCGGTCGAGCTGGCCGCGGCCCCAGTAGTGCATGGGCAGCACGACGCGGGGCTGGATCTGGCGGATCACGTCGACCATCAGCGGCATGCCCATGGTGTAGGAGCCGTCGATCGGCACCATCAGCACGTCGATGCGGCCGAGTTCCTCGAGATGGTCCCCGGTCAGGCGGTGATGCAGGTGGCCGAGATGGGCGAGGCAGAGGTCGCCCACGGCGTAGATGAAGATCGAGTTGCCGTTGATGCGGGCCGAGCCGCCGTCCCAGTCGCGGGCGTTGGTCGGCACGTTCCACACCTTCATGTCCTTCAGCGTGACCTCGTGCTTGGCCTCGCTCTCGCCGGGTTGGCTCGGCCAGCCGCGCAGCACGTGGGTGATGCCCTCCTCCGGATCGTCGGTGAAATGCGTGGAGTGGGCGTTGTTCATGGTGACGATGTCGGGCCGGCGGCCGAAGCCGTTGACGCCGTTGTAGTCGGTGATGGCGCGCACGCCCTGCGGCGTGTCGATCTGGTAGCTGGAATGGCCGAGGAAGGTGACGATCACGCGGTTGGGCGAGAGATCGGCCGCCAGCTGGAAGCCGCCCTGGAGGCCATCGAGCGACGCCACCTGAACCCCTGATCCGAACTGGACCATGTTCTTCGAGCAGCGCGCCAAGGCAGGGCCTGCCAGCAGGGCGAAGGCGGCGACGAGCAGGGCAACGATGGGAAATCGGGCGGGAAATCGAAGGGTCATTCGGCCTCCGGGGCAGGACGGCAGCTTCATCCAGAAAGCAGTCACTGTGCCAGCACGGACTCCCGTTGACTCCCTGCTTGAATCTATTTAGAACAAAAATAGAACAAACTTATCCCCAACCTATTCAACCCAATCTTTTGAGGGGGCGATGCCGGTCATTTCCCCGAGTGCTTTTGCTCCTCCCGTCGTTCCCCGGGCCACCGCCCAGGCCGCCAACGATACGGCGGGGCCCGTCTCGACGAGCCTGCGCGAAAAGGTGCGCCGGCTGGAGCGCGCCCACAGCGTCCAGCACGCCGGCAAGGCCGCCGTGCCCACAGGCCTGCCGACCATCGACGCCCTGCTGCCCGAAGGCGGGCTGCTGACCGGCGCCCTGCACGAGATCGAAGCCGGGCCCGCCCCCTCCGGCCGCGTCGCTGCCCACGATGGCGCCGCCCTCGGCTTCGCCGCCCATCTGATGGGCCGCTTCGCCGCGCGCACGCCCGGCACGCTCCTGTGGTGCCGCCGGCCGTCGGGCGTGTTCGATGCCCCACCTTACGCGCCCGCCCTCGCCGCCTGGTTCGATCCGGCGCGCCTGCTGGTGGTCACGGCGCGGCGCGACGAGGATGTGTTCTGGGCGATGGAGGAAGGCCTGCGCTGCCCCGGCATCGCCGCCGTGCTGGGCGAGACGCGGGCCACCGACGCCACTTCAGGCCGACGCCTCTCGCTCGCGGCCGAGAAGAGCGGCGTGCCTGCGCTCCTGCTGCGGCCCCAGCCCGCGCCGCCGCAAAGCGTGTGCGTGACGCGCTGGCGGATCGCCTCGGCGCCCTCGCGCTCGACGCCGGGCCTGCACGATATCGGCGCCGCGCGCTGGCGCCTCGAGTTGCGGCGCAACCGCTTCGGCGCGCCGTCGATTGCCGAAATCCCGTCCTGGCTGGTGGAGTGGAACGATGAAACGCATTGTCTCGCTGTGGTTCCCGAAACTCTCCACGGATCGGCTGGCGCGCGCTTCGACGAAAGCCTCTTCGAAGAAAGAATGGTCAGCTAGAGCCGCCGCCACCGTCGTCTGGCGCGAGGGCTGCCCGCGCCTCGCCGCGCTCAGCGCCCATGCCCGCACCGCGGGCCTGCGTCCCCACATGCGGCTGGCCGATGCCCGTGCGCTGGTGCCCGACCTCGTCACCACGCCGGGCGAGCCGCAGGCCGACCAGCGCCTGATCGAGGCGATCGCCGACTGGTGCGACCGCTACACGCCCTGGGTGGCGATCGACCCGCTGGGCGGAGCCCTCGCCGAAGAAGGAGCGGAAGCCTGCAGCGCCGGCGGCTTCGGCGGCGATGCCGGCCTGCTGCTCGACGTCACCGGCTGCGCCCATCTCTTCGGGCCGGACGAGGCGGGCGAACGCGCCCTGCTGGCCGACCTGGTCGCGCGCCTCGCGCGTCACGATTTCACCTGCCGTGCCGCCATGGCCGACACCGCCGGCGCCGCCTGGGCGCTGGCGCGCTATGCCGAACGCCAGGCCGATCTCTTCTGTCCGCGCCATGGCCAGCGCGACGCTCTTGCGTCGCTGCCGGTCGAAGGCCTGCGCCTCGATGCGCCGATCCTGGAAACCTTCGTGAAGCTCGGCCTGCGCCGCATCGGCGATCTCTATCCCCTGCCGCGCGCGCCGCTGGCGCGCCGCTTCGGCGACCTGCCGCTCACCCGCCTCGACCAGGCGCTGGGCGCGCGCGACGAGGTTCTCGAGCCACGCCGGGCCGTGCCTGCCTTCCGCACGCGTCTCAGCTTCGTCGAGCCGATCGGCCGGCCCGAGGACATCGCCGCCGCCACCAGCCGCCTGCTGGCCGCCCTCTGCCGGCAGTTCGAACAGGCAGGCGTGGGCGCCCGCAAGCTCGAAATCGCGCTCTACCGCGTCGACGGCTCGGTCGACCGCACCTCGATCGGCACCAGCCGGCCCAATCGCGACAACCCGAAACTGATGAAGCTGTTCGAGGAGAAGCTCGGCGAACTCGATCCCGGCTTCGGCGTCGAGTTGATGATCCTGGCCGCCCCCGAGGTCGAGGCCTGGAGCGGCACCCAGGATGTGTTGCCCGAGGCCGGCACGCTCGCGCTCTCGCTCGGCTCCGACGGCACGATCGACCTCGCCGACCGGCTGGCGCTGCGGCTGGGGCCTGAGAACGTGGTGCGGCTGCTGCCGCGCGACAGCCATCTGCCCGAGCGCGTGCAGGTCGCGGCAACCGTCTCGTCCAAACCTGCTGCCGACGGTGCCTGGAAGCATCTGGCCGGCCTAAAAGGTGCGCGGCCGACGCGACTGCTGCAGCGACCCGAGCCGGTCGATGTCACCGCCTTCGTGCCCGACGATCCGCCGTCGGTCTTCCACTGGCGCCGGCACGCCCATCGCATCGTGCGCGCCGACGGGCCGGAGCGGATCGCCGACGAATGGTGGCGGCCCCGGCCCGACGGCAGCCGGCCTCCGGCCAATACCGTGCCGCCGGTGCGCGACTACTACCGGGTGGAGGACGACGACGGCGGCCGCTTCTGGCTGTTCCGCGATGGTCCCTACAAGCTCGCCGCCAGCGGCCAGCCGACGGCGCGTTGGTTCCTCCATGGCTTCTGCGCCTAGGGAAAGCAGGGGGAGAAAAGATGCAAAAGCCGAAGAACACCCTGACCATTCGTGGACTCGATGACAAAATCATCGAGCGTCTGAAGGCGCGTGCCCGTACCAAGGGCCGCTCGTTGGAAGCCGATCTGCGCGATCTGCTGACCCACACCTCGCGCCAGCCTCTGGTCCTCGATGCGCTGGCCGAGGCTGATCGCATCGCCGCCATGACGCCCGGTGACCGATGATCGTCGTCGTCGATCCCGGCGTCACCATCAAGTGGTTCGTCGAGGAGCCGCTGCGCCCGCAGGCGCGTTCGCTGCTGGTCAACCGCCACGAGCTGATCGCCCCCGACATCCTGATCGCGGGCGTGGCCGACCTCGCCTGGAGGAAAGCGGCAAGTGGCGAGATCGCGGCCGATCAGGCGACTTCCATCGTCCGCAACATCGCCTTGCCGGCCTTCATTTCCGCCTTCGTCGAATCGCCCCGGCTGCGCAACCGCGCCTTTGCCCTGGCACTGCAATGCGGCTGGCCGGTGCACGACTGCTTCTACGCCGCCTGCGCCGAAGCAGCCTCGGCGCCGCTGATCAGCGCCGACGAGGCTTTCCTGCAGGCGCTGCAGACCGAAGGGATCGCACTGCGCGGCGTGCCGCTCGCCCGCGTGCACGAGCTCGACGCCGCGTGACGCCATGGACTACGCCGAGCTCCAGGTCACGACCAACTACAGCTTCCTGCGCGGCGGCTCGCATCCCAAGGAGCTGGTCGAGCGGGCGATAG
>NZ_SCVH01000049.1 GCF_004296935.1 Reyranella sp.
GTCCTTACTCGCGGGTCCAACAACCTCTGACCCCCTCCGCCCGCTACGCGGGCACCTCCCCCGCAGACGGGGGAGGAGTTAAATCGACCTCTTCCTCCTCCCCCGTCTGCGGGGGAGGTGGCCCATAGGGCCGGAGGGGGTCGGACTCCGGGCCCAACTTCGGGCCCAACACGCCCACGTTTCAGGTGGGCCCGCCGAGGCGGTTGAAATGCCGTATTCATTGACTTTCCGGCGCGCGGAGAGCCGATATTCTGTCGGCCGAGTTGGGCCACTTTTGAAAAGTTGGGCCAGCGATTCTAGACGCCGGCGTAGGGCTCGCCCCAGCGATCCTGGTAGACGATCTCCTTGAGCGGGCCGCGGCCGACCGGGCCGAACTTGCCCATCGGCCAGCCGATCGGGAGGATGGCGTAGGAGTGGACGCCCGCGGGCAGGCCGAGTGCGGCGTCGGCTTCCTTCTCGAACAGCATATGGCGGGTGGTCAGCGTGGTGCCGAGGCCGAGGGCCCGCGTCGCCAGCACCATGTTCTGCACCGCCGGATAGATCGAGGAGCCGGCCATGCGGTTGGGCGTCGGGCCGTCTTCCAGGCAGGCCACGATCCAGACCGGCGCCTCGGCGTAGTGGTCGGTGAGATATTCCACCGCGGCCGTCTGGCGGAGGTAGCGTTCCTTGCTGACGCCGGGGGGCGGCTCGCTGGTGCGATAGCGCGGGCCGATCACCTCGTCGAAGGCCTTCTTGTACCAGAGCGCGACCGCGTCCTTGATCTTGCGGTCCTTGATCACCAGGAAGCGCCACTTCTGGGTGTTGCCGCCGTTGGGCGCGCAAGCGCCGGCGCGCAGGATCCTGGCGATCAGCGCGTCGGGCACCGGGTCGGGCTTCAGCCGCCGCATCGCGCGGCAGGATTCGATGATCTCGAACAGGTCGGGCATTCGTCTCTCCCTCGGTCGATTACGCGAGCTTCTCCACAACGCGGCCCAGCCGCTCGAGCGTGCGGATCGCCGTCTTCTGGTCGAGGCCGGGCCACTGCACGCGGAGCAGGATATGGTCGGTGCCGGTGCGCTCGCCGTAGCGGCCGATCTGGTCGACCACCTGGCTCTCCGAGCCGATGATGAAGCGATTGGCGGCGAACTTGTCGAAATCGGCGCGGATGCCGTCCTTGGGCACGAAGCCCGAGTCGCCGCTCCAGGCGGCGTAGGCCTCGTACTTGAAGCCCAGCGGCTCGCGCACCTCGTCCAGCGCATTTGATCCATGGCCGACATGGCATTCGCGGATGATGGGAAACTCGGTGGCCGGCGGCAGGCCTGAAGCGGCGCGCGTCTCGCGGAACAGTGCGCCCAGGCGGCCGACGTTCTCCTCGCTCACCATCGGCGAGGGCATCCAGGCGTCGGCGAGCTTGCCGGCGCGCCTGACCGCGGCCTCGACGTCGCCCGCCATCCAGATCGGCGGGCCGCCGGGCTGCTTCGGCTTGATGCTGGCCTGCACCTTGGTGAGGGTGTGGAAGCGGCCGCGATGTTCCACGACGTCGTCGCGCCACAGCTTCCTGATCACCTCGACGCCCTCGACGAAGCGCGGCACGCGCTCCTTGAAGGGGATGCCGATGGAATCGAACTCCTCCTGGCGATAGCCGAGGCCGAGACCGATGATGGCGTTGCCGCCCGTCAGCCAGTCGAGCGTGGCGGTTTCCTCGGCGACCACGACCGGATTGAGGAGTGGCAGCAGCAGCAGCCCCGGCCCCAGCCGCATGCCCTCGGCCTCCGACGCGAGCCGTGCCAGCAGCGGCATGGCCTGTAACATCTGCAGCGGACTGGAGACGAAATGCTGGCCGACCATGAGCGAAGCAAGGCCGCTCGCGCGGGCCACGCGCACCTGCTCGATCAGGTTGGCGAGCTCGGGCCCGAGGTCGGCGCCCTGGCGCCATTGGGTCGCCATGTAGAGACCGAGCTTCATCTTCAGTGCGCCAGCAAGAGAGGGACCGGGCAGGCGGCAATCACCTTCGCGGTGGCGCCACCCAGCCCCAGGAAGTTGGTGAGCCCGCCGTGTCCATAGGCGCCCATCACCAGGAGGTCGGCGCCCTTGTCCCTGGTGTACTCCAGCAGGGCGCGACCACGGGCGCGGCCGGTGATGTCGCCATGATCCATCGTCTCCACGGTGGCATTGACGCCGTGACGGCCGAGCGTGCGCAGCAGAAAAGGCATGCCGAGATCGCCAGGCGATGCATCGGCGACCAGGATCGTGACCTTGGCCGCGTGAGCGAGAAACGGCAGGGCAAAGCCCGCGGCCCGCGCTGCCTGGGCACTGCCGTTCCAGGCGACCACGACGGACGAGAACCCGCCCTCGCCCACATTGGGCGGCGCGACGACGACCGGGCCTGCACAATCGTAGATCGCGGCCTTCACCGTCTCCGGCGCGATGTTCTCGGCATCGAGGCTCGGCCGGCCGACCAGCACGAGGTTGGCGAACCGTCCCATGCGGACGAGCTGGTCGCGCGTGACGGCATGGCCACCGGTGAAGGTGGCGCCCGGCAGGGAGGCGAGCAACTCCTTGTAGGCGCGCTCGGACTCCAGCGCGCGGGATTTCAGGCGATCGTCGGTGACGCGCTTGAGGAACGGCATGGCCTGGGCCGCGATATCGGCATCGCCGGGATGGGTCTCCGAGAAATGGACCGCATCCACGGTGCCGCCGAACATCGACGCGATCCTGTGGGCGAGCCGGAACGAAATCGCCGCCTCCGGCCCGCCCTCGGAGATCGCAAGGATCGACCTGTACATCAGACCTTCTCGACCTCGCCGCCGGCATCGACCCAGCCCTTGAAGCCACCGAGGTTGCGCACGTTCGCGTAACCCATGTCCTTCAACGTCTTCCCGACCAGCGCCGAGCGGCCGCCGGAAGCGCAATAAGCCACCACCGTCTTGGACTTGTCGAAGGCTTTGTCGTGCATCGGCGAGGCCGAATCGGCGCGGAACTCGACGAGGCCGCGCGGCACGGCGACGGCGCCGGGCACCTTGCCCGAGGTCGCGACCTCGGCCGGCTCACGCACGTCGAGGAACAGCACGTCGGCCCGGCCGACCAGCTTCCTGGCCTCGTCGGGGCTGATACGCGGCACGGCGGCGTCGGCTTCGGCCAGCATCGATTGGACGGTCTTCATGGGGCTTTCTCCTGATGGAACATCAACTCAAAAATCCGCCATCGACGATGAGCGGGCTGCCGATCATAGCCGAAGCAGCGCCCGAGCAAAGGAAGAGCACGGCGTTGGCGACTTCGTCGGGCGAGGCGATTTTTCCGCGCGGCGTCATGCCGGTGATGGTGGCGGCGAATTTCGGATCGGCCTTCATCCATTCGACGATGGGCGGCGTCTCGACCCAACCCGGGGTGACGGCGGTGATGCGCACGCCGCTCGCGGCATATTGCCGGGCAGCGCTGTTGGTGAGGCCCAGCACGCCGTGCTTGGCCGCGGCATAGGCGCCGCCGCCCGGGATCGAATGGCCACGCAGGCCGTAGATCGACGACATGTTGACGATGACGCCGCTCTTGGCCGTCAGCATGACCGGCAGCTGGTGGCGCATGCAGAGAAAGACCGAGGTGAGATAGCCGTCGATCGTCCGCCGCCAGCTTTCCTCGCTCATGTCGCCGATCAGCGCGATGTCCTCGCCGCCGATGCCGCCGCCGTTGTTGAAGGCATAGTCGAGCCGGCCGTGGCGTTCCACGATCTGCCCGATCAGCCGCGCCACCGAGGCGCCATCCGACGTGTCGCTCCCGATCCACGACGCCGCGGCGTCCTTGCCGAAGCTCTTCAATGCCTCCTGCGCACGCTCCTCGTTGCGGCTGGTGATCACCACCGTGGCCCCCTCGCGGGCAAAGCCCTGGGCTGTCGCCAGGCCGATGCCGCTGGTGCCGCCGGTCACGAGCGCCACCTTGCCGCGCATTTCAGGATACCGGCAAACCATCCTCTGTCCCTTCAGATCTCCGCCCGACATTGTGCTGCTTCCTCCGATGTTTCAATCTGCGGCAACGGACATACGCCGGGGGAAACGATGAAGATCAAAAGTCACGAGATTTTTCAGTGCGACGCGGGATGGCGCTCCTTCTCGTTCCTCAAGCTTGTGACCGACGACGGCACTGTCGGCTGGTCGGAATACAACGAGAGCTTCGGCAGTCCCGGCCTCTCCGCGGTGATCGAGGTCCTGATGCCCAACGTCGTCGGCATGGACCCGATGGAGCTCGAGCTGATCAACGCCGCGCTCGCCACCAAGTCGACCCAATCGCGCGGCGGCGTGGTGCGCCAGGCGATCGCGGCGATTGAGAACGCGCTGCTCGACATCAAGGGCAAGGCGCTGGGTGTCCCCGTCTATCAGCTGTTCGGCGGCAAGCTACGCGACCGCATCCCGGTCTACTGGTCGCACTGCGGCTCCTACCGCATGCGCAACGCCGAGCTGGTCGGCACGTCGCCGGTCCGGACCTATGACGACATGACCAAGGTCGGCCAGGAAGTGAAAGCGCGCGGCTTCCCGGCGCTGAAGACCAATATCGCCATCGAGATCGACGGCCAGATCACCGCCTACCGGCCGGGCTTCGTCGTCGGACGCGGCTTTCCCGAGCGCAACTGGGACGCCTTCATCGCCCGCAGCGCCGCCAAGACCGTGGAGGCCTTTCGCAAGGGCTGCGGCCCCGACGTCGGCATCATGCTCGACCTCAATTTCCATTTCCGCACCGAAGGGTTCAGGCGCATCGCCGAGGCCGTGGGGCCGACCGGACTCACCTGGCTCGAGCTCGATGCCCACGATCCGAAGTCGATCGCATTGATCCGCCGCGACGCGCCCTGCCCGATCGCCTCGGGCGAGACGCTGCTGGAGCGCCGCGACTTCCGGCCCTACTTCGAGGCCTATGCCTTCGACACCGCCATCGTCGACGTGATCTGGAACGGTTTCTACGAGTCGCTGAAGATCGCGGCGATGGCTGAGGTCTACGAGGTGAACGTGGCGCCGCACAATTTCTACGGCCATCTCGCCAGCGCCATCAGCGCCCATTTCTGCGCTGCCGTGCCCAATTTCCGCATCATGGAGATCGACATCGACAGCGTGACATGGCGCGACGATTTCGTGAAGAACCCGCCGACCATCGAGAAAGGCGACTACATCCTGCCGACGGGCCCGGGCTGGGGAGTGGAAGTAGACGAGACCGGATTGCGGAAACATCCGGTCAAGCAACGCGGCTGATGATCACCACTGGCCGAAAAAGACGCCAGCCTTCTTGTGCGTAGCGGTGCGCTGAGCGACGTAGGCATCGTCCACCGTCACACGAGTTTTGCGTGCGCGCAACCAGTCGCCCAGCCGCTGCTCCATTTCGCGGCAGATACGCGCATAGTTTTCGTTGGCGCCCTGGTCGCGCCGCTCCTTCGGGTCGTTGGCGAGGTCGAACAGCATCGGCCTGAAGTCCTGCCACCACACATATTTCCAGCGGTCGGTACGGACCATGATGGCACGGCAGTCGCGCGGCCCGCGCTTCAGGATCAGCCGCGCCTCGCGGAAGGAATAGTCGAGCTCGGAAAAGACGGCATCGCGCCAGGTGTCGAGATGGATCCTGCGCGTGAGCGGGACCAGCGAACGGCCCTCGACGAGATGGTCGTGCGGCGGCAGGCCCAGCGCCTCGAGGATTGTCGGCACAACGTCGATCGCCTCGACGAAGCGTTCATCGACTGTGCCGCGCGTCAGGTCGGCTTCGGGATCGGGATCGACGACGATGAAGGGCACGCGCAGCGCCTCCTCATAAAACATCTCCTTTTCGCCGAGCCAATGGTCGCCCAGGAAATCGCCGTGATCGGCGGTGAAGAAGATCAGCGTGTCGTCGAGGCGGCCGCTCTTCTCCATATGGGCGAACAGGCGGCCCAGCCAGTCATCGATCTGGCGGATCAGGCCCATGTAGGCCGGGCGCACGATGCCGGGCGCCTCGGGGCGGGAGAATGAGACCGATTCCTCATGCTCGCGGTAGGCGGCCAGCACGGGATGCTCGTCGACCCGCTCCTGCTCGTCGCGATTGAGCGGCAGCATGTCGGCGGCGCCGTACATGTTGTGATAGGGCGCAGGCGCCATGTAGGGCCAGTGCGGTTTCACGTAGGAGAGATGCAGGCACCAGGGGCTGTCGCCTTGCTCGTCCATGAAGCGCATGGCCTCGCGCGTCATGTAGGCGGTCTCGGAATGCTCTTCCTTCACGCGTGCGGGGAGGTGGACGTTGCGCATGTGCCAGCCGGAAAGCTTGTCCCCGTTCGGCCCGTCGGCGGCGATGACGTAGTCGCTCCAGGGATCGTCGGCATTGTAGCCCTGCTGGCGGAGATAGTCGGCATAGCCGCTCTCCTTGCCCGGCGGATGGTGGCCGTCGTAGCGGTCGATCTCCTCGAAGCGGCCGGCGCGTAGCAGTGCATCGAGCGCCGAGCCGCCCTCGATGCCATAGCGCTCGAGGCCCTCGAGGTCCGGCATGACGTGGGTCTTGCCGGCCAGCGCCACCTTTATGCCGGCGGGGGCGAGGTAGTCGCCGATGGTCTTTTCGCGCAAGGAGAGCGGCACGCGGTTCCAGGTGGCGCCGTGGGAGAACATGTAGCGGCCGGTGTAGTAGCTCATGCGGCTGGGGCCGCAGACACCTGACTGCACATAGGCGCGCGGGAAGCGCACGCCGCGCTTGGCAAGCGCGTCGATGGCAGGCGTCTCGAGATGCGGATGGCCGGCGCACGACAGGTGATCGGCGCGCAACTGGTCGCACATGATGAACAAAACGTTTTTGACCTTGCCCACGATTTTTCCTCGCTCGACGGCTCGGGCGCCGCGGGCCTATCTAAGCCCCATGACCGACGTCCCGTCCATCTCCCCCGGCATCCACGACATCCTCGATTTCTGGTTCCTGCCACTTGGCCATCCTGATCACGCCAAGGCGCGCGAGATATGGTGGCGAAGCACACCCGACTTCGACGCCGAGACGGTGTCGCGCTTCGGCGCCAGAATAGAGCAGGCGGTGGCGGGCGAACTCGATGCCTGGAAGGACCTGCCCGAGGGTGCGCTGGCGCTGATCCTTCTCTGCGACCAGTTCCCGCGCAATTGCTTCCGCAAGACCGCCCGCGCCTTCAGTGGCGATGCCAAGGCGCTGGAGACGGCGCGGCTGGCGCTTGCCCGCTTCTATCCTGCGGCCTTCGCACCCAACCTGCGGCTCTTCTTCTACATGCCGTTCGGCCATAGCGAGGCGCTGGCCGACCAGCACCTGGCCTGCGCGCTGTTCGACACGATCGGCGGCGAGGAGAACTTGAAATCCGCCGCCGCGCACCGCGACGTGGTCGCCCGTTTCGGCCGCTTTCCCCATCGCAACGAGGTGTTGGGACGGGCGACCACAGCCGAGGAATTCGACTATCTCAGGGACGCTAAGCGCTACGGGCAGTAAGCTGTGAGGGCTACGCCCCCAGCAGCTCGCGATAGAGCGCCGCCGTCGCCGCATCAAAGCAGCAGAAGACGATACGCTGGGGCATGGCAATCATGCGGGCTTCGCGCATGGCGATCTCGGTGGCGGGTTCCTTGGGATATCCATAGACGCCAGTCGAGATGGCCGGAAAGGCGATGCTCTGCAGCCCATGCACGACGGCGAGTGCCAGGGAATTGCGATAGCAGCGCGCCAGCAGTTCGGGCTCACCGGCATTCCCGCCGCGCCATACCGGACCGACGGTGTGAATCACGTGGCGCGCCTTCAGCCTGTAGCCATTGGTGATTATCGCTTCGCCGGTCGGGCAGCCGCCAAGACCGCGGCATTCGGCGAGCAATTCGGGACCAGCGGCACGATGGATCGCGCCGTCCACACCACCGCCGCCCAAAAGGCTTTCGTTGGCAGCGTTCACGATGGCATCGACGTCGAGGCGCGTGATGTCGCCCTCGACGATCTCGATGCCGCTCACATTGCTACCAGTAACGAACCGGACCGGTGTCGAGGTGGACGAAACCGGAGCGCGGATAGAAGCCGACGCCGCCCATGTTGAGCGACCGCGCGGCCTGGCGGATCTTGAACACCGGCACGCCGGGGAAGCGAATGTCCATGGCGTTGCCGTTCATGTGCTGGCTGTCGCGCGCCACGCCGCGGCTGACGCTGGCCAGCCAGGCGTTGGTGGTCGGCGAACGGAAGGCAGACAACACCTCGACCGGGCCGCCATAACCCACGATCTGCGCCGTGTGCCACAGCACGTCGAACAGCAGCGGGTCCATCTCGGTCAGCGCATTGTCGCGACTGTCGCGCAGGAAATGGTTCAGCTTGTCGAGTGCGTCCCGGTGATAGGCGCCGTTCGACCAGTAGGTGACGGTGAGTGTCTCCTGGGTGTTGAAGCTGACGAAACTGAGGCTGCGCGGACTGACCGTATCGAGCGGTGGCGGCGGGCCGGGCGGCTGGGCCGGCGCGAACCCGCCGTAGCGGGCGGCGCGCAGGGTCTCCGGGGTCGCCCGCTGCGTGGTGCCGCGCTGCACGGTCGGCGCGGCGGCGGTCTTCTGGGCTGTGACTTTCTTGGCGGGCACCGCGGTCTTCGCTCCGGCCGGCGCCTTTTTTGTGGCTGGATCGACCGTCGTGCCGCGCAGGACCTCAGGCGTGATCGATCCGGCGGGATTGGTCTGGGCGGCGCTGGTGCCGGCAAACGCCAGCACGGCCGTCAAGCTCAACATATAAAACCGCATCCCCGCCCCGGGTTGTTGCATTTTTATCACAGATGCTCTTATCAGAGACTGACTCGCGACTCAAAGTGAAATTCACCGGCCTTGACCCCTCCGGATTGGGCCATCGCCAAGCCCACGACCTCGCCCACCATGCAGAGCGTCGGACCCTGCAGCTGTGCCCGCATCGCCTGGCGTTCGATGGTGGCGAGCGTGCCAACGACGCGCCGCTCGCGGTCGGTCGTGCCGTTTTCGACGAGGGCGACCGGCGTCGACGCCGGCAGGCCGTGGGCGACGAGCTGGCTCGCAATCGCGGGCAATGAGTTTGCCCCCATGTAGATGACGACCGTCTGGCGCGGCCGCGCCAGCATTGGCCAGTCGAGATCAACACTGCCGTTCTTGAGATGACCCGTCACAAAGACGCAGGCCTGGGCGTGATCGCGATGCGTCAGCGGAATGCCGGCGCTGGCGGCGCAGCCGAGTGCCGCCGTCACGCCGGGCACGACCTCGACGGCGACGCCGGCACGCGCCAGCGCCTCGATCTCTTCGCCGCCACGGCCGAACACGAGCGGATCGCCGCCCTTCAGCCGCACCACGCTCTTGCCGGCACGCGCCAGCGCCACCAGCCGGTGGTTGATCTCGTCCTGGGACAAGCAGTGCTTCGCGCGGCGTTTGCCGACGTAGATGCGCTCGGCGTCGCGTCGTGCCATGGCCAGGACCTCGGCCGAGACCAGGCGGTCGTAGACCACGACATCTGCCCGCTGCAGCAGGCGGTGGGCTTTCATCGTCAGCAGATCGGGATCGCCGGGGCCGGCGCCCACCAGATGCACCATGCCGGTTGCGGGCTCGGCCTCGTGGCGCGTGCCGTCGAGCAGCCGGATCAGTTCACGCCGGGCCCCTATCTCGTCACCGGCCAGCGCAAGTTCGGCGATGCGGCCCTCGAACACGCGGTCCCAGAAGCGGCGGCGCGTGCGGGGCTGCTCGAGCGTGCGGCGCACCTGCTCACGGAAGACTTCGGCGAAGCGCGCGAGACGGCCGATCGCGGCCGGCATCGCACGCTCGATCTCGGCCCGGAGCCGTCGCGCCAGCGCCGGGGCAGCACCGCCGGTCGAGATGGCGATAGTGATCGGCGCCCGATCGACGATGGCAGGCATGATGAAACTGGAAAGCTTGGGCCGGTCGACCACGTTCACCGGCAGGCAGCGCTGCTGAGCAGCGAGTGAGACACGTGCCTGCAGGGCCTCATCGTCGCTCGCGACCACGACCAGAGAGACGCCGGAGAGATCCGCCTCGTCGAAGGCGCGGCCCGCCCACGAGATGCGGCCCTCGTCGATCAACTGGGCAATCTCGCCCACGACGGTGTCGGCGATCAGGCTCACCTGGGCGCCGGCCGACAGCAGCAGCTCGACCTTGCGCGCCGCCGCCTCGGTGCCGCCAGCGACCAGCGCACGGCGGCCCTGCAAGGACATGAACAAGGGAAAGGTCTGCATCAGGCGGCCTTCTCAAGACGCGCGGCACGCAGCAGCGCCCGCAGTTCGGGACGGCAGGAGCCGCAATTGGTGCCGGCGTGAGTGGCCGCGCCCAGGGTTGCGAGAGAGGTGGCGCCCTTGGCGATCGCCGCGGTCACCGTCGCCATCGACACGCCAAAGCAGGCGCAGATTGAGGTGCCGTAGACGGCACCGGCGCCGCCGCGATCGGCGGCATTGCCACCATGCAGCAGCACGTTGCGCTCCTCCACCGAGAGACGGTCCATCGCCATGAACGGCGCGAAGCGATCACGCGCCCGCTCGTCGTGCGAAGGGCCAAGCACCAACACCGCCTCAAGCCGACCGTCGGCAATCACCACACCCACGCCCTGCTCGCCGAGCAACCACGGCCCCGGATTGGTGGCGCGCACCGACGCCGACAGCGCCTGCTGCGCGGTGGCAAGCGGCTGCTCGCCCGCCAAGAGGTAGGCGTGATAGCCGGCGCCCCGCGCGCGCGCCCAATAGGCAATCTCAGGCAGCATCACCGGTCTGCGAGCGAGAATCGTGCCATGCCAGCGCATATCAAGACGTCGAATTTCGACGGGCGTGTGCTTCAGTTCAGGCTGACCGGAGATCGGATCGACCGCGGGATTGACGGCAGCGTTGATGGCGCCGGCGCGCGAGACTTGAGCCGTCCAGTGCATGGGGGCGAAGGCGTCACCGGTCCGCAAAGAATCCGTCAAATGGACGCGCAGCGCGGCGCGCCCCCAGGCGCTGCTCACCTCGGCAATATCGCCCTCGACGAGCCCGCGCACGACTGCATCGTCCGGGTGCAGCTCTATCAAAGGTTCAGGCCGATGGCCGGCCAGACGCACAGACTTCCCGGTGCGCGTCATCGTATGCCACTGGTCGCGGACACGGCCGGTGTTGAGGCGCAGAGGACGCTCGGCATCGATCGCATGCATGGGCGCTCGCGGCGCCGTCGCGATGAAGCGGGCGCGACGGTCGCCGTGAAAGAAGCCGCCGTCGGCGAAGAACCGACTGCCTGCCGCCGAACCTGCGCGCGCCGGCCACACGAAGGGAGAGAGTTTGTCGTAGCTCGCATCGTCGATGGCGGCATGGGCGCCGATGTCGAAATCCCGGCGGCCGTCATTCTCGAAGGTCGAGAGGGCGGCGTGCTCACGGAAAATATCGGCCACACCGGTCCAGGCGAAAGCCTCGCCGAAACCCAGGCGGCGCGCGACCTCGGCCACGATCCACCAGTCCTGCCGGGCCTCGCCGGGCGCGGGAAGGAACGGCCGCTGACGCGAGATGCAGCGTTCGGAGTTGGTGACCGTGCCGTCCTTCTCCGCCCAGGCAAGCGCCGGCAGGCGGATCCGGCAGGCATCGACGGTATCGCTGGCGCGCACCGCCTCGGACACGATGGAAAATTCACAGGTTTTCAGCGCCGCGCGCACAGCGTCTGCATCGGGCAGGCTCGCGACCGGATTGGTCGCCATGATCCACACCGCCTTGATCCGGCCGGTCTTCACCGCATCGAACAGTTCAACCGCCTTCAATCCGGGCCGGTTCGCCATCCGCGTCGCCTGCCAGAAGCGGCCGACGCGATCGACGTCTTCCAGGGCGAAGTCCATATGCGCGGCCAACGTGTTGCTGAGCGCGCCCACCTCGCGGCCGCCCATGGCGTTGGGCTGGCCGGTGATCGAGAACGGCCCCATCCCCGGTCGGCCGATGCGCCCGGTGAGCAGGTGGCAGTTGATGATGGCATTCACCTTGTCGACGCCGGCGCTCGACTGGTTCACGCCCTGCGAATAGAGCGTCACCGTTTTCTCGGCGCGCGCGAACCACTCGACGAAGGTTGCGACATCGGCCGCAGGCAGGTCGCATTGCGCGAGATCGGTTGCGCGAGCAGCGAGCAGCGCCCCCTCGAGGCCCTGCGTATGCCGGTCGACATAGTGCTTCGCCGTGACGCCGCGGCGGTGCAGTTCGGCCAGCAGGCCGTTGAACAGCGCGACGTCGCTGCCCGGCCGGAGCGCCAGATGCAGATCGGCGATCTCGCAGGTGTCGGTACGGCGCGGGTCGATCACCACGACGTTCATCGCGGGCCGTGCGCGCTTGGCCGCCTCCAGGCGCTGGAACAGAACGGGATGACACCAGGCGAGATTGCTGCCGACGAGAACCACAAGATCGGCGAGCTCGAAATCCTCGTAGAGGCCGGGCACGGTGTCGCTACCGAAGGCACGCTTGTGGCCTGCCACCGATGAGGCCATGCAGAGTCGGGAATTGGTGTCGATGTTGGCAGTGCCGAGGAAGCCTTTTATGAGCTTGTTGGCGGCGTAGTAGTCTTCGGTTAGGAGCTGGCCCGAGACATAGAATGCGACGGCGTCCGGTCCATGCTCGGCAATGATATCGCGGAAGCCGCCGGCGACCGTGTCGAGCGCCGTCTCCCACGAGACGCGCCGGCCGTCGATCTCGGGGTGGAGCAGTCGATCCTCGAGCGACAGCGTTTCGCCCAGCGCCGCGCCCTTGGAACAGAGCCGCCCGCGGTTGGCGGGATGGTCGTGATCGCCCGCAATCGTCGCCCCACCCCGTCCGTCAGGCGTCGCGACGATCCCGCAACCGACACCGCAATAGGGGCACGTGGTGCGGACCATGGGGATCAATAAACGTCGCGCTGGTAGCGGCCGGCCTTGGCCAGTCCGTCGAGCCAGATCTTGGCTTCACCTGCGCTCTTGCCGCCATGCTCGGCAGCGATCTGCAGCAGTGTGTCCTCGACGTCCTTGGCCATGCGTTTGGCATCGCCGCAGACATAGAAGTGGGCGCCCTCTTCCAGCCACGCCCAAAGCTCCGCCGCGTTCTCGCGCATGCGGGTCTGGACGTAGATCTTCTCCGCCTGATCGCGCGAGAAGGCGAGATCGAGCCGGTCGAGCAGGCCGCGGCGCTGCCAGTCGGCGATCTGGTCTTCGTAGAGAAAGTCGGTTGCGCGCTTCTGGTCGCCGAAGAACAGCCAGTTGCGGCCCCCCTTCTTTCCCGAGGCCGCACCGCGCGCCTCGCGCTCCTCCAGGAAGGCACGGAAGGGAGCGATGCCGGTGCCCGGTCCGACCATGATCGCCGGCGCGTTGTCGTCGGCCGGCGGGGCAAAGCCGTGGCTTTTCTGGACGTACACCGGGATGACATCACCCGGCTTGGCAAAGTCGGCGAGATAGCAGGAGCCGATGCCGGTGCGCGTGCGGTCGTTGTTGTCCCAGCGCACCGCCGACACCGTGAGATGAACTTCGCGTGGATGGGCCTTTGACGATGACGCGATCGAGTAGAGTCGGGGCTGCAGGCGGTCCAGCGCTTTCAGCAAGCCGGGCAGCGACGGCGACACCGACGGGAAGGCATGAAGGAGGTCGAGCAGGTCGGCATCGGCCAGTTCCGGCGGTCCCTTGCCCTCGGCCAGCGCCTGCAGCTTCAGCGCCTCCTCGCCGTTGAAGGCGCGCGTTGCCAGAAACAGCATGCACTCATCGCTGGGACGGGCGATATCGACCTTGCTCAGCAGGACCTGGCGGAGCGGCAATGCCTCGCCGTCGAACGCCACCATCTCCTCGCCGGTAGCACCGATACGGTCGAGAACGGCCTGGACCAGCTGCGGGTTCTTGCGGGCGAAGACACCCAGGCTGTCGCCGGCCTCGTAGGTCACATCGGTGGTCGAGAGATCCAGCACGACATGGCGTACATCCTTCTCGGAGCCCGGGCGGTTGAGCGGATGGGCATCGACCAGCGTGGCAAGCGCCGGGCGGTCGCGCGAGAAGCCATGGACGCCGGCGGGTTTGGCGGCCGGCATCTCGGACGGCGCGCCGCGCTCTCCCTCCAGTACCGCGATCAGTTCCTTCAGTTTACGCTGGGTTTCCTTGCCGCCCGGCACGCAGCGGCCCATGTCGGCCTCGGCACCCGACCACACGGCCTCGGCATAGGTCTGACAGAGATAGCCGCACTGCCCGCAATCGAGCTGCGCCATCGCCGCCATCAGCTTGCGCTCGGGCTTGGCATTCCTGGCGAGTTCCAGCCGTTCCGGCATAGCCAGCGACGCATCGTGCCAGGGAAAGTCTTCGGGCTCGGCCACCTCGGTGCTCTCGCCGGCAACCGTCTCGGCAACCCCGAGGTAGGCGGAGAAGAAGCCGTTCAGCCAAGCGCGCTGTTCGGTCGAGAACGGCGCGTTCTCCGGAATAAGCGACGGCAGAGGCGTAATGGCGTTCATGCCGCCAGCGCCCGGACTGGCGCCTCGTCGGCGAGCTTGCGCAACTGGGCGACCTCGTGCCGGCCGCAGAATTCGAAGAACGACTCGGTCGTGGCCCGGCGGTGCGCGAGATAGGCGGCGAGCAGGCGCTCGAGCAACGGCGGCAGATCGTCGAACGCCACCGACTGGGCGTAGTCGCGAGCCATCGCCTGCTCCTTGGTCGAGGCGGCACCGCCACCGATATAGACGTGATAGCCCTCGACGCTTTCCTCGCCGCGATCGATCTTGGCGGCCAGCAGCCCGATGTCGCCGACGTAATGCTGGGCGCAGGAATGGTGGCAGCCCGTCAGGTGGATATTCACCGGCGTGTCGATGGCCACGCGCATCTCGAGATAGTCGGCCAGCTTCAGGGCATGGCCCTTGGTGTTGGAGGCCGCGAACTTGCAGCCGGCGTTGCCGGTACAGGCGACAAGGCCGCGGCGGATGGCGCTGGCCTCGATGCCGAGGCCGAGGGCATTGATGGCGGCGATGCAAATGCCGACGTCGCGGTCGGCAACGTCGGAGATCAGCAGGTTCTGCCACACGGTGAGCCGGAGCGTACCACTGCCGAAACGCTCGGAGATCTGGGCAATGCCACGCATCTGCTCGGATGTGAGCCGGCCCACCGGCAGCACCAGGCCGAGATAATTTAGCCCTGGCTGCTTCTGGTCGTGGACGCCGATGTGGCCGTGCTTGTCGGCAGGCACGCGCGACGTCACTTCGGCGCCGGCCGCGCGACGGAGGGCCTTGCCGTATTCCTTCTCGACCTCCTTGAGGAACGCCTCGCGTCCCATCCGGTCGATCACGTATTTGAGTCGTGCCTTCTGGCGATTGGTGCGATCGCCGTGGACGGCAAAAGCCCGGACGACGGCGCCCGCCACCGTCACGCATTCCTCGGGTTTCAGGAGGACACCGGTCTCGAAGGCAAAATCGAGATGCCCCGTGATACCGCCCAGCTGCAGGCGGAAATGGATGCCCGACTCGAAGCCCTCGCCACCCGTCACCTCCGTCGCCACGAAGCCGATGTCGTTGGTATCTTCCAGCACCGGCACGCGGCCGCCGCCATCGAAGGCGATGTTGAATTTGCGCGGCAGCCCGTACATCTCGCGGTGATTGAGGATGTAGTGATGCATGGCGCGGCACAGCGGCCGGGTGTCGTAGAGTTCCTGCGGATCGATGCCTGCGGTCGGGCTGCCAGTGATGTTGCGGATATTGTCGGCGCCGGAACCGCGCGCCGTCAGGCCGAGATCCTGCACTGCGAGCAGCAGATCGACGCCATGCTGCGCGGGAATTTCCCGGATCTGCAGGTTGGCGCGGGTCGTCACATCGGCGTAGCCGCCGCCGAAGGAGTCGGCGGCATCGGCGAGGCCTTTCATTTGCCAGGCATTCAGGATGCCGTTGGGGATGCGCAGCCGGCACATGTAGGAGTTCTGCGCCGGCGCGACATAGAAGAGGCCATGATACTTGGTGAGGAGGACATCGACGCCCTTGGGAAACTGACCGGCCTCGGCGCGACCCACGACCTCGTCCCAACGATCGAGCGGATGGCGCTCCCGCTTGGCCTTCTCCTCGACGACCAGCTTGCCGCCTTCCGCAATCGCGCGGTCCTGGGCGACGTGCTGCAGGGTATCAGGCCCGCCCCCCTGATTTAGTTGCGCCGCGGCCGGTGCACCGACGGTGCGACCCGCCAGCTTGTCCGCAGCCTTGCGCGCCTCGATACCGCTGACGAAGCCCTGCAGCCATTGCTTCTGCTGGTCGTCGAAGTCGCTCATGTCGCCACTCAGGCCGCCGCCCGCGCCGGAACCCGGTGACGGGCGTAAAGGAACTCCAGAACCGCCGCCCGGCAGCGCGCATATTCCGGATCGGTCGCGAGTTCGAGCCGGCGGCGCGGCCGCGGCAAGTCGATGGCCAGGATCTCGCCGATGGTAGCCGCGGGGCCGTTGGTCATCATGACCACGCGATCCGACAGCAACACCGCCTCGTCGACATCGTGGGTGATCATCAGGACCGTGTTGCCGAGTCGGGCGTGGATCTCCATCACGCTATCCTGCAGATGAGCGCGCGTCAGCGCGTCGAGCGCGCCGAACGGCTCATCCATCAGCAGCACCTTGGGTTGCATGGCGAGCGCCCGGGCGATACCCACCCGTTGCTTCATGCCGCCCGAGATCTCGTGCGGGCGCTTGTCCTTGGCTTGGGCCATCTGCACCAGCTCGAGATTGTGCATGACCCAGTCGTGGCGCTCGGCCTTGTTCTTGCGCGAGCCGAACACCTTGTCGACGGCGATGGCGATGTTGCCGTAGACGGTGAGCCACGGCAGCAACGAGTGGTTCTGGAAGACGATGGCCCGGTCGGGACCGGGCTCGTCCACCACCTTGCCTTCGAGGAAGACCTCGCCACTGGTCGACTGCAGCAGGCCGCCCAGGATGTTGAGCAACGTCGACTTGCCGCAGCCGGAATGGCCGATCATGGACACGAACTCGCCCTGATCGATACGCAGGTTCACGTCACGCAGCACTTCCGTCTCCATCTGGCCGCGACGGAAGCTCATGCCGATCTGTTCGAACTTGAGATAGGGCTGGTTCATGACCGGTCCTCCTATTGCGCCGAGACGCCGTGCGAGACGAAGTGACCGACCGTGGCGATCAGCTTGTCGAGCAGGAAGCCGACGATGCCGAT
>NZ_SCVH01000050.1 GCF_004296935.1 Reyranella sp.
ACCATCTGCATCAGGCCGGCTTCGGCCACCGGCAATACCGAGTCGCGAAACGAGCCGGCGTTGGCCGGCCCGGTCTTGGGATCGCTGTCGAGCTTCAGGTAGTGCTCGTAGTCGGCGCGGCTCCACACATACTTGGCGTTCTTGAAGGTCGGCACCCACTTGCCATTCTCGAGCTGCGTGTTCCAGCCGACATGATCGACATGCAGATGCGTGCACATCACCATGTCGACCTGGTCGGGCCTGACGCCGGCCGCCGCCAGGCGCTCGAGGTACTTGGTCTCCATGAGATGCCACTTGGGCCGATGCGGCCGGGGCTTGTGATTACCGACGCAGGTGTCGATCAGGATGCGCTTGCCGCCGACCGAGAGCAGCCAGCTATGGACGCTGAGCTTCAGGAAGCCCGAGTCCTTGTCGTAGTGGGCAGGCATCAGCCAGCCCGCATGCCGGTCCACGACGGCGGGATCCCAATCGGGAAAGAAGGCCTTGGCGTCGAAATTGGGCTCGTAGGTCTCCTCGATGCGCCGCACTGTTGCGCCACCGAGCTTCACTTCGGTCATGCCATCTCCCCCCGATTGCCGGCAAGCTTAGCGTCGCCGGGCAGTCTTCGGGAAGGGCGGCGTTTCGCTCTAGAACCGCATCCTGGCCATGGCGTGACGGTGAGCGAGGGCGCCGATCGCCGCGGCACCGAGCGGCGCCAGCACCAGCAGCCGGACGAAGTACACGCCGAGCGTCCGACCGTCGAAGGTGCCCGGCAGCACGATCGCAACGGCAACGGTCATCATGAAGAAGGCCGCGGCGAATCCGATTCCGCTCACGGCGCCCAACACCGCGGCACCCAACGTCGTGTGCGCCCGATCAAATCCGAAGTAGTAGCTGAGAGCAAAAGCCGCGCCGCAGGCGACGAAGGCTGTGATGCTTTCCATGATGGACTCCTTCGATACGCTCTCGACTTGTGAGATGTCAGAGTCGACACTGTCTCGTTGCGAACAGTGTGAAACAAACCAACGATTTGGAAACCAACGAAAAACGCATGTCTGAGTTCCCCTCGACCTGGATTTCCGCATCCGAGCTCACAACACTTTACGGCCGCAATGCGCTTTCGCCCGTCGGTGCTATCGAAGCAATGCTGCTACGTGCATCGAAGCTGCAACCACATCTCAACGCATTCGTCATGATCGACGCCGATGGCGCGCGCGCCGCGGCCAAGGCATCCGAAGCGCGCTGGAAAGCCGGCACGCCGCTGTCACCGCTCGATGGTGTCCCGACGACGATCAAGGACACGACACCGGTCAGGGGCTGGCCGACGCGCTACGGCTCGCACGCGACCGACGAAACGCCTGCCACCGAGGACGCACCCGTCGCGGGACGGCTGCGCGCCGCCGGCATGATCATCCTCGGCAAGAGCACGACGCCGGAGTTCGGATGGAAGGCGCTCACCGATTCGCCGCTGCAGGGCACGACGCGCAATCCCTGGAACCTGAAGCATTCGCCCGGCGGCTCGTCAGGTGGTGCCTCGTCGCTTACTGCCGCGGGGATCAATCCCTTCAACCACGGCAACGACGGCGGCGGCTCCATCCGCATCCCGGCGGCCCATACCGGGCTGGTCGGCCTGAAGCCGAGCTACGGCCGCATCGCGCAGCATCCCGCCGACTCGCCCTTCGCCGATGTCATCAGCCAGGGCGTGCTGTCGCGCACCGTGCACGACACGGCGCTGGCATTGAACGTCATGGCAGGGCCCGACGCACGCGACTGGCGCTCTCTGCCCGCCGATCCGCGCGACTACACGATCGGACTCGACGATGGCGTGCGTGGCCTCAAGATCGGTCTCAGCCTCGATTTCGGGCACGTGAAGGCCGATGCGGATGTCCGAGCACTGGTCATCGCGGCAGCGAAGCGCTTCGAGGAATTGGGCGCGCATGTCGAGGACGTCGGCCCGCTGATCGAGCCGCTGCAGAATTCCTTCGAGGCGCTTTGGATCGGCAGCTTCGCCACCCGCCTCCGTCAGATCCCGACGCAGCTCCACGGCAAACTCGATCCCGGCTTCCGCGCCGCTGCGGAGAAGGGCATGGCGGTCACGCTGGCCGACTACGCCAAGGCCTACGAGGCGAAGTCGAAGCTGGCGCGCGACCTGGCGCTCTGGCACGGGAAATTCGACCTGCTGCTGGCGCCCGTGACGCCGACCGCCGCGCCGCCGGTCGAGACACTCTACAACTCGGAAGCCTTCCCGCGCTGGACCAAGGGGGCACCCTACACACTACCCTGCAATCTCACCGGCCAGCCGGCCGCCTCGATGCCGGCCGGCCTTACGCCGGCCGGCCTGCCGGTCGGCCTGCAGATCATCGGCCCGCCGCGCGCCGACCATCTGGTGCTGCGGGCCATGCGCGCCTTCGAGAGCGCCTCGGGCTGGACATGGCCGCAGGCCAAGGTCGTGGAGACGCTGGCCAGGCTCTGACCGCACCCACGCACGGGAATGTTATCGGCAATGCAATAGTGTCCGGTCGGCCCGGGAGGCCACGCTTGGTCGACCAAGAAACCGCCCGGAGGAGCCTCATGTCCCTACATTCTCGTGCAGCCGTCGCGGCCGCGTCCATCGTGCTCACGCTCGCCGGCACCGCCGTCGCGCAGCAGCCACCGCCGTCGAACATGACCTTCTTCATCACCAGCGTCGGCAGCCCGTTCGGCGCCAACTTCGGCGGAATCGAAGGCGCGGACCGCCATTGCCAGATGCTGGCCGCCCGCGTCGGCGCCGGCAGCAAGACCTGGCGGTCATACCTCAGCGTGCAGGCCGCCGACGGCAAGCCGGCAATCAACGCCCGCGACCGCATCGGCAAGGGCCCGTGGGTCAACAGCGCGGGAGTCCAGATCGCCGCCAATGTCGAGGAGTTGCATACGCCCGCGCTCAACAAGATCAACACCGAGAACGGCCGGGCGGAAACCGGCCGGATGATCCCGAGCCGTCTGTTCGTCGTGAACCAGCACGACATTTTGACGGGCACGCTGGCCGACGGCACGGCACCGCCGCCGGACAAGGACATGACTTGCGGCAACTGGACCAAGAGCGGCAACGACAGCCAGGCCATGGTCGGCCACCACGACCGCATGGGCCTGCGCGACGATGAGCCCTCGAAGTCGTGGAACGCCTCCCATCCCTCGCGCGGCTGCAATGCCGCGTCCCTGGTGGCGACCGGTGGCGCGGGCCTGCTCTATTGCTTCGCGGCGGACTGACGCGACCGACTACCGAAGGTGAAACAGCTCGGACGGCAATGGCTCTGGTTGCCGTCCATGGGCCGTTTCATACCTTGCCCTCCCAGACGAAGAGGCGGCGGAACTTCTCCCAGAACTCCCCGCCCATGACGAAGAAGCTGAAGATGAAAGCAAGGTCGGCCGCCGCCAGGATGGCGATCCGGCCATTGTCCGCCGGCATCCATGACGGCACGTAACCCGCGACATAGAGCGGAATGAAGCTCAGGAGGCAGATCGCCAGCCCAGCGTAGTATCTCCCCCGCGACACCGGCGTGGAGAAGAAGGTCGTGAACAGGAACTTCTTCGCAGCCCCGACGATGCGGTCGAAGTTCTGCCGGCCGAGCAGGGCCACCGCCAGCAGCATGAGGACCTCGGGGGCGCCGGCCACGAGCGCGCCCGCGATCAACGCCGATTGGGCTACCGGCAGGCCGAGAAACGGAACCAGCAGCGCCAGCAGCGGCAGCACCATGGCGAGCGCGAGCACGGAGACGCCGGCAACAAAACGCCAGTTGGCCGTGGAGTCCGGTGGTGCCATGGGATCGATGCCGATGCTGCAGGTAGGCGATGCAATCGATCCTACCTGCCCGCCCGCACCGAGAACAGACCCATGGCCCCAGGTCACACCCTCTAGGCGTCTATCTTGACGCCCGCCTTGGTGATCACCTTCTCCCACTTCTCGACCTCGGACTGGAGGAACTTCACCGTCTCGGCCGGCGTGGCGCCGACGGGGATCACGGCCTGGCTGGCCAGCCGCTTGCGCAGACTTTCGTCCTTCATCGCCTTGGCAACCTCGCCGCCCAGACGATCGACGATCTCCTTCGGCGTGCCGGCCGGCGCCATGAACATCACCCAGCTCGAGGATTCGATCAGCGGGCCGCCCGACTCGACGATGGTCGGGATCTCCTCGGCGCCGGGCACGCGCTCCTTCGACATCATGGCGAGCGCCCGCACCTTGCCGGCCCTCACCTGGCTCATGGTGCCGATCGGCACGTCGAGCAGCATCTGGATGTTGCCGGACATGAGGTCGGCCAGCGCCGGGGCTGTGCCCTTGTAGGGGACGTGCACCATCTTGGTGCCGGTCACCTGCATGATCAGCTCGCTGGTGAGATGGGCCGCCGCACCCACGCCGGACGAGCCGAACGAGATCTTGCCGGGGTTGGCCTTGGCGTAGGCGATCAGCTCACCGACGGTCTTCACCGGCAGGTCGTTGCTCACCAGGATCATGATCGGTGCGATGCCGACCAGGGACACCGGCGCGAAGCTCGTCACCGGATCGAACTTCAGCTTGCCGGCGTAGAGCGTCTTGTTGGCGGCGTGCGCCGCAATCACCGTCAGGAAGGTGTATCCGTCGGGTGGGGCGTTGGCGACGATCTCCGCCCCGATCAGCGAATTGGCGCCGGGCTTGTTGTCGACAACGAAGGTCTGGCCGACGTTCATCTTCTCCAGCGTCAGCCTGGTCACCGAGTCGGTCAGTCCACCCGCCGTGTAGGGCACCACCCAGCGGATCGATTTGGCCGGCCATGTCTGGGCGCGGAGCGACGATGGTGCGAAGGCGGCAGCGGCACTCACCGCCAAAACGCTGCGGCGGTTCAACTTGGTCATACTCTGATTACTCCTGTTGTTGATCAGTCGAGGTCGAGGCCGTTCATGCCGGCGTTCTTGCGCGCCTTCTTGGCCAGTTCGGTCAAAATCTTGCCGGCCTGGCGCGGGTCGAGGACCGGCTTCGCCTCGGGCCCCTTGTGCCAGCCCTCGGCGACGGCGAACTGGCCGTTGCCGGCCTGGAAGACGCGGCCGGTGATCTCGCGGCTCTCCTCGCTCACCAGCCAGGTCGCGACCGGCGCGATCCATTTCGGGCTGCGCGTCTGCTTGTCCTCCTCAGTGTACTCGCGCAGGTCTTCGGTCATGCGCGTGAAGGCCGAGGGCGAGATCGAGTTGACGGTGATGCCGTAGCGGGCGAGTTCGCGCGCGGCGATGACCGTGAACGAGGCGATACCGGCTTTGGCGGCGCCGTAGTTGGTCTGGCCGATGTTGCCGTAGATGCCCGACACCGACGTGGTGGTGATGATGCGCGCATCGACCGGGCCGCCTTTGGCTTTCGCCTGGTCGCGCCAGTAAGCCGCGGCATGGCGGGCCGGTGCGAAGGTGCCTTTCAGGTGCACCTTGATGACGGCGTCCCACTCCTGCTCGCTCATGTTGACCAGCATGCGGTCGCGCAGGATGCCGGCGTTCAGCACCACGGCATCGAGCTTGCCGAAGGCCGATACCGCCTGGTCGATCATGCGCTTGGCGCCGTTCCAGTCGGAGACGTCGTCGCCGTTGGCCACGGCTTCGCCGCCCTTGGCCTTGATCTCGTTCACCACCTGCTGGGCAGCCGATATGTCCTGGCCGGCGCCGGCGCGGTCGCCGCCCAGGTCGTTGACCACGACCTTGGCGCCATGCTCGGCCAGCATCAGGCAATGCTCGCGGCCCACGCCACGGGCGCCGCCGGTCACGATCGCCACCCGTCCCTCGCACAATCTAGCCATTGCTCCCTCCCGTTTCTGGCGTGTCTGGCCCCGCCATCCTGCGCTACTCTAGCGGCCTATCGAGGAGGATCGCCATGGACACGCTGCCGCTCGTCACCCCCGAACAGGTCGGTCTTTCCGCAGCGCGGCTCGACCGCGTACGCAAGTGGATGCATGGCTGGGTCGACAGCGGAAAGCTCGCCGGCATGGTCACCTGCGTGCTGCGCAAGGGCGAGCTCGCCTTCGCCGAGGTCTATGGCAAGGCCGACCTGGCGCGCGACAAGCCGATGCGGCCCGACACGATCTTCCGAATCTATTCCATGACCAAGCCGCTCACCTCGACGGCGATCATGATGCTCTACGAAGAAGGTCGCTTTCAGCTCGACGACCCGATCTCGAAATTCATCCCCGCCTTCGCCAATCCGCGTGTCATGACGGGCGGCAGCCGCGGCAAGATCGAGACCGTGCCGGCCGAACGCGAGATCAACTTCCGCGACCTGCTGACCCACACCTCGGGCCTGACCTACGGCTTCATGGAGAGCAATCCGGTCGACGCGGCCTACCGCGCCAAGGAAGGCGGCGTCGATTTCCAGACCGCCGACACCAGCCTCAAGCAGCTGGTCGAGCGGCTGGCGCAGCTGCCGCTGATCGCCCAGCCCGGCAAGGCCTGGAACTATTCGGTGTCGACCGACGTGCTGGGCTATCTCGTCGAGGTGATCTCCGGCCAGCCCTTCGAGAAGTACCTGAAGGAGAAAGTGATCGATCCGCTCCGCATGGTCGATACCGACTTCCACGTGCCGAAGGAGAAGCACGAGCGCTTCGCCGCCAACTATTCGGCCGGTGCCGGCGGCAAGCTCGACCTGATCGACGATCCGGGCAAGAGCCGCTACCTGGCACCTCGCAAGGTGAACTCGGGCGGCGGCGGCCTGGTCTCGACGGCGTCGGACTACCTGCGCTTCTGCCGGTTCATGCTGAACAAAGGCGAACTGGACGGCGTGCGACTGCTCGGCCGCAAGACGGTCGAGCTCATGACCATGAACCACCTCAAGGGCGACATGGCCGACATGGGCACGCCGCGCTTTTCGGAGTCGACCTACACCGGCATCGGCTTCGGTCTCGGTTTCTCGGTGATGATCGATCCGGCCAAGGCCTTCATCGCCGGCACGCCGGGCGAGTTCGCCTGGGGCGGCGCCGCCTCGACCGCCTTCTGGATCGACCCTGAGGAGGACATGGCCGTGGTCCTGCTGACCCAGCTCATGCCCTCCTCGACCTACCCGATCCGCCGCGAGCTGCGCGTGCTCACCTATCAAGCGATCATCGACTGAGGGCATCGATCGATGCGCAATACCGGCCCCATCACCGTCCGCAAGCTGCACCCGCTGTTCGGCGCCGAGGTCTCGGGCATCGACATCACGCGGCCGCTCTCGGCCCGCGAGTTCGGGCCGATCCGGGCGGCGTTCGAGGAACATTCGGTGCTGCTGTTCCGCGACCAGCCGATGGACGACGACAAGCAGACCGCCTTCAGCGAGAATTTCGGGCCGCTCGAGACCACCGGCAGTTCCAATCCCGCCGTCGGCACCAAGTTCCAGCGTCAGTCCAACCTCGACATCGAGACCGGCCTGCCGATCCCCAACGACGACATGCGCATGATCTACCAGAAGGCCAACTACTTCTGGCACTCCGACTCCTCGTTCAAGCGCATCCCCTCGCTGTGCTCGATGCTGACCGCGCGCATCTGCCCGCCGAGCGGCGGCAACACCGAATTCCTGTGCATGCGCGCCGCCTGGGATGCGCTCCCGCCGGCGATCAAGGCGACGGTCGAGCCGCTGGTCGCCGAGCATGCGCTCGCCTATTCGCGCGACCGCGTGCAGAAGGGCATCCTGAGCGCCAAGGCGCTGGCCGAGCTGCCGCCTGTCAGGCAGCGCCTCTATCGGGACAACCCGATCAACGGCCGCCGCGCACTCTATATCGGCGCCCATGCCGGCCACATCGTCGGCTGGCCCTACGACACCGGCCGCGCCTTGCTGGCCGAACTGACGGAGCGCGCCCAGCGCCCGGAATTCATCCTCTCGCACGAATGGCGCGAGGGCGATTCGATCGTGTGGGACAATCGCGCCGTCCTGCACCGCGCCACCGCCTATGACACCGTCAAGCACAAGCGCCTGATGCAGCGCACGACGATTGGGGGCGACGCGCCCACCGTCCCGCAGTAGACGATGGCGGAACCTGTCCAGGACGGAATGCCACCGGGCCTGCCGCGCCTGCTGGCGGTGATAACCATCACCATCGGCCTCATGATGTCGGTGCTCAGCAACTCGATGACCAACCTCGCGCTGCCCTACATCGCGCAGGACCTCAACGTCACCGCCGAAAGCTCGATCTGGATCGTCAACGCGAGCCAGATCGCGCTGATGGTCTGCCTGCTGCCGGTGGCGGCACTGGCCGACATCGTGGGCTACCGCCACGTCTACCGCTTCGGCCTCGCCCTCTTCTGCCTGGCCTCGCTCGGCTGCGCGCTGGCGCCGTCGCTGCCGTGGCTGATCGCGGCCCGCACCTTCCAGGGGCTGGGCGGCTCGGCGATCATGGCGATCCAGCCCGCCCTGGTGCGCTCGATCTATCCCCGCGCCCAGCTCGGCCGCGGCCTCGGCTTCAACACCACCGTGGTGGCCACGTCGCTTGCTGCCGGCCCCAGCCTCGGCGCCGCGCTGCTCTCAATCACCTCCTGGCCGATCCTGTTCGCCGTCTACGTGCCGCTGGGCGTGATCTCGTTCCTGCTCGCCGAAAAGTACCTGCCGCACACCACGCACACCCGCCGCCCCTTCGATGTCCTTTCCGCCATCCTGTCAGGCTTCACCTTCGGCCTGCTGATCTTCGGCATCGACGGCATGGCGCACGGCCACGCCCCGGCGATGATCGTGGCCGAACTCGCCGGCTCCCTCCTGCTGGGTACACTGTTTGTCTGGCGCCAGACCCGGCTTGCCGATCCCATGATGCCGGTCGACATTTTTCGGCGGCCGATCTTCTCGCTTTCCATCAGCGCCGGCGCCTGCACCTTCACCGCGCAGGGCCTCGCCTTCGTCAGCCTGCCCTTCTACTTCGCCACCGTGCTCGGCAGGAGCGCCACCGACACCGGCATTCTTCTGACGGCCTGGCCGCTGGCGCTGGCCTTCATGGCGCCGATCGCCGGCCGCCTCGCCGACCGCCACCATGCCGGCCTGCTGGGCGCCATCGGCCTCACCAGCATGACCGCGGGCCTGGTGCTGACAGCGCTGCTGCCGCCCGATCCCTCGGCCACCGACATCATGTGGCGGCTGGTGCTGTGCGGCGCGGGCTTCGGCATCTTCGCCGCGCCCAACAACCGGCTGATGATGAACGCCGTGCCGCGCGACAGGAGCGGCAGCGCCGGCGGCATCATCGCCTCGGCCCGCACCCTCGGCCAGACGATGGGCGCCGCCCTGGTGGCGCTGGTGTTCGGCCTGTTCGACTTCTCCGGCGGCGGTGCCGCCGATGCCGCCCGTGCCGCGATCTGGCTGGGCGCCGGCTTCGCGGCGTTGGCCCTGGTGATCGGCAGTCTCAGGCTGCGGCACTAGAGTCGCGTGAAGCGGGACAAAGCAAGAAACGACTTTGAATTTCTGCCGATCGACCAAGCGGTTGATCCGTCATCCGAATTGCCGGCGAGCGGGCCGAAAAATGTCTCCTGAAGTGGGACATTCTGAAAACTCGCTTTCCACCTCCTTGGGCTGCCGTGTCGCTGTATTCCTATCTCCAAACGCAAGGCGCGCCAAAGCTTGCACGACCTTCGATAGGAATTAATAGGATTTCAACAGGAAAGTCAAGTCAGGCCGCCGCATGCATCTCGCGGAACAGCGACGGCGCCATGCCGAAGCGGCGCTCGAAGGCCTGGCCGAGCCGCGCCGAGGAGCGCAGGCCCACCTTGGCCGCGATTGCCTTCAGCGGCAGGCCCTCTGCCAGCAGCGTGCGCGCCGCATCGAGGCGCAGGCTCTCGACGAAGTGCGCCGGCGTCTTGGCCGTCGCCTCGGTGAACTTGCGGTAGAAGCTGCGCTCGCTGAGGCCGGCCCGGGCCGCCAGCGCCGGCACGTCGAGCGGCTGGTCGAGATGGGCCTGCATCCAGTCGATCAGCTTTACGAACGGAGTCTCGGCCGCCGTCTGGGCCTGCAGCATCGGGCTGAATTGCGACTGGTAGCCCGGCCGGCGGGCATAGAGCACGAAGTGGCGTGCGATCAGGTTGGCGAGTGCGGCGCCAAGATCGGCCTCGACCAGCGCCAGCGCCATGTCGATGCCGGTGGTGACGCCGGCCGAGGTCCAGACCTTGCCGTCGACGACATAGAGCGAGTCGGCATCGACCTCGAGTCCGGCGAAGCGCTCGGCGAGGCGATCGCAGCTCGACCAGTGCGTCGCCACCCGCTTGCCGTCGAGCAGGCCCGCCGCCGCCAGCACGAAGGCGCCGGTGCAGACCGAGCCGTAGCGCCGGGCCCCGGGAGCGGCTTTGCGCAGCCAGCGCCGCAAGCCCTCATGATCCATCGCAGCTTTCAGGCCGCGCGAACCGCCGGCAACCAGCAGCGTGTCGGGCTGGCCGCCGACCTTGCGGCTGTGCAAGGCAACGCCCGAATTGGAGACTACGGCGCCGCCATCGGGCGAGACGATCGCCACGTCGTAGAACGGCCGCACCCGTCCCTCGTTGGCGGCGCCGAACACGGCAGCAGGACCGGTGACGTCGAGGAGCTGGCAGCCCTCGTAGGCGACGATGGCGATGCGATGGGGTTTGGTCATTGGCAGAAAATAGACGATCTTTGTCATTTCTGCCAGAGCCGGATTCATCTACTCATTGGAGCGCGCAACTGGAGTTGCGCGCTCCGAAGAGGTGACAAATGGCTGAGCCCATCCAGATCGGCATCCTGCTCTATCCCAACGTCACCCAGCTCGATGCGACCGGCCCCGCCCAGGTCCTGAGCCGGGTGCCGGGCGCCAAGATGCACATGATCTGGAAGACCCGGGATCCGGTGCCGACCGACGCCGGCTTCTCGATCGTGCCGACCACCACCTTCGCCGACTGCCCCCGGCTCGACGTGATCTGCGTGCCGGGCGGCGGCGGCCAGACGGTGCTGATGACCGACGACGAGACGCTCGACTTTTTGCGCCGCCAGGCCGCGACCGCGCGCTACGTCACTTCGGTCTGTACCGGCTCGCTGGTGCTGGGCGCGGCCGGGCTCCTGAAGGGCTACAAGTCGGCCTGCCACTGGGCGTGGCGGGACATGCTGCCGGCGTTCGGCGCCATCCCGGTGGCGGAGCGCGTGGTGCGCGACCGCAACCGCATCTCGGGCGGCGGCGTCACTGCCGGCATCGACTTCGGCCTCACCGTCGCGGCCGAACTGGCGGGCGAGGAAGTGGCCAAGTCGATCCAGCTCGTGCTCGAGTACGACCCGCAGCCGCCGTTCGATTCGGGCAGTCCGGAAAAGGCCGGCGTCGAACGGGTGGCGCGCATCCGCGAACGGCTCCAGGGCCTGCTGCAGACCCGCCAGAAGGCCAACGACGACGCGGCAGCGAAGCTCGCCTGAACCGTCGCGGGAAAATCCGGTACGCCCGTTTGCGCGTTCCCACCCCGATGTCTAGGCTGCGACGATGAAGAATCTCGAGCTGAAGATTCCGCCTCCGGCCGTGACGCTGCTCCTCGCCATCGCGATGTGGCTGGCAGCATCTGCGTCAGGCGCTCTCGCTTTCACGCTGCCAAATCGTCTTGTGATCGCGATCGCCGCTGCCGCCCTCGGCGTCGCGATCTCCGTTGCCGGAGTTGTGTCGTTCAGGCGCGCCAAGACGACAGTCAATCCGACGAAACCCGGCGCCGCCTCGTCGCTGGTCGCCACTGGAATTTACCGCCTCACGCGCAACCCGATGTATCTGGGTCTCTTCCTGGTTCTTGCCGGCTGGGCCATCTATCTGTCGAACGCCGTCGCGTTTGCGGGTCCGCTGCTGCTCGTTCTCTACCTCAACCGCTTCCAGATCGTGCCCGAGGAAAGAGCGCTGGCCGCCAAGTTCGGCATGTCGTTCGACGACTACAGGCGCCGAACCCGGCGCTGGATCTGATGCAATGACCGGGGCTCGGCTTCACCGTCGCCGCGGTGCCTTTGCACGCGATTGATACAATCGAACGATAGGTCGCCGCGCCGAAGTCGATGAGAATGGCCGCGGGAGGATCGCCCCGTGCCCGCTCTTTTTGCGTGTCCCCTGCTTGGACGTGCCCTGCTTGGACGTGCCCTGCCTGGACGTGTTCGTGCCCTGGGTCTGGCCGCGATCGGTGGCCTCGCGCTGCTGGCGCCGACCGTCGCTGTCGCCCAATCAACGCCCGGCGTCTTTGCCTACAAATGGAATGCCGCCATCCCGGCGGACATGATCACGCCGGCCGATATCCTGCAGGCCCTGATCTGGACCGGGCACATCGGTGTGCCCGACGGCGTCGGCGAGGCGACAATCCGCAAGGCGACCCGGGCTTGGCAGGCCGCCAAACGCCGGACCGCCACCGATGGCCTGCCGAACGACCAGGCGGTCGAACTGGTTTCCGAAGGGCTGAAGCGCCGCGACGAGGCGGGCTGGGCCATTCTCCGCGACGACGCGGTGGGCTTCGCGGTCGGCATTCCGACCAAGCTCGCCAAGCTCGCGCCGCCCCAGGCCGATGGCCCGGGCATGTGGTACCACGCCGACGGAACCGTCACCCAGTCGATCGGCGTGAGGTACGGCGGGGCGAGCTGCAAAGCCCTCGAGGGGATCTATGCCACGCTCGTCCGAAAGGGCGATTCGTACCGCACGCTGCTCACCGATGGCTTCGTGATCATCGGCGTATCCGCCGGCAGCCAATCCCTGACGCGCGCCATCTGCCATGCCGGCGGCATCATCGTCACCGTCACCACGGCCTCCGACGACCGACCCGAACTGCAGCGCGCCCTGTTTGCCGCAACGATGGCCGGCACGACCGTCTACCGGACCTTCAATCCCTCCGCCCGGCCGCGTCCGCGCATCGAGGAACTGCCGCCGGCGCCGATGGACACTGCGGACGGACACGTGACCAGGCCCGCGTCGACCGGCACCGCGCCGGCCAATGTCGACACGGCGGGCATGACCGATCGCCTGAAACTGGTTCGGCGGAACGGCGGCGACCTTCGCGCCGAAGAGATCTTCGAGAAGGCCGCCGGCGCCGTCTATATGGTGAAAGCCGACAAGAGCATCGGCTCGGCGGTGGCGGTGAGCGAGAGCGACCTGCTGACCAACTGCCACGTCGTGGGCGACAAGACCGAAGTCACGCTCGTCCGCGACCGCAAGGAACTGAAGGCCAAGGTCGTGTCGATGAACATCAATGCCGACCGCTGCGTGCTCCGGGTCGAGGCCAAGCTGCCGAAGTGGGTCGGCGTCAGGCCCTACAACGACATCAAGGTCGGCGAACGGGCGCTCACCATCGGCACGCCGCAGGGGCTGGAGCTCACGGTCGCCGAGGGCATCGTCTCGTCCAAGCGCAGCCAGAACGATTCCAAGCTGATCCAGACGTCGGCGCCGATCTCGCAGGGATCGTCCGGCGGCGGCCTGTTCGACGCCCAGGGCGAACTGCTCGGCATCACGACCTTCTACTTCAAGGCCGGCCAGAACCTGAACTTCGCCGTCGCCGCCGAGGAATTCTCCCGCCCCGACGGACAGCCGGATGAGGCGAAGGCCGCCGGGCCCTAGCCCGCCGTCGCGCTTTCGATGGTGATCGCCTTGCCGGCGGCCATGTCGAACTTCAGCCGCCGAACATAGTCGAGATCGCGTCCCGTCACGCGCACGAAGCGGCTGCCTTCGGGATAGTCGATGGCGTGGATGGCGCCGACATCGTAGACGCCGGCATGACCAGGCTCGAGGCGGTAGCTCTTCACCTGCTCCAGCTTCGCCTCGCCCGCGTCGGCGCCGCCGTCGAGCCGTTTGAACTCACTCATGTCGGTGTGCTTGACCGCCTGGCCGTAGACCGCCCACGACGGGCCGTGATCGTGCGGCGGGCTCTTGTGCGGCTTGGCGTTGCAGTGGGCCAGCACGACGAAGCCGAGATCCTTGTCCTCGTAGAGCTTGCGAGTCCCCATCGGCGCCGTGGGCCCCACGGCCTGATCGACGAACACCTTGTTCGCCAGCAGCTTCTCCAGAAGCACGCGGACCTGCTCGCGGCCGGCCGGACCGGTATGGGCCTTGAGGGCTGCCTGGGCGTCCTTGACGAAGGCATCGAGCGTGTAGGTCATGGTGACGGCTCCTCTGGGAAGTCCCGAATCATCAGCGTCGCACGACAGCGAGTCAATGCACTCCAATACACAGAAACTGTCATCCCGAGCGGAGCGAGGGACCTTTGGAGAGACAGGAAAGGTCCCTCGGCCTGTGGCCTCGGGATGACAATGTGCGCGTGGCGCTAGCGCCCACCCAAGATGCGTCGTGCGATCACCATGCGGTGGACCTCCGACGGGCCCTCGTAGACCCGCATGGTACGCACCTTCTGCGCCATCATCGCGAGCGGCAGTTCCTGCGTCACGCCCATGGCGCCGAAGGCCTGCTGGGCATGGTCGATGATCTCGGTCGCCATCTCGGTGGCGTAGACCTTGATCATGGAAGCCTCCATGCGCACGTCGCGGCCGTCGTCCTGCTTCACCGCGGCGTCCATCACCATGAGGCGGCAGGCATGGAGCTTCATGGCGGCATCGGCCACCCACCACTGGATGGCCTGACGGTCGGCGAGCTTCTGGCCGAAGGTGACGCGCTGGTTGGCATGCTCGACCAGCATGTCGAGGGCGCGCTGCGCCATGCCGGTGCACCAGGCGCCCATCTGCAGGCGGCGCACGGTGAGGCGGAGCTGCATCGGCGCGAAGCCGGCGCCGACCTTGCCCAGCACCTGGCTCTCGTGCACGCGGCAATCCTCGAACACGACCTCGTAGGTGCGCTGGCCGGCGAGCATCGGAATGGCGCGCGCCACGATCAGGCCCTTGGTGCCCTTGTCGATCAGGAAGGCGGTGATGCCGCCGCGCGAGCCGAGTGCGGTGTCGGTCACCGCCATGGCGATGGTGAAGTCGGCCTTGGCGATGCGGCTGATCCATATCTTGCGGCCGTTGATCACCCAGTCGTTGCCGTCCTTCACCGCCTTGGTTTTCATGCCGGCCGGATCGCCACCGGCGCCGGGCTCGGAGATGGCGATGGCCGAGCTGGTGAGGCCGGCAGCATAGGGTTCGAGGTACTTCTTGCGCTGCTCCGGATTGGCGGTGGCCAGCAGCATGTGCAGGTTGGGCGAGTCCGGCGGGAAGGTGAAGGGCACGCAGGTGTAGCCGATCTCCTCGTTGACGCCGACCAGGGCGACGGCAGGCAGGTTGGCGCCGCCCACCTCCTCCGGCACGTCGAGCGCCCACAGGCCGAGCTCCCTGCACTGCTTGAAGAGCCTGGCGTTCTCCTCGTCGTTCAACGCCGCCGGCTGGCCGCCGGCGAAGCGCTCCAGGATGCCCTTCTCGAGCGGCATCAGTTCGTTGCGCACGAACTTCTTCACCAGTTCGCGCAGCATCTGATGTTCTTCGCTGACCTGATTCATTGTCATCCCCCATCACTTTCCAATTAGGGCTTGCCGATGCCCTTGTTCACGAAGTCCAGCGTAAATGCCCGGGCGACGTCCAGCCCCCGGGGCAGCACGTCGACATCGGCCATCTGGTCGTAGAAATCTTTCCAGCGCCTCGCGCTCATGGCGCCGATACCGTCCCTTGTCGCGTCGCCCGATGTCACGATGCCGCGCTCGTTCAGCACCTTGATCGCGTAGGCGATACGATCGTCGGTCTGGTCCGGATTGTGCCGCTTGATGAGGTCGTTGGCGGCGGCCGTCGCCGGCCCGCCCTTGAGATACTGCGCCCAGCCTTCCAGCGTGGCGTCGACGAAGCGTTGCACCAGGTCCTTCTTCTCGGTGGCCATCTTGCGCGAGATGGCGATGGTGGTCTGGTAGGCGCTGAAGCCGGCATCGGCGATCAGCAGCACCTCGGGCGGCCGGCCGAGCGCCTGGGCGAGCGAATAGGGCTCGGACGAGAGAAACCCCTGCTGCACGGCGTTCTTGTCGGCCAGGAACGGCGCCATGTTGAAGGTGTAGGGCCGGAGCTGTTCGTCCCGCAGGCCGTACTTCTTCCTGAGATAGGGCCAGTAGGTGACGCGGCCGCCATTGCCGATCAGCAGCGTGCGGCCCTTGAGCTTGTCGAAGCCGTCGAGGCCCGAGCCGGGATGGCCGATCAGCACCTGCGGGTCCTTCTGGAAGATGGCGGCGATGGTGAAGAAAGGCGCGCCTTCGCGCACGTAGGTGAAGGCCTCGAAGCTGTTCGACATGATCATGTCGACACGGCCGGTCAGCAGGAGCTGGCCGATGTTGAGGCTGGGGCCGCCCTGGCGCAGGTCGCACTCGATGCCGGCCCTGGCGTAGAGGCCGGCGGCGATCGCCTGGTAGTAGCCGCCATGTTCGGCCTGGGCGCGCCAGTCGGTCTGGAAACTCACCTTGTCGAGGCTCTGGGCGCGCGGCCGCCGGGCAAGCGGCACCAGCAGCGGACCTGCCAGCGCCATCCCCAGCGCAGCACGACGATCGAGGCGCCAGGCCGCGCCAGTGACGGGCCGGGTCATAGCGTGAGGCTCGCGCCGCGGCGATCGAAGGCGTTGGCCAGGATCTCCTTCAGCGCAATCGTCGAAACCGAAAGGGCGCCCAGCGAAGGGAGCCAGTTCTCCCACGAAGCGCGACCCTCGGCAGGGGGGCTCCAGTCAGTCGGGAAAGCAGCGACGTTCAAACCGGCGGTTCGCGCCAGCCGCAAAGCCCGCTGCATGTGGGAGGCCGACGTCACCAGAGCCACGCGCCCGTCCTTCACCAGCGTCCGCACGTGACGGATGTTCTCGATGGTGTTGAGCGAGTTTCCCTCGAGGACGATCGCCTGCGCCGGCACCCCGAGATCGGTCAGGAACAGGCGCATCGCCTCGGCTTCGGACATCTCCGCGGCGCCGCCACCGCTGGCGATGATGCGCGGCGCGAGGCCACGATGGTAAAGGCGGGCGGCATGCCAGATGCGATCGGCGGAATCGGTGAGATGAGGTTCGGGCACATCAGGCGGCAGCGCTGGCCCGATGCCACCGCCCAGCACCACGATGGCATCGTAGCAGCAGGCCGGCGCCGCCTTCGCCGCCGCGCGCGCCTCGTTCTGCAGCGGCGCCACCAGCGCATCGGCCACCGGCGGCATCGCCAGCACGAGCAGCTCGGCCACGGCCAGCACCGCCACGAGCCGCGCCAGGCGGCGCAAGCCCAGCAGCGCGAGCGCAATGGCAACCACCAGCCCGACCGCCAGCGATGCCGGCGGTAAAGCCAACTGGGCCAGGAATTTCAGGAGGACGAACGTATCCATACCGGGGTGTGCAGAGGCGGCTATACTAGCCCACGATGCGTCCGGCAAAGCGATCCGATGCCGCTCTGCGGATACGCTGCAAGGAATTTCCGATGATCTCGCACGTGTACGTCGGCGTCACCGACTTCGACCGCGCCTTCGTCTTCTACTCGGGTGTGATGGAGGCGCTGGGCCTGCCATTGAAATTCTGCGATCGCGAGCGGCCGTGGGCGGGCTGGATGCCGACGGCGGCGGCGCGGCCGCTCTTCCTCATCGGTCCACCGTATGACGGCGGCGCCGCGACCCCGGGGAAAGGTCAGATGGTGGCGTTGCTCGCGCCGAGCCGGGCCGCCGTCGATGCCTGTTATGGCCGAGCCCTTGCCAGTGGCGGCCGCGACGAAGGACCGCCGGGTCCGAGGCCGCACTATCATTCCAACTATTACGGTGCCTACTTCCGCGATCCCGACGGCAACAAGATCTGTGTCTGTTGCCATGATGCCGAGTAGGCAAAAAGAAGGGCGGACCCGGCTCACACCGGTGCCCGCCCGATCTTCAGTCGGAAGCGACTTAGATTGCTTCCTTGAGATCCTTGGCGACGCGGAAGGCAACCTTCTTCGACGCCTTGATCTTGATCGCTTCGCCGGTAGCCGGGTTGCGACCCATGCGTGCCGGACGCGCACGCACCTGGAAGATGCCGAGGCCCGTAACGCGGACCTTGTTGCCCTTCTTGAGGTGCTTCACGACTAGGCCGATGAACTCATCGAGGGCGCCAGTGGCGTCCTTCTTGGTCATGCCCGTCTTCTCGGCCAGCTCGGCCGCGACCTTGGACAGCGGGACAGTCGGAACAGTGGTTTTGGTAGCCATAGTGGAGGGGTCCCTTACGTTTTTTAAGTTTCACCAACGTCTTCCTGACGCCCCAGGACAGCGCTGGCGAGCCCAAGGTTATCCACGAATCGTCCTCCCGCAAGCCCGGAACACCCGAAAAATGTCGATTTCTGTGGCTTTTTCGGCCATTTGGGCGGCCATCCACAGACAGCAGAGAGTGCCCCGCGTGCCAACGCCCGAATTGAAGCCGACTTTCAGCACCGCCGTGAACACCTGGCAGTGCGACGAGAACGACCATCTGAACGTCCAATTCTACACCGAGTTCGGCCACGAGGCCTCGGCTCACCTGCTCGCGAGCCTGGGCCTGGGACCGCGTGCGCAGCGGGCCGCCGGCCTCGTCGTGACCGCCGCCGACGACCATGTCCGCTACCTGCGCGAGTTCCGGGTCGTCGATGCGGTCGAGGTCCGATCGGCTCCGGTCGAGGTCGGCGAGCGCCACCTCGTGGCCTATCACGAAATTCGCAACCCGGCGGAGAGCGGCGTGGCTGCCACCGTCCGCCGCCGCATCGTCTGCGACCGCCCGTGGCCCGACGCCTTCCGCCTCAGCGCCGAGGCGGCCAAAATGGCGCTGCCGGAGGCCGCGAAGCCACGCAGCGTCGGCACGCTCGCCCTGCCCGATCTCACGCTCGATGCGGCGCCCGCCACGGGCCTGATCGAGGTCGGGCGCACGGTGATCACGCCCGACGAGTGCGACGAGCACGGCTGCTTCCTGCCGCGTCACCAGTTCGGCCGCTATTCCGACGGCGCACCCATGCTGTGGAACCATCTCGGCTTCGACCGCGCCGCCATGCAGGAGCGCCAGGAAGGCTCGGTCGTGGTCGAGATGCTGAATCACTACCGCCGTCCGCTGCGTGCCGGCGACCTCGCCGTGGTGATGAGCGGCCTCGCCGCCTTCACCAGCAGGGTGCTGGTCTTCACGCATTTCCTGTTCGAGGCCGAGACCGGCACGCTTGCTGCTTGCGCCGAAGCCGTCGGCATGAAGTTCGACCAGAAGGTCCGCAAGATCATGCCCTTCGGCCCGGAGGATCAGGCGCGGCTCGCGCTTCGCAAACTCCATCTCGCCGCCTGAGGAGACGCCTATGGACGACAAGACCCGCACTGCCGCCGGCATCGCCGCTGGGCTGCAGGGCCTCGGCTATGACGACAAGCGCCTGGCCGAGATCGCGACCGAGGTCGAGGTGCTGAACGACGCCGTGCGCAAGGCGGCGGCCGCCCGCCTCACCTTCGACGACGATCCGGCGGCCTTCGCGAGCCTCTTGGCGCGGGAGGCAAAATGATCAACGACGATCCGGCGCTGCGCGATCTCAGCGACATCGCCGACGCCATTGCTACCGGACGCCTCACCTCGGTGCAGGCGACCGAGGCGTGCCTTGCCCGCATCGAAATCTGGCAGCCCCGGACCAACGCCTTCCTGCGCCTCTACAAGGAGAAGGCGATGGAACAGGCGCGCGCGATGGACAGGGAACTGGCCGCCGGCATGCGGCGCGGGCCACTGCATGGCGTGCCGATGGCGCACAAGGACATGTATTACCGCAAGGGCGAGCGCTCGACCGGCGGCAGTGCGATCCGCCGCGATTGGACGGCGCCCGTGACAGCGACGGTACTGCAGAAGCTCGACGCCGCCGGCGTCGTCGAGCTCGGCTTCCTCAACATGGCGGAATTTGCCGCCGGTCCCACCGGCCACAACGTCCATCACGGCCATTGCCGCAATCCTTGGGACTCCGCGCGCGTCACCGGCGGATCGTCGAGCGGCTCGGGCGCCTCGGTGGCGGCGCGCATGGTCTATGGCGCGCTGGGCTCGGACACCGGCGGCTCGATCCGGCTCCCCGCGTCAGCCTGTGGCGTCGTCGGCATGAAGGCGACTTACGGCCGCGTGAGCCGCGCCGGCGCCGTCGCGCGCTCCTGGAGCCTCGACCATGTCGGGCCGCTGACGCGTACCGTGCGCGACAATGCGCGGATGCTCGGCATCCTCGCCGGTCACGATCCCGACGACTCCACCAGCAGCGACAAGCCCGTGCCGGACTACGAGGCGCTGCTCGAGGGCGGTGCGTCGGGACTCAGGATCGGCCTCGCCCTGCCAGGCGATGGGCCGGCGGCGCTCGATGGCCAGGTGGGCGGCGCGGTGCAGGCGGCGGCCGATACGCTCGGCAAGCTCGGCGCCAAGGTTACGACCGCGAAGTTGCCCGACTTCACCGCGCTCTATCGGGCGGCCGAGGTGATCGTGAAATGCGAGGCGGCTGCGATACACCGGCCGTGGATGGAGAAGACGCCGGAACTCTACGCCAACCAGGTACGCACGCGCATGGAGGCAGGCTTCTTCATTCCGGCGACCCAGTACATCGATGCGCTCCGCCTGCGCGCGCATTTCGTGAGGGAGTTCCTCGCCACCGCGATGGACGGCGTCGATGCCGTGCTGCTGCCGGCGATCCCCTTCCCGATCCCGACCATCGAGGAGACCGACACGGAAACCAAGGGCGGGCCCGCCGTGCTAAAAATGGTGGCAGGCTTCACCGGGCTCACCCGGCCGTTCAACACGCTGGGCATTCCCGCGCTGTCGGTGCCCTGCGGCTTTGATACGAAGGGCGTGCCGATCGGCCTGCAGCTGGTCGGCCGACCGTTCGACGAGGCTCTGCTCTACCGCATCGGTCACGCCTACCAGGTCGCGACCGACCATCATCTGAAGGTGCCGGTGTAGCTAGACAGCCAGGTTGACCGTCACGCTCTTGCGCTGGGTGAAGCTGTCGAGCATGCCTTCCAGCGAAAACTCGCGACCCAAGCCACTCTGCTTGAAACCGCCGTAGGACATGCCGGGAGTCTGGCCGCCGCCCTGGTTGACCTGGACCCAGCCCGATTCGATGGCATGCGCGGCGCGGAGCCCGCGGCCGATGTCGTGCGTCCAGACATAGGCCGCGAGTCCGTAATGGCTGTCGTTGGCCATGCGGATCGCCTCGGCCTCGTCGCTCCAGCGAATCGCCACCAGGACCGGCCCGAAGATTTCTTCCCGGGCAAGGCGCCAATCGTTCGAACGGTCGGCGAACACGGTCGGAATGGTGAAATAGCCCTCGGAGAGCGGCCCAGTCTTTGGCGGCAGGCCGCCGAACACCAGCTGGGCATCGGAACGCTTCAGGCCCTCGTCCACATACTTGCAGACCTTGGTGAACTGCTTGTTGTTGATGATGGTGCCGATGTCGGAGGCCTCGTCGAGCGGATCGCCGATCTTCAGCGCCGTGGTCTTCTTCTCGAGCTTCGCGAGGAACGAATCGAAGATGTCCTCGTGCAGGAACAGGCGTGAGCCCGCGGTGCAGCTCTGGCTCTGGCGCGTGAAGCGCATGGCGTTGATGATGCCGTCGACCGCCCAGTCCTCGTCGGCGTCGGGATAGACGAGCGAGGGGCTCTTGCCGCCGAGTTCGAGCGATACCGGCACGATGCGTTCGGCGGCGGCGCGCATGATCACCTTGCCGACCTCGGTCGAGCCGGTGAAGGAGAGCTTGGCGATCCTGGGGTGATTGGCGAGCGGCCCGCCGCATTCCGCGCCGTAGCCGGTCAGCACGTTCAGCACGCCCGGTGGCAGGAATTCCTGGCAAATGTCGGCCATCATCAGCACACCAAGCGGCGCGTCTTCGGCGGCCTTCATCACCATCACATTGCCAGCGCAGAGCGCCGGCGCGATTTTCAGCGCGGCCAGCATGACTGGCGCATTCCACGGGATGATGGCGCCCACGACGCCCAGCGGCTCACGGCGGGTGTAGGAGAGGACATGCTCACCCAGCGGCACGGTCTCGCCCTTCAGCTCGGACGCAAGACCGCCGAAATAGCGGAAGATATCGGCTGTCATATTGGCTTCGCCGCGCGCCTGGGTGCGCAGCGCATTGCCGGTCTCGAGCGCGATGGTGCGGGCCAGTTCCTCGCTGCGCGCCTGAATTGCCTCTGCGATCTTGAGCAGGAGCTTGCCGCGCTCGCGCGGCACGACGGCCTTCCAGGCGGGGAAGGCCTTGTCGGCCGCGGCGACAGCGGCATCGACATCGGCGGCCGCGGCGCGCGGAACTTCGGCCACAGTCGTGCGCTTGGCCGGATTTTCGACGGCGATGCGCGCGCCCGAGGCGCTGCCGACCCACTTGCCACCGATCAGCATGCCCTTGGGTTGATAGGTGCCGGCAACCGGCGTGGTGGGCTTGGTCTCGGTCATCGACATGCGGGCACTCCGGTTACAAAACGGCCCGGAGTTTGGCCCGCATGTCGGGACGCGACAAGACTTGGACGCGGAGGCTAGGCGGCGGCCGCGAACTGCGGCGCGAGCGCCTCTTCTGCAGCGAGCGTGCGGGCAACGGCGTGAACCGTCGCCGCAATCCGCACCGCGGCCTGGATCTGCTCGGCCGAAAGGCCGGCCTCGCGGCAGACCTTCTCGTGCGCTTCCAGGCACATGCCGCAGCCGTTGATGGCCGAGACCACCAGCGACCACAGTTCGAAATCGACCTTGTCGACGCCGGGCTTGGCCATGGCGGTCATGCGCAGCCTGGCCGGCAGGGTCTTGTAGTCGGCGGCGTGCACGAGATGCACGAAGCGGTAGTAGATGTTGTTCATCGCCATCAGCGACGCCGCGATCTTGGCGGCGTTGAGCGCTTCCGGCGTGAGCTCGGCCGCGAAGGCGTCGACCACGGCCTGCGTGGTCGGCGCATGGTTGGCCGCAAGAGCGGCAGCAACGAAGCTGCCGGCCTTCTGCTGCGGGCTGAGCAACTGCTCGACGGCCAGGCTCGAGAGATTGAGCTTCAAGTCGCGTGCGTACTCGGGCAGCCGGTCCTTCAGCATGTCGAGAGACATGGTCTCCTCCCTTAGGCGGCCTTGAGGACGTCGTCGCCCTTCTGCCAGTTGCAGGGGCAGAGTTCGTCGGTCTGCAGGGCGTCGAGGACACGCAGCACTTCCTGCGGGTTGCGGCCGACCGAGAGGTCGTTCACCGACACGAAGCGGATGATGCCCTCGGGATCGACGATGAAGGTGGCGCGCAGGCAGACGCCTTCGGCCTTGTCGAGGATGCCGAGCGACTGGGAGAGCTCGCGCTTGAGATCGGCCAGCATGGCGAACGGCAGCGCCTTCAGGTCGGCGTGGTTCTGGCGCCAGGCGAGATGCACGAACTCGGAGTCGGTCGAGACGCCGTAGACCACCGCGTCACGCTCGTTGAAGTCCTTGTCGAGCTTGCCGAAGGCCGCGATCTCGGTCGGGCAGACGAAAGTGAAATCCTTCGGCCAGAAGAACACGATCTTCCATTTGCCGGCGTTGCTCTTGTCCGAGAGCTGGGTGAAGGCGGTCTTGGGGTCGGTGCTCACCACCGCCTTGAGGTCGAAGGAAGGAAACTTGTCACCGATGGTCAGCATGAAACGCTCCGTCTTAGATTGGAATGTTTCTAGATATGCGATCCATCCGTTGAATTGCAAGTAATTCCTAGAACTATTATAAAGAAATGATTACTTCTTCTTTTTCAATAACTTGCGATCCAGCCGTTCACCGTACTTCATGCCTTCGAGCTTGAGCCCGTCGGGATCGAGAAAGAAGACGGCGTAATAGTCGTCGTAATATTCGGCGGCCGGATCGACGATCCGCACCCGCTCCTTCTCGAGGAACGCCTGCAGCGCGTCGACGTCCTTCCGGCGGCGCAGCTCGAAGGCATAGTGGTGGAACCCGACGTCGCCGATGCGATGGGTCTTGCGGCCCTCGGCCGGTGCGATCCAGTACCGCGTCCGGCCATTGGTCCAGCCGATGGTGGTGCCGTAGTCGTCCGATAGCTCGAAGCCCAGGAACGCGAACAGCTTGGCGTAGAAGACCTTCGATTTCTCGTAGTCGCTCACCCGGATGGAGATGTGGTCGATGCCGACGACGCGGGACTTGTTGCGGGCCATGCAGGGCCTCCTCTAATTCCGGTGGTCACAACGGTCGGGATATCGGATTGTTTCCCATCCGCGCGGGATGGACCAAACAGGGCCAAGACATAGGGACGGGGATCATGAACGCGATATCGAAGAGGCTCGGCATCCTGACATTGACGCTGAATATCGTATTGGGAGGAGCTGTCCTTGGCGACACCGCCGTGGCCGCCACGCTCGACGACATCCGCCAGAGCAAGACGCTGCGCGTCGCCTACCGCGCGGATGCCGCGCCCTTCGCCTACAAGACGCCGGCCGGCCAGCCCGCCGGCTTCATGATCGACCTTTGCCAGGCGGTCGCCAAGGATCTCGCCCAGCAGCTCAACATCCCCGATCTGAAAGTGGCCTATGTCCCCGTGACCACGATCAACCGCCTCGATGCGATCACGCAGAACAAGGCCGACCTGATCTGCGACTCGCTCACCCAGACGCTGGAACGGCGCGCGCTCGTCGACTTCTCCGTTCCGACCTTCGTCGATGGCACCTCCTTCGCCATCCGCAACGACGGCCCACAGGACCTCAAGCTGCTGGCCGGCAAGAAGGTCGGCGTCGCCGCCGGCACGCTTACCGAGGAGATCACGCGGAAGTCGCTGGCCGGGCTCCACGTCAATGCCGAGATCGTGGCGTTCAAGACCTTCGAGGAGGCGATGGTCGCCCTGGAAAAAGGCCAGATCGCCGCCTATTTCGCCGGTCGCGCCATGCTTGCCTCCATGATCAAGGGCCATCCCGACGCCGCCCGCATCCTGCTGGCCAGCAATTCCCTCACCATCGAGCCGTTCGCGCTGGCGATGCGTCGCGGCGATGGCGACTTCCGCATCGCAGTCGATCGGGCGCTGAGCCACATCTACCGCTCGGGCGAGATCGCCACGATCTTCACCAAGGCGTTCGGCGAAAAAGAGCGGCCGACGCCCACGCTGCAGGCGCTCTACATGATCGCGACCTTGCCGGAGTAGCGCGCACGCCTTACGTCTCCTGCAATGTCACAGCTCACGCGTCTTTCCGTCCTCGACCAGTCGATCGCCGTCGCCGGGCGCCCGCAGGACCAGTCGATCCGCAACACCGTGGCGCTCGCCAAACATTGCGAGACGCTGGGCTACCAGCGCTTCTGGGTGTCGGAGCATCACAACCACCCGACCATCGTCGGCACCGCGCCGGAGATCGTGATCGCGGCGATCGCCGCCACCACCGAGCGCATCCGGATCGGCAGCGCCGGCATCATGCTGCCGCACTATGCGCCGTTCAAAGTGGCCGAAGTCTTCCGCGTGCTCGATGCCCTGGCGCCGGGCCGGATCGACATGGGCCTTGGCCGCGCCCCGGGCTCGGACGGCCGCACGGCCTTCGCGCTCAACCCCGCGGCCAACGAGCGGCCCGAGCATTTTCCCTCCGATGTCCGCGACCTGATCGCCTGGGTGCACAACGAACCCCTGGTCGAGCGCCATCCCTTCGCGGCGGTAAAAGCCTTCCCGCAGGGCGCGACGGCGCCCGAAGTCTGGATCCTCGGCAGTTCCGACTACGGCGCCCAGGTCGCCGCCCTGTTTGGCCTGCCCTACTGCTACGCCTGGTTCTTCAGCGACGGCGCCGGCGGCAAGCGCGCCATCGACCTCTACCAGCGCACCTACAGGCCGAGCGCCCGTCATCCCGAGCCGCACGCAGGACTCTGCGTGTGGGCGCTGGCCGCCGAGACGATGGAACAGGCGCAGTATCACTTCACCTCGCGGGCGCTCTCCCGCATCAACCGCGACAAGGGCATCCTGGTGCCGCTGGAGGCGCCCGACGTCGCGGCGGCAGCACCGCTCACCGTCCACGAGCAGGCGCGCATGGAGCAGTTCCGCAAGGATTCGTTCGTCGGCACGGGTCCGGAGGTCGCAGCACGGATTCGCGACCTGGCGGCAGAGGTCGGCGTCCAGGAAATGGCCGTCGTCACCTGGACGCACGACGAGGAGGTACGGCGCGAGAGCTACACCCAGCTCGCGCGCGCGTTCGACCTGAAAGGCTAGCGCGCCTCCGTCCAGCTTTCCGAGAAGGCGAGCGCGCAGGTGCTGAAGGGCCTTCCCTCGCGTTCGCGCTTCCAAGGCAGGCCCTTGGCCTGCGTGCCGTCCACAGTGAGCCGCGCGCCGAGTGCCGGCACCAGCACGGTGCAGACGCCGTAGGGACGTGGGTTCGGCGCCTCGTTGGGATTGGTGTGGATCAGCAGCGGATCGCCGACGTCGTACCAGGTGAGCGCCACCTCGGAATCGGCGGCCGACACATGCTCGGTCCAGAAATAGCGCGGATCGCCGGAACGGGTGAATTCGGCGTCGATCACCGGGATCGACGTGTCCTTGAGCTCGGGATTGAGCATGCCCTGCACGGTCTGCTGCAGCCAGCGCGCCATGGCGATGTTGTCGGAATAGATGCGCCAGCGGCCGTGCGTCAGCTCGCTCTTGAGATAGAGCACGTGCCCGGGCCCGGCCGGACAGAACAGGATGCGCCAGAAGCTGGCCTCGGTGGAGTTGGGATCGCCGTCCTTTTCGCTGAGGCGGATGAACGGATTTTCGCCGGTGACGATCACGCGGTTGGGGTCAGCAACGGGCATTCTGTTCTCTCCCTATAGAACCTGGTTGCGCAGCGTCTTCTCGTCCCGCCACAGGCGGTCGAGATTCTCCATCAGGATGTCGAGAACGTTGTCCTCGTAGGCCCGCGTCTCGCCCGCCGTGTGCGGCGTGATGAAGACGTTGGGCATCGCCCACAGCGGCGAGGAGGCGGGTAACGGCTCGTCGACCGTAACGTCGAGTGCAGCCGCCCAGATCTTGCCGCCCTGCATCGTCTTGATGAGGGCTGCCTCGTCGGCCACCTTGCCGCGCGCCACGTTCACGAATACCGACGATGGCTTCATGGCGGCAAAGGCTGCGGCGCTCATCAGGCCCGTGGTCTCGGGCGTCAGCGCACAGGTGAGCGCCACGAAATCGGCGTCGGAGACCAGCTTCACCAGATCGCCCATGCCGTGGATCGAATCGGCGCCGTTGGCGCCGGCCTTGGGATCGCGGCGGATGCCCACCACCTTCATGTCGAAGGCCCTGGCGAGCTTGGCGAGATGGCTGCCGATGCGGCCCATGCCGACGACCAGCAGCGTCTTGCCGCCCAGCTCGTCCTCGCGCTGGGCAAGATCACCGATCATGCCGCGCCAGGTCTTCTTGTGCTGGTTGTCGCGCGCCTCGGGCAGGCGCCGCGCGATGGCCAGGATCAGGGCGATGGCGTGTTCAGCCACGGCACGGGCGTTGACGCCGGCGGCACTCGCCAGCCGGATGCCCTTGGCGCCCAGCAATTCCTTGGAATACTGGTCCATGCCCGAGCTGATGGACTGGATGAATTTCAGCTTGCCGGCGTGCGGGATCAGGTCGTTCTTCCACATGCCGGAAGCGAGCACGACATCGGCCTCGCCGATCCGCTTCACCAGATCGTCGTAGGCGCGGACCTCGAAGCATTTGATCCCGGTGTCGCGCAGCTCGAACCGGTCTTTCATCCGGTATGCCGCATGCGCAAAGCAGATTGTCAGACTATCCCGCGTCGGAAACATGGCACTCCCCCTACACAAGGTGTCAGACTAGCCCGAACCGGACCTCAGGGGGAAACAACATGCGCCGCAATCCGCTTCGTGAACGTCTCAACGCCGGCAAGCCCACCGTGGGGACGCACATCCTGTCGGCATGGCCGACTCTGGTCGAGCTGATCGGCCATTCCAAGCTATACGACTACGTCGAATTCACCGCCGAGTACGCCCCCTTCACCATGCACGACCTCGATAATCTCGGCCGCTCGTTCGAACTCATGAACATGTCGGGCATGATCAAGATCGAGCAGACGCAGTACACCCATCAGGCGATGCGGGCGATCGGCTCGGGTTTCCAGAGCGTGCTGTTCGCCGACATCCGCTCGGTCGAGGACGCCAAGGCCGCCGTCGACGCGGTCCGCGCGGAGACGACGATGGCCAAGGGCGTGCGCGGCCGCGGCCGGCTGGGCGTCGGCATGCGGCGCGACGTCGGCACGGTGCGCACGGGCGGCACGCCCGCCTATGTCGATGCCCTGAACGAGGTCGTGATCGCCATCATGGTCGAGAAGAAGTCGTGCGTGGACGATCTCGACCGCATCCTCTCGGTGCCCGGCCTCGACATGGTGCAGTTCGGCGCTTCCGACTTCTCGATGAGCATCGGCAAGACCGGCCAGTACGGCCATCCCGACGTGCTGGCGGCCGAGACCAAGACCATCCAGATGGCGCTGAAGAAGGGCCTGCACCCGCGCGTCGAGCTGCGCGATCCCGCCGCCGCCGGCCGCTATCTCGAGATGGGGGTCAAGCATTTCTGCATCGGCTGGGACGTCCGCATCCTCGCCGACTGGTGGGATACGCAGGGCGCCGTCATGCGCAAGATGCTGCGCGCCAAGCCCAGGAAGACGTCGGCGAAGGCGGCCGCCAAGGGCGCACCGAAGGGAGCCAACGGCAAGGCGCGCGGCAATTACGCCTGAGCGCCCGGTGACCGAGCCGCCTGTCGCGCCGCGACGTCTGTCGCAGCGCACGCTGCACGGCGTGACCATCGTCGACGACTATGCCTGGCTGAAGGACGAGAAGTGGCAGCAGGTGCTGCGCGATCCGTCGCTTCTCGACCCCGACATCCGGGCCTATCTCGAGGCCGAGAACCGCTACGCCGAGACGCTTCTGGCGCCCGTGCGGGCACTGCAGAAGACGCTGGTCGCCGAAATGCGCGGCCGTATCAAGGAAGACGATTCCGGCGTTCCCACGCCCGACGGCCCCTTCGCCTATCTGTGGAAATTCCGCGAGGGCGGCCAACACCAGCTGATCGGACGCACGCCGCGGGCGGGCGGCGACGTCCAGCTCATCCTCGACGGCGATGCGCTGGCCAAGACATCCGACTACTTCAAGTTCGGCGGCACGCGCCATTCGCCCGACCATCGGCTCGAAGCCTGGAGCGCCGACCTGCGCGGGTCCGAGTTCTTCACCATTCGCGTAAGGCGCTGGGATACGCGTGAGGACCTGCCGGACACCCTGACGCAGACTGGCGGCAGTGTCGTCTGGGGCCTCGATTCGACGTTCTTCTTCTACATCCATGTCGACGACAACCATCGTCCGCTGAAGGTCTACCGGCACCGGCTGGGGACCACCCAAGCCGACGATGTCCTCGTTTACGAGGAGAAGGACATCGGCTGGTTCACGCGCATCGAGGAAAGCGCCAGCGGCCGCTTCTGCATCATTGCCGGCGGCGACCATGACACGTCGGAACAACGCCTGATCGATCTGTCCGATCCAGATGCCACGCCGCGGCTCATCGCTCCAAGAGAAACCGGCGTGCGCTACAGCGTCGCCGACCGTGGCGAGGAACTCTTCATTCTCACCAACGACGGCGGCGCGATCGATTTTCGCATCGCCACCGCTCCGCTCGCAGCGCCCGGACGCACGAACTGGCGCGAACTGATCGCGCACCGACCCGGCTCTTATGTCCTCGGCATGGAACTCTACGCCGGCCATCTGGTCCGGCTGGAGCGGGCGAACGCCCTGCCCTCGATCGTGATCCGCGATCTCGGCGACGGCAGCGAGCACGTCATCGCCTTCGACGAGGCCGCTTATTCGCTCGACATGGTCGGCGGCTTCGAGTTCGACACCACGGTATTGCGCTTTGCCTACTCGTCGATGACGACGCCGGCCGAGGTCTACGACTACGACATGGCGAGCCGCGAGCGCACCTTGCGGAAGCGCCAGGAGATTCCCACCGGCCACGACCCCGCCGCCTATGTCACGACGCGAATCATCGCCCGCTCGCACGATGGCGCCGAGGTGCCGGTGTCGATCCTGCACCGCCGCGACCTCGTCCGCGACGGCAGCGCCCCGCTCCTGCTCTACGGCTACGGTTCCTACGGCATGGCGATGCCGGCCTCCTTCTCGGCCAATCGCCTGTCGCTCGTCGACCGCGGCTTCGTCTATGCCATCGCCCATGTCCGGGGCGGCTCGGACAAGGGCTGGTCGTGGTATCTCGACGGCAAGCTGGCGAAGAAGACGAACACCTTCGACGATTTCGCCGCCGCCGGCCGCGCGCTGATCGCCGGGAAATACACGTCCGCAAAGCGCATCGTCGGCCATGGCGGCAGTGCGGGCGGCATGCTGATGGGCGCGGTCGCCAACCGGGCTGGCGAGCTCTTCGCGGGCATCGTGGCCGAAGTTCCCTTCGTCGACGTGCTCAACACCATGCTCGACGACAAGCTGCCGCTCACGCCGCCCGAGTGGCCCGAATGGGGCAATCCCATCACCGACGAGGCGGCGTTCCGCCATATCCTCTCGTACTCACCCTACGACAACGTCACTGCCCAGGACTACCCGGCGATCCTGGCAATGGCCGGCCTCACCGATCCCCGCGTCACCTACTGGGAGCCCGCCAAATGGGTCGCCCGCCTGCGGGCCACCATGACGTCGGGCGGCCCGATCGTGCTTCGAACAAACATGGGAGCGGGCCACGGCGGATCGTCCGGGCGCTTCGACCGACTCGACGAAGTCGCGATCGCCTATGCCTTTGCCCTGATGACGGTCGGCCTGGCAGTCACGCCAGCGTGATTCTCCGGCGTTTCGGCTAGACAGGGCTCGATCCGCGGGTTCATCCTCGCCGCAGCGTGGCGTTGACAAACAAGAACCAAATACACGGAGGAAACCCATGTCGCAGAAGAAAGAGTCGCGTCGCAAGTTCCTGAAGGGCGCCGCCGTCGCAACGGCCGCAACCGTCGCCGCGCCGGCCGTCGTCAAGGCACAGGGCCCGATCAGCATGCGCTGGCAGAGCACCTGGCCGTCGAAGGACATCTTCCACGAGTTCGCTCTCGACTACGCCAAGAAGGTCAACGACATGACCGGTGGCGACCTCAAGATCGAGGTTCTGCCGGCGGGTGCCGTTGTGCCGGCCTTCGGCCTCCTCGAGGCAGTGTCGAAGGGCACGCTCGACGGCGGCCACGGCGTGCTCGTCTATCACTACGGCAAGCAGACCGCGCTGGCGCTGTGGGGTTCGGGCCCGGGCTATGCCATGGACGCCAACATGTTGCTCGCCTGGCACAAGTACGGCGGCGGCAAGGAGCTGCTCGCCAAGCTCTACGCCTCGATCGGCGCCAACGTCGTGTCGTTCCCCTATGGGCCGATGCCGACCCAGCCGCTCGGCTGGTTCAAGAAGCCGATCACCAAGGTCGACGACCTCAAGGGCCTGAAGTTCCGCACCGTCGGCATCTCGATCGACGTGTTCCAGGGCATGGGTGCGGCGGTCAACGCACTGCCGGGCGGCGAGATCGTCTCGGCGATGGATCGCGGCCTGCTTGACGCGGCGGAGTTCAACAATGCCTCGTCGGACCGCATCCTGGGATTTGCCGACGTCTCGAAGGTCTGCATGCTGCAGAGCTATCACCAGAACGCCGAGCAGTTCGAGATCACCTTCAACAAGACCAAGTACGATGCGCTGCCTGACAAGATGAAGGCGATCATCTCCAACGCCGTCGAAGCGGCCGGCCAGGACATGGCTTGGAAAGCGATCGACCGCTACTCGAAGGACTATGTCGAGCTGCAGACCAAGGACAAGGTCAAGTTCTACAAGACGCCCGACCCGGTCCTGAAGGCCCAGCTCGAGATCTACGACAGCGTGGTGCAGAAGAAGGCGGCGGAAAACCCGATGTTCAAGGAGATCGTCGAGTCGCAGCTCGCCTTCGCCAAGCGGGCAACCCAATGGGAGCAGGACACGGTCGTGAGCCGCAAGATGGCGTTCGACCACTATTTCGGCCCCAACGCCAAGCCGGTGAAGCTGTAGGCTGAGGCCGCAAGTCGCGAGGCACCGCCCGGTGTTTCCCGGGCGGTGCCTCGATCCCTTCAAGCCCGGTAGGCAAAGCGCATGACCGTTGAGCGGTTCCTGCACACGATCGACGGCATCAGCACCTGGGTCGGCAAGGCGGCGGCCTGGCTGATCATCGTGCTGATGTCGGTGGTCTGCCTCGAAGTCTTCAAACGCTACATCCTGAACGCGCCGACCGCCTGGATCTTCGACCTCAACAACATGCTGTACGGCTCGCTGTTCATGCTGTGCGGTGCCTATGCTCTGGCACAGAACGCCCATGTCCGCGGCGACTTCCTCTACAGCTCGATGCGTCAGCGCACCCAGGCCACGCTCGATCTCGTGCTCTATTTCGTCTTCTTCTTTCCCGGCATCGGCGCGCTGCTCTACGCCGGCATCGAATATGCCGGCGATTCGTGGCGCATCGGCGAACATTCCAACGTCACCGCCGACGGGCCGCCGGTCTACCCCTTCAAGACGGTCATCCCGATCGCCGGCGCCCTGGTGCTGCTGCAGGGCATCGCCGAGGTGACGCGCTGCATCGTCTGCCTCAGGACCGGCGCCTGGCCGGCACGGCTGAAGGACGTTTCGGAGATCGATGTCGTCGAGGAGCAGCTGGCGCTCAGCGAGCATGTCGACGAGGAGACGCGGCGCGCCGCGATCGCCAACGCACAGCACATCGAGGAAGCCGCGCGCCAGCGGGGCATGGGCAGCGGAGACAACAAGATATGAGCGAACCCGCCCTCGGGCTCCTGATGCTGGGGCTCATCGTCGTCGTCATCATGATGGGGTTCGCCACCGCCTTCACCCTGATGGGGCTCGGCATCTTCTTCGGCTTCATCGCCTTCTACGACCCGTCGCAACCGTGGGCCGACAACAAGGTTTTCGCCCTGATGGTCCAGCGCACCTACGGCGCCATGACCAACGACGTGCTGATCTCGATCCCATTGTTCGTCCTGATGGGCTACGTCATGGAACGCGGCGCGCTGGTCGACAAGATGTTCTACTCGATCCAGCTCGCCTTCCGCCGCGTGCCGGCCGCGCTCGCCGTGGCGACGCTGATCGTCTGCACTTTCTGGGGTATTGCGAGCGGCCTCGTGGGCGCGGTCGTGGTGCTGATGGGAGTCATCGCCTTCAACCCGATGCTGCGCGCCGGCTATGACGTCAAGCTCGCCTCGGGTGTCATCACGGCCGGCGGCACGCTCGGCATCCTGATCCCGCCCTCGGTGATGATCATCGTCTATGCCGCCGTGGCCGGCCAATCGGTGGTCAAGCTCTACGCCGCCGCCATGTTCCCGGGCTTCTTCCTGGCTTTCCTCTATCTCGCCTATGTCATCGGCTGGGCGCTGATCAATCCCAGGATCGCGCCCAGGCTGCCGGAGGAGCAGACCCGCGTGCCGGTGCCCGGCTGGGTCGAGCGCCTGCAGGCCGCCTACTCCCGCAACATGTTCGCGGGCCTCGCCAAGGCGATGGTCTCGCCCGGCGGAGCCCGCACGCTCACAGCCGACGGCAAGCCGCTCGGCTATTCCGGCATCGCACATAATTTTCTCGTCTCGCTGGTGCCGTTCCTGCTGGCCGTCGTCGCCCTGGGCGGCACCTGGTGGTACGTCGTCATCCACAAGAAGACGCTCGAGGCGCCGGAGGTCGAAGGCCTGCAGCCGCTGGGCAGCGCCGCGGTCAAGCCGGCTGCTGCTGTCGACGCGGGCACGCCCGAGGCCTTCTACTGGTGGTTTGCCGGCATCGCCGCGCTGCTGGCGCTCGCTGTCGTGCGCTACTACTGGCGCATGGACGCCGCGCGCTTCACCGTGCTGAAGCTGCTCACGGCGTCGGTCATGCCGCTCGGCATCCTCACCGTGGTCGTGCTGGGCGTCATCCTGTTCGGCATCACGACGGCCACCGAATCGGCCGCGGTCGGCGCCGCCGGCGCCTTCCTGCTGGCCTTCCAGGCCCGCACGCTCGACTGGAAGCGTACCAAGGAGGCGGTGTTCCTGACCGCCAAGACCACCGCCATGGTGTGCTGGCTGTTCGTCGGCTCGGCGCTGTTCTCGGCCGTGTTCGCCATCCTGGGCGGTCAGGGCCTGGTCGAGCGCTGGGCGCTGTCGCTCAACCTCACGCCGCTGCAGTTCATGCTGCTGTCGCAAGCCATCATCTTCATCCTCGGCTGGCCGCTCGAATGGACGGAGATCATCATCATCTTCGTGCCGATCTTCCTGCCGCTCCTGAAGCACTACGACATCGACCCCATCCTGTGGGGCACCATGGTGTTCGTGAACCTGCAGGCCGCCTTCCTGTCGCCGCCGGTGGCGATGTCGGCCTACTACCTGAAAGGCGTGTCGCCGCCCCACGTCACGCTCAACCAGATCTTCGGCGGCATGATGCCCTACATGATGATCGTCATCCTGTGCCTGGCCATCATGTACGTCTGGCCCGGCATGTCGCTGTGGCTGCCGAACTATCTCTACGGCGGCTGAGCCGGCCCGCCGCCGCTGGCCCAACTTTGCGATTTTGGCCCAACTCGACCGACAGAATATCGGCCCTCTGCGCGCCGGAAAGCCAATGAATACGGCATTTCAGCCGTTCCGGCGGGCCCACCTGAAACGTGGGAGTGTTGGGCCCGAAGTTGGGCCCGGAGTCCGACCCCCTCCGCCCCGAAAGACGGGGCACCTCCCCCGCAGACGGGGGAGGAGGAAGAGGCCGAT
>NZ_SCVH01000051.1 GCF_004296935.1 Reyranella sp.
GGGCGCCCGGATGTCGGCCACGTCGAAACTCGCCTCAACGGCGCGCACCAGGCCGGTGCTCTTGGTTCACGCCGGCGCCCCGGCCGCGCGGGTCGAACTGTTGCGCCACAAGGGAATCAACGTCATTGAAGCACCGGCGCGGGGCGAGGGACGGGTCGACGTCGTAGCCGCCGCGAAGGCGCTGGGTGGGTTGGGCTACTCGAGCGTGCTGATCGAAGGCGGCGGCCAGATCGCCGCGGCCTTCCTGAGAGCCGGCCTCGTCGACCGGATCAGCAGCTACCGTGCGGGCATCGTTCTGGGTGAGGACAGCCGCTCTGCGGTCGGGCCTCTGGCGCTCGGGCGCCTCGATTTCGCGCCCCGGTTCAGGCTGGTTTCCAATCGGACCGTGGGCACGGACACGCTGGAAACCTGGCACAGGCGGACCTAAGTAGAACCATGTTCACGGGCATCGTCACGGATATCGGCGAGATCGTCACGGTGGCACCCGGCGGCCAGGCGGGTGATCGCCGGTTTGTGGTGCGCACCAGGCACGACATGAAGTCGGTCGCGATCGGCGCTTCGATTGCCTGTTCCGGCTGTTGCCTCACAGTGGTCGAGAAGGGCGGCGACTGGTTCGCCGTGGAAGTTTCTGGCGAGAGCCTGGCCAAGACCCATCTCGGCGAGTGGGCGGTCGGTAGCCGGATCAACCTGGAACTGTCCCTGAAGCTCGGCGACGAACTGGGTGGGCATCTCGTCTACGGCCACGTCGACGGCGTCGGCAAGGTGGCGTCCATGACGCCAGAAGGCGGCAGCGTGCGCTTCGTGTTCGAGGTGCCGGGCGAGCTCGCCCGCTTCGTCGCGGCCAAGGGCTCGGTCGCCATCGACGGCATTTCCCTCACGGTCAATGAAGTCGCCGACAACCGCTTCGGCGTGAACGTGATTTCCCATACCCAGGCTGTTACGACCCTGGGACAGGCCAAAGTCGGCCAGCGGGTCAACCTTGAGGTCGATATGCTCGCGCGTTACGTTGCGCGATTGTTGGAGCACGGAAAATCATGAGCGCGCTCGAAAAGGACGCCTGGCGGATCACCTTCGGCGAAGTGAAGGCCGCCGCCGAGGACATCATCGAGGAAGCCCGCAAGGGCCGGATGTTCATCCTTGTCGACGACGAGGACCGCGAGAACGAAGGCGACATCGTGATCCCGGCGCAATGGGCGACGCCCGAGGTCATCAACTTCATGGCCAAGCATGCGCGCGGCCTGATCTGCCTGGCGCTGACCCGGGACCGGGTCGAGCAGCTCGGACTGGCGCTGATGGCGCAGAACAACGGCACGCGGCACCAGACCGCCTTCACCGTCTCGATCGAGGCCCGCGAGGGCGTGACCACCGGCATTTCGGCCGCCGACCGGGCGCGCACCGTGGCGGTGGCGATCGACCCGTCGTGCGGCCCCAAGGACATCGTGACGCCGGGCCACGTCTTCCCGCTGGTCGCGCGCGACGGCGGCACGCTCGAGCGCACCGGCCACACCGAGGCCGCAGTCGACCTGGCGCGGCTGGCCGGCCTCACGCCGGCCGGCGTCGTCTGCGAGATCATGAACGACGACGGCACGATGGCGCGCCGCAACGATCTCATCACCTTCGCCCAGCGGCATGGCCTCAAGATCGGCACCATCGCCGACCTGATCGCCTACCGCCGCCGCTATGACTCGATCGTGAAGCGCATCAGCGAGACCGCTCTCGACAGCACCTACGGCGGCGATTTCCGCTGCGTGGTGTACGTGAACAAGGTGACGATGGCGCAGCATGTGGCGCTGGTGAAGGGCGATCCTGCGACGGGTGGCCCGGTCATGGTGCGCATGCATGCCGTCAATCTCTTCACCGACACTTTGGGCCAGCGCAGCGGCGGCCGTGGCGGCGAGATCGAAGCTTCCATGCGCGAGATCTCCAAGGAAGGCCGTGGCGTCATCGTGCTGATCCGCGAGCCGCTCACCGTCGTGCTGGCAGAGCAGCGCCGCCGCGCCGGCGAGCCGATCGAGCCGGCCGGACAGGAATTGCGCGACTATGGTGTCGGCGCCCAGATCCTGATCGATCTCGGCGTCAAGGAGATGGTGCTGCTGACCAACAGCAAGAAGAGCGTGGTCGGCCTCGAAGGCTTCGGCCTCAAGATTACCGGCCAGAAGCCCGTTCCCGGCCGCCCGTCTCAGAAATCGTAGTGCCCTGAACATGTCGACACGGACGGAAACCCCGACGGCCCGACCGGCGGTCGACGGCGTCAAGGGCGCGCGAATCCTGATCGTCGAGTCGCGCTACTACGTCGAGATCGCCGACGCGCTGATCGCCGGCGCCGAGCGCGAGATCAAGAAGAACGGCGCCACTTCGGAGCGTGTTGTGGTGCCCGGTGCCTTCGAGATTCCCGGCGCCATTGCACTGGCGGCCGCCAAGGAAAAAGAGCGCTACGATGGTTTCGTGGCGCTGGGCTGCGTCATCCGCGGCGAGACCACGCACTATGACTACGTCTGTGGCGAGAGCGCACGGGGTCTGATGGATCTCACCGTGCGCGAGCGACTGGCGATCGGCTACGGCATCGTCACGGTCAACAATGCCGACCAGGCTTGGGCGCGCGCCGCCATCGACCGCGGCGACAAGGGCGGCGACGCCGCCCATGCCTGCCTTGCCATGGTGGCGCTCGGCCGCCGCTGGCGGAAGACGTGAGCGACCGCCCGTCGCCCAGTCGCCGGCAGGCGGCACGTCTGGCAGCGGTGCAGGCGCTGTACCAGTGGCAGGAGGGTCAGCACGGGCCGGCCGAGATCATCGAGCAGTTTCTCGGTGTGCGCACCGGCGAGGCGGGTGAGGGCGGGATGCGCCGCGACGCCGACCGGCCGTTGTTCAAGGACGTGGTCGAAGGCGCTGCCCAGCACAAGGAAGAACTCGAGCAGATCGTTTCATCGGCGCTCGCCGAGGACTGGACCTGGGCGCGCATCGACCGCCTGGTGCGGGCGATCCTGCTTGCCGGGGCCTATGAACTGGTTCACCGGCGCGACGTGCCGCCGCGCGTGGTGATCAACGAATATGTCGAGATCGCGCACGCCTTCTACGACCAGGGCGAGCCCAGCTTCATCAATTCAGTGCTCGACCGCGTGGCGCGCCAGGTGCGACCGGCCGAACTCGTGAAGTGAGCAGACGGTGGCGTCCCGCCGTCGGGTCGGTGAGTTCGAACTGATTGCGCGCTATTTCGCGCCGCTTGCCAGGAGTTTCGCCGGCGCCGGTGGCCTTGAAAGCGACAATGCCTTCCTCCCGGCCGATGCGCGGCACGACATCGCGGTGAAGACCGATACGATCGTGTCGGGCGTTCATTTCCTCGGTGACGAAGCTCCGCGGCGCGTGGCGGCCAAGGCGCTTCGGGTGTGTCTGTCGGATCTGGCCGCCGGCGGCGCCGCGCCGCTCGCCTATCAACTATCGCTCGCACTTCCACACGGATGGCAGGAGCGCTGGGTCGCAGCTTTTGCACGGGGATTGTCGGCCGATCAGCGCCGCTACGGCATCGTGCTCTGCGGTGGCGACACCGTCGTGACGCCAGGTCCGCTCACCGTCACCATCACCGCCTTCGGCACGGTGCCGAGGGGCAGGGGACTGGGACGCGCCGGCGCCCGGGCCGGCGACGAGCTTTGGGCGAGCGGAACGATCGGCGACGGAGCGCTCGGCTTGCTGGCCGCGCGCGGCCGGCTGAAGGGATTGGGCGCAGGCGATCGCACGGCGCTGGAGGCGCGCTACCGCCTGCCGCGGCCGCGTATAGCGCTGGGCCGCTGTCTCATCGGCGTCGCGCACGCGGCCGCCGACGTTTCCGACGGCTTGCTGGCCGACGCCGGCCATATCGCCGCGGCGTCGCGACTTGCCGTGCACATCGAACGCGACCGGCTGCCACTGTCGGCCGCCGCGCGGCGCGCGCTGAGCCTCGATCCGGCGTTGTGGGCGAACGTGCTGGGCGGGGGCGACGATTATGAACTCGTGATCGCCGTGCCGCCGCGAAGGCGGGCGGCGCTGCTGGCGGTCGCACGCCTTGCCGGCGTGCGGGTGACGCCGATCGGCCGCTTCGAGCGCGGTGCCGGCGTGTGGCTGACGGCCGACGGCAAGGCGACGAAAGTGCCGCGCGCCGGCTACGTTCACTTCTGACGAAGACGCCACCGCGCATTTCATAGCTGGACTGCAGTCGGCGCGCAGCGCTCACGGCTATTTGCTTGGGACGCCAGGGGCGCAGGACTAGAGTGCGCGCCCAATGGATGGTTCGATCAAGGGACTGGAAACGCCCGCTGCGCCGACCCGCATTCCGCCGCGGTCGCTGCGCAACATCGCGCTGCTGGCGATGTGCCAGGCGCTGACCCAGAGCAGCAACACACTGATGTTTGCGTCCTCGGCGCTGGCGGTGCTCACCATCGTTTCGCCCGACATGCGCATGTGGGCGAACCTGCCGATCACCATGCAGCACCTCGGTGTCATGTTGACGGTGTTCCCGGCTTCGATGCTGATGATGCGCCGTGGCCGCAAGTTCGGTTTTCGTACCGG
>NZ_SCVH01000052.1 GCF_004296935.1 Reyranella sp.
AAAGCGAAGGGGCGGCCCATGCCTGGACCGCCCCCGCCAGTAAAACCTGAGTATGGACAGCTCTCGAAGAATAAGGACGGTTCTTGAATAGGGTCGTTCAGCCAAATGTATTTTTTCAAAATCCGGACCTGGGTGTCCGGTGCTGTATTTCTAATACAGCGGCGCCCGCCAAGCATGATGGCTTCATGTGTCAATTGAATTGTCAGAGACAGTGAATGCAGTCGGGCATGACGAGGTTCGCTTCCGTCAGACCGAAAATAGATTGGCCGATGGGCTCAGCCATGATCGGCACGGATCAAGGTGCCGCCGCGCGGATGAGAGGCGGCACGTCGCCGTCGGCCAGTCGAGGCGGGGGCGGCTCGACCGCCTTCGGAAAGCACGCCTCCCTATTGACAGTATTCCTATCCTTCCCTATATGTCCTCTCGGACAGGATTTCCGGCCTCAAAAGGCCAAGGGATAGGAGGAATTGGATGTCATTCTACGATCAGAACCGTCCGTTCGGGGCCCCCATCGGAACCCCGGTCGGCGTGCCCGAGGCGCCGCCAGTCGACGGGCTGAGCTGGGCCGACGCGGCCTATTTGATGCGGATCCACAAGTCGGGGTTTCACCCGCCTGCGCATATGCGCGGCATGACCCTGGCGCAGTTGGAAGCGAAGGCCCGCGAGGAGACGCGGGAACAGCGCGAGGCCGAGGAGGCGCGGCAGAGCGCGGCGCGCATCGCCAACGCGCCCAAGGCGATCGAGCGCGCGCTGCTCGACGGCCCGTCCTCGAAGCGGGCCCTGCCGCCTCAACGCGGCTGGCGCCTCCGGGTGCGCTACCTCAACCAGGCGCGCCGCTGCAACACGCTGCGCGAGGCGGCGGCCCGCGTCGGCATCGACGAGAGCACGGCACGGCGCTGGCGGATCAAGTATCCGAAGTTCGCCGAGCGCCTCGCCACGATCGTCGAGGAGCGCCACCGGCAGAATGCCGACGACCTGAAACTGCGGGCCGGCGAGCCCCGGTCGCGGGCGGTGTTCTTTCGCGGCAAGCAGGTCGGCGAGCATGTCGTGCACGACGACCGGGCGCTGATGTTCCTGCTCAAGCTTGAGGACGGCCAGCGCGCCCGCGCCGAGGCGCGCGCGGAACGCCGCGAGCAGCGCGCCCACGAGATCCGGCTGAAGGAGATGGAGATCGAGGCGAAACGCCCGGCCGCGAAACCGATTCCCGAAATGCACGCTTCCGACGTGCATCCGGTGGCCCCGGCCGAACCCGAATCACCCACGCCGATCAACGCCTTGGCCGCCGTTCCGGCGGACATCGTACCTCCACAGGTCGTGGAGGTCGCGTCGCCCCCTCACCTAGCCTCTCCCCCTCGCGGGGGAGAGGAACATGAGTGTCATACTCCTCTCCCCCGCGAGGGGGAGAGGTTGGGTGAGGGGGAGGAGAAGAAAGATGAAACCTGAGTTGATCACCCTCTGCGGTCTCGCCTTCTCCGGCAAGTCGACGATCGCGCGCCGGGTCGCCGCCGAACTCGGCGCCGAGCTGATCTCCTACGACGCGATCAATGCCGCGCGCGGCTTCGACGGCGGCACGGTGATGAACGATTCGGAATGGGAGAAGACCAGCCTGATGGCGGCGGCCACGGCGCGTGCCGTGCTGGCGTCGGGCCGCGGCGTCGTGGTCGATGACACCTTCTCGCATCGCTTCCTGCGCGATCGCTTCGCCGCGGTGGCCCGGGCGGCAGGCGTGCCGTTCGTGCTGCTGTTCGTCGACACGTCGCTTGCCGTCATCGAGGCGCGCCTCGCCGAGAACGAGCGGACGCAGGCCCGCCACCACATCGCGCCCGAGGTGTTCGCCCATCATCGTGCGCGTTTCCAGTTCCCGGGCGACGACGAGCAGCCGGTGCGGCTCGCCAGCGCAGCCGACGTGGACCGGTGGCTTGCCGGACGGAGAGGGGCTAGCGTGCCGGCATGACCCAAATACACGACATGAGCGCCGTCGAGCTGCTCGCCGCCTACAAATCCAAAAAGCTCTCGCCGGTCGAGGCCGTCGACGGCGTCATCGCCCGCATCGAGGCGTGGGAGCCGAAACTGAAGGCGCTCTACGCGCCGGATTTCGGCAGCGCGCGCAAGGCCGCGAGTGAGTCCGCGAAGCGCTGGCAGAAGGGCGCTCCTGTGGGCGCGCTCGATGGCGTGCCGATCACCATAAAAGAGAATATCGCCACCAAAGGCGTGCCGGTGCCGCTTGGCACTGCCGCGACCGACCTGGTGCCGGCGGCGGCGGATGCGCCGGCCTCGGCGCGGGTGCGCGAGGCGGGCGCCATCATCCTGTCGAAGACCACCATGCCCGACTACGGCATGCTCTCCTCGGGCCGCAGCTCCTTCCATGCGCTGACGCGCAACCCGTGGAACCTCGCCTGGAATCCCGGCGGCTCCAGCGCCGGCGCCGGCGCGGCCGCCGCGGCGGGCTACGGACCGCTCCATCTCGGCACCGACATCGGCGGCTCGGTGCGGCTGCCGGCCTGCTGGAACGGAATCTTTACGCTCAAGCCCAGCCTCGGCCGCGTGCCGGTCGATCCGCCCTATTTCGGGCGCGCGATCGGGCCGATGACGCGCACCGTGGCGGACGCCTGCCTGCTGATGGCCGAGCTTTACAAGCCCGATGCGCGCGATCACATGAGCCTGCCGCCAGCGTCGATCGACTGGAGCGCCGGTCCGCTCGATCCCAAGGGTCTCAGGATCGGCCTGCATCTCGAGGCCGGCTCCGGCCTGCCGGTCGAGCCCGAGACCAGGGCGGCCGTCGAGGCGGCGGCAAAGCTGTTCGAGAAGGCGGGCGCCTCGGTCGAGCCGGTTCTGCCGTTCCTCTCGCCCGAGATGCTGCATCTGCAGGATCTGTTCTGGCGCGTGCGCAGCTGGGTCGACTTCTCGGCGCTCAGCCACGCCAGGCAGGCGAGCGTGCTGCCCTTCATCGCCGACTGGTGCCGCGGCGGCGCCGACGTCTCCGGCCCGACCGTGATCAAGGGCGTCGCCAACTACATGGCGATCCGCGCCGCCACGGTGGCCGCGACCCAGCCGTTCGACTTCGTGCTGTCGCCCGTTTCGCCGGTGCCGACCTATCCGGCCGAATGGGAGACGCCGACCAACGACGTGGCCCGCCCGCTGGAGCACATCTCCTTCACCATGCCCTACAACATGAGCGAACAGCCCGCCGCCTCGATCAACTGCGGCTACACCAAGGAAGGCAAGCCGATCGGCCTGCAAATCGCCGGCCGCCGCTTCGACGATCTCGGCGTGATGCGGATCTCGAAGTGGTTCGAGGGCGTGCGCAGTGCGCAGAAGAAATGGCCGGAGCCGTGAGACCCACCCTTCGAGACGGCGCTGCGCGCCTCCTCAGGGTGAGGTGTTTTCTGTATCGACAAATTTACCTCACCCTGAGGAGCGGCCGCAGGCCGCGTCTCGAAGGGTGGGCAACGCGATGAACCGCCAATCCCTCGACGCCGACGTCATCGTGGTCGGCTCGGGCGCGGCGGGACTCTCCGCGGCGCTGGCGGCGGCTCACGATGGGGCAAGGGTCGTCGTGCTGGAGAAGTCGCGCTGGCTGGGCGGCACGTCGGCGATGTCGGGTGCCGGCACCTGGGTGCCGGGCAACCATCACATGACGGCGGCGGGCATTGGCGATTCTCCCGGGGAGACGCTCGACTACATAAGGGGCGCGGCGCCGCCGGGCTGGCAGAAGGACGAGGACGAGTTGTGGCAGGTGCTGGCCGACCAGTCGGCGCCGATGCTGAAGTTCCTCGAGGACGAGACGCCGCTCCGCTTCGAACTCGTCAATCATCCCGACCTCTACGCCGAGGCGCCGGGCGGCAAGCCGTTCGGCCGCATGGTCTCGACCTTGCCGATCAGCCGCTTTCTGCTCGGCCGCCTGTGGAACCGCGTGCGGCCCTCGGTGAAGACGCAGCTCTTCACCTATCGCGAGCTGGTCGACGGCGTGCTCAAGAACCCGGTGCGCGGCGCCCTGGGCATGGCGCCCACCCTGCTGTGGCGGCTGCTGACGGCCAGCGTCGGCGCGGGCAATGCGCTGATCGTCGGGTTGGCCCGCGGCTGCCTCGACAAGGGCTGCACGATCCGGCTCGAGGCGCCGGTGACGCGGCTGCTGATGGAGAACGATCAGGTGGTGGGCGTCGAGGCGGTGATCGACGGCGAGAAGCGCCCCTTGCGCGCCGCCCGCGGCGTGGTGCTGGCGACCGGTGGCTTCGACTGGAACCGCGCGCTGATGGAAAAGCACTTCCCCGGCCTCGACCTCACGGGTGCGCCCGACACCAACACCGGCGACGGCCAGGTGATGGCGGCCGAGGCGGGGGCCGAGCTCGCGCATATGGACCAGGCGCTGATCTCGCCCGCCACCTTCACGACCTACGAGGGCCGCCGCCATGCCCAGCCATTGCTGGAAACCTATGCGCCGCACGTCATCCTGGTGAACCGCCACGCCAGGCGGTTCGTGAGCGAGGGCAGCCCGGCGCTGGGCGTCGCGGTCGACGAGCGCGGCCCCGACGGCAAGCCCGCGCACTTGCCGGCGTGGCGCATCTTCGATTCTCGCTACGCCAAGGCGATGACGCTCTCCATGCATTTCGGCGCGAAGGAAAAGGGGTTCATCCGCAGGGCCGACACGATCGAGGCGCTGGCGCGGGAGGTCGGGCTCGATCCGCAGGCGCTGCGGGCCACGGTCGACCGCTTCAATGGCTGGTCGAAGGAGGGCGTCGATCGCGACTTCCATCGCGGCGAGACGGTGTGGGAGCGCTTCTATACCAAGGACCGTGCGCTCGGCACGATCGAGCAGGGGCCGTTTTATGCCGCGCCCTTCCTCTATGTCAGCCTCGGCACCAAGGGCGGGGCGCGCACCAACCGGCACGGCCAGGTGCTCAGGCCCGACCGCAGCGTGATCGGCGGGCTCTACTCGGCCGGCCTCGCCGCGGCGAGCCCGATCGGCACCAAGGCGGTCGGCGCCGGCACCACGATCGGTCCCTTCCTCACCTTCGGCTATGTCGCCGGCAAGGCGATCGCGCGGCGCAATGTCTGACGATCGTTCCCCTCTCGGCATTCTGATGCTCGACACGCGCTTTCCGCGCATCGTGGGCGATATCGGCAATGCGGCGTCGTTCGATTTCCCGGTGATCTTCCGCAAGATGGAGGGCATCGGGTCGGCCGACGCCGTGACGACGCATCCCGATCGGCCGCGCGTGCTGGCGGCATTGAAGGCCAACGCCGAAGCGCTGGCGGCCGAGGGCGCCGTGGGTCTGTCGACGAGCTGCGGCTTCCTCGCGCTCTATCAGGACGATCTCGCATCAGTGTCGCCGGTGCCGGTCGCTACCTCGGCGCTGCTGCTGATCAAGCAGCTCAAGGGCAAGAGGATCGGCGTCATCACTGCGTCAGCGAAGAACCTGACATCGGCGCATTTCGAAGCGGTGGGCGCACCCGGCGACACGCCGTTCGTCGGCCTGCCCGAAGACAGTTCGTTTGCGGCCACGTTCCTCAGGAACGGACTTACGCTCGATCGCGATGTCGTGGAGCAAGAAGTGGTCGCGGCCGGACGCGCGCTCGTGGCCAGCCATCCCGGCATCGACACCGTCGTGCTCGAATGCACCAACCTGCCGCCCTACAAGAAAGCGTTGGAGCAGGCGCTGGGGTTGCCGGTGTACGACGTGCTCGACTTGCTGAGGGGCTTTTACGCCGGGCTCAGCGCGCGGCGTTGACCATCATGTCGGGCAGGAAGCTCACGAGGCCCGGGAAGAAATAGAGGAGGATGAGGCAGAGCACCATCGTCAGGAAGAAGGGCAGCGAGACCTTGCCGATCCAGAAGATCGACTTGCCGGTCATGCCCTGGAGCACGAACAGGTTGAAGCCGACCGGCGGCGTGATCTGCGCCATCTCGACCACGATGGTGATGAAGATGCCGAACCAGATCTTGTCGATGCCGGCCTGCTCGATCATCGGCAGCACGATGGCCGCGGTCAGCACGATCATCGAGATGCCGTCGAGGAAGCAGCCGAGGATGATGTAAAGGACGGCCAGCACCAGGATCAGCATGCCGGGCGTCAGCCCCATCGCTGCGATGGTCTCGGCGAGGTGGCGCGGCAGGCCGGTGAAGCCCATGGCGAGCTTGAGGAACGAGGCGCCGGCCAGGATCAGCAGGATCATCGAGGTGAGGCGCGTCGCCCCCATCACGCTGTCCCAGAGGTTCTTCCAGGTGAGGCGGCGCTGCCAGGCGGCGATGACGAAGGCGCCAACGACGCCAAAGGCCGCCGATTCGGTGGCGGTGGCAACGCCGGCATAGATCGAGCCCAGCACGAGGAGGATCAGCAGCACGACCGGAATCAGCGAGCTCGATTCCCTGAGCTTCTCAGCGAGCGGCATCGGCGCATCGGGCGGCGGGATCTTGGTCGGGTTGAGCAGCGACCAGCCCGCGACATAGGCCATCATCAGGCCGGCCAGCAGGATGCCGGGGATGATGCCGGCGGCGAACAGCTTGGCGATCGAGACCTCGGCCTGCACGCCGTAGACGATCATGATCAGCGACGGCGGAATCAGCAGTCCGAGCGTGCCGGCGCCCGACAGGCTGCCGATGGCGATGGCGTCGGGATAGCCGCGGCGGCGCAGCTCCGGCACCGTCATCTTGCCGATGGTGGCGCAGGTCGCGGCCGAGGAGCCCGAGACGGCGGCGAAGATGGTGCAGCCGATGATGTTGGTGTGGACCAGGCGGCCCGGCAGGCGGCGCATCCACGGTGCCAGGCCGCGGAACATCTCCTCGGAGATGGCGGTGCGAAACAGTACCTCGCCCATCCAGACGAAGAGGGGCAGCGCCGTCAGCGTCCACGACGACAGGTCGGAGAACACGACGGTGGCCATCGAGTCGCCGGCCGGCTTGGCGGGCGCGAAGGTCCACATGACGGCGATCGACACGCCGATCATGCTGAGCCCGATCCACACGCCGGTGCCGAACAGGAAGAACAGCGCGGCGATGGCCAGCAGCGCGATCTGGGCGTCGATGCCGCTCATGATCTGTTGGTCATTCAGCGCTCGAGATGGATGGCTTCATCGCCCGCCGGCTCTTCCATCAGCGTGCCGCCCGAGACGACCACGACGAGCTGCTCGACGACGGCGATGAAGAGGACGGCGGCGCCTATAGCCATGCCGACCTGGGGCATCCAGAGCGGAATGGCGATCAGGCCGGTGGAGAGGTCGTTGATCTCGTAGGACTGCCAGCAGAGCTTGACCGAGAACCAGGCGAGATAGCCGCTGAGCAGGGTGGCGAGGCCGAGGCACCAGATCTCGGCCAGCCGACGCGGCGGGCCCTGCAGGCGCTGCAGGAAGAGCGTCACCCTTATGTGCTCGCCGCGGCCGAAGGTCGAGGCGAAAGCGAGGAACGCCGAGGCGAGCATAGCGTAGCCCGCGAACTCGTCGGCCGAGCGGGCGACGTAGTTGATGAGATTGGGCAGGCCGAAGGTCTGCTCCAGCCACAGGCCGATGCCCGGCCCGACCGAGTAGAGGACGAAGACCAGGAGCAGCACCATGAAGATGCCGCCCAGGATCCCCGTCCACTCGTAGAGCGTTTTTAGGGCAGACCGCACGAAGGCGGGCGCCTAGTTCTTGTTGTAGGCGTCGACCACCGCCTTGCCGTCGGCGCCGGCCTTCTCCATCCACTCGGCCGTCAGCTTCTTGCCGAGCTCCTTGTACTCGGCGGCGAGCTTGGGCGAGGGCGGCTGGACCTTCATGCCGTTCTTGGCCAGCGTTTCGAGGAAGCCCTTGGACAGCCTCTCGGCCTCGGCCCAGCCCAGCGCCTCGGCCTTGGCGGCCTCGGCCAGCACGACCTTCTTGGTGGCATCGTCGAGCTTGTCGAAGGCGGCCTTGTTCATCAGCACGGCGTCCTTCGGCAGCCAGGCCTGCGTGTCGTAGAAGTGGGTGAGCTGCTCCCACACCTTGGCATCGACGCCGGTGGCGCCCGAGGAGATGAAGGAGTCGACCTTGCCGGTGGCCAGCGCCTGGCTGAGTTCGGCGGCCTGGATGGTGATCGGCTGGGCGCCGGTCAGCTCGGCGATGCGCGAGGTGCCGCGATTGTAGGCGCGGAACTTCAGCCCCTTCATGTCGGCCAGCGAGTTGATCTCCTTCTTGGCGTAGAGGCCCTGCGGCGGCCACGGCACGGCGAACAGCACGACCATGCCCTGGGCGGCGGCCTTCTTCTCCAGCACCGGCTTCTGCGCCGCCCACAGCTTCTTGGCTTCGGGGAAGGAGGTGGCGAGGAAAGGCACGACGTCGAGGCCGTAGATCGGGTCCTCGTTCTCGAAGTTGGAGACCAGGATCTCGCCGATCGCGGCCTGGCCGGTCTGCACCGCGCGCTTGATCTCGGGCGCCTTGAACAGCGAGGCGCCGGGATGGACGACGATCTCGAGCTTGCCGCCGCTCGAGGCCTTCACGGCATCGGCGAACTTCTGGAGATTGACGCTGTGATAGTTGGTTGCCGGATAGGCTGCCGGCAGGTCCCACTTGGTCTGGGCGAAAGCCGGCGTCGCGAGCAGGGTCGCGGCCGTGACGAGAAGGAGTCTGCGCTTCATCTTAAGTCTCCCGGAAAAGGTCCCCGTAGCCGGATCGTTACATTGCCCTCAGCGGGGCAGCAAGCGGCGGTAGAGCGGTTCCAGCAGGGTGGGCATCAGGTAGAGCGGAAACTGCACGGCGGCGATGAACAGGAAGATGTCGGCGTCGGCCGAGGCCGGCAGGACCGCCATCAGCAGGGCATTGTGCCGGCCGCCCGAGCAGTAGCCCGCCGTGAGCGCGGTGCGCCGGTCGAGGAACGGCAGCAGGCCGGCTGCCATCACGAGATTGCACAGGATCATCCCTCCGAAGGCGCCGGCGACGAATCCCGCCAGCTTCACCGGTTCGGCCAGCGCCCGCGCCACCACGCCATCCATCAGCGGGATGGCGAAGATCATCAGCACCACCACCGAGAGCCCATCAAGAGTCGTGCCAGCCCCGGCGAGCCGTGATCCGAGGAAGCGGCGAATCGCGATCGCGCCGGCCAGTGCCACAGCTACGATCAGCGCCAGCCGCAGGCTGAGATCGACGAGGCTGATCCTGAGGTCGAGGTCGAGCAGCCAGAGCGCCAGTGGCGGCAGGGTGAAGGGCACCAGGAAGTTGGTGAACAGGGTGAGCAGCAGCGCCAGCGACGAATCGAGCCGCAGGAAGGTGGCCGTCGTGGCGGCCGAGATGATGCCGGGCGCCATGGCGCTCAAACAGAGGGCTGCGATCAGGCCGGGCCACAAACCGAGGGCCTGCCAGATCGGCCAGACGACCAGCGGCACTGCGATCAGGTTGAGCAGCGCCAGCACGACCGCGAGACCCGGCCGGCGCAGCAACGTGGAGAGGCGCATCCAGTCGGTGCGGGCGAGCGCCAGCATCAGCAACGCCACGGCAAGCGGCCACAGCAGCGGCCGCGCGGCGGCGGCGATGTCCTGGAACACGAGGCCGATCGCCAGCGAGAAGGGCAGCAGCGTCGTGGCGCGCCCACCCATGCGCCGCAAAACGTGAACGACCGGGTTCATTTCCCCGACCCTAGCACATGGTAGCGTCGGCCATGCTCCTGCGGACCTTGCTCGTCGCCTTGCTGCTCTCCGCGCCGGCGTGGGCGCAACCGGCGACGGCACCGGACTGCACCGTCGACGGCACGCTGGCGCAAAGCGACGGGCTGAAACTCGAGGTCGTCTATCGCTGCCGCTCGGCGGGCGCGCTCACCTTCCAGGCCGTCGGCGACTTCACGGTCTCCAAGGTCCTGTCGTTCCGCGATGGATCGGGCGTATCGCAACCGATCGCACCGGGCGGCTGGCGGGTCGAGCCCAGCAACGGCATCGTCGAGGCGCGCTACCGCTACGATCTCTCGGCCCATGCCCGCGCCATCGACGCGCCATCGAAAGCGCTGCAGCGCGGCGAGGGTGTGATCTCGCTGCTCTCGGGCTGGCTGCTCGAGCCCGCCGGCTACACCCATTTCGCCACCATTGACATCCGCATGGCCACCGCTCCGGGCCTGGTCTTCGCCTCAGGCCTGCCCCGGGTCGGCGATGCCTGGCGCCTGGCCGGAACGACCGTGCGCTTCGCGGGCTACACCGTGCTGGGCCGTCTCGATCTGGCAGATCTCGCCGTGCCGCTGCCGGGTTCGCTGCGGGCTGGCGCGGCGAAAGGGCAGGGCGTGCTGCGGCTCGCTTTGCTCGACGGCTTCACCCCGGCACAGCGCGGCGAACTCGTCGACTGGGTGCGGCGCACGGCGGAGGCCCAGTCCAACTACTGGCAGGGCTTTACGGCGCGGCAGATGCTGCTGGTCCTCGTGCCCGTGCCGCAGCGGCGCGGCGTCGGCTATGGCCGCACCGTGCCGGGCGGCGGGCCGACGGTGATGATCGAGGTCGGCGCCGGCATCGATCAGCGCGGCCTGTTCGACGACTGGGTGCTGGTGCACGAGCTGATCCACACCGGCATGGCCTTCATCCGCGGCCGCAACACCTGGTTCATGGAAGGGGCCGCCACCTACGTCGAGCCGATCATCCGCGCCCGCGCCGGCTGGAAGACCGAGGAGGAGGTGTGGCGCGAATGGGTGACCAGCATGCCGCAGGGTGTGGCGGCCTTTGCCCGCGGCCTCGGTGAGGCCTCGGGCCGCGAGAACTACTGGGGCGGCGCGCTCTTCATGCTGCTGGCCGACGTCGAAATTCGCCGGGCCACCTCAGGCGCGAAGGGGCTGGAGGATTGTTTGGGTGGCGTGCTGTGGAGCGGCCTCGACGGTTCGCAGCGCGCGACGCTCGATGCCTATGCCGCTATCTGCGACCGCGCCACCGGCACGACGGCGCTGCGTGGCCTGATCGACCGCTATGTCGTGAGCGCCCGTCCGGTCGATCTCGCCACCGTGTGGCGCGACCTCGGCATCTCGATGGTGGGCGGCCGAATCATTCTCGATGACACGGCGCCCGACGCGCGCTGGCGCAGCATGATCGTCATGGGCCCGCCGGGCCGGCCGCCGAAGCGCGTGCCGCTGCCCTGGGGACCTTAGGGCAGGGGACCTTAAAACATCCCGTTGCTGTTCGCGGGCTTCTCCGGGATCGGCTGCACCACGTCCCAATGCTCGACGATCTTGCCGTTCTCCAGCCGGAAGATATCGACGATGGCGACGCCGCGCTCGCCCGGCTCGCGCACGCCGTGGACGTGCAGGATCACATAGTCGCCCTCGGCGAAGGCGCGCTTGATCTCGCTTTTGGCGTTGGGGAACTTCTCCTTGCGGAAGGCGATGAAGGCCTTGAAGCCTTCGATGCCGTCGGGCGCGGTCGGATTGTGCTGGATGTACTTCGGTCCGAAGTGTTTTGCCGCCGCGTCGAAGTCCTTCTGGTTGAGGCCCTTCTCGTAGAAGTCGAGCACGACCTTCTTGTTGGCCTCGGGATCGGCATGCGCCGGTGCGATGGCTCCGATCAACAGGGCAAGAACGAGTGCAAGATGTCTCATCGTGGTCTCCTTGTTCTCCTGACCCATGCTAGCATCCCGCCATGACGATGCAGAGCGGCGCATGGCTGGAGGATCTCACCTGGCAGGAGGCCAAGGCGCGCTTCGATGCGGGGGCCGTCGTCGTCGTTCCGGTGGGGGCCGCGGCCAAGGCGCATGGCCCGCACCTGCCACTCAAGACCGATGCGCTGACCGCCCGAGCGCTCGCCCAGCGGCTGATCGAGCGGCTGCCGGTGGTGGCGGTGCCGGTCCTGGGCTTCGGCTTCTATCCCGCCTTCAATGCGTTCGCCGGCAGCCAGCATCTCGGCGCCGAGACCTTCAAGACGCTGGTGCGCGAACTCCTGGGCAATCTCCGCAGTCACGGCGTGCGGCGGATCGCGATCCTGAACACCGGCGTCTCGACCGAGAAGCCGCTCGACGAGGTGGCGGGCGAGTTGGGCGAGATCGCGGTGTTGCACATGCGGCTCCTCGGCGCGAAGGCCGACTCGCTGTTCGACAATCTCGATGGCGGCCACGCCGACGAGCGCGAGACCTCGGTGATGCTGGCGCTGGAGCCGCGCAGCGTGCGCATGGATCGGCTGGCACCCGAGGGCGATTTCAAGATGACGGCCGCGACCGGCGATGCCTCGCGGGCCTCCGCCTTCAAGGGCGAGCGTCTTCTGGCTGCAAGAGTGGACGACATGGTGGCGGCGCTCGCACGGCGCTGGCCCGATGCCTTCTAGCCCGAGCGCCTTCTAGCGCTGCGGAGGTGGCGTTTCCGTCTCGAACTTCACCGGCCGCCACTTCTGCACCAGCTTCTTCGCGTCGGCCAGCTGCGAGGACGACATCCGCGCCGTGATCAGGTCGCGCTGTCGGGCGGCTTCGGAGCCGCTGCCGGCGATGTGGCGGGCGCTGAGGCTGAGCCACAGGTAGGCCTGGACGAAGTCCTTCGACACACCGTTGCCGTTCACATAGAGGATGCCGAGCTTGTACTGGGCATGGGGCTGACCCTGCAGCGCCGCCGATTCGAGCCACTTGGCGGCTTCCTCGGGGCTCCGCATCTCGCCGGTCGCCTCGAGGTAGACCATGCCGAGCCGGTACTGGGCGTAGGCATTGCCGCCTTCGGCGATCGGCAGCAGGATCTTTTCGGCGGCGGCGAAGTTGCCGCGCTGGTAGGCGGCATTGGCATCGTCGATCGGCGCGGCGAACGCGGGCGATGCGACGGCCAATGCCAGCAACAAAGAGAGTGCGATCAGGGGACGCATAGGCGGCGAGTATGCCACACATCTGGTCCCTCGGCCTGTTGCATGGGATAGTCACCGACCCCATCTATTGGACCATCATGACAAATGCTTCGGGACTTATCCTGCCGTTCGACAACAGCTACGCCCGGCTGCCCGAGCGCTTTTATGCGCGCCTGCCGCCGACGCCGGTCGCGGCGCCCCGGCTGCTGAAACTCAATCACGCGCTCGCCCGCCAGCTCGGGCTCGATCCCGACGTGCTGGCCTCGCCCGAAGGCGTGGAGATTCTCGCCGGCAACCGCGTGGCCGAGGGCTCGACGCCGATCGCGCTCGCCTATGCCGGCCACCAGTTCGGCGGCTTCTCGCCACAACTGGGCGACGGCCGCGCCATCCTGCTGGGCGAGGTGGTCGACCGCGACGGTGTGCGCCGCGACATCCAGCTGAAAGGCTCGGGCCCGACGCCGTTCTCGCGCCGCGGCGACGGCCGTGCGGCGCTGGGTCCGGTGCTGCGCGAATATCTGGTCAGCGAGGCGATGTTCGTGCTGGGCATTCCCACGACGCGTTCGCTCGCCGCCGTCAGCACCGGCGAGCCGGTGTGGCGCGAAGCCGAGCTGCCGGGCGCGGTGCTGACGCGCGTGGCCTCGAGCCACATCCGCGTCGGCACCTTCCAGTTCTTCGCCGCCCGCGGCGACCTCGAAGCGCTGCGTCTGCTGGCCGACCATGTGATCGACCGCCATTACCCCGAGGTCCGCGGCGAGCCCCAGCCCTACTGCGCACTCTTCGAGCAGGTGATCGCGCGCCAGGCGAGCCTCGTGGCGCAATGGCTGCTGGTCGGCTTCATCCACGGCGTCATGAACACCGACAACACCTCGATCGCGGGCGAGACCATCGACTACGGCCCCTGCGCCTTCATGAACGCCTACGATCCGGCGACAGTCTACAGCTCGATCGACACCCAGGGCCGCTACGCCTATGCCAACCAGCCGCGCATCGCGCCCTGGAACCTGGCGCGCTTCGGCGAGACCCTGCTGCCGCTGCTGTCCGATGACACCGATGCGGCGCTGGCCATGGCCAACGAGTCGTTACAAACCTTCCAGCCGCGTTTCGCTGCAGCCTTGCTGCAGGGCCTGCGCCGCAAGCTCGGCCTCTTCACCGAAGAGGAGGGCGATGCGATGCTGGCCGACGATCTCCTGAAGGCGATGGCGGCGAACCAGGCCGACTTCACGTTGACCTTCCGACGTCTTGGCGACGCCGCGGC
>NZ_SCVH01000053.1 GCF_004296935.1 Reyranella sp.
GCTCTTCCGATCTCTGGCGCTCGAGCACGCGGCCAAGCAGCTCCGGCAGAAAACCCCGCAGCTCGGCGAACAACACGTCGATGCGCGTTGCCCGTCCGCCCGGCTCGAATTCGTCGAGCAGCGCGTCGTAGAGCGACGTTCCAAGGGCGGCCGCCTTGGCCTCGCCGACCCGGCGCATGATCGCCAGCACCTCCGCGAGCGTCGGCAGCAGCGCCTTGAAGTCGGCATTCTTCCGGGCCTCGCGCCAGGCATGCTCGCAGGCCGAGGTGGCGCGCGTGCGGGCCTCGACGAGATCGCCCGGCAAGGCGCTCTCGTGCACCCAGGCCCGGCGCATCTCGTGCAGGTTGGCCGCCTGCCAGCGGCCCAGCGACGCCCGCCCCTCCTCCGCCCGCGCCAGCAGGTCGGTCATGTCGGGCGCCGTGATCATCTCGTGGGCGATGACGCCGAGCGTCGCGAGCTGGTCGGCGCGATCGGCGCTGGCGCCGTCGGGCATCATGGTCGAGCGATCCCAGTTCAGGATCGCGCCGGCCCGGTTGACGGCGCTCATGCGCGCGAACCGGCGCTCCAGTTCGGCATAGGGATTGTTGGCGATCACGGCGTGCGTTTCTTCCGGCCGGCGATCTCGAGCCGCCCGTTCTCCCAGTGATAGGCGAGATAGACGCCGGCCAGCGCCAGCGCGATCAGGAACCAGGTGATGGCGTACTGCAGATGGTCGTTGGGGATGTCGAGGCGCGTCTGGCCGCCGATCGGCACGCCGCCGGGATTGGGCGCGGCATCGGCGTCGAGGAAGAACGAGTCGAGCCTGGGGTCGGGCGACGCGCCCGCCAGCTGGCGCATCAGGGGCACGTCGACGTGGAACCAGACGTTCTTGTCGGGCACGTTTTCCGGGGCGTACTGGCGCCGGACCTGGTTGCGGCGGACGATGCCGGTGAGCTCGACCCGGCCGGCGACCTGGCCTTCGGCCCGCTTCGGCGGTTCCTTCTTCTCGGAGGGAATCCAGCCGCGGTCGAACAGCACGACCCGGCCGTCGTCGGTCCTGAGCGGCGTCACGACCTGGAGGCCGACCTTGTTCTTGAGGCTGCGGGCGGCAAGGTGGAATTCCTTGCCGTGCTCGAAGGTGCCCGCGACCTTCACGCGGCCGTATTCATGGCGCAGCGGATCGCCGCGCAGCAGCTCGTCGAGCGTGAGCGGCGCCGCCGCCTGGTTGGTGGCGATGCGATCGAGGATGTCGCGCTTCCACGCACGGCGTTCCATCTGCCAGACGCCCAGCGTGAGCGACAGCACCAGGATCGGCAGCGAAATGAGCGTTGGCCACAGGGCCGGCCTCAAGCTGATCATCCGGGTTCCCTACTCGTCGTCGAGCGCGGTCGAGCGGTGCGTGTACTGCTGGGCGATCAGCAGCGCCTTCAGCACCCGCAGAAACCACACCGCCAGGCCGAAGGTGAGCGGCCCCCAGATGAGAACGTGGAGCCACCACGGCGGCTCGAAGCGGAACTCGACCCAGAACACGAGGATCATGACGATGGCGCCGAGCCCCAGGATCACGAACACCGCCGGCCCGTCGCCGGCATCGTTGCCGCGCAGGTCGAGGTCGCACACCGCGCAGCGGTCGACAATGGTGAGCAGGCCGCGGAACAGCCGGCCACGGCCGCAGCGCGGGCAGGCGCCGCGGAGCGCAACATCGGGCGGTGATTGACGCGGCCACTCGGCCATCTCGTGCTCCCAAAAGGCGAACCGCCGGGGAGCGCCCGGCGGTTCCTAGGATAGTCCGCTTCGAGCGGTCAGTGCAGCGCGATCGGCGCGTTGCCGGCGCCCCACCAGTAGATGCAGAAGAACAGGAACAGCCAGACCACGTCGACGAAATGCCAGTACCAGGCGGCGGCCTCGAAGCCGAAATGCTGCTTGGGCTTGAACTGGCCCGCCTGGGCACGGAACAGGCAGACGAGCAGGAAGGTCGTGCCGACGAAGACATGGAAGCCGTGGAAGCCGGTCGCCATGAAGAAGGTCGACGAATAGATGTTCTCGCGGAAGCCGAACGGGGCATGCAGGTATTCGTAGAGCTGGATGCCCGTGAAGCAGACGCCCAGCGCCACGGTCAGGAGCAGGCCGCGCACGGCGTCGCGCTGGTTGCCCTCGACGATGGCATGATGCGCCCATGTCACCGTGGTGCCCGAGAGCAGCAGGATCAACGTGTTCATCAGCGGCAGGTCGAACGGCGCGATGATGCTGGTGCCCTTGGGCGGCCAGACGCCGCCGGTCGCCTCGGCGCGGACCGGCATCTCGGGTGAGCCGGGATAGAGGGCGGAGTCGAAGAAGGCCCAGAAGAAGGCGGCAAAGAACAGCACTTCCGAGGCGATGAACAGGATCATGCCGTAGCGCAGGCCGAGCTGGACCACCGGGGTGTGGTAGGTGCGCGATTCGACGATGACGTCGCGCCACCACCACCACATGACGGCGAAGATGATGGCGAAGCCCGGGGCCACGACCCACCAGCCGACCGACTTGGCGACACCCTCGACGCCCGTGCCGAACATGGCGGGGTGCATGCCGAGAGCGGCGCCGAGCGCCAGCAGCAGGGCACCGATCGCGCCGAGCGCCGGCCACGGGCTGGGATCTACGAGATGATAGGGATGATTCGGTTTGCCTTCGGACATGTTCATCCACCCTTTCCAGTTCCGTTGGCGGGGTTGCCGCCGAGCAATATCTTCGCCCGCTCCGTCTTCGCCTCGAAGAAGGTGTAGGAGAGCGTGATGGTGCGGACGTTGTCGTAGCGCCGATCCTTGTCCATCTCGGGATCGACGAAAAACACGACGGGCATGTCGACCGACTGCCCGGGCTGCAGCAGCTGCTCGGTGAAGCAGAAGCATTGCAGCTTGTTGAACCACGGACCCGCCGGCTCGGGCGTGACGTTGTACACCGAGGTCCCGACGATCGGCCGCTGCGAGACGTTGGTCACGCGATAGTGGACCAGCCGCTCCTCGCCGAGGCGGACCTTGACCTCGCGCTCGAGTGGCTCGAAGCGCCAGGGCAGGTTGGGATCGACGTTGGAATCGAAGCGCACCTTGACCGCGCGGTCGAGCATCGTCCGCTCACCCTGCTGGGCCACGACCGGCGTGCCGCCGAAGCCGGTGGTCCGGCAGAACAGCTCATAGAGCGGTACCGAGGCATAGGCGAGACCGACCATGCCGGCAACGACGGCCACGAGCCGGCCGGCGAGTCGCGCGTTCTTGCGGCCGGCGCTCGTTTTCATCCTTTGTCTCCCATCCGGACGATGGTGAGGGCAAAGAAGAGCACGACCATCACGAGCAGGAAGCCGGCCACGACGAGGTTCTTGCCCCGCTGGCGGCGGTGCAGATCGGTATCGCCGGGGCGGCGGTCTTCGACCATGGCCTCGCTCATCCGACGAAGATCCGCCCGAGAAGCAGGTCGAGCGGCAGGGCCGCGAACAGGGCCGCGAGATAGAGCAGCGAGAAGCGGAACATCCGGCGCGCCGCGCCATGGCCCCGCTCGTCGTCGGCGGCACGCCACACCGTAACGGCATGGCCGATGAAGACGAGGCTCATCGCCAGCGCCACGCCGCCGTAGATCCAGCCGACCGCGCCCAGCAGGGTCGGCGCCAGCGCCACCGGCGTGAGCGCCAGGGTGTAGATCAGCATCTGGCGCTTGGTCTCGCGCGCACCGGCGACCACGGGCAGCATCGGCACGCCGGCGCGGCGGTAGTCGTCGCTGCGGTAGAGTGCCAGCGCCCAGAAATGCGGCGGCGTCCACAGGAAGATCAGCAGGAAAAGGGCGATGCCGACGGCCGAGACGTCGCCGGTCGCCGCCGCCCAGCCGATCATCGGCGGGAAGGCGCCGGCGGCGCCGCCGATCACGATGTTCTGCGGCGTGCGGCGCTTCAGCCAGATCGTATAGACGAAGACATAGAAAAGAATGGCCGCGGCCAGCAGCGCCGCCGCGACGAAGTTGGTGGCAACCGCCATCAACAGGACGGAGAAGATCGACAGCAGAACCCCAAGCCCGAGGGCATCATCGGGCGCGACCCGGCCGGCCGGCAGCGGCCGGTTGCGGGTACGGGCCATCAGGGCGTCGAGATCGCGCTCGTACCACATGTTGATGGCGCCGGCGGCGCCGGAGCCCAGCGCGATCGCCAGCACCGCGAGCGCCGCGGTGAAGGGGTGGACATGTCCCGGCGCGATCAGCACGCCGACCAGGCCGGTGAAGACCACCAACGACATCACGCGCGGCTTCAGCAGATCGAGGTAGTCGCGCACGCGCGCGGGTGCGGCGGCGCTGCCGATGCTGCCCGTGAATGTGTGCGCGGTGTCGCTCATGAGCCTTTCAAGACGAAGGCGCCTTCCCTTTGATCCTTGGGGGGCGCCTCCGCTCCGGTCCTAGTGGTGTGCCGTCGGAGAGATGTGCGGCAGCTCCTCGAAGGTGTGGAACGGCGGCGGCGAATCCACCGTCCATTCCAGCGTCGTGGCGCCCTCGCCCCAGTAATTGGCGCCGACCTTGCGGCCGTACATCAGCGTGCCGAACACGACGAAGATCAGCCAGAAGATCGTCGAGCCGAACGAGATGAACGACCCGAGCGACGAGATGTAGTTCCAATGCGACATCGCATCGGGATAGTCGACGTAATGGCGCGGCATGCCGGCAAGGCCGGAGAAGTGCATCGGGAAGAACGTCAGGTTGACGCCGATGAAGGTCGTCCAGAAATGCACCTGGGCCGCCCACTCCGAATACTGCCGGCCGCACATCTTGCCGAACCAGTAGTAGAAGCCCGCGAACATGCCGAACACCGCACCGAGCGACAGCACGTAGTGGAAGTGCGCGATCACGTAGTAGGTGTTGTGCAGTGCGTAGTCGACGCCGGCATTGGCCAGCACGACGCCGGTGACGCCGCCGACGGTGAACAGGAAGATGAAGCCGATCGCCCACAGCATCGGCACCTCGAGCCGGATCGAGCCGCCCCACATGGTGGCGATCCAGCTGAAGATCTTCACGCCCGTCGGCACCGCGATCACCATCGTGGCGGCCACGAAGTAGGCGCGCGTGTCGACGTCCATGCCGACCGTGTACATGTGGTGCGCCCACACGACGAAGCCGACGACGCCGATCGCCACCATCGCATAGGCCATTCCGAGATAGCCGAAGATCGGCTTCTTCGAGAAGGTCGAGATGATGTGGCTGACGATGCCGAAGGCCGGCAGGATCATGATGTACACCTCGGGATGACCGAAGAACCAGAAGAGGTGCAGGAACAGCGTCGGGTCGCCGCCGCCGGCCGGATCGAAGAAGTGGGTGCCGAAGTTACGATCGGTCAGCAGCATGGTGATGGCGCCGGCCAGCACCGGCAGCGCGAGCAGCAGCAGGAACGCCGTCACCAGGATCGACCAGGCGAACAGCGGCATGCGGTGCAGCGTCATGCCCGGGGCGCGCATGTTGAGGATCGTGGTGATGAAGTTGATGGCGCCCAGGATCGAGGACGCGCCCGCGATGTGCAGCGAGAAGATCGCGAGATCCATGCCCGCGCCCTGCTGAACGGAGAGCGGCACGTAGATCGTCCACCCAGTGCCGACGCCACCGCCGATGAGAGCCGACAGCAGCAGCAGGATGAAGGCCGGCGGCAGCAGCCAGAAGCTGATGTTGTTCATGCGCGGGAACGCCATGTCGGGCGCGCCGATCATGAGAGGCACGAACCAGTTGCCGAACCCGCCGATCAGTCCGGGCATCACGACGAAGAACACCATGATCAGGCCGTGGGCCGTGACGATCGTGTTCCAGAAGTGACCGTTCGGCGTACCGTCGGGCCCGTTGAAATACTGCACGCCCGGCTGCATCAACTCGAGCCGCATATAGACCGAGAAAGACGCGCCGATCAGGGCGGCAAGGATCGAAAACACCAGGTACATCGTGCCGATGTCCTTGTGGTTCGTGCTGTAGACGAAGCGACGCCACCCGGTCGGCGTGTGGTGGTCGTCGTGGCTATGGTCGTGAGTAGCGCCGTGCGCGGTGGCCATTTCGAGATCTCCTGCGGAGAGCGCTTAGCGGTTGGCGGGAGGGGTGGCGGAAGCGACATCGGTCGCGGGCAGCAGCCCGGCCGACTTCTTCTTCTGCTCAACCCACTTGTCGAATTCGGCCTGGGAGACGACCCGGACGGCGATCGGCATGTACGAGTGCATGTTGCCGCAGATCTGCGAGCACTGCCCGAAGTAGTAGCCCTCTTCGCGGACGTTGATCCAGCCCTCGTTGAGGCGGCCGGGGATCACGGTCTTCTTGATGCCGAAACCCGGCACGGTCCAGCCGTGCATGCTGTCGGCGGCGGTGCCGATGATCCGGATGTTGGCGCCCTTCGGGATCACCATCTCCTCGTCCACCGCCAGCATGCGGGGCTGGTTCGGCTTCATCTTGACGCGATCGGCCTCGCTCAGGATGCGGCTCTCGACCGTGAAGTTACCCTGATCGGGATAGGCGTAGGACCAGTACCACTGGTGACCCGTGACCTTGACCGTGAGCGCCGCGTCCGTCGTCTTGTCGCCGTAGTACAGCAGCCGGAACGACGGGATCGCGATAACCACGAGGATGAGGATCGGGATGATCGTCCAGGCGATCTCGAGGACCGTGTTGTGCGTCGTGACGGTGGCCGTCGGGTTGCGCGAGGCATGGAAGCGCCACATCGCGTAAATCAGCAGGAACAGCACGAAAACGGAGATCACCGTGATGATCACCAGGAGCAGATCGTGCAGCGAGGCGACCTTGTCCATCAGCGGCGTATAGGACGGCGGAAAATCCATCTGCCACTGGTGCGGCACGCCAACAACCGGCTGCGCGCCGGCGCTGCTCGCGACGCCAAGTCCCGCGACAGCCGACAGAACTCCGAATAGGCCCAACACGCGCTTGCCGATCATGCATCCGTCCCCTTGAGCGGCCCCGAATCCCGTCAGGATTCCGGACCGCAAAATCCCCCGCATTTCACAGCGGTTAGTACCAGATATAGCTCTGGCAGGTAACGGGTTTTCACCCCCACTCGGTATGTGGCGGCCGGTCGCAGTCGCTATCGCAGGGCGGTCGAAAGCGCCTCGCCGTAGCCCGCGTCACGCACGAGCCCGGCGAACGACGGCTCGGCCGTGCCGCGGTGAAACCGGCCGTTCTCATGCCCAAAAAGCCGCGCGCCCGAGGAGTCCGTCACCGAAACGACGCGGAACAGGCCGTCGCGTGCCCGTCCGAGGCGGAGCGCAAGATCGACCCGTCCTTCGAGCGCGGTAGCCATCGCGTCCGGTACGGCGACGACATTCGCTCGTTCGCCCGCCCGTTCGCCAAGCGACAGAACCTCGCCCAGCGCCGGCAGTTCCGGCGCTCGGACCGAATCGACCAGAAGCACGTCGGGGCGCAGCCGCAAGCCCGCTGCCAGGAGCGCCGGGAAGGACACGGCGCCCGCCTCGTCGGGCGGCACCACGAGTTCGACCTTCGACGGCGAAGGCCAGCGGAACTCGCGATGCCGGGCCACGGTGACGATCCGCGTCGCATCGCCGAGATCACGGGCGATGGCGGCCAGCACCGCGGTCTTTCCCGAACCTTCCGGTCCGGCGATCAGCACATCGAGGCGGCAGCGCACGGCGATCCTCAGAAGATCGGCGATCGGGCGGTCGAGCATCTCCGACGCGATCAGGCGTTCGAGGGTGGCCGAACCGGGTTCACCGCGGCGAAGAACCAGCACGGGGCCCGCCGGCGCGGCCGGCGGCATGACCAGCATGCCTTCGCTGCCGTCGCGCAGGCGAAAGTCGGCGATGCCCGACGGCGGCAGGCGGCAGAGGCGCGCGACGACGTCGAGCAGATGCTCGCGGTCGCGAAAGCGCTCCAGGGCCGGCGCAAGCACGCCATTGCGCTCGACGAAGACGGCATCAGGTCCATTGACAACGACCGCGCGAATGGAACGGTCGGCCCACAGCCTGTCGATCAACCCGAGGCCGCAGATCTCGCTCAGCGCCAGGAGCGCCAGTCGCTCGCGCCCCTCGGCCGGGAGGTCGGCCAGGACCGCGTCGATGGCTTCGCGCGCGGTCGCGCGATCGACACCAGGCTTGAGGCGCGCGCGCGACCGCGCAACGACCGTCACCAGCAGCCCGTCGAACGAGACCGCGTCGCGGACCGGCAGTTCGACCAACGGCGAAGGCGGCGCCTGAAACACCGAATCGGCCACGCGAGGCGTGGGCGCCGCGGATTCATCGCCGGTCCATGGCTTGGCGCTCGCCGCCGGTTCGGCCGTGAACACGACCAGCGCCGGCTCGGCATGCGCCTTCACCCGCACTCTCGCCCGATCCTGCAGATCGAGCACTTCGGCCACCAGCCGGCGCAATTCGAAACTGGTCAGCGTGACGCCGCGCGTACGGAAATAATTGTGCACGAGTTCGCCGATGGCATAGGCGATCTCCGGCGGCGACCGGCTGCTGTCGAGCGCCGCGCGCACCGCGCCCTCCATCCCGCCGCAGAAGGCCTGCCAGGTCTCCTGCATCTGACGCCCGCGCGTGGCGTCACCAGGCAAGGGAAAGATACGGTCGAGCGATCGCTCGCCCGGCGGCGTCTCGCTTGCCACAGGGTTGGGCCGTTCGAGCACGGAACTCTCGGGGGATGGCCTGTCTTCAAGCCTGTCCCCGCCGCTCAGGGCGGTCATCGACCAATCCGCTTAAAGTATGACTTCCCACAATACGCGACCGGCACTGTACTCACCGGAGCCCCAAAAACCACGGCAAACGATGCACATCCTGGCCCGGCGCCGCCACCAAGTTGCCGCTTGTCTTTCGACCACCGGCCACTATGGTCCCGCGCCGTCGCACATTGTTCGCAGGAGCAACTGCCGTCATGGACAAGGAAAACACCCTCTACATCGATCTCAAGGACGGCCGCGTCGTCATCGAGATGCGCCCCGACCTCGCCCCCAAGCACGTGGCCCAGATCAAGAAGCTGGCGCGCGAGGGCAAGTACAATGGTGTGGTCTTTCATCGCGTGATCGAGGGCTTCATGGCCCAGACCGGCGACCCCGACGGCACCGGCAGCGGCGGCATGGGCGAGTTGCTGAACGCCGAATTCTCGAAGGAGCCGCACGTCCGCGGCGCCGTCTCGATGGCCCGCACCAACGACCCCAACAGCGCCCGCAGCCAGTTCTTCATCGTCTTCAAGGACTCGAACTTCCTCGACGGCCAGTACACCGTGTGGGGCAAGGTGACGTCGGGCATGGAGTTCGTCGACAAGATCAAGCGCGGCGCCGGCGGCTCGGGCGCCGTCGCCGCTCCTCCCGACAAGATGATCAAGGTCCAGGTCGCCGCCGACGCGAAGGAGTGACCATGCGCCGGAAGTTCCTGTTCTCCATCGCCGCCGCCGCTCTCCTCTCGCTCGCCCCCCTCCCGTTCGCTGGCGCCGCAGCTGCCGCGGACAAGGAGAATACCCTCTACATCGATCTCAAGGACGGCCGCGTCGTCATCGAGATGCGCCCCGACCTCGCGCCCAAGCACGTGGCCCAGATCAAGAAGCTCGCCCGCGAGGGCAAGTACGATGGCGTGGCCTTCCATCGCGTGATCGAGGGCTTCATGGCCCAGACCGGCGATCCCGACGGCACAGGCCGGGGCGGCATGGGCGAGCTGCTGCCGGCCGAGTTCTCCAAGGCGCCGCACACACGCGGCGCGGTCTCGATGGCCCGCCTCGACAGCCCCAACACCGCGCGCAGCCAGTTCTTCATCGTGCTGAAGGACTCGAACTTCCTCGACGGCCAATACACCGTGTGGGGCAAGGTGACGTCGGGCATGGAGTTCGTCGACAAGATCAAGAAGGGCGCACCGGGTTCGGGCGCCGTCCCGCCGCCGCCCGACAGGATGATCAAGGTCCAGGTCGCCGCCGACGCCAAGAACTGACCAGGCACTGACGCCGGCGACGTTCGGGCGTCGGGTAAGCGGCCGATTTTTCGCACGCGAGTTGTCCGGAATCTGTTTGTCCGGAAACTCGCAAAGCGTCGACCGGCCTGGACCGGACGATTCTTTTCGACTCAAGGCCAAATCGCGGACCTGTTCGGAAAGTCATCCGCGCGCTCGGTGTCGTCGCGGACGATGGCGATGCGCCGGGCGGCCAGGCTCACCGAACCGCTCACCTCGAAGTGGCGCAGGAAGGACGGGTACTCAACCGGAAGATCGAACCGGTGCCGCCGTGGCTCGACGGCGAGGCCCTGCAGCCGCTGCCTTACCGTGAGCGCACAGACGCCGTTGCTGCGCCGCCTTCCGGGAGGGTCCGGGGTAGGGCTATTCTGCCGTCAATCAGGGGCTGATAAGCCGTGCATCCGGGAAATGCCGGCCCGGTACAGTCGGTCCGAAGTGCCTGTTCGGGGATTGAGTGAGGCAATCATGAAATTGCATAGGGTAGCCGCGATTGCGGCAGTGGCTGCCACGAGTTGGGCGATTACGGCTTCGGCGCAGAATTCCGCCGACCCGGAAAAAGGATTCATGCCCGTCGAGTTGCAGTGCCCGAGTGGCAATACGGGCAACCTCACCTTGGTCCTGAAAAACCATTCAGGCGAATCCGTGAGGATTCGAGTCGTATTCATCAGCGGTATTCCCGAAGACGCCTACTACGACTACGCGCAGAGAGGAGAAACGTACCAAAACCATGGTCGCTTTACTCCGCGTGACGGTGGCAACCAAGCCGGCAGAAACGCAGCTTTAATGGGAAATGCAGTGCTCATGGAGGTTTGCGAGGGATCTGCCGAAGTACGTGAACGGTATATATCGAAGCTGTCCGCAAACTCGGAATCAATACGTAACCAAAGCCTGCGCACGCCCCTCCGCTAGACGTGGCGAGGCTCATTCCGGCCCGCCACTTGCTCTGACCGTATATTATGGTAATATACACAATGCCTGATCTGGCTCGGATCGAAGGCTTCGACTGGGACCACGGCAATGCTCGCAAGAGCGTCGAAAAGCACGATGTCAGCCAGGCGGAAGCCGAGCAGGTCTTCTTCAACGATCCGCTACTGGTCGTCGAGGATATCGGCCACAGCGTCCGTGAACTCAGGCTGCACGCGCTGGGTCGTACCGACGCCGGGCGGCAGCTTCATATCAGCTTCACGCTGCGCGGCGACGGCAGGCTGATCCGGGTGATCTCCGCGCGAACCATGAGTGCCAAAGAACGGGTACGCTATGAGCAAGAAACTTAAATCTGTTCCAAAATTCCGAAGCGAAGCCGAGGAGCGGCGCTTCTGGGAAACCCACGACTCCAGCCGCCATGTCGACTGGAGCAAGGCCGAGCAGGTGCGCCTGCCGAACCTCAAGCCGTCGACGACCGCGATCTCGCTGCGTCTGCCGGTGTCGCTTCTCGACCGCATCAAGGTAGCCGCCAACAAGCGCGACGTTCCCTATCAGTCTCTCATCAAGACGTGGCTCGCGGAAAAGACGGGGAACGGCTGAGCGGCGCTCTTCCTCTCCCCCTCTCGGGCAGGGCAATCGCGTATGGCCAATTTCCCGTCGTCCCGAGCGAAGCCGCCCGTAGGGCGGCGCAGTCGAGGGACCTCCTCTCCTCAACGAAGACTGTTGATTCTGCAGCAAGGTCTCTCCGCTTCGCGCCTTCGGCGCTTCGGTCGAGACGACGGAAAGTTGCCATTGCGATAGCCCCCGCGACGGGGGAGGAGAAGAGTTGTCTCAGCCCTCGCGTGTCACCGTGTGGTAGGCCTTCGAAATGACCTGCCAGCGGCCGTCGACCTTCAGCAGCGTCAGGTAATCCGTGAAGTAGCGCGGCGGGATCTGGCACTCGACCTTGGCGAAGGCCGTGGCCGGGCCGGAAAAGTCGATCGACACGATGCGATCGGCGCGCGGGCTGCCCTTGGATTTGGCCGACGGGCGGCTTTCCACCATCTTGAACCAGTCGGCGCGCGGCATGTCGGCGGCCTTGCCGTCGCCGCCCGCGGCATAGAGATGCGAGGCGGGATGGAACGCCTCGCCGAGCTTCTTGGTGTCGCCCTCATGGAGGCCGTCGAAATAGACTTGTAGTACCTTCTCGATCGCCGCGACGTCGGAACTCATCTCTTCTCTCCCTCGTTCAAATCGCCCACTCAAATCGCCGAGTTGGGGCTCACCAGGATCTTGCCGTTGCGCCCGCCCTTGTCGGCGTGCGCCAGCGCCTCCTTGATCTTGTCGATCGGATAGACCGTGTCCACCGGTGCCGAGAGCTTGCCGGCCATGACCTGGGCCGCAAGATCGGCGTAGATCGCACGGATCTTCTCCGGGCTGAGCTTGGCGAGCCCGCGGCCGAGCATGAAGCCCGTCAGGCGAACGCCGCGATAGATGAAGTTGCCGCGCCCGACCTTGGGATCCTCGCCGCTCATCGAGCCGTAGTGCACGACCGTGCCATCCGTACCCACGCTCTCAACGATACGGCCGGTCGCGGCCCCGCCGATCGCCTCGACGCCGAGCCTGATCGGCGTATCGCCCGTGGCCTTGGCGACCCGGGCCGCCAGGTCGTCGCCGTCCTCGATCACGACGTCGCCGCCCAGCGCCTTCAGCTCGCCTTCGAGGTCGGCGCGGCGCACGACGTTGACGGTGCGCAGGCCGCGTTGCTTCGCCAGAACGATCAATAGCCGGCCGACCGCCGAGTTGGCGACGTTCTGGATCACCCAGTCGCCGGCCTTGAGGTCGACGAAGTCGGACAGCATGAGCTGCGCGGTGGGCGGATTGATGCGCACCATGGCGGCCTGCCGGAGGTCGATGCCCGGAGGCAGCGGGATGGCATCGTCGCCCTTCACGCGGCGGCGCTGCGTCCAGTTCTCGCGCTGCAGGTTGATGACGAGGTCATCCTTCTTCACGTGCTTGACGGCCGAACCCACGGCCGTGACGCGGCCGACGCATTCCGCGCCCGGCGTCGCCGGCAGTGGCGGCTTCAGTCGGTAGCTTCCCTTGCAGAACCACATGTCGGCGGGATTGATCGGAAAGGCCAGCACGTCGAACACGACTTCATCGGCGCCGGGCACGCCGACATCCGGCACCTCGGCGCAGCGCGCGACCTCCCAGGGCGTTCCGTAGCTGTCGATCAGCACCTGCTTCACGCTGTTCCTCCGCGAGATTTCGCCGGAGCCGCTTTGTTGGCCCCTACTTGTTGGCCCGGTGATTGCTTATAAGGTGATTCGACAGGGGGTGAAACGCCGGATGGCCGCCAAGGCATTTGACGAAATGGGCACGACAGGCTCGATCCGTGCGCCCTACCGCAGCGTGGCCAACTGGCTCGCCCGCACGTCGCCCGAGCGGGTGGCGGCGACGCGCCATGAGGTCGACCTGTTCTACCGCCGCCACGGCATCACCTTCGGCGCCTACGGCGCCGTCGACGGCCATGAGACGACGATCCCCTTCGACATCATTCCGCGCGTCATCGCCTGGGACGAGTGGCAGTACCTGCACAAGGGCCTGGTGCAGCGCGTCCAGGCACTGAACGCCTTCCTCGTCGATGCCTACGGTGCACGCGAGATCTGCCGCGCCGGCGTGATCCCCGAGACCCAGATCCTGATGAACGGCGAATTCGTGGCAATGGCGCAGGGCCTGGCGCTCCCCGGCGGCGTGCATGCGCATATCGCCGGCATCGATCTCGTGCGCGTCGGCGAGAAGGACTTCTACGTTCTCGAAGACAACGTCCGCACGCCTTCAGGCGTCTCCTATGTGCTCGAGAACCGCGAGGTCATGATGCGCCTCGCCCCCGAGCTGTTCTCGGCCATGCGGGTGCTGCCGGTCGCGGACTATTCGGAGGAACTGCTGGCGACGCTGCGGTCGGTGTCGTTCAGCGACGACGCCGAGCCCACGGTCGTGCTGCTGACGCCCGGCCACTTCAACAGCGCCTATTTCGAGCATGCCTTCCTCGCCGACGAGATGGGCATCGACCTGTGCGAGGGCTCGGACCTGTTCGTCGACGAGGGCCGCGTCTACATGCGCACGCCGCGCGGGCCGCAGCGCGTCGACGTCATCTATCGCCGCGTCGACGATGCCTTCCTCGATCCGCTGGCGATGCGGCCGGATTCCTTCCTGGGCGTCGCCGGCCTGCTGGGCGCCTTGCGCGCCGGCAGGGTCAACATCGTGAATGCGCTGGGCAACGGCGTCGCCGACGACAAGTCGACCTACACCTACGTCCCCGAGATGATCCGCTTCTATCTCGGCGAGGAGCCGATCCTGCAGAACGTGCCGACCTGGCGCTGCGACCGGCCGGACGACTACAAGTACGTGCTCGAACACCTGACCGAACTGGTCGTCAAGGAAGTGCATGGCTCGGGCGGCAAGGGCATGCTGGTCGGCCCGACCTCGAGCAAGGCCGAGATCGAGGACTTCGCCCACCTGGTGCGGGCTCGGCCGGACAACTACATCGCCCAGCCGACCCTGGCGCTCTCGACCTGCCCGACCTTCGTCGGCCAGGGCGTGGCGCCGCGCCACGTCGACCTCCGTCCCTATGTGCTGTCGGGCCGCAAGGTCACGATCATTCCCGGCGGGCTGACGCGGGTGGCGCTTAAAGAGGGATCGCTGGTCGTCAATTCAAGCCAGGGCGGCGGCACCAAGGACACCTGGGTGCTGGCGCCGGAAGCCGGCTCGGGCGAGTAGCTCCATGAATCGGTCGAATCGCCAAGTTAGGCTCCTCTCCCCCGCTAGGGGGAGAGGAATCCGAGCGCGAAGCGAGCTGCCGATGCTGAGCAGCACCGCCAAGAACCTCTACTGGATGGGTCGCTACCTGCAGCGCGCCAAGTCGACGGCGCGGCTCATCGAGGCGACGCAGCGCATGGCGCTGCAGTCGCGCGGCGAGGAGGCCGCGGGGGTCGCGGCGATCTTCGGCATGGAGGACGAGTTCCGCCAGACCCAACAGCAGGGCGGGCGCCTCGCCAGCCTCATCGACTTCCTGGTGGTGGACGAGAGCAACCCCTCCTCGATCGTGAGTTCGATCGCGGCGGCGCGCAGCAACGCCCGCGAGGAACGCAACAACATCACCGTCGACGTCTGGGAAAGCCTGAACGGGCTGTGGCTGGAGCTCAGCAGCCGCATGCGCAGCGACCGCGCCACGCTCGACCGCGGCGCCCTGATCGAGACGGTGAAGAAGCAGGCGGTGATGATCTTCGGCGCAGCGCAAGTCACCTTGCTGCGCGACGAGGCCTACAATTTCCTGCAGCTCGGCGCCTTCCTCGAGCGCGGCGACAATACCGCGCGCATCCTCGACGTGAAGTTTCACCTGCTGCGGCCGGACGGCAACCCGCACGCCGACAAGCCCGACTATTTCGCCTGGTCGGAAGTGCTGGCCTGCATCGGCGCCGTCCGAACCTATCGCCGCATCTATCGCAGCGCGCTCGACCCGGTGAAGGTGGCCGAGCTGATGATGTTGCGCCGCGACGTGCCGCGCTCGGTGCATCATTGCCTGTGGATGGTCGACCTCAGCATGCGCGAACTGGCCGACGCCTACGGCACGCGGGGAGAGGCTGACCGGCTCGCCGGCGAATTGCATGCGCGGCTGCGCTACGCGCGCGTCGACCGGATCTTCGAGATCGGCCTGGCCAAGTTCCTGGGCGGCGTGCGCGACGACATCGCCACGCTCTCCGATGAAATCGGCCGCCAGTTCCTGCTGGATTAAACGATCATGCGGTTCTCCATCGCGCACACCACGCGCTTCCAGTTCGACCAGCCCAGTGGCCATTCGATCCACGACGTGCGGCTCACGCCCAAGCCGGCCGCCGGCCAGCGCGTCGTCTCGTGGCGCATCGACGGGCCGGGCAAGCGCTCGGAATGGGTCGACGGACACGGCAACCAGGTGACGACCTTCTCGGCGGCATACCGGCACGACAGCGTCGAGATCACGGTACACGGCATCTACGAATACAGCGGCGCCGATCAGTGGCTGCGCTATGTCGAGACACCGACGCTGCCGGCGCCGTTCTGGCTGCGCAACACCGGCCTCGCCCGCCACGATGCGAGCTTCGACCAGGTGATCGAGGGCCTGGCCGAGCGGGCGGCCGATGCGGCCCAGCGTGTCGCCGTCCTACACGAGGTCATGGAGCGCATCGGCAAGCGCATCGCCTACAAGACCGGCGTCTCCACCGTCGACACCACCGCCGCCGAGGCGCTGGCCCGCGGCGCCGGCGTGGCCCAGGACCAGGCACACGCCTTCATCGCCTGTTGCCGACGGCTCGAGGTGCCGGCGCGCTACGTGAGCGGCTACCTGCGCAACGACGATCCGGCGCTGCATGTCGGCCGCACCAGCCATTCCTGGGCCGAGGCCTGGGTGCCCGGCCTCGAATGGGTGGGCTTCGATCCCGCCAACAACATCAGCCCGCACGGCGACAGCCTCCGGGTGGCGGTCGGCCTCGACTATCACGACGCCGCCCCGGTCAGCGGCCGGCGCGTGGGATTCGGCGGCGCCAAGATGAGCGTCGATGCCTCGGTGCGCGTCGTCGACTGAGACTTAACGCCGGTACGGCGAGAACCTACGAGAAATAGTCCTCGCGACGGCCTGCAGACATCGCGCAGCCTTGCGAAATCAGCCCGCCGCACGTACGGTCGCGCGCTTTTTCAATGCCTGAAAGGAGGCATCTGCGTCATGGCTTTCATCGCCGACCGTCTGAGCCGCATCAAGCCCTCTCCGACCAATGCCGCCCAAGGCAAATTCCTGGAGATGAAGGCGGCGGGCAAAGACGTCATCGGCCTGGCGGCGGGCGAGCCCGACATGCCGACGCCCGACCACATCAAGGAAGCGGCGATCAAGGCCATTCGCGACAACGACACGCGCTACACCGCGGTCCCGGGCACGCCGGCGCTGCGCCAGGCGATCGTGGCCAAGATGAAGCGCGACCATGGGCTCGAGTACAAGCCGAGCCAGACCGTCGTCACCTCGGGCGGCAAACAGATCATCTTCAACGCCATGCTGGCGACGCTGAACCCCGGCGACGAGGTCATCATCCCGGCGCCCTACTGGGTGTCCTACCCGGAGATGGTGATGTTCGGCGACGGCACGCCCGTCATCGTGAACTGCCCCGAGTCGACCGGCTTCAAGCTGACGCCCGAGGCGCTCGACCGCGCGATCACGCCCAAGACCAAGTGGCTGATCCTGAACTCGCCCAGCAACCCGACGGGGGCGGCCTACACCCACGCCGATCTCCGCGGCCTCTGCGACGTGCTGCTGAAGCATCCGCAGGTCCATGTCCTGACCGACGACATGTACGAGAAGCTCGTCTACGACGACTTCAAGTTCGCGACGCCGGCCGAGGTCGAGCTCAGGCTCTACGACCGCACGCTGACGATGAACGGCGTGTCGAAGGCCTACAACATGACCGGCTGGCGCATCGGCTATGCCGCCGGGCCGCAGAAGCTGATCGACGCCATGATCACCGTGCAATCGCAGAGCACGTCGAACGCAAGTTCGATCAGCCAGGCGGCCGCCGTAGCGGCGCTGAACGGCCCGACCGACTTCATCCCGAAGAACGTCGCCACCTTCAAGCAGCGCCGCGACCTCATCGTGTCGATGCTGAACCAGACCAAGGGCCTGAAGTGCCCGCGGCCGGAAGGCGCGTTCTATGTCTATCCCTCGTGCGCCGGCACGATCGGCAAGAAGACGCCCGACGGCAAGACGATCGCCAACGACACCGACTTCGTGAACTACCTGCTCGAAGCCGAAGGTCTTTCGGTGGTGCAGGGCTCGGCCTTCGGCCAGGGCCCGGCGTTTCGCATCTCCTACGCCACGGCGACCGAGCTGCTCGAAGAAGCCGGCCGCCGCATCCAGCGCGCCTGCGGGGCGCTGAGCTAAAACGCACTGCTTTCTTCCCCCGCCTTTGGATTGACTCCCCCAGGCGGGGGTGAAACGATTTCCATGACAAGGGGCTTCGCTCCGACGCGGTCGTTTCGGCCGTGTGACTCGTAGCGACCGTCGTCCGGGGCTTCTACGCGCGAGCTTTCGCGCAGAAGGAGGACGTTGTCATGACCGACCTCAAGACCGAGACCATCACCGGCGGCAGGCCAGGTAGCGGCGCGCATCGCGTGGTGGCGCTGTGCGGGCCGTATCTCTCGGGCAAGACCAGCCTGCTCGAGAGCATTCTCTACGCCACGGGGGCCATCGGCCGGCGCGGTTCGACCCGCGCGGGCACCTCGATCGGCGACGCCGCCGCGGAGGCGCGCAAGCGCGGCATGGGAACCGAGATCAACGTCGCCTCGGTCGACTATCTCGGAGATCAATGGACCTTCCTCGACGTCCCCGGTTCGATCGAGTTCCAGCACGATGCCTTCGCAGCCCTTGCGGTGTGCGATGTGGCGGTCGTGGTCTGCGAGCCCTCGCCCGAGCGTGTCGTGGCGCTGGCGCCGCTCTTGAAATACATCGAAGACCGCCACATCCCGCACATCATCTTCGTCAACAAGATCGACTCGGCGGAAGCCCGCGTGCGCGACATGCTGTCGGCGCTGCAGTCGGTGTCGACGCGCAAGCTGGTGCTGCGCCAGGTGCCGATCCGCCGGCCGACCAACGACGGCAGCGAGGAGACGGTGGGCTACGTCGATCTCGTGAGCGAGCGCGCCTATCGCTACAAGCCGAGCGGCGCCTCCGACCTGATCGAAATGCCGGCCGAGATCCTGCCGCGCGAGGCCGAGGCCCGCCGCGAGCTGCTGGAAACGCTTTCCGAGTTCGACGACACGCTGCTGGAGCAGCTGATCGAGGACATCGCTCCGGAAAAATCGCTGATCTACCGCGATCTCCACGACGAGTTCGGCGCCGACAAGATCGTTCCGGTGCTGCTGGGCGCCGGCGATCGCGAGAACGGTGTGCGCCGGCTCCTGAAGACACTGCGCCACGACACGCCGTTCGCGGCCGAAACGGCCAAACGCAGGACGCTCGTCACCCCCAATGGCGTCACCAACGGCGTCGCCGGCGGAACAGCGGTCGCGGAGTGCTTCAAGGTCCTGCACCAGTCGCACGCCGGCAAGCTCTCGCTGTGCCGGGTCTGGTCGGGAACCCTCACCGAAGGCCAGTCACTGGGCGGCCACCGAATCGGCGCGATGTTGCGGCCGTTCGGCCAACGGCTCGACAAGATTTCCGAAGCCCGCAGCGGCGAGCTCGTGGCGCTCGCCAAGGTGGAGGCGCTATCGGCCGGCCAAGTGCTGAGCGCAGGCGAGATCGCCCCCTCCGCCGATTTTCCGGCAGCAGCGCCTGCGGTGTTCGTCGTGTCGCTTGCCGCCAAGAACCGCAACGACGAGGTCAAGCTTTCGGGCGCCCTTCACAAGATCGTCGAGGAGGACCCGTCGCTCGCCTTCGAGGCCCGCGGCGAAACCCACGAGCTGCTGCTCAAGGGCCAGGGTGAAATGCACCTCAAGGTGGCGGTCGACAAGCTGGCCGGCCGCTACAACGTCGCCGTCGAGACCGCGCCGCCGCGCGTGGCCTATCGCGAGACCATCCAGGCCGGCGCCCAGCAGCATGCGCGCTACAAGCGCCAGACCGGCGGACACGGCCAGTTCGCCGATATCAAGATCGAGATCAGGCCGTTGCCGCGGGGCTCGGGGTTCCATTTCGTCGACAAGATCGTGGGCGGCGTGGTGCCGCGCAACTTCATCCCCGCGGTCGAGGAAGGCCTGATCGACTATCTGAAGGAGGGTCCGCTCGGCCAGCCGGTCGTCGACATCGAGGTCAAGCTGTTCGACGGCCAGTTTCACGCCGTCGACAGCTCCGAGATGTCGTTCAAGATGGCGGCGCGCATCGCCATGAGCGAAGCGATGCCCAAATGCCGGCCGGTGCTGCTCGAGCCGATCCTGAAGGTGACGGTCGCGGGGCCGAGCGAATCGACGCCGCGTCTGCAGCGGCTGATCTCCGGCCGCCGCGGCCAGCTGCTCGGTTACGATACCCGCGCCGGCTGGAACGGCTGGGACGAAGTATCGGCCCTGATGCCGGAGGCCGAGATCGCCGACATGATCGTCGAGATCCGGTCGGTGACCCAGGGCGTCGGCACGTTCCGCACCGAGTTCGACCACCTGCAGGAACTGGCGGGACGCACCGCCGAACGCATCGTCGAGGAGACGAAAAAGCACCAGGCGGCCTGACGCTGCCTGCTCGCGCCGCAGTCACAAGGCGGTGAGGTGGCCGGTCGGTCGCTACTCCGCCCGCGCCGCCTCACCCATAGTCTCCCCGTGGAATGGATCCGCGAGGAGAGCTTCGTCATGTTCAACAGAAGGTCCTTGATGGCAGGTGGCCTGGCGATGGCCGCCGCTCCGTCACTGACCCGCGTCGCGCAGGCCCAGGCTGGGCGGACGACGTTGGTGTTCGTCGGCCACGAGCTCTGAGGCGGCTGCAAGATCTGGCGTGCCCAGTCCGAGCCCGATTTCCTCAAGTCCGACGCCTTCAAGAAGCTCGACTATCAGATCGTCTACCCTGCCAACGCCGATCTCGTGCCGAAGGAAGAGAGCTGGCCGGCAGCCGCGCAGCCGATTCGTGTGGCCTTCCTTGACTCCGACGAAGGCAAGTCGCGACCAGCGGCGACGCCGCGGTTCATCCTCTTCCAGGACGGCAAGGTCGTTCTGACCGTGACCGGCAATGCCGGCTGGAAGGACAAGATGTGGCCCATGATCCGGGAAGTGACCGGAACCAAGGCCTAGTTGCCTTCACCTCCGGACGGGCTTGCTTCATATTGGCCCCGTGGCAGAGGTTCACGGGGCGATGTTGTATGTTCAATAGACGGTCACTGATGATGGGCGCCACGGCATCGGCCGCGGCGGTGTCACTTGCTCACCTTGCCCAGGCGCAGGCGGCCAGCAGGCCGATGCTGGTGTTCGTCGGCGACCAGACGTCGGAAGACTGCAAGGTGTGGCGCACCCAGTGGGAGCCGCTGTTCGTCGCCTCGCCCGTCTACAAGAAGCTCGACTATCGGGTGATCTACCCGGCGCGTTCGGCGTTGCTCTCCAAGCAGCAGACCTGGCCCGCCGATCTGCGCTGGCTGCTCGACACGTTCCTGATGAGCCAGGTCGGCGTCCAGGAAGGCTTCGAGGTTCCGCGGTTCTTCCTGGTACAGAACAAGCAGGTCACCTTCTCGACCTCCGGCAACAACGGCTGGCGGGAAGTGATGTGGCCCACCCTCCAGGACGTGACCAGCGGACAACCGGGATGACGAATGATGGCTAACGATCTGTTTCGCCGCCAACTCGCCAGCTACGCCTCGGTCCATCGCGACTGGCGTAACAAGGCGACACATTTCGTCGGCATTCCAGTCATCGTCTTCTCCCTGTTGCTGCTTCTCTCGCTCTGGCGTTTCGAGCTCGGTGACCGGGAATGGACGGTATCGCTTGCCGTAGCAATCGTGGCGGTATTGGGTTGGATAGCGCTCGATCTCGGCATCGGCATACTCATGGGAGCGCTGATGGCGCCGGCCTGGTACGCAGCCGATGCGCTGGCCGGCGCGCTGGGGTCGCCCTCCGCGACATGGACGGCATTCACCGTGTTGTTCGTCGGCGGCTGGGTGCTGCAGTTCCTCGGCCATCACTACGAAGGCAAGCGTCCGGCGCTCCTCGACAACATCTTCCAGGGCTTCATCGGCCCGATGTTCCTGGTGGCCGAGACCATGGTGGTCATGGGCTATCGCCGCGATCTGGCCGATGCCATGGGCGAAGGTGACGTCACGGTCCGGTGAGCAAGGTTGATTTGCGACGACCGTCCCGCCCCGGCATGACGATGGAACGGGGCGTAACAGGAGTTCGACGAATGCTGATCAAGCGCACGCGCGGCTGGGAATTGCCGGAACGTCTGGCAACACCGGAAAGCAGCTACCTGAAACGCCGCGACCTGGTGCGGGCGATGGGCCTTGGAGCCGCTGCCCTCGCCCTGCCGTCGGCGGTCATGGCCCAGGACAAGACGGCACCCGACCCGTCGGCCGGCCTCTATCCTGCCAAGCGCAACGACAAATACGGCGTGCCGACGCCGATGACCGCGGAGCGGCAGGCCACGACCTACAACAACTTCTACGAGTTCGGCACCGACAAGAGCATCTGGCGCGAGGCGCAGAAGCTCGACGTCCGGCCCTGGACGATCAAGGTCGGCGGCATGGTCGAGAAACCGTTCGAGGTCGGCATCGACGATCTTCTGGCGAAGATGCCGCTCGAGGAGCGCGTCTACCGTCACCGTTGCGTAGAAACCTGGTCGATGATCGTGCCGTGGAGCGGCTTTCCGGTGCGCTCACTGGTCGAATTCTGCAAGCCGCTCGGCAGCGCCAAGTACGTCGTCATGAAGACCCTGTCGAAGCCCTCCGTGATGCGCGAGCAGCGCGATCTTCTCTATCCCTGGCCCTACACCGAGGGCCTGGCGATGGACGAGGCGATGAACGACCTCGCCTTCATCGCCACCGGTCTCTACGGCAAGCCGATCCCCAAGCAGAACGGCGCGCCGCTTCGCCTCGTGGCGCCCTGGAAGTACGGATTCAAGAACGTCAAATCGATCGTCAGCATCGACTTCACCGACAAGCGCCCGGTCTCGTTCTGGGAGAAGCTGCAGTCCAGCGAATACGGCTTCTGGGCCAACGTGAATCCGGAAGTGCCCCATCCGCGATGGAGCCAGGCGACCGAGAAGCCGCTGGGCAGTGACGCGCGCATCCCGACCCTGCTCTACAACGGCTACGCCGAATTCGTGTCCGGCCTCTACACCGACCGCAAGGCGGAAAAGCTGTTCATATAGCCTCCCGCCTTTGCCTCGCCGCGCCGGCCCGCTACAACAGATGCCGGCCGGCCGAGGCCTTGGGAGGAAAAGTGAAGATCAGTCGTCGTACCGCACTCGCCGGCGCCGCCGCCCTGTCGGTTGCACCGGATTTGCGCGCGCAGGATTTCCCCAGCAAGCCGATCAAGATCGTCGTGCCCTTCGCCGCCGGCAGCGCCACCGACATCGCCGCGCGCGCGCTCGGCGCCAAGCTGACGGATATCCTGAAGCAGCCGGTCATCGTCGACGACAAACCCGGCGCCTCGGGCCAGCTCGGCGCCTCGGCGGCCGCCACCGCGCCGGCCGACGGCTACACGCTGCTGATGGGAACCAACACGACCAACGCCGCCAACGGCGCGCTGTTCAAGAAGCTCTCCTACGATCCCGAAAAGGATTTCGCGCCGATCGCGCGCTGCATCACTGGCGTCAATGCCCTGGTGGTCAATCCTGCGCTGCCGATCAAGACGATCTCCGAGCTGATCGGCTACGCCCGCCGGAATCCCGGCAAGCTCAACTACGCCGAAGCCAGCGCCTCGCAGCGCCTCTCGGGCGAGATGTTCAACTCGATGGTCGGCGTCAAGATCGAGCGCGTGCCCTACAAGGCGAGTCCCCAGGCGCTGGGCGACGTGGTCTCCGGCCAGGTCCAGGTCATGTTCCCCGACCTGCCGCAGGCCCTGACCCAGATGGAAGCCGGCAGAGTGCGCGGGCTCGGTACGACCGGTCCGAAGCGCACCAGCGTGGCGCCCGACCTGCCGGCGATCGCCGAGTTCGTGCCGGGCTACTCGCTGGTCTACTGGCTGGCGGTGTTCGCGCCGGCGGCAACACCCAAGCCCATCCAACTGAAGCTCTATGAAGCCATCGCCGAGGCCTTGAAGGACCCGGCGACCGGCAAGGCCATGACTCAGGGCCGCATGGAAGTGTCTCCGCTTGGCCCCGACGATTTCGCCGCCTATGTGAAGGCCGAGACCAAATGGTGGACCGAGGCGATCAAGGCTGCGGGCATCGAACCGGAGTGATGCGATGAACAAGGTCATCATCGAGAAGAACGGCCCGGTCAAAACCGTCTGGATGAACCGGCCGGAGAAGAAGAACGCGCTCGACAGCGAGCTGTTGGGCAACATGATCGAGGCACTTCAGGCGCCAGTCGCAGCCGACGACCGTGTGCTGGTGATCCGCGGCAAGGGCGACGTGTTCTGCGCCGGCCTCGACATGGCCGAGCGCAGCAAGAGCGCCGGCGCCGGCGAGGCGAGCGGCATCGAGATCATGCTGCGCGCCATCGAACTCTGCCCACTGCCGGTCGTGGCCGTGGTGCACGGCGACGCCATTGCCGGGGGCAACGAACTCGCGCTCCACTGCGACCTGGTGGTGGCGAGCCAGAAGGCACGCTTCGGCATGTCGCTCGCCCAGGTGGGCCTGGCGCCCAACTGGTTCCTGGCCAAGAAGCTGATGGAAGTGCTGGGGCCGGTGACGACGCGCGAGATGCTGCTGCTTGGCGATCCCCTGCCCTCGACCAAGCTCTTTGCGCTCGGCCTGATCGCACGCTGCGTGCCGGCCGACCAGCTCGAGGCCGAAGCGAAGAAGGTGATCGACCGCCTCGCCGCCAACGCGCCGCTGTCGCTCAAGGCCATGAAGGCGCTCACGGTGCGCCAGCTCGAGTTCCGCGACGCTATCCCACACGACGATGTGGATGCAGCCGTCCGCGCGGCGATGCAGAGCCAGGATGCCCAAGAAGGTATGAAGGCGCGCCTGGAAAAGCGCACCGCCAGGTTCCAGGGAAAATAGCGTGTCGATGCGGCTGCGCCTCGACAAGCCGTGGAAGCCGCTGACGCCGGCGGAAGCCGCCCGGCTGCCGGGCCAGCTCGGCGTCTACCAGATCGCCGATGCCGAGGGCGCCATTCTCTATATCGGCCAGGCCGGCGGCCGCTCGCCCTTCGGCCTGCGCAGCGAGCTCACGCGCGAGGCAGAGGAGCGCGGCCCGGGCCGGCAGTTCCGCGTCGAAGTGAACATGCAATATCGCTCGCGCTGGTTCGAACTGCTGATGGTCCACAAGGCCGACCACGGCGCGCTGCCGCCCGACAACGCCAGGAACCCGCCGCCGCTGGGACGATTGAGCCCGGCCTGAGAGAGAACCATGGATTTCGAACCCAGCGAAGAACAGCAACTGCTGATCGACCAGGTCCGCCGCTTCGTGCGCGAAGAGATCATCCCGCTCGAGGCCAAGCTCGACCCCGATGCGGCAGAACTCGACCCTGCCGATCACGCCCGTCTGGTTGAAAAAACCAAGGCGATGGGCCTGTTCGGCATCGATATCCCCAAGGAATACGGCGGTCCCGACATCGACATCGTGACCCGCGTGCTGCTGGCCATCGAGATGGCGCAGCATCGCGCCGGTCTTTACGTGCCCTGCTACGGCACCTTCGGCGGCGCGGGGCTGGCGCAGATCTTCGAGGCCAACGAAGACCAGAAGGAGCGCTACCTCTATCCGACCCTGCGCGGCGAGAAGAAGGCCTTCTTTGGCCTCACCGAGCCGTCGGGCGGCAGCGACCCGGCCCGCGCCATCCAAACCAGGGCCGAACGCAAGGACAATGGCTGGGTGCTGAACGGCGCCAAGATCTTCATCTCCAACGCCGACCGGGCACAGTACGGCATCGTGTTCGCGCGCACCGACGTCTCAAAAGGCCGTGCCGGCATTACCTGCTTCATCATCGATTCCGATACGCCTGGCTTTCATGTGCGACGGGTCGTGCACACGCTGCGCTCCTCGCACTACGCGACCGAACTCGAATTCAAGGATTGCTGGGTCTCCGACCATCAGGTGCTGGGCGAGGTCAACAAGGGCTTCGCCGTCGCCAACGACCGCCTGACGCGCCAGCGGATCCCCTATGCCGCCGGCTGCATAGGCGTCGCCATCGCCGCCCATGAGATGGCGATCGAATGGGCCAAGATGCGTTCAACCTTCGGCGAGAAACTGGCCAACCGCCAGGCCGTGCAGTGGATGCTGGTCGACAACGAGATCGACATCCGCACCGCCAAGCACTTCACGCTGGAAGCCGCCGAGAAGGCGCGGCGCGGATTGCCGTTCCGCATCGAAGCCTCCATCGCCAAGCTCACCGCTTCAGAAGGCGGTGGCCGCGTCGTCGACCGATCGATGCAGATCCATGGCGGCATGGGCATGACCAAGGATCTGCCGCTGG
>NZ_SCVH01000054.1 GCF_004296935.1 Reyranella sp.
TCATCGACGAGCTGCACACCCTGATCGGGGCGGGCAAGGCCGACGGCGCGATGGATGCCTCCAACATGCTGAAGCCGGCACTGGCGCGCGGCGAACTGCATTGCGTCGGCGCCACGACGCTCGACGAGTACCGCAAGCACATCGAGAAGGACGCCGCGCTCGCACGCCGCTTCCAGCCTGTGTTCGTGGCCGAACCGACGGTCGAGGACACGGTCTCGATCCTGCGCGGCCTCAAGGAGAAGTACGAGCTGCATCACGGCGTGCGCATCGCCGATGCCGCCATCGTGGCGGCCGCGACGCTCTCCAACCGCTACATCACCGACCGCTTCCTGCCCGACAAGGCGATCGACTTGATGGACGAGGCGGCGAGCCGCATCCGCATGCAGGTCGACAGCAAGCCGGAGGATCTCGACGAGCTCGACCGGCGCATCATCCAGCTCAAGATCGAGCGCGAGGCGCTGAAGAAGGAAAGCGATCCGGCATCGCGCGAGCGGCTGGTGAAGCTCGAAAAGGAGCTGAGCGAGCTCGAGCAGAAGTCGGCCGGGCTGACGGCGCAATGGAAGTCGGCCAAGGACAAGCTGGCCGATGCCCAGAAGGTCAAGGAGCAGCTCGACAAGGCGCGGCACGAACTCGAGATCGCCCAGCGCAAGGGCGAACTCGGCCGCGCCGGCGAATTGTCCTACGGCGTCATCCCCGAGCTCGAGAAGAAGCTCAAGGCAGCGGAGAACATCGAGCTCTCCGGCAGCCGGGGCGTGAAGGAAGAAGTCATGCCCGAGGACATCGCCGCGGTGGTCTCGCGCTGGACCGGCATCCCGATCGACAAGATGCTGGAAGGCGACCGGGCCAAGCTGCTGCGCATGGAAGAGGAACTGCACAAGCGGGTGATCGGCCAGGACGAGGCCATCAACGCGGTGTCCAATGCCGTTCGGCGGGCGCGGGCAGGCCTGCAGGATCCCAACCGTCCGATGGGCTCGTTCCTGTTCCTGGGTCCGACGGGCGTCGGCAAGACCGAGCTCACCAAGGCGCTGGCGAACTACCTGTTCGACGACGACCACGCGATGGTGCGCATCGACATGAGCGAGTTCATGGAGAAGCATGCCGTCAGCCGCCTGATCGGCGCGCCGCCGGGCTATGTCGGCTACGACGAGGGCGGTGTGCTCACCGAAGCGGTGCGCCGCCGGCCCTACCAGGTGATCCTGTTCGACGAGGTCGAGAAGGCGCACCCCGATGTGTTCAATGTGCTGCTGCAGGTGCTGGACGACGGTCGCCTGACCGATGGCCAGGGCCGCACGGTGCATTTCAACAACACGCTGATCGTGCTGACCTCCAACCTCGGCAGCGCCCATCTGGCAGCCCTCGGCGAAGGCCAGTCGACCGAGACGGTGCGCGAGCAGGTGATGGAAGAGGTGCGCCGCGCCTTCCGGCCGGAGTTCCTGAACCGGCTCGACGAGATCCTGCTGTTCAACCGGCTGAGCCGGGCGCACATGACGGACATCGTCGACATCCAGCTCGGCCAGCTGCGCAAGCTCCTGGCGGATCGCAAGATCGGCCTCGAGCTGGACAAGAAAGCGCTGCAGTGGCTGGCCAACCGCGGCTACGACCCGGTCTACGGCGCGCGGCCTCTGAAGCGCGTCATCCAGCGCAGCCTGCAGAACCCGCTGGCAACCCTGCTGCTCGAGGGCCGCATCAAGGATGGCGAGACGGTCGAGGTCGGCGTCGAGAACGGCGAACTCATGATCGCCGGCCAGCGCGTGCTGGGCGAGGCCGCCGACTAGCCGCCCATCGAGGTGCTAGTCGCCGCGCGCAACCTGGGGCGTCGCAGGGTCCTTCGGGGCCTGTGACGTCTTGGGCGGCGGCGGCTTGGCGTTCACATCGGCTGCGGCCGGCGCATTCTTCATCTGGTTGAGATACTGCCGCGACAGCGCCTGGAAGCGGGCGAGGTCCTTGCCGCCCACCGTGGCGCGCATGGCGAACTTCTGCGCCAGCGGATTGACCGCCCTGCCGCCGCGATGGAACTCGTAGTGCAGGTGTGGGCCGGTCGACATGCCGGTCGAGCCGACGAAGCCGATCACCTGGCCCTGGCGGACGGAAACGCCGGGCTTGATGCCCGGCCCCAGCCGCGACATGTGGGCGTAGGCCGTCGCCACATCCTGGGTGTGCTGCAACTTGACGTAGAGGCCATATCCGCCGTTGTAGCCGGCCATGGCGACCTTGCCGGTGCCGGCTGCCAGGATCGGTGTGCCGGAGGCGGCGGAGAAGTCGACGCCGGCGTGGAGCGCGCTGAAGCCCAGGATCGGATGCTCGCGCATGCCGAAGCGCGAGGTGAGCTTCGAGGCGTCCATGGGCGTGCGCAGGAACGAGCGCACGACACTCTCGCCCTGGGGATTGTAGAATCCGTCGGCGCCGCCCTGCGGGCGGAAGCGGATCACCGTCACCGTCCGTTTCAACAGGCGCAACTCTCCGGCCAGCAGGCGGCCCGGGTGGGTGACCAATCCATCGCTGGTCACGAGTTGTTCGAGCAGCACGGTGAACTTCTGTCCCTGCTTCAGTTCACGCTGGAAGTCGACATCGTAGGACATCGCCCGGATGAACTCGACCATCGCGGCCGACGGCGCGCCGGCCTTGATGCCGCTTTGCTGCAGCGAGCCGTCGCGCTCGCCTTCGACGCGAACGATGCGCGGGCTCACCTTGTAGATCTTCTCCTCGGCATCGTAGGAGCCGTCGTCCTTGCGGCTCACGATGTACTCGCGTTCCGGTTGCGGACGCACCGACAGCGACAGCACGCGCGGCGCGTCGGGCTGCTCGGGCATCGTCTGCATGAGCAGTTCGATCGTCTCGCCGGTCGCGAGTTTCTTCTTCTTCAGGAGCGTCTGCAGCTTCTCGGCGATCTGCTTGCGATCGGCGTCGGGGACATCGATGTCGGCCAGCATCTTCTCGACGGTATCGCCGCGTTCCAGACGGAGCGTGAGCTCGTAACGATCGCTGGCCGGAGGCTCGGGATCGGTTGCCGGATCCGGTGGCTTCATCTGGAAGCCTTTGAGTTCGAGGCCCTTGAAGGCGCCGTCCTTGAGTTCGGCCGACGTGACAGGCGGCGCGGGCTCGGAGTCGACCAGCACGATGGGCGCGGGCGCCGTGGCGGGCGGGGCGGGGAGCTGCTTTTGCGCCGTCGCGATCTCGGGATTCGACCGGTGCGTGAGCACCAGGCCGCCGAGCGCCAGGGCGATGATACCGATGGCGAAAAGGACAGGCCGGAACAGCGCAAAAGCGACGCTTTTGGCGGATTTCGACCGATCCGACGGAGAGGGGAAATCCGTCATGACCGTTGACCTATTACGGGCCCGGTGGGTCCAGGCCTCAGCTAGGGTTGGCGCCGCGGGGTCGATTCTGTCCCCAGCGGCGGGTCTCTACATATTGATGCCGAAAAGCTTGGCAGGCCACAACAATACCATAGGTTTGACGTGCTTTTTGCTGATCCCGGGCGACCGTCTCACATCTGCAATTTTACGTTTGACACCCCTATGACCGGCCCATATAAGCGCGGCTCCCACGGAGAACGGGGTGTACCGGAAACGTCGCGCGTAATTGCGGCGCAGGGTTTCATGACCTTGACGGTTCCCAGTTCGATCGAAGGTCTCGGCCAGTGCCTCTGCGGAGGTGGTCGTGCGCTCTATGCATTGTCTGTTAGGAAAGGGATACGCCGGCGGCGGCGGACGTTTGCGCTTCAGGCGCGAATGTTTTCGCCGTCGCTAGTTCGAACGTTCGACGCAAGTCGGACTTAGTAATCTAGTGACGGGATCAAGTTCTTCCCCTCTTCGCAAGTTGGGGTGGAAGGATACGTTAAACTTGAGAGTTTGATCCTGGCTCAGAACGAACGCTGGCGGCAGGCTTAACACATGCAAGTCGAACGCGTGTAGCAATACACGAGTGGCGCACGGGTGAGTAACGCGTGGATAT
>NZ_SCVH01000055.1 GCF_004296935.1 Reyranella sp.
TCCAGGTCGGCACGGCGAAGATGAAAGCGCGGGCCCGGGTCGCGTTGGGCGAGGAGCGGGCGAAGCTGTGGAAGGAGGGCGTCGTCTTCTGGCCGCCCTACGCCGACTACCAGGTCAAGGCAGGCCCGCGCGAGATTCCCGTGGTCGTGCTCGATCCCGTCGCCTAGCACGAGGGGGCGGCCATGCGCTTCACCAACAAGGTCGCGGTGCTCACCGCGGCGGCCAACGGCATCGGCCGCGCGACGGCCGAGATCATGGCGCACGAAGGCGCGACCGTGATCGTCGTCGACAATCACCAGGGTCGACTGGACGAGGCCGTACCAGCGCTGCGCAAGATTGCCGGCAAGGGGCCGGGAAGAGTTGAGGGCAAACTGGTCGACGCGCTGGACGCGGCGCAGGTCGACAGGCTGGTCGCCGACGTGGCGCGCGACCATGGCCGTATCGACATCCTGGTCAATGCGGTGGGCGGCAGCACGGTGATCGACAACCCGCAGGCGACGACCGAGCAGCTGGCCTTTGCCGACTGGCAGAAGCTGATCGCTTTCAATCTCGACGGCACCTTCCTGTTCACCCACGCGGTGATCCCGGTGATGAAGCGGCAGCGCAGCGGCAAGATCGTCAACCTGGCCTCGATCGCCGGGCGCGGCCTCAGCGTGAACAGTTCTAGCGCCTATGCCGCAGCCAAGGGCGGCATCATCGCCTTCACCCGCAAGCTCGCCTACGAACTCGGGCCCGAGGGCATCAACGTCAATGCCATCGCGCCCAGCGTCACGCTCACCGAACGCATCCGCCCGCATTGGGAGAAGCGCTCCCAGGCTGCCCAGGCCGAGGAGATCGAGCGCACGCCGTTGCGTCGTGTCGCCGAGGCGGTCGACCAGGCGAACGTGATCTGCTTTCTGGCCTCGGCCGACGCCGATTTCGTCACCGGCCTTACCATCGACGTGACCGGCGGAATCTAGCCGAGGAGAAGAACATGGCGGGCAAGGTCGGATTCATCGGACTGGGTGCCATGGGCGGGCCGATGGCGCTCAATCTCGTGAAAGCCGGCTTCAAGCTGGTGGTGCACGACATCGACCAGACCAAGACCGCGCCGCTCCGAGCCAAGGGTGCCGAGCTTGCCGGCACGGCGGAGGCCGTGGCGGCTGAAGTGGAACGAACCATCGTCATCGTCGAGACCACCGATCAGGCGGAATCGGTGATCGCCGGTGAGCGCGGCATCATCAAGAGCGCCAAGGCCGGACATATCGTGCTCTGCATGGCGACGATCGATCCTTTCGCCGCGCGCGCCCTCGCCGACCAGCTGGCGGCGCAGGGCATCGCCATGCTTGATGCACCAGTGAGTGGCGGCACGGGACGGGCGCAGTCGGGCGAGCTGTCGGTGATCGTGGGCGGCGCCGCCGACGTGGTCGCCAAGTGCGAAGACCTCTTCAAGGCGATGGGCAATCGGACGTTCCACGTCGGCCCACTGGGCAGCGGCCTCGCCATGAAGCTGGTCAACAACATGCTGGTCCAGGTCAACACCGTGGCGGTGGCCGAGGCGATGGTGCTGGGCGTCAAGGCCGGGCTCGATCCGCAGATGATCTACGAGGTGGTGCGCGTGTCCACCGGCGCCAGTGCCGCGTGGGAGTTGCGTGTACCGCGTATCCTGAGCGGTGATTTCGAGCCGGGTGGCACGATCGACATCTCCTACAAGGACCAGGAACTGGAGACAGCCTTCGCCAAGCGGCTGGGCATGCCGCTGTTGCTGGCGAACGTGACGCAGCAGGTCTACCAGATGGCCCGCGCCCGAGGCCTCAACAAGCAGGACGGGTCGGCGATCGTAAAGGTCTTCGAGCAAATGGCCGGCGTCACCGTGAAGAAGGGGACCGAGGGATGACGACATTCGTGCTGATCCATGGCGCCTACCAGGGCGGCTGGATCTGGAACCCGGTCGCCGAGCGGCTGCGCGCCAAAGGCCATCTCGTGCTGGCGCCGACGCTGGACGGCTGCGCCGAACGCAAGGGTCAACTCCGCGCCGGCATCAATACGGAGACCCACGCGGCCGAGGTCGCCGAATTATTGTTCTACTTTGATCTAAAGGACGTCGTTCTGGCCGGCACCAGCACCGGCGGCATGGTGATGGCGCGCACCGCCGAACTGGCGCGCGAGCGCGTGGCGCGGGTGGTGTTCGCCGATGCGCTGGCATTGCTCGATGGCGAGGCCTTGCCCGACATCGTGAAGCGTCCCACCGCGGTGAACACCGAACTCGGCACCGGCCCGTCGCGGCAGGATTTCGAGACACGCCTGTTCGCCGATCTCGATCCCAAGACACGGGCCTGGGCGCTGGAGCGCTGCACGCCGCATCCGATCGCCGCCATGCAGGCGCCGGTCAGGCTGGAGCGGTTCTGGGACCAGGCGTGGAATGCCTCGGTGATCTGGTGCCGAAAGAGTTCGAATCCGCCTGTCGCGCACCAGCGACGCACCGCCGAGCGGCTGAAAGGCCGTTGGCATGAATTGGACACCGGGCACTACCCGATGCTGACCGAACCCGACGCCCTGGCGCGCCTGATCGCGGAAGGATGACGGACATGACGGAGGAAAAGGGCGCGTCGTCGCTCGGCTCGATGTTGGCCAGCCGCAAGCCCGGCGAGCCGACGCGGTACGGCCGCATCTTCAAGCCCGATGATGCGTGGCTCGCCAAGGCGCCAAAGGAGCCGATTCTCGAGCCCGGGCTGCCGATCGTCGACACCCACCATCACTTGTGGGACTTCCCGGGTTTTCGCTATCTGCTGGACGAGCTGCTCGTCGATCTTGGATGCGGCCACAACGTCGTGGCGACGGTGTTCGAGGAATGCAGGTCGATGTATCGCGCCCACGGACCCGACCAGATGAAGCCGGTGGGTGAAGTCGAATTCGTGGCCGGCGTTGCCGCCATGAGCGCGAGCGGCCGCTACGGTGCGACAAAGATTGGCGCCGGCATCGTCGGTTTTGCCGACCTGACGCTGGGCGATCGCGTCGCCCCCGTTCTGGAGGCCGAGATCGCAGTGGGTGGTGGCCGCTTCCGCGGCGTGCGCCATTCGGCGGCCTGGGACGCCGATCCGATCATCGGCAACAGCCACACCTATGACGGTCCGGGCCTCTATCTCACGTCGAATTTCCGCGCCGGCATGGCCCGGCTGGCGGCCCTCGGCCTGTCGCTCGATGCCTGGGTCTTCCATCCGCAGCTTGCCGAGGTGGTCGATCTCGCGCGCGCGTTCCCCGCGGCCAACATCGTCATGTGTCACATGGGCGGACCGCTGGGTTATGGCCCCTATGCCGGCAAGAAGGACGAGGTGTTCTCGACCTGGAAGGCGGGGATGAAGGAACTGGCCGCGTGCTCCAATGTCTCGGTGAAGCTGGGCGGCGTGATGATGCGGTTGGCCGCCTTCGACTACATGCAGGCGCCAGCCCCGCCGTCGTCCGAAGGGCTCGCCGGGTACTGGGGGCCCTACGTCAAGACCTGCCTGGAACTGTTTGGCGCCGATCGCTGCATGGTCGAGAGCAATTATCCCGTCGACAAGATGGGCGTCGGCCCGGCCGCCCTCTGGAACGCTTTCAAGCGCATGACCGCAGGTGCTTCCGCCGACGAGAAGAAGGCGATCTTCAGCGGCACCGCGAACCGCGTCTATCGCCTCGGCCTCGATCGTGTCGATCTGGCCGGCGCCTAGGCGGCCTTCTTCACCAGCTGCTCGATCTCGGCCAGGCGCGGGTCGACCTTCTCCGGCCGCTGGCTGCCCAGCATCACGACCAGCCGATCGACGCCGAGATCGGCATAGGCCTTCAGTGAATCCGCCGAGGCGCCCATCGGCGGCGTGATGATGATCTCGAACTTCCTGTCGCGCTTGCGGCCGGCCCTGGCGAAGGCCTCGTCGAGCTTGGCCAGCATGCCCTTGGTGCGTTCAGGATCGAGGTTGAAGCCGTACCAGCCGGCGCCGAACTTCACGGCGCGGCGGAAGGCGGCGTCGGCATAGCCGCCGACGATGATCGGGACGTGCGGCTTCTGGATCGGTTTGGGATCGAGTCGCATGGTCTCGAACTTCACCCACTTGCCGGCGAAGTCGACCACCGGCTCGGTCCAGAGGCGCCGCATCACTTCCAGGAATTCGTCGCAGCGCTGGCCGCGGTCCTCCCAGCGGTAGCCGCAGGCCTCGACCTCCTCCTTGTTCCAGCCGACGCCGATTCCGAAGTCGATGCGGCCGTCGGTCAGCCAGTCGAGCGTGCACATCTCCTTGGCGGTGTAGATCGGGTTGCGCTGCGGCACGAGGGCGACGCCGGTGCCGAGGCGCATCTTTGTCGTGGCGGCGGCCAGGAAGCCGAAGGTGGCGACGACGTCCAGCATGCCGCCACCGTCGGGCACGGGAATGCGGCCGTCCTTCGACCCGGGATAGCCGTAGGTGTTCTTGTCGAACAGCGCCACGTGTTCGCCCATCCAGATCGATTCGATTCCCATGCCCTCGGCGCGGCGGCCGAAATCGCGGATCATCTGCGGCGTCGCCTGGGGCGACATGAAGGTGGCGAAGACTCCGATCTTCATGCGGGGCACTCCTGATCATGGTCGGGTGAGGCGCCTTGGTTAAACCGTGCCGTCCCCGCGATCAACCGGCGGGCCGCCGCCCATCGACATTGACCTGCATCAATGACGCAAGCCGGCCCATGGCATTCGATGACAATTGGCTGGCGGGCGTTGGCAAGGGACAGGACCATGAAGACGTTGATCGTGCTGGCGGTTCTCGGACTTGCCGGCCTCACCGCGACGACGGCGCAGGGTTCGCAGGTTCAGCGCGGGCAGGCGTTCGCCCAGGCCAACTGCGCCGCCTGTCATGCGATCGGCCGATCCGGCGAAAGCTCATTGAGGACGGCGCCACCCTTCCGGACATTGCATCTCCGCTATCCGGTCGAGACTCTTGCGGAATCGCTCGCCGAGGGCATCATGACCGCACATCCGGCAATGCCGCAGTTCCGGCTGGAAGCCGGTGAGATCGGCGATTTCATCGCCTATCTGAAAACGCTCGAGCAATGAGGCGGAACCCATGCGACATCTAACGGTGATTTTCCTCGTGCTGCTCCCGCTGACGGCGGCCGCGCAGGGTCCCGGTGAAGGCCGGCCGCTGGCCGAGCGCTGGTGCATGGCGTGCCACGTCATCGAACGCGAATCGCCTACGATCACGCCCGATCGCGGACCGAGCTTCCCGGTGATCGCAGCCAAGCCAGGCACGACGGCGGAGTCGCTGCGCCGGTACCTGTCGACAGGACACACGCATATGCCGGATTTCACGCTCAGCCGCTACGAGAGCGACGCCCTGATCGCCTACATCCTGAGCCTGCGCTAGCCGCCGGTCCTACTCCGCGACCGGTGCCAGGGCATGCGGGACGCCGGTGACGTCGCAAGAGGGACCTTGCCCAGATGATGGATCAGGTGCTTGCGTCGGAGGCTTCGGCCTCCTGAGGTGTCGGTGTGGGCTACCGCCTGGCGGTGGGCCAGACCCGCTGGATCATGGCGAACAGGAAGGCGGTGGTGAGACCGAACAGCAGCATGCCGTTCAGCGCCTCGAGCGCGCCCATCATCTGCCACTGGGCTTCGAGGTGGACCTTGTCGTGGCCATAGGTGGTGAGCGCGCCCAGCGAATAGAGCATCGCCGACTTGTTGTCGGCGATGGCACCGATGACGCGGTAGGCGGCGGCCCAGACGCCGGCCTCGATGATGTGCAGGCCGGTCACGAAGATCACCGCGACGCCCACGACCAGGGCGAAGACCGGCACGAAGTGGCGGTGGGACTTGAAGCCGTGCAGCGCCCCCTCGACCTTCTGCGTGAACAGCGCGAGACAGAAGACGTGGATGACGACGTTGACCGCGATCAGCGGCACGCCCCATGCCCAGTCGGCACCCCACTGCAGGTAGTCGAACGGGTTCATCCCCGGCCTTAGGCCCTGACCAGCGGCTTGTACTTGATTCGGTGGGGCTGGTCGGCGTCGGTGCCAAGGCGGCGGTGCCGGTCGGCTTCGTAGTCCTGGTAGTTGCCCTCGAACCATTCGACGTGGCTGTCGCCCTCGAAAGCCAGCATGTGGGTGGCGATGCGGTCGAGGAACCAGCGATCGTGGCTCACGACCACGGCGCAGCCGGCGTAATCGACCAGCGCCTCTTCCAGCGCGCGCAAGGTGTCGACGTCGAGGTCGTTGGTCGGCTCGTCGAGCAGCAGCACGTTGGCGCCCGATTTCAGCATCTTGGCGAGGTTGACGCGGTTGCGCTCGCCACCCGAGAGCTGGCCGACCTTTTTCTGCTGGTCGCCGCCCTTGAAATTGAACGAGCCGCAGTAGGCGCGGCTGGAGATCTCGCGGTTGCCGAGCTTGATGATGTCGAGACCGCCCGAGAGCTCCTCCCACACGGTCTTGTTGGGATCGAG